>CALPYF020000011.1 GCA_943327755.2 Deinococcus hopiensis KR-140
ACGGGAATGAACGCCCACCCTGGTGGGCGACGGGCAATACGGGCATCGGGGCGTATCATCAGTGCGTCGGGAAGAGGGAGTTGGCTGCATACCACTCCATCTTCCCGATCTCGTTGCTCATCACTCCACGCTGTCCTGTGGTTCTACTCACTCGGATTGAACGGCTTTATAAGCCATTCAATCGGAGTCCGTGTTACACCTTGACGATCCAGCCCTCGGGCGCCTCGCGATCGCCGGACTGGATGCCGACCAGTTCGTCGTACAGGCGGCGGGTGACCGGGCCGACCTCGGTCTCGCTGTGGAACACGTGGAAGGTGTCGCCGTGCTGGATGCCGCCGATGGGCGTGATGACGGCCGCCGTGCCGCACGCGCCGGCCTCGGCGTACTCGTCCAGACGGTCGATGTACACGTCCCCCTCGACGACGTTCAGGCCCAGGCGGTGCTCGGCCAGATGCAGCAGGCTGTACTTCGTGATGCTGGGCAGGATGCTGGGCGACTTGGGCGTGATGAACGTCTGGCCGTCCTTGGTGATGGCGAAGAAGTTCGCCGCGCCGACCTCCTCGATCTTCGTGTGGGTCGCCGGGTCGAGGTAGATCGCGTCCGCGAACTTGCGGTCCTTGGCCTGCGCGCCGGGCATCAGGCTCGCGGCGTAGTTCCCGCCGACCTTTGCGGCCCCGGTACCGTGCGGCGCGGCGCGGTCGTACTCACTGGTCATGAAGTTGTGCGGCGTCAGGCCCCCCTTGAAGTACGCGCCCACGGGTATGCAGAACACGCCGAAGATGAACTCCGGGGCGCTGCGCACGCCGATGTTGTCGCCGACGCCGATCACGTAGGGGCGCAGGTACAGCGCGCCGCCGCTGCCGTAGGGGGGCAGCCAGCGCTCGTTGGCCTGCACGACCTGACGGCACGCCTCGATGAACTGCTCGGTGCTGACCTCGGGCATCAGGAGGCGGCGGCAGCTGGCCTGCATGCGCGCCGCGTTCTGATCCGGGCGGAAGAGGTTGATGCTGCCGTCCGCCGCGCGGTACGCCTTGAGGCCCTCGAAGCACTGCTGACCGTAGTGCAGCGCCGTTGACCCCTCGCTGATGTGCAGCACGTTGTCCAGCGTCAGCGTCCCGGCGTCCCACGCGCCGTCCCGCCAGTGCGACAGGTAGCGCTCGTCGGTGCGGACGTAACTGAATCCCAGCGTGTTCCAGTCGAGATCCACGGGCGGGCGGGCAGTCTGGGTGCTCATGACGCCCATTGTGGCGCACCCCGCCCGGGGGGGGTCAAGACTGCCGGACATGCCCCCACGGCACCCCTACAGTTCCACCGGCCCGTGCGGCGTGTCCAGCGTGGCGCGCAGCTCGACCTGCGGGGCCTCCACGACCTCCACCTCACCGTGGAAACGCAGGGCGTCCAGTGCCGCGCGCAGCCCGTCCGGTTCGGGCGAACCCAGCCGCAGGCCCGCCAGGCGCACTCCCACGTCCGGCAGGCGCGTAGGCGGCGGCGGCGTCAACCAGTGAATCAGGGACGGCGCGGCCCCACCACCGGGCAGTGAACCGTCCGGCGGAACAGTCAGCACCCAGCGGTTCTCCCCGCGCGACAGCGGCAGCGCGTCCGGCCCGGCTGGCACCTGCGCCACCTGCGCCACCCAGTGCACCAGCGCCGGGCCGTGCGCCAGCCGCTCCTGCATGCCCGGCGTGTCCAGCGCGAACCAGCGCGCCCGCGCGGGCGGCGGCGCGGCCGGGTTCACGGCGATCACCTCCAGGTACGCGTCCGGCCCCAGCGACAGCAGCAGGTTATGCGTCCCGAACAGCTCGTGCTCCCCGCCCGGCTGGAGCGGCACGCGCAGGCGACCCTCCAGCCACTCCCGCCCCTCGGCCAGTGAACGGGCCGCCACCACCAGATGATCCAGACGCACCGACATGCCCGCCAGCCTACCCGACCTCAGCGGCGACTGATGGAACCAATGGCCACCGTTGCACTTCCCTTCGGCGTCCACGCCACCCTGTAAAAGACACCCGATACTGGCGCGTCCCCCGACACATACTGCATCACGTTCAGCGTGCCCAGATCACCCGCCGCGCCCGTCACGTTCAGGTCGCCACGCATGTCGTACTTGGGAGGAAGCGGCGTGTACTGCACGAACATATCCGCGTTCCCCTTCACCGTTCCGTTCACCGTGACCGCCTGACCGTTCAGCGTCCCGCTGCCGGTCACGGTGAACTGACGCGCGTCCACGTACGTCGCCGTGAAGTTCAGGTCCAGCGGCACCTCTGCCGTCTCCGCTGATGCCCGGACGCTGCCCACCCAGTGTCCCGAGAGCATCCGGGGGTCCTTGCCGACACTGATCGTCGGCGGCGTCTCCCCGCACGCCGCGAGAAGGACGCCCAGACCCGCCACCACCGTCATCACGCGTTTCATGAGCCCTCAGCGTAACGGGCATCAGCCACCCCGGCATGCAGAAGTGACCGGACCCTATCCCCCGCGTGGGCGGCTCATGCCGACCGGGTCGTTCAGGACGATCGCGGCTGCCTTCTCACCACTTTCCATCGCGCCCTGAATGCCGCTCATGGCGGTGACCTCGCTGGCGATGATCACGCCCGGCAGTGGCGTCGCGTGGCCGGGCAGCACGGCGGCGTACTCGGGCAGCTGCGGGTACTGCGCGTGCCGGATGCGTTCCACGAGTAGGGTGCGCAGCGCCTGCACCTGCGCCGGGGGGTACCAGCGACCCAGTTCGCCCCGCACTCGGGCGTCCAGCGCGTCGTCGTCCAGATCCGGTTCGCCCAGCACCGTCACGGTCAACAGGTGCCCGCCCGCCGGGGCGCGGCCCGGCACGGCGTTGCTCAGCCAGTGGGCGTTGTTGATGAACCCAGCCTCGGCGTTCAGCAGCAGCCGCGCCTCCCGGTCTATCTGCCCCGCACTCGCGTAGTGCAGGTACGTGCTGCTCACGCTGCCGCGCGCCACGTCCGCACCCGTCAGGCGGGCGGCGGTGCCCGGATCGGTCGCCACGATCACCTGCCGCGCCTCGAGCTCCCCCGCCGCCGAGTGCACCGTCACGTGCCCCGCATGCGGCCTTAGCCGCTGAACCGGCACGTTCAGACTGACATCCAACCCCTCTGCCAGCTGCGCCGTCAACGCCCCCATGCCCGCGCGGGGCAGCGCCGCGCCGCCATCCATCAGCATCCGGAAGTAGTACCGGAACAGCCGCGCACTCGTGCCCAGCGTCCGGTCCAGGAAGATCCCCCCGAAGAACGGCCGGAAGAACGCATCCAGCGCTCCCTCACTGAACCCCTGCCTCCGCAGGTAGCCTTCCGTGAACTCGTCCGGCCCGCGCAGCAACTCGAACGGCGCAGGCGCACGCAATCGCAGCGCCAGCGCCGCCACCCGCGCCTTGTCCGCCACGCCCAGCGACCGTGCCGCCAGCGTCCCCGGCAGCGCCGCGAGATCCCCGAACGGACTGCCCAGCACCTCCCGCCGATCCCCCCGCACCACCACCGCGCCCGGCGGGATCGCCACCAGATCCAGCGCCCCCAGGTTCACGTGCCGCCGCACCGCCGGATACGCCGGGAACAACACCTGATACCCCGCATCCAGCACGAACCCACCCACCACCCGCGACCGCACGCGCCCCCCCACCTCCGGCGCCGCCTCCAGCACCCGCACCCGCTCCCCCGCCCGCGACAGCACACGCGCCGCCGTCAGGCCCGCCAACCCCGCACCCACCACCACCACGTCATACATGCGCGCAGGCTAACAAGCCCCCACCCACCGCAACTGAATCAATGGACGGAAAGTGAAGGGGGAGTGGGGTGTGGGAAGTAGGAAGTGGGTTGTGGGGAATGGGTAGGTGGGTCTGTGAACTGTGAGGCACGGCGAGAGCGGGCGCGGGCCGCCACCCCCCACCCGGCCTCCCCCTCAAGGGGGGAGGAGAAAGGACAGAGTCGATCAGCTGCACGCGCCGACCCACCCGGCCAGCGGCCGCAGACCACCACCGGCCGTCGTGCGCGCAGCGCGCGGGCCTTGCGGGGGGCGGCAGCATGGCGTCGAGGCCGGACCCGTCACCGCCCGATAAACCTGCGCCGCACGAGTAGAAACTCTTGGCCGAGCGCAGCGAAAAGCCCCCCTGCCCTCTGGGCAGGGGGGTTGGGGGGGTGGGTCACGCCGTTCAGCTTTCCGTGTCGGAGTCAGGCACGACGCGCGCGGGCGGCATGCCCTGCGTTTCGGACAGTTTGATCAGCCAGGCGAACAGCTGGATGAACGCGAGGGCCAGGGCGGGGAGTCCGGCGAGCATCATGATCCAGCCGCTGAGCTGCTGGTTCTGGAGGGGGGTGTAGTTCCAGAGGCACAGGGCGTTGACGTAGGGGGTGTAGAGGACGCGGGGGCTGTACAGCCAGACGCTGGCGACGGCCATCATGGGGAGGGCGGCGAGGAGGCCGAACCAGCCGCGTGAGCCGATGTCGGCGGGTTGCACGGTGGGGAGGGGGCGGAGGATGACGCTCCAGACGAGCAGGCTGCTCAGGAGGTACAGCCCCGGCAGGAGGGGGGCGGCGGTGTTGCTGACGACGCTGGCGTTGAAGCCGGCGGGAACGTTCCAGTAGATGATGACGGCCGTCCAGAGGGCCAGGGCGACCCAGGGGTCGAGGAGGAGGTTGAGGACCTTCCCGGGGCCGCGCCGGGGGTCGGGGCGCAGGCGGGGCAGGCCGAGCACGAGGAGGGGTGGGACGACCTCGGCGAGCACCATGAGGCGGGTCATGTAGAGGGCCATGCTGCTCTGGGTGAGGGTCGCGGCGCGGCTCTGGGTGGTGATGAGCAGCAGGAGGACGCCGAGGGTGAACAGGGCGGCTTTCCAGGCGGGCCAGTCCTGGCCGCGTCCTTCGCGGTGCGCGCGGACGTATCCCCAGGCGTACGCGGCGGCGAGGAGCAGGGTGGGGATCAGGAAGAGGAGGTCGGGGCTGGGGCTGAGGAGGTCGGCCAGGGTGGGGTTGAGCGTGGCGGGCGTGGCGCTCATTGCGTCTCCATGACGTGTTGCAGGTCCGCCTGGACGCGGGCGACCTGGGGGAGCTGGGTGTAGTCCCACAGGACGCGCAGGTTGCCCTGGGCGTCGATGAGGTAGGTGGCGGTCGTGTGGTTCATCTGGTAGTCGGCGCCCTTCACGTCGGCCTTCTGGTAGCCGACGCCGTACGCCTGGGCGACTGTCGCCAGTTGCGGTTCGGGGATGTGCACGCCGACGCCTTCCTTGCCGAAGTAGGAGGCGTACTCGTTGAGGCGTCCCGGGGTGTCGCGGGCGGGGTCGACGCTGACGAGCAGGATGCGGAAGCGGGCCTTCTGGTCGTCGGGGAGGGCGTCGCGGACCTTGTTCAGGTACGAGAGGGTCAGGGGGCAGATGCTGGCGCAGTGCGTGAACCCGAAGAACACGGCGGTGACCTGTCCCTGCCCGGGCGTGAACGTGAAGGCGCGGGGCGGAGCGGTGGGGGTGTCGCTGACGGTGCCGGTGAAGCCCGTCGCGGCGGTGCCCTGCGGGTACGCGGTGCCGAAGAACGGGTAGGGGCTGCGCAGTCGCGCGGCGGCCCAGGCGCCCAGCAGGAGCAGGGTCACGGCGGCGACGGCCAGGATGGCGGACACGTACCAGGGCCGCGCGGGGGGCGCGCTGGTCGTGAGGTCCGGGCCGGGGGTGGGTTCGCTGGTCATCAGGGGGTCACCGTCATGGTTTCATCACGGGCGCCTGGATGGTCAGGGTGCGGCCCTCGGCGTCGGTCAGGGTGATGGGAATGGTCTGCCCGGGCTGGAGGGGTTCTTTCAGGTCCATGAGCATGAGGTGGTCGCCGGTGTCGCTGAGGGTCAGCGTGCCGCCCGCCGGGAGGGTGAGGGTATCGGTCATGCTCATGCCGGTCATGTTGTCCTGGGTGCGGGTGACCATCAGCATGGCGTGCCCGGCGGCGGGGCTGCTCACGCCCGTGATGCGGACGTCCGCGTCCCAGGTGCTGCGGAGGGTGGCGAACACGCTCGTCTCGCGGATGCCGGGGGGCACGGCGACCACGCGGGCGTCCGTGACGGTGGCCGGGAGGGTGCCGCTGGCCTGACTGGCCTGGGCGGGGGTCTGGGTCGCGGTGTCGCGGGGGCGCAGCAGGGCGGCGGCCAGCGCGGCGGCGAGGATCAGCAGCGCGGCGATCAGGAGGGGCCGGGCGGGTCCGGCGCGGCGGGTTGAGGTCATGGTCGCTCCTTCATGGCGGGGCGTGCCCGGCGCGGGCAGCCGTCAGGGTGCAGTGTAGGCGCGTGCCCGGGGGGGCATTGTCCCCGCCGCACCGCTGCGGGGCCAGCAGCCCTCATGACACGCTTGGAACCCGTTCCAAAAAAGGCGTATCCTGAGTGCCAAATCATGCGCAAACCCACCATTCAGGATGTAGCCCGGCACGCCGGGGTCGGGGTCGGCACCGTCTCGCGGGTGCTGAACAATCACGTGGCCGTCAAGGGCGCCACGCGCGAGAGCGTCCTCAAGGCCATCGCGGACCTGGAGTACACCCCCAACCCGCACGCCCGGCGCATCGCGGGCGGCCGCAGCTACACCATCAGCGTCCTGCTGCCCGTCCTGACCACCGAATTCTACGTGCGCCTCCTCGACGGCCTGGAAACGGCGTTCCAGGAGGCGCGCTACGACGTGGCGATCTTCCCGCTGCTGGACCGCTCGCGCCTGGAACGCTACCTGGGCTCGCACACGCTGGCCTACCAGGCGGACGGGCTGGTCATGGCGACGTACAACCTCACGCAGATGTTCCACGAGCGGCGCCTGCGCACCCAGCAACCCACCGTGCTCGTGGACGCCTTCGCGGACAACGTGGATTCCTCGTTCATGGACAACGTCGCGGGCGGGCGCATGGCGGGCGAGTACGCCGCGCAGTTCAGTGGCGACCTGTACGCCGTGTGGGTCGAGACCGAACTGGACCAGCTGTTCACCACCCGCGTGTTCGAGGACCGCCGCAGCGGCTTCATGAGTGCGCTGGACACCGCCGGGCGCACCATCCGCGCCGAGTACACCAGTTCCTTCGATTCCCTCGCGGCGCGCAACACGGCCGCCACCGTCCTCAATCAGGCGCAGGAGGCCGGGCTGCCCTGCACCGTGTTCGCCTCGGCGGACATGCTCGCGGGCGCGCTGCTGGACGAGGTCCGCCTGCGCGGCCTGAAGATCGGGCAGGACGTGCGCGTGATCGGCTTCGACGACCAGCCCTGGGCCGCCGAGCGCGGCCTGACCACCCTGCACCAGCCGGTCGAGAGCATGGGCTACGAGGCCGCGCAACTCCTGCTGTCGCGCCTGAACGGCTACAAGGGCCCCGCCCGCGCCCGCCGCTTCGAACCCCGCCTGATCATCCGCGGCAGCGCGTGAGGGGTTGTGGGATGTAGGAAGTGGGTCGTGGGCGGTCGCCTGCGGCCCACTCGCCCTGTTTGAGCCATCCGCCATTCGCCATCCGCCATGATCTAGAATCTCCGGGTTATGCCGCGCGTCTTTTCAGGGATTCAGCCCACAGGTGAACCGCACATCGGGAACTACTTCGGGGCCATGCGCAACTACGTGCGGCTGGGCGAGGAGTTCGGGAAGAACTCCATCTACTGCGTGGTGGACCTGCACGCGATCACCAACCCCGCCGCCTCCGACCCGAAGCTGCTCGCGCAGCGGACCTTCGAGATGGCCGTCGCGAACTTCGCGGTGGGCCTCGACCCCAGCCGGGTCACGTTCTTCGTGCAGTCGCACGTGCCCGAGCATCAGGAACTGTCGTGGATCTTCACGACCCTGACGCCGGTCGGCGAGCTGGAACGCATGACGCAGTACAAGGACAAGTCCGCGCAACTGGAGAGCGTCCCGGCGGGCCTGCTGATGTACCCGGCCCTGATGGCCGCCGACATCCTGCTGTACAAGGCCGACACCGTGCCCGTCGGTGAGGACCAGACGCAGCACATCGAACTGACGCGCGAGATCGCCCGCAAGTTCAACCATGCGTTCGGCGAGACGTTCCCCGAACCCAGGGCCGTGTACAACAAGGACGCGCTGCGCATTCCGGGCGTGGACGGCAACGGCAAGATGGGCAAGAGCAAGGGCGAGACGAGCACCATCGGTATCCTGGAGCCCCTCGATTCCATCTGGCAGAAGCTGCGCGTGGCGCCCACCGACCCGGCCCGCGTGCGCCGCACCGATCCCGGCGATCCCGAGAAGTGCCTGATCTTCGACTACCACAAGCTGTTCAGCGACCTGGACATCATCCAGACAGTGGACGCCGGGTGCCGCAGCGCCGGGATCGGCTGCATCGACTGCAAGAAGATGCTCATGACCGGTATTACCGCGCACCTGACGCCCATCCAGGAGCGGGCCGAGACGCTGAAAGCCGACCCGGACTTCGTGCGTGACGCCCTGGCGCAGGGGGCGCGCGAGGCCCGCGCGATCGCGCAGCCGATCATGGCGGAAGTCCGCGAGAAAGTCGGCTTCCTGACCCTGTAACCCACCTGCCGTGACTGCCGCGCCCGCGCTGCCCACTCCCACCCCGCCGCCCCCGGCCGGGGTGGGCTTCAGCGTGGCGCTCCCCGCGTTCAGCGGCACCCTGGCGGAACTGGCCTCCGCGCTGCGCACGGGCCGCGTCCAGCCGGGGGAGGTGCCCCTGCTGACCCTCACGCGCGACGTGCTCGCCTGGGCGCAGGCGGTCACCGGCGGCCCGCTGGAGGGCGCACACCCGGACCTGCTGCCCACCCTGGCGGCGGTCATCGCCCTGAAGGCCCGCCTGCTGCTGCCGCAACCCGAACCCGAGGAGCCGGAAGTGGGCGGCGACTGGTTCGAGCCGCTGGACGACGTGCTGGAAGGCGTGGAGGCCTTGGCGGAACTGGACGCGCTCGTGGGCTTCCTGGCCGCGCGCCGCCGCGAACGCGAGGGCCTGATCCCCGCCCGCGCCGTGCCCGTGACCCTGCCGCGCCGCGAACGGCCCCGCAACCCGCAGGGCAGTCTCGCCAAACTCGTGAAGGCCGCGCAGAACGCCGTGCGGCAGGTCGAGGTGCCCCTCCTGGCCCGCGACCGCCTCTCGCTGGCCGACGCGCTGGGCGCGCTGCGCGCCTTCGGAAGGCGCCTGCGGACCTTCACCTTCCGGGGCATTCCCGCGCAGGACTGGGGCGAACAGACCACCTACTTCGCCGCCCTGCTCGAAGGGGTGAAGGAAGGGAACTTCAGCGTCGAGCAGACCGACACGTACGGCGACATTCAGGTGCAGTCCCACCTGCCGCAGGACTGACCGCCAACGACACAGGGGAGAGGCCAGTGCGACCTCTCCCCACGCTTTGAGGTCAGATCCGTGCGAACTCGACCGCTGCCTGCACCTGCTCGTCGGTGGGGCGGACGCCGGTGTACAGCACGAACTGCTCCAGCGCCTGCAACGCCACGACCTCCAGCCCGGTCACGACGGGCCTGTCCTGCCGCCGCGCCTCCACGATCAGGGGCGTCTCGCCCGGCAGGGCGATCACGTCGAACACCGTGCCCGCCCGCGCGATGGCGTCAGGCGTGAAGGCCAGGTCGTGCTCCTCCGCGCCACCCGCCATGCCGATCGGCGTGACGTTCACGAGCAGGTCGCCGTCCTGCACGTCAGGGGTGGTGGGGTGCCAGTCCCAGCCGCAGCGGTCCGCCAGTGCCCGCCCGGCGGCCTCGTTGCGGGCGACGATCATGCCGCGCGTGAAACCCGCGTCCCGCAGGGCACTCGCCACGGCCTTCCCCATGCCGCCGCTGCCGCGCAGCACCACCCGCGCGTCCCGGTTCAGCGCGTGCCGTTCGATCAGCAGCTGAATGGCGGTGTAATCCGTGTTGAACGCCCGCAGGAACCCGTCCGTGTTCACGATGGTATTCACCGACCCGATGGCCGCCGCCGAGGCGTCCAGTTCGTCCAGCAGCGGAATCACCGCCTCCTTGAACGGCATGCTGACCGCGCAGCCGCGCACGCCCAGCGCCCGGATACCCGCCACGACGCCCGCGATGTCCTGCACCCCGAACGCCTTGTACACGAAATCCAGACCCAGCGCCGCGTACAGGTGATTGTGAAAGCGCGTCCCGAAGTTGCTGGGTCGGGCCGACACGCTCATGCACAGCGTCGTGCCCCGATTGATGTCCAGCTTGCTCGCGCCTGTCACGACTGCCCCGCTCCTGCGACTGCGCTGCGTGCCCTGCGCTCCGCTCCGGTCACTCCACTCCGTCTCCGTCGTCTCATTCCTGCTCCTTCCAGTCGGCTCCGGGTCCCCCGGAGCGGAATCACAGTCCCAGCATGAGGTTCAGGTTCTGCACCGCCGCGCCGCCCGCGCCCTTCCCGAGATTGTCCAGCCGCGCGACCAGCAGCGCACGCTCGCCGTCCGTGGCCGCGTACACGAACAGCTCCAGGTCGTTCGTACCGTTCAGAGTCTGCGGGTCAAGCACCTCCGGGTTGTCGCTCATCTCGAACACCCGCACATACCGCTGCCCGGCGTAGTGATCCTTCAACGCCGCGTGCAGGGCGTCCGGCGTGGTGCCCAGCTCCTGCAGGTGCAGAGGGATGGTCACGGTCATGCCCTGCGCCCACGCGCCCACGTTCGGTGTGAAGATCGGCGTGCGGCTCAATCCCCCGTACCGCATCGTCTCGGGAATGTGCTTGTGCCCCAGCCCCAGCGCGTAACTCAGGAACGCGCCCTTCATCGGATGATCCTCGCCCTTCTCGTGCGCGTCCACCAGCGCCCGGCCCCCACCCGTGTACCCGCTGTACCCCTGGATGCTGACCGGGAAGTCCGCCGGGATCAGGCCCGCGCCCGTCAGCGGGGCCAGCAGCGAGATCGCGCCCGTGCTGTAACAGCCGGGGTTCGCCACGAAGCGCGCCGCGCGGATCGCGTCCGCCTGCCCCGCGTTCAATTCCGGGAAGCCGAACACCCACGCCGGATTCACCCGGTGCGCCGTGCTCGCATCCAGCAGGCGCGCGGCCGGGTTCGTGGTCAGCGTGACCGCCTCGCGCGCCGCGTCGTCATGCAGGCACAGGATCGACACGTCCGCCGTGTTCAGCAACTCCGCCCGCGCCGCGCTGTCCTTGCGCCGCGCCGGGTCGATGCTCAGCAACTCGATATCCGCCCGGCCCTGAAGCCGCTGCCGGATCTGCAGGCCCGTCGTTCCGGCCTCACCGTCGATAAATACCTTGGGTGTCATACGTCTCCCTGGGGCACCGCGCTCAGTTGCACGGTGCCGAATGTCATGAATACGAGGGTCGGCCCGGCAGGACCACGGTAGGCGCCCTGGGCATCGGCCAGTGTGGTGGCCAGCGCCGTGAACGCCCAGGCGTCCTCTTCCGAGCACTCAAGTTTGCGTTCCAGCAGCGCCTCCAGCCCATGCGTCTGCGCCCAGTCCCTGACCTGCCGCGCGTGTTGCCCCAGAGGTTCGGGGACGGAGGGGTGATCCCAGCCCCACAGCCAGGTGGATTCAGCAGTGCTGTACGTCCCGATCACCTGCACTGGGGCGACGGCCTGGACAGTGTCCGTGGTGAACCTGATCGTGCCAGCTGCCAGATCGGCGGCCCACTCGGCCCGGTCCAGGCCCCAGCTGCCGATATGAGCCTGCGTCTTGGCCTGGAGATCAGCGAATCCCCGTTCCACCATGTTCTGCTGGTCACCGAACAATTCGGTCGGATCATTCGTCATGACTGTCATTCTGACCTTCTGCCCGGAGTACCGGGCGAGACATCCTGACTACCCACCCCGTAGCACAGCTGCACGAGGCGCTTCAGGTCGCCCTTGGCGGGGTCGCCCTGCTCGATGCGCCGGATGAGTTCGGCGGGCGTGAGCCACTGCGCGCTGCTGAAATCGTCCGGGTTGAAGGCGGGCGGGTCGTCGCGGCGCAGTTCGTACACGTGCATGAAAGCACTCAGGCCGTCGCGCGGGCCGAAGCGGGCGATGTGCCGCCACGGGAGGTCGTCCACGTTCAGGTTCAGTTCCTCCTGCGTCTCGCGGCGGAACGCCTGCTCGTAGGTTTCGCCGTGTTCGACGTGCCCGCCGACGCTCAGGTCGAGGCAGCCGGGGAACAGGCGTTTGTGCGCGGTGCGGCACGGAATCCACAGCTGGCCCGCGCCGTTGATCAGGAAGGCGTTGATGACGCGGACGGTCAGGCCGCGCGCATAGGCATCCTCGCGGGTGGCCTGACCGATGACCTCGTCGTGCTCGTTCACGACGTCCAGCCACTCCGTGACCCCGGTCACGCGGTCCACTCGGCGGCCAGAACGGCGTACAGGGCGTCGTCGGTCCACTCGCCCCGGTGCCGGTAACTCTGGAGGCTGGTCCCCTCGTGCCGGAAGCCCAGGCGGGTCAGCAGGCCTGCGACCGCCGTGTTGCGCGGGTCGATGCTGGCGTGCACGCGGTGCAGGCCCAGGCCCGCGAACGCGTGGGTGACGAGGGCGTGCAGGGCCTCGCGGGCGTACCCCTGCCCCTGCGCGCTGCGGGCAAGCGTCACGCCGAGTTCCGCCTGCGGCCCCTGCGTGTTCAGGCCCACGTCCCCCACGAGTTCACCGCCCGTCAGCGTGACGGCCCGCTGCACCCAGCCGGGCGCCCCCAGCGGCGCGTCCGACACGAGCCCCGCCACACTGTCCGGCGTGGCAGGCAGCGGCCAGCCCTGATACCGCGCGACCTCCGGATCGTTCCGGTACGCCAGGACACGCGGCAGGTCGTCCGGCGTCAGGGGCCGGAGGGTCAGACGGGACGTGTGCAGGATGGTCATGGGGTCAGCGTGCCAGAGAAACGGGCGGGCGCGCATCCGCGTGACGGCAGATGCGCGCCATAGCGGAGGTTTACCAGCGCGGTTTCAGGTCGCCCATGAGGTGGTACATCAGGGCTTTCTGCGCGTGGAGGCGGTTTTCGGCCTGGTCGAAGACGCGGCTCTTGGGGTGTTCGGTGGCTTCGGGGACGGTTTCCTCGCCGTAGTGGGCGGGGAGGCAGTGCAGGAAGATGCCGTTCGGGGCGATGGTGTCGAGCATGTCGGGGGTGACCTGGTAGCCCTGGAAGGCGCGGCGGCGGATGTCGGCTTCGGCTTCCTGGCCCATGCTGATCCACACGTCGGTGTACAGGACGTCGGCGCCCTGCACGGCGGCGAGGTCGTTCGTGAGGGTGATGTTGACGCCGGCGCGGACGGCGTCCATGAGGACTCCGGCGTTGGGTTCGTAGCCGACGGGGGTGACGACGGTGACGTCGGTGCCGGTCAGGATGCCCATGTGGATGTGGCTGTTGGCGAGGTTGTTCCCGTCGCCGATGTACACGACGCGGCGGCCGCGCAGGTCGGTGCCGAATTCTTCTTCGATGGTCTGGTAGTCGGCGAGGAGCTGCGCGGGGTGCAGCATGTCCGAGAGGCCGTTGATGACGGGGATGCTGGCGTGCTGGGCGAGTTCCTGGAGGGTCTGCTGGAGGTACACGCGGCCCATGACGGCGTCCACCCAGCGTTCGAGGTTGCGGGCGACGTCGCTGACGCGTTCGCGGGTGCCGAGGCCGATCTCGGTGTTGCTGAGGGTGATGGCGTGCCCGCCGAGCTGGTACATGCCGACGTCGAAGGTGGTGCGGGTGCGCAGGCTGGCCTTCTCGAACACCAGCGCGATGCTGAGGCCCGCCAGGGGTTTCACGGCGCGCCACTCGCCGCGTTTCATGCTGTGGGCAGTGTCCATGACGGCGCGCAGTTCGGCGGCGGTCATGTCGAGGTTGCTCAGGAAGTCCCGCCCGGCCATGACGGGTTTCGGGAGGGTGTCCGGGGTGAGCAGCACGGGCACGGTGACCGGCGCGGGGGTTGTATCTTTTTTCGTGGCAGCCTTGCGCGCCGCTCCGGTTTTCTTCGGGGCGGCGCTGGCCTTGGCCTGGGTTTTCTGCGAGCGGGCGACTTTCGTCATAGGCGCGGAGTATACCCGCTTCAGGTCAGGGCACGATCACTCCGAGTGGTGAGCGCATGAATATGCATTCTGAATGACTGGACATGCAGAGGGGGGAGCGGCGCGGGGCCCTTACGGCCACCCGCGCGCTGCGCCCCACCTCCCTTACTTCGTTTCGGTCAGGCTGTAGCTGCCGCTGCCGCTGTAGGCGTAGACGCGCCAGCGGTACGTGCCGCTCGCGGCGGCGTAGTTGATGGCTTCGGTGCTGGTGCTGCCTTCGCTGGCCGCGACCTGCGTCCAGGTGCTGCCGGAGAGTTTCTGCAGGTACAGGTCGAAGTCGGTGCCCGACGGGCCGGTCAGGTTGCCGTTCAGGGTGCCGCCCGCGTACGTGAAGCCGCTGCTGGAGGTCTGGTAGGCGTTCCCGGCGGCGGCGACCGTGCCGGTGTACGTGGTGGTCGTGCCGGTGGTCGCGCCGACCGTGACGAACAGCGCGGACACGGGACCGTACGTGCCGTTGTTGTTCTTCGCGCGGACGTACACCATGTGCTTCCCGGCGCTGAGGCCGGTGGTGGAGACCGTGGCCTGCACGCTCTCGGTGGCGGCATTGAACGCGCCGTCCGCAGCGGTCATGGCGCGTGCGGTCCCGCCGGCCCAGGGGGGCGTGTCGATGAAGTACTCGGCGCTGCTGATCGTGCGGGTGGGTTCCGCGCCGTTGCTGGTGTTGAAGCGGGTGTTCGTGGCGCTGGCGCTCAGGGTGAAGCTGGCGCCCGTGGCGACGCTGGCGGGGGCGTTCAGCGTGACGCTGTCCGGGCCGCTGCCCATGGTGTACGGCTGGCGGGCCACGCGCAGCGCGTACAGCAGGGCCGCCTGGTTCTTGGGCAGGGTGGTGCCGGTGAAGGTGTTGCACGGCTCGAAGAACGCACTGCCCAGTTCGATGGTGTAGGCGGGCACGCCCAGCTCGCCGTACGCGAAGTCGTCGGTGGTGCCGCTGGTGGGGTACAGGCCGACGCTCTGCTCGGGGGTGTAGCCGTTGAAGTACGCGAACTTGCGGCCCAGGCTCTGCATCTGCGTGCCGTTCGGGGCGACGGTGGTGGTGTCTCCCCAGGGCCACAGCACCAGCTGGGAGTAGCTGTGGATGTCCATGTACAGGCCGCTGGTGGTGTCGGGCGCGGCGTCGGTGCGGGCGGGGCCCCGGTTGTCCGCGAAGGCCGCCTTGATCAGGGCCTGGAGGTTCTGCGTCTCGATTTCACTCGCGGCGGCGGTGCCCTTGTACGTCTCGTTACAGGGGTCGGCGCTGGATCCGCCGGTGCCCCAGGCGTAGTTGAAGTTGCGGTTCAGGTCCACGCCGTACAGGCCGTTGCTGCACGCCTGGGTGTCGTTCACGTTCTTGCGCCAGGACGCGCCCGCCTCGGCCTTCTTGCGGCCGTCCGGGTTGCTCTGGAGGACCAGCCAGACCTCCTGACTGTCGAGCATCCAGGTGACGTCGGCGTCCTTGCCGTAGTTGGCGAGCAGGTACTCTGCGAAGCGGGTCGTGAGTTCCGCCGGGGTGTACTCGCGCGCGTGGATGGACGCGGTGATGAGCAGCCGGGGCTTGGTGCCGGTCACGCTCTTGTTGGTCAGTTTCAGGACGTTCATGTCGTACCCGCCGCGCCCCTTGCTCTTGAGCCACGAGGAGCCGAAGCTGCTCCAGCTGGCGAGGTTCGGGTACTGCGTGACGAGGCCCTGCGCGCTGGCGTAGGTTTCCTCGACGGTGCGGTAGCAGGAGTAGCCGCTGATGCTCAGGGCGCTCAGCGGGGTTTTCAGCGAGGCGCTGTGGCGCTCGGTCTGGGTCTGGTCGATCTTCACGGTCCAGCCGCGGGCGAGGCCGGTGACGCGCAGCTGCTCGAATTCGGGGCGGCTGATGTCCAGCAGCACGTAGCCGTCTTCCAGGCTGCCGCCGACCGGTTCGAAGGTCTTGACGATGTCCAGCCAGTCGCGTTTGGTCTTGAAATCCACGCGGGACACGACGACCGGGTACTGCTGGAAGGTGCTGCACTCGTCGGCGGTGGCGACCAGGGAGTCGCTGCCCTTGGGGGCGGCCGCCTGGGGGGAGGCGGGGGTCTGCGAGCAGGACGCGAGCAGCAGGGCGGCGCTGAGCAGGGAGACGGACAGACCTTTATGCATGGAGCCTCCATCGGCGGCGGTCCCGTCCGGGGAGACCGGCAGGACGTCGCCTGGGTTGTGTGGTGCTGCGCTACTGTAACACCCCCCCGGCGCGCAAGCGAAAGTTCCACTGTCCACCATCGAGGAACGCCACGGGAGGACCGGGCGTACACTCCCGCGCAATGAGCGCCCCCGCGACCCTGCCGCCCCTGAACGCCCGCGCGCTACTGCTGGCGCTGCTCATCACAGGCATCTGGGGCGTGAACTTCATCGTGATCAAGTGGAGTGTCGCGGGCGCCCCGCCGCTGCTGGTCGCCGCGCTGCGCTTCGCGGTGGCCGCCCTCCCTGCAGTGTTCCTCGTGCCGCGCCCGCAGATCCCCGCCCGGCTGCTGTGGGGCTACGGGCTGCTCGTGGGCGTCGTGCAGTTCGGCCTGCTGTACCTCGCCATCCAGCTGGGCATGAGCGCAGGCCTGGGTTCGCTGCTCATGCAGATGCAGGCGTTCTTCACCGCGATCCTGGCCGCGCGGCTGCTGGGCGAACGCATCCAGCCCTGGCAGGCCGCCGGGATGACCGCGGCGTTCAGCGGCATGGCCCTGATCGGCGCGCTCTCCGGCGGCGACCTGCCCCTGATCAGTCTGGCCCTCACGCTGCTGGCCGCGCTGGGCTGGGCGGGCAGCAACCTCGTGGTGCGGGCGTCGGGCGGCGCGAACATGCTGTCCCTGGTCGTCTGGAGCGCCCTGATTCCCCCCATTCCCCTGACGCTGCTGGCAGGCCTGACCGGCGGCTGGGACGCCGTGGGCCACACCCTGACGCACAGCGGGTGGGGGTTCTGGGCGGCCATCGTGTTCATGGGCCTGGGCAACACCGTGCTGGGCTTCGGGTTGTGGTCCGTGCTGATCCAGCGGCACGGCGCGGCGCGGGTGGCGCCCCTGTCGCTGCTGGTGCCGGTGTTCGGCCTGATCGCCAGCGCCCTGGCCTACCACGAGGCGTTCCCGCCCGGGAAGGTCATCGGCGCGCTGCTGGTCTTCGCGGGCCTGACCCTGCACGTGTTCGGCGGCCGCTGGTGGCACCGGACCGGACAGCGCACCCCCGCCTGAACGGCAGCCTGAATGGGCAGCGGCGTAGGCCACCCGGCGCATGGCACGCCGCGCCGGGCACCCGTTAGGCTGCGCGGCATGTTGAGGACACGGGTGCTGGGCGGGCCAGCAGAGGACAACGCGCTGTGGGTCGTGGCGGACAGCGGGCAGGGGCAGACGCGCCTGCTGCTGGACTGCGGCGCGCGCGTGCTGGACACGCTGCCGTTCGCGGAGGTGCAGGCCACCGACCACCTGCTGCTGTCGCACCTGCACATGGATCACGTGGGCGGCTTCGACGACTTCTTCCGTGCGACCTTCGACCGGGCGGCGCCCACGCACGCCTGGGGGCCGCCCGGCACGGCCCGCATCCTCGGGCACCGCTTCCAGGGGTTCTGGTGGAACCACGCGCCCGAGTTGCGCGGCCAGTGGTTCGTGCATGACGTTCACGACGCGCACGTGCACTCCTTCCGCTTCGAGGCACAGGAGGCCTTCGCCGTGGCGCACGACGCGGGCACCCGCCCGCACGACGGCACCATCCTCACCACCCCGGAAGTCCACGTGCAGGCCGTCCCACTGGAACACCACGGGCGCAGCCTGGGCTTCATCCTGCGGGAAGAAAGCCGGGAGCGCGTGAACACCGCCGCCCTGGCGGGATTGGGCCTGCGCCCCGGCCCCTGGCTGGCTGCGCTGAAAGGTGGCGCGACCGGGGACATTGACGTGAACGATCAGGTCCACCCTGCGGACACCCTCCGCGCCGCACTGATGGAACGCGCGACCGGGGAGAGCCTCGCGTACCTCACGGACTTCCTGCTGGACGGCGAGCAGCAGGCACGCCTCGCCCCGCTGCTGCGCGGCGTGCAGACGCTGTACGCCGAGGCGCAGTACGCCCCCGAAGACCACGCCCTTGCCGCCCGGCACGAGCACACCACCGTCACACAGGTCGCTGCCCTCGCCCACGCGGCGGACGTGCCCGCGCTGACGCTGCTGCACCTGAGCCGCCGCTACCGAGCCGAGCAATGGGCTGAGATGCTTCAAGCTGCGAAAGCCATCCACCCCCACACGCGCTTCCCGGACGGCTGGCTGGCCGGGTAAGACGGCAGGTTCGTGTGCCAGACCGTCCCCCTTCCCCTATCCTGCCCGGGTGACCTCCTCTCTCGCTGCGCCACGTCACCCACACGTCACGGCGCTGTGGGGCTCAGTGACCGCTTTCTGCCTGCTGCCCCTGTTCACACCGGACCGCCCGCTGACCCCAGTCCTGCTGGCCGCCCTGCTGCCCTTCACGCTCCGTCTGACCCGCTGGATGACGGCAGGGCACTCCGGTCACGAGGCGACCCCGCACGCCCGGGCGCTGAACGTCTGGGCGCTGCACGGCGTGGCGCTGGGCCTCATCTGGGTGGGGGTGGGGCTATGGCGACAGCGGGACGGGTGGATGCCGGACGGTGCCGTTCAGGTGCTGACGGGCGCCGCGCTGGCGTGGACGTCCTGGGCCTTCCGTTCCGTGATTCACCGGCCGCCCGGCCTGCCCACGGACACGACGCTGACCCGCTGGAGCTGGTCCCTGAGGAGCTGGCAGGTGGCCCTGCTCGTGAATCTGATCTGGACTGCACTGCGGGCGCCGCTGAATCCACAGCTGCTTCAGCCCCTCGCGCTGATGCTCGCGGCGGAACTCCTGCACCGTTCCGTGCAGGGCCGCGCCCGCTGACCGCGCCCTGCCGTACCCTGTAGGGCATGACTGCTGCGCTGTTCGATTCGCACATGCACACGCCCCTGTGCGGGCACGCCACGGGCTCGCCGCGCGAGTACGCGCGCTCAGCCCTGGACGCCGGACTGGCGGGCATCTGCTTCACGGACCACATGCCGATGCCCGCGTGGTACGACGCGCCGTGGCGGATGCGCCGTGACCAGCTGGCTCAGTACGTGGCGGACGTGCAGGACGCCCAGGTGGAGTTCGCGGGGCGGCTGGAGGTCCGGCTGGGCCTGGAGGCCGACTTTCACCCCGGCACCGAGAAGTACGTGGAGGAGGTGCTGGGCGCGCACCCGTGGGATTACGTGATCGGCAGCATTCATTACATCGGCGCGTGGGGCTTCGACAACCCGGAATTCATCGCGGAGTACGACAGCCGCGACCTCGCGGGCCTGTACCGTGACTACTACGCGCTGGCCGAGGGGGCCGCGAAATCGGGCCTGTTCGACTCCATCGGGCACCTGGACCTGCCCAAGAAGTTCGGGCACCGCGACCCCGAAGGGTACGCCGCGCTGCACGCGCTGGACGTCATCGCCGAACGTGGCCTCGCGCTGGACTTCAACACCGCCGGGTGGCGCAAGCCCGTCGCGGAGGCGTACCCCGCCCCGGACCTGACCCGCGCCGCCGCCGAACGTGGCATCCCGTTCGTGCTGGGCAGCGACGCGCACAAACCAGAGGAGGTCGGGCACCGCTTCACGGACGCCATCAAGCAGATTCACGACGTCGGCGGACGGATCGTCACGTATACCGGACGCATCCGCCACGGATAAAGCGTTGTCTCTCTGGCTCCCCTCAAGGGGAGCTGGCCGCGAAGCGGACTGAGGGGTTCACGCGGAGGCTCTGGCTCAGAGCCAGCAGCCCGCTACTCTGAGCATATGGAAGTCACGAAGAAGTCCCTGGTGGGCGCGCTGAAGACCACGGCGGATCTGCTGGATCTGCTGGGCGTGGGAGATGATCCGTTCCGGGCGCAGGCGTTCCGGAGTGCGGCGCGCAGCCTGGAGGGCGTGCAGGACGAGGTGGACGCCCTGGTGGCGCGCGGGTTTGCGGGCGTGCCGAAGGTGGGGAAGGCGATCGCGCTGGACCTGATGGGGTTCGTGGAGACTGGCGTGTTCGGGCCGCTGGAGGACGCCGCGAGTCTGATTCCGGCGGGTGTGCTGAGTCTGTTCCGGGTGCGGGGGCTGGGGCCGAAGAAGATCCGCGCGCTCTGGGACGCCGGGATCGATTCGCTGGAGGGGCTGCGGGAGGCGTGCCGGAACGGGCGGGTGGCGGCCCTGAAGGGCTTCGGGGCGAAGAGTGCGGCGTCGTTCCTAGCGGCGGTGGAGTTCGCGCTCGCGGCGCAGGAGCGGCAGCACTTGAGCACGGCGCACGAGGTCGCCGAGGGCCTGTGCCGGGCGCTGGATGGCCTGGAGCCGCAGGTGTCGGGGGATGTGCGCCGAGGCCTGGACACGGTGCGGGTGGCACGCGTGACCGTGACTGCCTCGCCGGAGCAGGTGCAGGAGCGGCTGGCCGGGGTGGTCGAGGGGCTGGAACCGGTCGGGAAGAAACCCCTGTTCGCTGGACGGGTGGACGGCGTGCCGGTCGAGGTGGCCTTCGCGCCGCGTGAGGGTGTGCGGGGCGCACTGGACCTGATGATGGGCGGCGGCACGGCCTACCGCGAGGCGCTGCGCGAGGAGGCGAAGGCGCGGGGCTTCGACCTGAGCGGCCACGGCCTGATCCGGGCGGGCGCGGTGCTGGACACGCCCACCGAGGCGGACGTAATGCAGGCGCTGGACCTGCCCCTGCGCCCAGCCGAGTACCGCGAGCCCGAGCATGACGGCGTGTGGGAGACCCTCCCCCACCCGGATCAGCTGGTGACGGTCGCGGACCTGCGCGGCATGCTGCACACGCACTCCACGTGGTCGGACGGCGCGGCCAGCATTGCCGACATGGCCGCCGCGACGGTCCGGCTGGGCCACGAATTCCTGGGCACCGGCGATCACTCGCGCGCCGCGCACTACGCGAACGGCCTCAGCGTCGAACGCCTGCGGGCGCAACTGAAGGAGATCCGCGAGTTGCAGGCGGCGGGCGTGCCGCTCGTGGCGGGCGCCGAGGTGGACATCCTCGACGATGGGAGCCTCGACTACCCGGACGACGTGCTAGCCGAACTGGATTACGTGGTCGCCAGCGTCCACAGCCTCTTCACGCTGCCCGCCGAGCGGCAGACCGAGCGGCTGGTGCAGGCCGCCCGGCACCCCCTCGTCACGATCCTGGGGCACCCCACGGGCCGCCTGCTGCTGCGCCGCCCCGGCTACGCGCTGGACCTGGACGCCGTCATGGCCGCCTGCGCCGAGCGCGGCACGGTCGTCGAGATCAACGCGAACGCCTACCGCCTGGACCTCGACTGGCGCGTGGCGCTGGCGTGGCGGGACCGCGTGAAATTCGCCATCAACACCGACGCGCACGTGCCGGGCGGACTGAAAGACGCCCGCTACGGCGTGATGGTCGCCCGCAAGGCGGGCCTGACCCCCGCCCACGTCATCAACACGCTGGACCGCGACGCGTTCCTGGCGTTCGTGCGGGAACAGCGGTCGGGACGGTAACATTTCCACCTCGCCCGAGAAATCCAGGCGTACATTCTGCCCGCCTCAACCGGTGTTCAAAGCCCAGCTGAGTGAATCAATATGCTGGTGGCACTCCTGCTCTCGATCTGGCACTGATGGACCGGGGACAGCACGTCGTGGGCGGGACGACTCCCCTCACAGAGTCGTCCCGCCCGGGTGTTCGTTCAGTCGGGGAACGGGCCTTCAGCCGCCAGCGTTCCCAGTACGCGGTCAGCGCGTTCCGAAGTCCTGTACCCAGTACGTGCCGTAGGGCGTGCCGGGCTGGTAGGTGTACCCGATGCCCACTTCTTTCAGGGTGGGATCCATCAGGGTCTTGCAGTGGCTGGCGCTGTCGATCCAGCCCTGCATGACGTTGGTGACGGTGTAGCCGGCGGCGATGTTCTCCCCGACTTCCGTCCAGCCGGTGTAGCCAGCGCGGTCGGCGCGCTGCGCGGGCGTCAGGCCGTCCGGGTTCACGTGGTCGAAGAAGCGGCGCTGGGCCATGTCCGCGGCGTGTGCACGGGCAGCGGCGGCTAGGTAGCCGTTCCAGGTGACGGGCGCGGCGGCCTTGAAGCTCTCGGTGCCGCAGGTGCGGGGGGTGGCGCGGGCCTCGTTCAGGGCCTTGAGGATCTGGGCTTCCTCACCGCTCATGGTCTGATTGCCGGCGTCGCCTGACGTGCCGCTCTGGCCGCTGGTGCTCGTGGTGCTGCCCACGGCGCTGGGGGCGCTGGGGCCACCCGTTCCGCCGCAGGAGGCGAGCAGCGCAGTCAGGGGGAGCAGGGTGGTCAGGATGAGCTTGTGCATGTGAGGATCCTTCGACCGGTGGAGCAGTGGGGGTCCGGTCTGTTGTGGTCTCACGGTAGTGGGGTGGGTCTCTCGGGCCGCTCACGGCTCAGGCCATGAAGATCGGGCGCTGCCGCTGCTGCTGGTCCTCAGCTCCCCGGAGCAGCGGTCGGCGCAATCCGACGTCCAGCACGCCATTTCTCCGATTCGGCCACCGGGCTGACGCCCCCTGAACCCACGGTTTTCCATGGGAATGTGGAGTTTTTACGTTTGTGATGGTGTTGTGACAGACGGGGCGCGCCCGGGTGAAGGCGCCCAGCGGGTCGGCGGCAGCGGCGCAGCGGCACAGTCTTCTGCCGGGTGCCAGCGCCGCTCCGGCACCGGCCGAGACGCGAAGACCCCCCAGATCAGAAACCTGGGGGGCCGGGTCGGGCGTGGAATCAGCGGACGCGGTTCAGGGCGTCCTGCGCGTCCTTGTACCCGGGCGCGAGCTTTAGCGCGCGGTCGTAGTTCTCCCGGGCTTTCAGGCGATCCGGGGCGATCACACCGGCTCCCCGTTCGTAGCTCAGGCCCAGGTAGTAGGCGTACTCGGCGTTCTGGCTGCCCAGCGCGGTCGCGCGCGTGAACTGCTCCCGGGCGGTTTTCAGGTCACCGGCGTCCAGCGCGAGGCGGCCCAGATAGTAGTAGAACTCGGGGTAACGCAGCGGGTCGAGCGTGACGGCCTGGTTCAGCTGGGCGCGGGCCGTGACCGCGTCCTTGGCGAGGTAACTGACCACCCCGTACTGCCCGACCGCGTACGCGTTCTTCGGGGCGAGGCGGGCGGCCTGGGCTGCCTCGGGCTTGGCCGCCGTGACGTTGCCGCTCAGGGCGAGCAGCTTGGCGTAGTACGCGCGGTTGAACGGATCGCGCGGATCGAGGATCACGGCCTGCTGGAGGTTGTCCAGGGCCAGGGGAATGTTCCCGGTGGCGTAGTACATGTCGCCCAGGTTGTACAGCAGGATGGCGTTGTCGCCGTTCAGGACGATGGCCTGCTTGAACGCGGCGATGGCCTTGGGGGCGTCGCCCTGCAGTTTGTACACGTAGCCGCGTTCGTTCCAGACCTTGCTGAGTTGCAGGTCCCGGCCCTGAGTGGCGCCCTGCGCGAGCGCTTCGGCGTCCTGCAGGACACGCAGCGCTTCGGTGAGGTTAGCGCTCACGACGCTGCGGTCACCCGCACCGATGAACTGCTGCACGTAGGCCTGGGAGAGCGCGATGGCCGCGTCGAAGTTGCGGGCGTCGAGGGCCGTGAGGCGCTTGAGCGTGGCGATCCCCGCGCTGTACAGCCGCAGCTTGACCTGCGCGCGGCCCAGGCCGATCAGTGCGGCCGGGTTGTTGGGTTCGATCTCGGCAGCGGCGCGGTAGGCGACGTACGCCTGATCAAACTGGCCCTGCTCGTAGTAGTAGCCGCCCACGGCGACGTAGTTCGCGGCGGGGATCGGCCGGGCGGTCGCCGGGGCGGCGCTGGGGGCGGGCGTGGCGGGGGCCGTCTGCGCGCTGGCGGGGGCCAGCAGCAGGAGGCTCAGCAGTCCGCCAGTTATGGTGCGTCGATTCACTCGGAAACCTCCGTGGGGTCAGCCGGGCCCGGGGGCCCGCAGTTGACCTCGCACTGCCAGGGATCGGCATGCGCGCATGATACGTGAGAACCGCCTGGAGCGGGGTGAAGTGCCCGTGAGAGGCACAAAACTGACCGGCCGCGCGCTTCACGGCCCGCAGTGTCGCGGGCGCACTTGACCGGCATCTGACCGGCACAGGCGCCGCTCATGAGCGGTCCCGGACCCCTCCGCAGCGCTCGCCGGGGGCCCCCATGGAGATAGCTGTACCCCCGTGCGGCCAGGGCAGGCCCCAGGTGGGCACAGGCCCTTCGCCCGGTCCCTGCCGCCCCCGCGTCTGGTGTGGGACGGGAGGGCCGCTGCTAGAGTGCCGGGCATGACTGCCACGCGCCGCATTGGCCTGACCGGTTCTATCGGAGCGGGGAAAAGCACCGTCGCGGCGCTGCTGCGCGACCGTGGCCTGACCGTGCTGGACGCCGACGAGCAGGCGCGGCTGGTCACGCAGGACCCGGGGACCCTGGCCCTGATCGAGGCCCGCTTCCCGGGGGTGGTCGTGAGGGGCAACCTGGACCGCGCGGCCCTCTCGGCACGGGTGTTCGCTCAGCCGGAGGAACTGGCGGCCCTGAACGCCATCGTGCACCCCCGTGTCCGCGAACGCATGGCGGCGCTGGAGGCGCAGGCGGGCAGCCGGGTCGTCGTGCAGGACGTCCCGCTGCTGTTCGAGGGGGGCCTGGACGCCCAGATGGACGCCGTGATCGTCGTGGACGCCCCGCTGCCCCTGCGCGTGGAGCGGGTCATGGAGCGCAGCGGCCTGACTGAAGCCGAGGTGCTGGCCCGCGACGCCCGCCAGCTCCCCGCCGCGCAGAAACGTGCGCGCGCCACCGTCGTCATCGACAACGACCGCGACCTCCCCCACCTTGAAGCGCAGGTAGACAGGGCGCTGCGCCAGCTGGGACTGGTGATGGCTGATGGCTGATGGCTGATGGCTGATGGTCAACAGCGTGTGCGTGACCCGGATGCCCACGTCAAGCCGACCGACTTCCCACTCCCTACAACCCACAGCCCAGAAAAGGGGGCGACCCCGCCCTGCGAGTCCGCCCCCTCTCCCCTGCTGGGTCAGTTCTGTTGTGCGTCCAGCGCGGCCTTGATCAGTCCGGCGAAGGGGGGGCTGGGTCGCATGGGGCGGCTCTTGAATTCCGGGTGGGCCTGGAGGGCCACGAAGTACGGGTGGCCGGGAATCTCGATGGTTTCCACGAGGCCCGCGCCGCGTCCCTCGACGCCGGGGGTGACGCCGCTGATGACGAGTCCGGCGTCCTTGAGCTGCTGGGTGTATGCGGGGTTCACCTCGAAGCGGTGGCGGTGGCGTTCGCGGACGGTGCCGCCCTGCGGGACGCCGTACAGTTCGGCGATCTTCGTGCCGGCCTGGAGGTCCATGGGCCAGTCGCCGAGGCGCATGGTGCCGCCCATCCCGGCGACTTCGAGCTGTTCGGGCATCAGGTCGATGACCTTGTGCGGGGCGTACTCGTCGAACTCGGCGCTGTTCGCGCCGTCGAGCCCGGCCTTGTGGCGGGCGTACTCGATCACGGCGATCTGCATGCCCAGGCAGATGCCCAGGTACGGGGTGCCGCTCTCGCGGGCGTACTGCGCGGCGCGGATCTTGCCCTCGATGCCGCGGATGCCGAAGCCGCCGGGCACGAGGATGCCGTCGGCGCCTTCCAGGCGGGCGCGGACGTCGGCGTCGGTGACGCTGGGGTCGGCGAGGTCCTCGGCGTTCACCCACTGGATGTTCACCTTGGCGTCGTTGGCGATCCCGGCGTGCGTGAGGGACTCCATGAGGCTCAGGTACGCGTCGGGCATCGCGGTGTACTTCCCGGCGATGGCGATCGTGACTTCACGCGCGGGCTGCTTGATGGTCTTGACGGCGTTCTGCCACACGCCCAGGTTCGGGTGGATGCGCTCCAGGCCCAGGATGTCCTCGACGGTCTTGCCCAGGCCCTGTTCCTCCAGCGCGAGGGGCACCTCGTACACGTGGGAAACGTCGAAGCTGGAGAAGACGCGGTTCTCGCGCACGCTGGTGAACGCGGCGATCTTGCGGGTGATCTCGGGCGGGAGTTTCTCCTTGCTGCGCACCATGACGATGTCGGGGCTGATGCCCACGCTGCGCAGTTCCGCGACCGAGTGCTGGGTGGGTTTGGTCTTGAACTCGTTGCTGGTGCCCAGGTACGGCACGAGCGTGAGGTGCAGGTACAGGACGTTCTCGTCGCCCTCGTCGAACTTGAACTGCCGGATGGCTTCCAGGAACGGCAGGCTCTCGATGTCGCCGACGGTGCCGCCCACCTCGATCAGGACGATCTCCGCCCCGGCGCGTTCACCGGCGGCGCGCACGCGGCGTTTGATCTCGTCGGTGACGTGCGGGATGACCTGCACGGTCTGCGAGAGGTAATCCCCGGCGCGTTCCTTGCGGATGACCTCCTGGTACACCTGCCCAGTGGTGATGTTGCTGCCCGCCGGGATGTCGAGGTCCAGGAAACGCTCGTAGTTGCCGATGTCGAGGTCGGTCTCGGCGCCGGACGCCGTGACGAAGCACTCGCCGTGCTCGTAGGGGCGCATGGTGCCCGCGTCGATGTTGATGTACGGGTCGATCTTGACGGCCGTGACCTTGTACCCGCGCGCGCGCAGCAGCGCCCCGAGGGACGCGCTGGCCACGCCTTTACCGAGGCTGCTGACGACGCCGCCTGTAACGAAGATGTATTTCATGTCTGACCGCGAGCGCCTGACCCCCAGCCCGGGGGGCCACCCCAGGTGAAACGGGGCCAAAAAGAAAAACCGGGGCGCTCGGCCTCCGGGATTTCATGCTAGCACGTCCTGGCCCGGTCAGGGCGCCAGGGTGCCCACGTTGCGCGGCGCGACGGTCATGGCCTGCGTCCAGGTGGCCGGATTCGCGTCGGGCCGCACCGGCTGGGTGACGTCGCGGCCCCGCACGGCGCGGTTCAGGCTGACGTTCACCGTGACGCGCACCGCGCCGGGCGTCTGGGGGGCACTCGTCACGGCACTCAGCAGTGGAGGCAGGCCCGGCACGGCGGGCTGCACGTCATCGAGCAGCAGACTGGCCGAGCCGGTCAGGCCGGCGGCGGCGAGGTTCAGGGCGCCTGTGACGGTGGGCGGCGTGACCGCGTCCAGCGGCTGGGCGAACTCCGCCAGGACCCAGCGGTCGTCGTTGCTCGGATCGGGCCCGGGATTGGCCTGATCGGGCGCCCCGGCCACCCAGTCGGCGCGGCGCACGGGGTAGTACGCGCGGAAGGTGTAGCAGGCGCGGCGGGTCTCGGCGGTTGTCAGGGCGCAGCCGGCGACGGGCCGTTCGGGCGCCTGGAGAAAGGCTAGGATCGGCACGCTGCCGCCCACCGTCCAGCTGCCGCCGCCGGGACGGGCGGTGGAATAGTGCGCGGGCAGGTTGATGACCGTGCCGGCCGGGTACACGTAGGCGGCCTCGCGGGCGCCAGCCAGCAGGTAGTTCACGGCGACCTGCTGTTCGAGCAGCAGGTCGTTGCGCACCTGCAGGTCGCTGGCGCTGCGGCTGCTGCCGATCAGCAGGTTGCTGGCCGCGAACAGGACCACCAGGGCCAGACTCAGGGCGACGAGCAGTTCGATCAGGGTGAAGCCCTGCACGCGGGGGGAGGTCATGGGCGGGCCACGTCCACGTTCAGGGTGCTCTGCATGCCGTTCACCGTGACCTGCACGCTCACGCGCCGCGCGGGGCTGAGATCCGGGGGGTTCCCCACGCAGCTGGCATTCAGCGGCGCAGTTCCCGTCACAGTGCCGTCCAGAGCCAGGGCACTGATGGTCACGGCGGCGCCCGCCGGGACGGGCGTGGTCGCGCAGCGCTGGGCGTACAGGCCAGGGGCGAGCCAGTCGCTGCGGATGCCTTCCAGGATCTGCTGGGCCTGCTGGGTGGCGCTGACCTGCTGGCTGCTCTGGCGGCTCAGGCCGAAGAAGCTGGTCAGGGGGGCCAGGACGACCACGGCGATGACGCTCAGCAGCAGGATGCCGACCAGGACCTCGACGATGGTCAGGCCCGCCTGGGTCTGCCGGTCAGTTCGCATACGTCACCTTGCCGGTCAGGCCGAGGACACGGATCTGCGTCTGGCGCCCGCTCGCCGGGTGACGCAGCGTCCAGATGACGCCGCTGCCGTCCGTGACGCCGCTGGGGGCGCGGTACTGCACGGTGGCGGCGGTCTGCGCGCTGACCTGCACGCCGGCCGGCAGGGTGCGGGTGCGGGTGTCCGCGCCGCGCTGCACGGTGTAGGTGCTGGCGTTCAGGGTGGTCGTGACGGTCACGCTCTGGCCGCTCTTGAGGGTGTCGCTGCGCGCGGCGCGCAGATCTGCCCCGAGTTGCGAGGCCGCGTCGCGCAGCTGGGCGGCGCGCAGGTTGCCCAGCAGCGACCAGCCCAGCACCCCGGCGATGATGCCCAGGATGGCGATGACCAGCAGCAGTTCCAGCAGCGTGAAGCCCTGCACCGACCGGAAGCGGGGCGTCAGGCGGCCGGTCACGGGGCCTCCGAGACGGTGTCGCCGCGCAGCTGCACCGGGTCGAGCGGCTGGGTGGTGCCGGTGGGGGTCGTGACGAGCGCCATCGTCCAGGTGCGCGAGGTCGGGAAGTAGGGCGGTTCGACGACGGACAGGGTGCGCGGGTCGAACACGAAGTTGCGGCCGTAGCCGGTCTTCTGCTCGGTACCGGTGGTCGTGCCGAACGCGCCGTAGTAGTTCTCGATGACGCCGCCGATCAGGTTCACGCTGCCCAGGGGGCTGCCCGTGTTGTAGCCCTGCACCTGCACCGCGCCCTGCCCGGCCATCAGGACGGCGTGGATGCGGGGGTTGTCGCCCAGCCGGGTGGGCTGACCGCTCTGGGGACTGATCAGGTTCACGTTGCCGCCGCTGGAGTAGATGCCCAGGATGTTGCGGGCGCCCAGATTGGCGCAGGAGGCGGGGGTGACGCTCCCGTCGGCGTTGCGGGTGTGCTGCCCCGAGCAGGGCGGGTCGGCGTAGGTCAGGTCGCTGGTGACGTTGATGGTGCCGCTGGCGGCCAGGGTCAGGCCGCTGAAGGGCGCGACGGCCGCGCCGATGGGATCCGGGCCGGCGTTCAGGTCGCTCACCTCGCCGCTCACGTACACCACGCCGTTGAAGTCCGCCTGGGGCGTACCCGGCGCGATGCTGCCGTCGGCGGCGCGCGCGGCGGGCACCCAGTTGCCGCCGCTGTCCAGGATGCGCAGCTTGCCGCTCGCATTCACGGCGAGGTTCACGGTCACCCCGCCCAGCGTGTACGTGACGCGCTGGCTGTCCTGCCCGCCGACACTGGCCCGGTACAGCTGCAGGTTCGTGACGTTCCCGGGAATCAGGACGCCGCCCGTCTGCGCGGCGGCCGCCTGATCGTTGCCGTTGGGGGGCAGCTGCACGAAGGGGGCGTTCCAGGTGACGCCCTGCGGGAAGCTGGGGGCAATGTCCGGGTTGCCGGCGCAGTCGGGATTCCCGGCGTAGCAGAAGGTGGGGGCGGCGGGGCTGGGGGTCATGGCCGTGTTGGCGGTGAAGGTCGAGTCGAAGTACGCGCCCGGCTGGAGGGCCGCGGCGCAGCTGTCCCCGGCGGGCACCGTCTGGATCTGCCCGGCGGGGCAGCCGGCACTGGTGACCGCCCCGCCGAACCAGGGGCGGCCCAGGAACCGGAACTGGCCGTTGGTGTGGACGGGACCGCTGAACATGGTCCGGCTGGTGAAGGTGATGCGGTTGCCCTCCGCCTCCGCTTCCGGGGAGGAGAAATGGTGGTTGGTGAACAGGGCGTTCGGGGCCAGGGAGGGCCGCTGGATCACGAGGTTCAGGCCCGTCTGTTCGGCCCGCAGGCGCACCTGCCGGGTCGCGCCGGCGGCGGCGCCGCTGACCTGCGCGTCGGGCATGGTGAAGAACAGGCGGTACTCGCTGGGGCCGCTGCGGGTCAGGCGGGTGGGGCGCAGGCCGTACGTGACGGCGTAGGTGGCGCGGGCGGGCGCGCCGTTCAGGGGGGTGCCGTCGGCGCCGCTGAACAGGTCGCTCCAGTACGCGGCGCGGCGGTCGTCGGTGCTGCCGTCCAGGCCAGCGGCGGCGAAGGCGCTGGCGTTCACCGCGCGCACGAGCAGGTTCACGCGCGCGTTCCCGGTGTCCCGCAGGCCCTGGGAGCGTGCGCTGAGGTCACAGATGTCCGAACCGACCGGGACGGTGGGCAGGGTGCTCAGGCCGCAGATGGCGGCCAGGTCGTTCAGGACGGCGGGTGTGTCGGCGGGCGTGAACTGCGCGCTGCGCATCAGGGTGCTCATGACGCGCAGCCGGGCCTGCACGAGGGCCGTGCCGGACTCGGCGGCCAGCTGGGCGCGCAGGACACCTTCCTGATCCGCACTGGAGCGCCGCGTCGAGAGGGTGACCTGCGCGGTGACGCTCATGATCACGGCCAGAAGCAACATGACCAGGAGCAGAGAGACGATCAGGGTGGCGCCCTGCGTTCGTTCGGGTGACCGCATGAGATCAGTATGAACGGCCAAATGCGAGAAATCTCACCCCCGTGTCGGGGCGTCCAGCTGGGTGGAGCGGGGTGCGCTCAGCGGCCCCGGATGCGTTCGAGCAGCGCCGTGCAGCGTTCCTCACGCTGACGCCCGGCGGCGCGCTGCCACGCGGTGGCGGAGCCCACGGCGTAGAAGCGGTCGCGGGCGCGGGTCAGGGCGGTGTACACAAGGTTGCGGCTCAGCATCGGCATGTGCGCCTCGTGCAGCACGCCCAGCACGGTGCCCCACTCGCTGCCCTGCGCGCGGTGCACGGTCAGCGCGTACCCGAGCTGCAGGTTGAACAGTTCCGCCCCGGCCAGTTCCACGATGTTCCCGTCGAAATCCACGGTCAGGCGCGATCCGTCGGCCTTCAGGACCGTGCCGACCGTGCCGTTGAACACCTCGTTGGTGTAGTCGTTCTTCGTCTGCACGACGATGTCGCCGGGCCGCGCGTGCGAGTCCCCGATGCGGACGCCGCCCTCGCCGGGGTTGAAGAGACTCTGGAGGTGATGGTTGAGCATCTCCACGCCCAGCGGGCCCTTGCGCATGGGGGTCAGAACCTGCACCTGCGTGGGGCCGCCCATATCGCGCACGAGCAGCGCCACGCGGCGCGCGCCGACGTCCGGTTCGGTCTCCACGAGGTTCAACCGGGGGTCACCCCATGCGGGGGCCTGTCCGTGCAGCAGGCCGTGAGCCGCGCGGATGATGGGGTTCTCGGCCGCCTGCCGGTACACCTGCGTCAGGCGCACGGTGGGCGCCGTCTGCGTCAGGGCGTGCAGGGGCAGCCCGGCGTCCACCGGGGGCAGCTGATCGGTGTCGCCGACCAGCAGCACCCGCGCGCCGGGCGCGACCGCCGCGAGCAGTGAGAGCATCAGGCCGTCGCCGCACATGCTGACCTCGTCCACGATGAGCAGGTCGTACGGCGCGGGTTCGAGGTGGTTGTGCCGGAAGCCCGCCGGGCCGTACCCCAGCAGCCGGTGAATGGTGCTGGCCGTGCGGCCCGTCACCTCGCCCAGGCGGCGCGCGGCCTTGCCGGTCGGGGCGCACAGGCCGACCTCCAAGCCCAGCCGCTCGGCGAGGTCCGCGACGGCGCGGGTGGTGGTGCTCTTGCCAGTGCCGGGCCCGCCGGTCAGGACGACCAGCCGGTGCTCCCCAAGCAGGTCCAGCACGCCCGCCTGCTCGGCGGACAGGCCCTTCGCCGCGCCCTTCGGGACGATCCACTCGTCCCCGGCGGGGGGCGTGGCGATCAGCGTGCGGATCAGGCTGGCGAGTTTCTTCTCGGCGCGCAGGGTGGGCGGCAGGTAGATGCGGCTGGGGTCGTGCAGCGCGTCCTCGGTGTCCAGCAGTGGGGGCGTGTCGTCACTGAGGCGACCCAGTTCCACCGCCGTCTCGACCGCCAGCCGGGCCTGGGCGGGCGTCACGCGGGTGTAGTGCACCACGCCCTTCTCCGCGCGGGCACGCGGCAGGTACGAGTGCCCGCCCTGCTGCGCCGCCTGCTGCAGCGCATACACGGCAGCGGCGGTCAGGCGGCGCGGGTCGTCCAGCGCGCCGCCCTGCGCCTGCCACAGCTTGTCGGCGGTCAGGAACCCGATGCCCTCGACCTCGGTCAGGGTGAACAGGTCAGCGGTCAGGCGTTCCAGCGCGGCCTCACCGAAGTGTTTCACGGCCCGCTGCGCCTGCGTGATGCTCAGGCCCAGGCCCTGAAGCCCCGCCAGCAGGCGACGTTCCAGGCCCTGCTGCGACCAGCTGGACGTCATCTTGTGCAGCGTGCTGGCCGTCACGCCCGGCACCTGCAGCAGCCGGTCCGGGTCGCTCTCCAGGATGTCGAAGGTCGCCGCGCCGAACGTTCCCGCGATGCGCCCGGCCAGGACCTTACCCACGCCGCCCACCCGCGCTTCCAGGTACGCGGCGATGCCCGCCTCGGACAGGTCGGCGGGCTGCGCCTCCAGCACGAGGTTCAGCACGCGGTACTGGTACCCGTACTCGCGGTGTTCCTCCATGAGCACGTCGGCGCTGAAGGTGTCCCCGGCCTCCAGGGGCGGCATCACGCCGATGACGGTCGCGTCGGGGTCCTCACCCTCGGCGTTGCGGATGCGGGCGGTCATGACCGTGAAGCCCGAATCGGCGCGGAACCGCACTTTATTCACGCCGCCGGTCACGCGGAACGCCTCGGTTGGAACGGCAGCAGACATCGCCACTCAGCATAGCGCGGGGCGGGCACTCCGCCTGTGACGGAATCCGCCCGCCGCGGTCCCGCCTGCGGTGGCAGACTGCGGCACGTGAGTGACCTTCCCCAGGCCCTGACGGCCAGCACGCCCGAGCAGGCGCGGCTGCTGCTCGACCCGGCGCTGCTGACGCCGCTGGGGCACCTGCTGCGCGGCGAGGTCAGTGCGGCGGAACTGGCCCGCGCGTGCGGCCTGAGCGTTCAGCAGGCCCACCACCGCCTGACCCGGCTGCGCGCGGCGGGGCTGGTGGTCGTCACGCAGGAGCAGGCGCGCGCCGGGCGGCCCGTGAAACGCTACCGGGCAGCGGCGCCGATGTTCCGCGTACCGTTCGCCCTGACGGACCACGCGACCCTCGCGGACCTCGTGGCGGGCCTGCACCGTGACCTGCTGGCGCGGCAGCACGAGCGGGTGGGGCGGCTGCTGGCCGCGCAGCCGGGCCGCGCCCTGAACATCCACCTGAACGCCCGGGGTCAGGTGACGCTGGACTTCGACGGGTTCGAGGACGTGCTCGACAGCGCCATCAGCGCGCACCGCCTCGCGTACCTCAGCCCGGCGGACGCGCAGGAACTCGACGCGAGGGTGCAGGCCCTGTTCGACTGGCTCGACGAGCACGCCCAGTCACGTGCGGACGGCCTCGTGCCGCGCCTGCTGGGCGTGTTCCTCACGCCGGGGGACGGGTGACCTTCAGCCCTGCGCGGCCAGCGGGGTGGGCGGGGCGTGGTCGCGGCGCAGCAGCGCGGCCCAGCCCACAGCGGCCAGCAGGGTGAGGCTTCCGGCCACCGCGAACACGGTGCTCACGGGCACGCGGTCCGCGACGGGCGCGAGGAGCAGCATCGCCAGGGGCATGCCTGCCATGCTGACCATGCCGAGCAGGCTGCCCACGCGGCCGTAGTACGCGGGATCGACGCGCTTCTGGAAGATCATGCTGATCGAGAGGTTCAGCGCGGCGTTCACGAGGCCCATCACGAACGCCAGGGCGTACATCTGTGCGGGCGTCTGCGTGAGGCTCAGCAGCAGGACGGTCACGCCCAGCGCGGCGAACGCGGGCGCGCTGAGGCGGCGGGCATCCAGTCGGCCGCCCAGAGCGGCCATGCCGAAACTCCCGGCGGCCAGTCCGGCCAGCAGCAGGCCGAAGAACAGCCCGAACCCCTGCGCGCCCGCGTGCAGGGCGGTCATGCGGGCGGGCATGAGCATCTCCATGGGGGCGAACGCGGCGTTCAGGAAGAACGCCAGGATGGGCAGGCCCAGCGTGAGGGGACTGCGGCGGGCGTAGTGCAGGCCCGCACGGAAGGACGTCCAGAACCCCTCCCCCTCCGGCGCGGAGCCGCGGGCGGGCAGGGTCACGAGGGGCAGCAGCGCCGCGAAGATCAGGAAGCCGGCCCCGTCGATCAGCAGGGCCGGGGCGCTGCCGAGCACGCCGACCAGCGCGCCGCCCCCCACCGTGCCGACGAGTTGCATGACCTGCGTGCTCCCCTGCATCAGGCCGGTGGCGCGCTGGAGCTGAGCGCGGGGCACGAGGCGGGGCGTGACGCCCATCGCGGCGGGCGCATAGAACGCGCCGATCAGGCCGGTCAGGAACGACGCCGCGTAGATCAGTTCCAGCGGGACGTGACCGCGCAGCGCCAGCAGGCCGACCGTGAGTTGCAGCGCACCGCGCAGCACGTTGCCCAGGATCAGAGGAACCTTCAGGGGCAGGCGGTCCACCAGCGTCCCGAAGAGTGGGGACAGCAGCCCGGGCAGCAGCGCCAGCGCGAGGTTCACGCCCATCTTCCCGGCGCTGCCGGTCTGGTGCAGCACCAGGAAACTGGTGGCGATTCCGGCCAGCGCGGTGCCCAGGGCGCTCTGGGCGCTGCCCAGCCACCACAGCAGGAAGGAACGGTTCCACAGGCGGTCCGGGGCGGGAGTGGTCATGCACACCAGCCTGAACCGGAAGCTACTCCGCGGACCAGGGGGCGCGCGGAGTAGCAGAGCAGGGTGGGTTCAGCGGCGGGTGAGGCGGCGCAGCCAGCGGGGCAGGCGGCGGGCCCCGCGCTGGGCGAGGGCCACGTCCCCGGTGGCCATCAGGCGGCTTTTCGTGATGAGGTCGAGGTCACTGCTGTACATGGAGCCATAATCGCAATAAATCGGCGTTTTAGACATGATAAATGACCCTTTGAATGCTTATAAGTGGGTATTCTTTTTAATTGCAGCAGGGCCGAAATCAAGTTGCCGAGGCAGAACATTCGCTAGGCGATCGACTTATTCTGCTTCCCAAACGGCAAGCCTGCCGTATATTCAGCCGTGTATATTCAGGCGCCCACGCCTCCACCTCTCTCCTGCGCAGCGGCGGGCGGCCATCCTTCCTGGACGCCCGGGCCCACCGTGCTATTTTTTCCGTTATGCGCGTACTTCACACCGCTGATTTTCACGCGGGACGTTCCCTGCGCGGCTTCGACCGCACGCCCGAGGTACACGACGCCCTGACCGAGATCGCCGCGCTGGCCCGCACCGAACGGGCGGACGTGGTGCTGGTGTCCGGCGACCTCTTCGACACCGCCAACCCCAGCGCGGAGGCCGAGCACGCCGTGTTCGACTTCTTCCTGCGCCTGCGCGACCAGGGCATCCCCAGCGTCGTGATCGCCGGGAACCACGACAGCGCCGCCCGCCTCGCCTCGGTGACTGGGCTGCTGGGCTGGGTGGGCGTGCAGGTCGTCGCGCAACCCAGCGCGAACCCGGCCGACATGATCCGCACCATCGAGACGCGCGGCGGCGAGCGCCTCGTCGTGGGCGCGCTGCCGTACCTGTCCGAACGGCGACTCGTGAAGGCGGCCGACCTGCTGGGCGGCGACACCGGCGCGTGGCGGCAGAAGTACCGCGAGGGCATGGGCTTCTTCCTGCGCCGCCTCGGCGAGGGCTTCACGGGCAGCAGCGTGAACATGCTCATGGCGCACGCGACCATGGACGGCGCGGTCCCCAGCGGCAGCGAGCGCACCATGCAGTTCGATCTGACGAACAGTTACACCCTCTCCGGGCTGCAACTCCCACCCGGCGCGCAGTACGTCGCCCTCGGGCACGTCCACAAGCCGCAGCAGGTGTCCGACGCGCCCCCCGCGTACTACCCCGGCAGCGTCATCCAGCTCGACTTCGGCGAGGCGGGCGAGAAGAAACAGGTGAACCTGATCGAGGTGGAGGCCGGACGTCCCGCCCGCGTCCACGCCCTGCCGCTCGCCAGCGGCCGCGAACTCCGCACCCTGCGCGTGGACCTCGAACACGTCGAGAGCCGCCTCACGCAGCTTCAGGGCTTCGGCGGACTGCTGAAGGTCGTCGTGCGCGCCCCCGCCGGAACCGCCCTGCCCGGCCTGAAGGACCGCGTGCTGAACCTCGCGCCGAACACCCTCGCGGTGGACCTCGACGCCGTGCAGGAGGACCTCGCGCTGCCGGAACTGAAACGGGAGGGCCTGAGCCTCATGGAACTCTACGAACGCTACCACCGCGAGAAACGCGGCGACCTCCCCGACGACCTCCGCGCCGCCTTCCAGGAAGCCGATGAACTCGCCCGCACCGAGGAGAGCGCATGAGGAGGGTTGAAAGTCGAAAGTTCATGGTCGATGGTCTGACCTCTCTCAACCATCAACCATCAACCATCACCACGCCGGAGGCAAGGCAATGAGGCCCATCAAGCTGGACATTCAGGGCTTCACGGCGTTCCGGCAGTTCACGAGTCTGGATTTCGGGGATCTGGAGTTGTTCGCGCTGGTGGGACCGACCGGGAGCGGCAAGAGCAGTCTGCTGGATGCGATGACGTTCGCGCTGTACGGGCAGACGGCGCGGCTGGGCGCGTCGGGGCTGGACGCGCTGATCTCGCAGGGCGAGCGGGGCCTGTCGGCGGCGCTGACCTTCGAGGTGGGCGGCGTGACGTACCGCGCGTCGCGCACGAAGGGGCGGCGGCAGGCGGAGAACGAGGTGCGCTTCGAGCGACTGGATGACGATGGCCGCTGGACGAACCTGTCCGACGGTGGCATGAAGGTCATCAACGAGCGCATCCGGCGGGTGCTGGGGCTGGACTTCCGGAATTTCGCGCGCAGCGTGATGCTCCCGCAGGGGGAGTTCTCGCGCGTGCTTCACGGCACCGGGAAGGAACGGCAGGCGCTGCTGGGCGAGCTGACGGGACTGGATCACGTGGCGGCCATGCAGCGTGTCGCGTCCGACCGGGCGAAGGAACTCAAGCACGAGGCCGGGAGCCTGAACGCCGTGCTGGACGGCGAGTACGCGGGCGTGACGCCCGAGGCGCTGGCGGGCCTGCGGGTCGAGCGGGAGCGGACGGACGCGGACGCCGAACGCCTGACCGACGAGCGCGAACGCCTGACCGGGCAGCAACTGCGGCTGCGCGAGCAGGAGCGGGTCTGGAAAGCCCGTGAGGACACCGCGCGGCGGCTGACGTCGCTGGAGGGCCGCGCGCAGGGCGTGCAGGAGGGCGCGGCGCGGGCGGCGCGGGCGCGGCGGGTGGCGGGCGTGCTGCCGCTGCTGGACGCCGCCGAGCGGGCGCGGATCGCCGCGGCGCGTGAGGCGGGCGAACTGCGGGGCGCGCAGGCTGCCGCAGAGGCCGCGGAACAGGCCGCGCGGGGGGCCGCCGCGACGCTGGAGGCCGCGCAGGCCGCCGAGGCCCGCATTCCCGACCTGGAGGCCCTCGCCGAGGCCCTGCGCGACGCCGAGAGTGACGTGGCGAGACTGCGCCGCGCGGGCGGCAAACCGGACGCCACGCACGCCCAGCCTCTCCCCTGGGACGAGGACGCGTTCCTCGCCGCGCGTGAGGGTGCGCAGCGTGCCGAGAAGGCCCGGCAGGAGCGGGTGCTCGTGCAAACCGAACGGGTCAGCCTGAAGGCCGCACACGACCGTTTCGCCAGTGAGGAGCGCATGCAGTCGCAGGAGACGGCCGAGCAGGAGCGCGTGAAGCGCGAGGGGACCGACGCGAAGGCGGCGCTGGAAGCCGCGCAGGGGGCACTGGACGCCGCGCGGCTGGAGGCAGGGCTCGCGTCGTACCGTGCGCACCTGCACGTCGGGGACGACTGCCCCCTGTGCGGGCAGACCGTGACGGTGCTGCCGGACGCGCCGCGGGCCGACCTGGGGGCGCAGCAGGCGCAGGTGGAGGCCCTGACCCGCACGCTGGACGAGCGCCGAACGCGCTTCACGGACCTGCGCGCCGCGCTGAAGGCCCGGCAGGCGTGGCTGGACGAGAAACGCGCCGAGTACCGCAACTGGGACGAGCAGTTGACCGCCCGCGAGACCGACCTGCGCGCGGCTGAAGCCCTGGTGACGGGGGACCCGCAGTCGGACATGGCCCGCCTGCTGGCCGGACTGGCCGCCCGTGTCCGCGCCGCTGGACCCGATCCGGCCCGCGCGCGGCAGGCGGCCCTGGCCGAGATCACGGCCCTGCGGACCCGCGTGCAGGACGCGCAGGCGACCCTGGCCCGCGCGCAGGGCGACCTCGCTGCCGCCGGGGCGACCCTGCGCGGCGTGCAGGCGAACGCCGACCGCCGCGCGCAGGAGGCGCAGGACGCGCAGGCCAGCCTGGACGCCGCCCTGCGTGACCTGAACCTGGACGCCGCGCAGGCCCGCGCCGCCGCCCTGCCCGAGAACGACATCGCCGCGCTGGAAGCCGCCGCCCGCACCCACGAGGCGGACGTGGCGCAGCTCCGCTCGACGCTGGCCGACCTGGACCGGCAGCTGGGCGCCGCCCCCTTCGACCCGGCGCACCTCGCGCAGGTCACGCGCGACCTGACCGCCACCGACGCCGCCCTGACCGCCGCGCGCGAGCAGGCCGGGCGCCTCGCCGAGCAGGAACGGCAACTGCGTGAACGCCTGGAGCGCAAGGCGGACATCCACGCCCGCGCGCAGGCCGCGTCGCGCGCGCTGGACACCTGGCAGACCCTCACGAACAGCCTGAAGGCCAACGAGTTCCAGCAGTTCCTCCTCGCGGAGATTGAGGCGCAGCTCCTGACCCGCGCCGGTATCCTCCTGCACGAGATCAGCGACGGCCGTTACCGCCTGGCACTGCAGGACGGCGAGTACGTGGTGCAGGACCTCTGGAACGCCGGTGAGGTGCGCGGCGTGAAGACCCTCTCAGGCGGCGAGACCTTCCTCGCGTCGCTGTCCCTGGCGATCGCCCTGAGCGACTACCTCGCGGGGAACCGCGTGCTGGGCGCGCTGTTCCTCGACGAGGGTTTCGGCACCCTCGACCCGCAGGCGCTGGAGGCCGTGGCGAACGCCCTGGAGAACCTGCGCACGCAGGGCCGCATGGTAGGCGTCGTGACGCACGTCGAGAGCCTCTCCGAGCGTCTCCCCAGCCGCCTGCTCGTCACCAAGAGCGTCGCCGGGAGCAGCGTGCAACGCTTCGACCTGTAACGGCCGTCGGGAGTGGGACGTGGACGGGACTCAACATCGCCCGACCACGCCCCACTTTCTACTGCCCACTGCCCGGTTTACGCCGCGCCTTCCTCCCCGTCGAGTTTCGCGAAGATCATGCGGCCCACATTCGTCTGCACGTTGTTCACGACGACCACACGGGTGGGTTTCCCACGGAACCTGATGGCGTCCTCCACGACGACCATGGTGCCGTCCTCGAGGTACCCGACGCCCTGATTCTTCTGCTGGCCGCCCTTGCTGATGGTGACGGTCAGGTGGTCCCCCGCCTGCACCTGGGGTTTCAGCGCGACGGCGGCCTCGTGGATGCTGAGGATCTCCACGCCGTGCAGGCGGGCGATCTTGCCGAGGTTGTTGTCGTTCGTGACGATCCGCGCGCCGCTCTCGCGGGCCAGTCGGATGAGCTTGTCGTCCGTGGTGGGCAGGGCCGCGTCGTCCCAGTCCTCGATACGCAGGGGCCGCAGGGCGCGCAGATCTTCCAGCACCGCCAGGCCGCGTTTGCCGCGTGTGCGTTTCTGCGCGTCGTGATGGTCGGAGAGCGTCTGGAGTTCCCGCAGGATGAACGCCGGGACGACGAGTTCCCCGTCGAGGAACCCGGCGCGCAGCAACTCGACGATGCGCCCGTCGATGATGACGTTGCTGTCGAGCAGCTTGCTGCCGGGCTTACGGCGCACCTGCGGGAACGCCAGCAGCCCGAAGCTCTCGGCGTTGCGCAGCGCGAACGACACGAAGAACACACCCAGCACGACCGTGACGATCAGGTTCCAGATCCAGGTGTAGAAAGGCACGGTGCGCAGCAGGCTGCTCAGCAGCACGCTCACGAGCAGGGCCACGATGAGTCCGAAGGTCGCGGCGGCCACTGCGCGAGGTGACAGCTGGGCGTACCAGCGACCAAACCGGGCGGAGGCCCGCAGGCCCACACTTTCCACCCGGGGGGCCAGCAGCAGGGCCGTGAGCATGCCAGCCAGCATCAGACTGAGGGTATTGACCATACCCAGTTCCTCAGACTGGGTCGTTGCTAGGCCCCTGCCAGCCAGGAAACCCAGCAGCAACCCTAGCAACATGGTCACAATACGAATCAAGAGCACGTGTCCCAGTCTATCGACTTTGCGTATTTCAGGTGTCCTGCATCCAGCACCCTCAGGCTGCTCCGTAGAGACCAGACCAGTCAGCGACCATGATTAGCGGCGGGCGTGTAAACGCCCAACGAAACGGGCAGGATCCAGATCAATCCACCACACTGCAGCCCCCGTAGTCCAGGAGCACAGCACAGCTATGACTTGCCCCACCAGCTCAGCCTCACCCTGCAACGTACGGATGGAGGCCCAGAGTCCGACAGCAGCAGGCAGGACAAGCGGAATCAGGCCACGCCAGAACAGCGGGCGATCCCGGTAATGGAGTCGCTGGGCGACCTTCCGCAGGGTTATTCCTGCATATGCCAGTGGCCCCATGACGAGGCACACAAGGAAAAAGTCCAGGTCAGACATGCAGTCAACGATTTTAAGTTCTAGGCCACGCCTTGAAATGCTCAAAGCATGTGCCTAGAATTAGTACCTCGCAAGTAACAGGTGGAGGTTAATGCCACTTATAAAACAACCATGCAAAAAGCTGATTTTTTGACAAATATTTGACTTTTATGTGATAAGAATTATTTTTTAATGAGCTGATAGAAAAACAGTTACCTATCCCAATACCCTCAGATTCAAATTAGAACAATAAACCGTCCACTTCTCCCTCTCAAAACACCACGGACACATTTGAAATGAAGAGTAAAAATGAAAAACGCCCACTAGGTGGGCGTCTCTTGGTAGAACCGAGGGGATTTGAACCCCTGACCCCTACCGTGTCAAGGTAGTGCTCTACCCCTGAGCTACGGTTCTAGACCTGAAATGGGGTACTTGGAGGCGCTGACCGGACTCGAACCGGTGGTGGAGGTTTTGCAGACCTCTGCCTTACCACTTGGCTACAGCGCCGTGAGGCTTTTGCTGTCCCTTGCGGGCGGCTGGTGGGTCTTCCTCTCCAGCGGAAGGAATGTTAGCACGGCTTTTCTGGTCTGTAAACAGGGGGGCAGCTGCGCCGCGGAACTGCCGGACCAGCCTCTAGACTGCCGCACATGCACGCGCCTGTCCTGACCCGGTTTCTGCCGCTGACCATCACCCTCGCCCTAAGCGCACCGGCGGGCGCGCAGCTCCTTCAGACGCCTGCCCAGACGGCTGCGCAGCCGATCCTGAAGGGCCTGACGGTGGACGGTACGGCCCTGCGTCAGGGCGCGACGACGATCACCCTCGACGTCACTGGCGGGTACGTAGTGGGTGTGCTGACCGAAACGGACTCGCTTGATGAGCTGGCGCGTGGCGTGGCGACCGGCTGGGGCATGGGCGCCCCAGACCTTCCGAAACTGAAAGCCAGTCTGAGTAACCCGCAGTTGCTGGCGGCGGCCCGCTCGGGGTTCGTGCAGCCCTCCGACGATTCGGGAACGGACGTCATTGCCCTGAAGGTGACGGGTGAGGGCAGCGCCATGCGGTACGCAGCGTACGTCGCCGTGAACATCTGGCCCGATAGCGCCTTCCCGGCCACGAAGGCCATGACGGGCAGCGTCGCGGCGCCCGTCACGCTGCGGGTCTTCAGTGACTTCCAGTGCCCGTACTGCAAGCAGTTGTGGGACACGGCGATGCCCTCGTGGCGCAAGGATAGTGCCACGTACCGCGTGATGCACTACGAGTTTCCGCTGTCGTTCCACCGCAATGCGCAGGGCGCGGCGGAGGCCAGCGAGTGCGCGGCCGCACAGGGGAAGTTCTGGCCGTTCGCGGATCAACTGTTTGCGAACTATCAGGTGTGGACCCCGTTGGATCCGAAGGACGCCCCTGCAAAGTACGCCGGGTATGCCAAGGCCGTCGGGCTGGACACGGCCACCTTCAAGACCTGCGTGAGCCAGCGGACGTTCCGGGCCAGCGTGGACGCCCAGGTGCAGGCGGGGCTGAAGGTGAACGTGCAAGGCACACCGACCGTGTACCTGAACGGCCTGAAGCTGTCGAACTACAGCGACGCGCGTGAAGTGGCCCGTGCCCGAGCCATCACGACAGCGCAGCCCTCTGCCGCCGGTGTGATCGAGACGCGTCTGAAACAGTTCCGCTGATCTACACCCCCCCTGGCGAGTGCACGCAACACTCGCCATTACTTTGTGTCACTATGTAGTCATGCAAAGTAATGGGGTGGAGGGCAACCTGCTGCGCGGCACGCTGGACTTCCTGCTGCTCGCCAGCCTGGAGCACGGTCCCCTGTATGGCCTGCGCATCATCCAGGACGTTCAGAACAGGACTGGCGGGCACTTCAACTTTAAGGAAGGCACCCTCTATCCCGCCCTGCACCGCCTGGAAAAACGCGGCCTGATCCATGCCGAAATTCGACCGAGTGATGTCGGCGGCCCGCCCCGCAAGTACTACCACCTGACTGATACCGGCCTGACCGAACTGGAACGCCAGCGTGACGCCCAGCGCGCCCACGCCCAAGCCCTGCGCCCCTACCTGGAGTTCGCATGAGCCCGGAAGAACGCTTCATCCGCTCGGCAACCAGGGGCCTGCGCGGCACCGTCCGCGCTGAGGTGCAGTCAGAATTACGCTCGCACCTGCATGAGCGTCTGCAGGACCTGCGGCTCAGTGGCTGCACAGAGCAGGAAGCGCGCCAGCAGGCGCTGCGGGAACTCGGCTCGCCCCTTACGGTGCGCCGGAGCCTGTGGGTCACACATCCGCCCCTGTACCTGCTGGGTTGGGCGGCACTCACCCTGACGGTCGTCATGACCGGGCTGTACTTCCGGGACGTGCAGGTGTTCCCCACACCCATCCCGCAGGTCGGGGACGGGTACGGACTTCGCGGTGTGTCCGGTGACATCGTCCCGGGTCTGCGACTTGACGCGTGGGCCCGCCAGCTGCCTCCCCAGGCGAGCGTGGTGAACGAGGGTGGGACGCCGACCCTACACGTCGGACATGCGCCGGCGATCCCGCTCAGGGGTGGCGCCTCCGATGACCGGCCCCTGATCTTCGAGGCGGAGGCCCTTCCTGGCGCGGACCGCTTCCTGGTGAAAGGGTCGAATGGCCTGTTGCGCCCGCTCATCCCCTGGCTGGAGCAGGCCTATCACGTGCGAGGACCCTTCCTGAACCTGCCGAACCTCGGGGTGCGGGCCTATCGGGGAGGTCTGGGCGTGCGCGTGCCGCTCGCCCACAGTGGGCAGCTGAGTCTGAACGGGGTGGCCCTGCCCGGCGAACCGGGTCCCCGGCTGTCGGACTGGGCGGATCACCTGAACATGCGTCTGACAGCGGAGGCAGTTCTGGACACGGTACCTGCCGCGCAGCGGGCGCGGATGGACGTGTCCCCGTCCGAGCTGCTGAGCGCGCCGGGAGACCTGAACGTGCGGCGCGTGAACCCCGGGGAGTCCTACGTTCTCGTCGTGCGGTACCGGGAGGAGGTCTTCAGCGAGGGGCGGACCGAGGTCACTGGGCGTGAGCGCCTGCAAATCTCCCGGCCCGTGCAGGCGGACCGCGACGGCATCCTGCGACTTCAGCGTTTCTACAGTCCGTATGGGACCAACTGGACCGCCCTGCGCGTGCACCCAGACTTCAAGAGGTGGGCGGCCGCCCCACTCGCCTCCCAGACCCTGCCGGCCGTGCTGGTCCAAGTGGGACGGGAGTACCGGGGCGGCGTGCCGCTGAAGACCGTCGGCACCCCCACGCTGGAAGGGCAGGTCAACGAGATTCCGCTGGTCGAACTGAAGCCGGAGCAACCGTGATCTCTCACGGCGCTCCGGCTCCCAGGGTCATTCAGCTGCGGGTCTTGTAGCGTTCCAGCAGTTCGGCTTTCAGGTCGTCGAATTTCACACCTTTGCGTTCCTTATGGCCTTCGGGCGTGCGTTCGCGGACGCTGACCTCGCGTCCTTCCTGTTCCTTGTCGCCGACGATGAGCATGACGGGGAGCTTGCTGAGCTCGGCAGTGCGGACCTTGGCGTTCATGCGGTTCGAGGAGTCATCCACCTCGGCGCGCAGGCCTGCTTGGTGCAGTTCGTCGCGGAGTTGCCAAGCGTAGTCGTTGTGACGGTCGGCGATGGGAATGATCATGATCTGGCGGGGCGCGAGCCACAGGGGGAAGTCCCCGGCGTAGTGTTCGATGAGGATGCCGGTGAAGCGTTCGATGCTGCCGAACGGGGCGCGGTGGATCATGATGGGGCGGTGGTCCTGGCCGTCCTCGCCGACGTAGCTGATGTCGAAGCGTTCGGGGAGGTTGTAGTCCACCTGGATGGTGCCGAGCTGCCATTCGCGGCCGAGGACGTCCTTGACGACGAAGTCGAGTTTGGGGCCGTAGAAGGCGGCGTCGCCGGGTTCGATGGTGTAGGGCAGGCCGACTTCCTCGACCGCCTCAATGATCTGCTGCTCCGCGAGGGTCCAGTTGGCCTCGTCACCGACGTACTTGTCACTTTCCGGGTCGCGGGTGCCGACGCGGAAGCGGACCTCGTTCATGCCGAAGGTCTTCAGCACGAGGACCGTCAGGTCGAGGACGTCCAGGAATTCCTTTTTCAGCTGGTCGGGGCGGACGAACAGGTGCGCGTCGTCCTGCGTGAAGCCGCGCACGCGGGTCAGGCCGTTCAGTTCGCCGCTCTGCTCATAGCGGTACACCGTGCCGAACTCCGCGAGTCGCACCGGCAGGTCGCGGTAGCTGCGGGGTTTGCTGGCGTAGATGCGCACGTGGTGCGGGCAGTTCATGGGTTTGAGCATGTACTCCTCGTCGTCCACCTCGATGGGGCGGAACTGACCGTCGGAGTACTTCTCGTAGTGGCCGCTCGTGCGGTACAGGTCGAGGTTCCCGATGTTGGGCGTGATGACACCCTGGTACCCGCGCTGGAACTGCTGCTCCTTCATGAAGCTGGTGAGTTCCTCGCGCAGGACCGTGCCGTTCGGGAGCCACAGCGGCAGGCCCTTGCCGACCAGCGGGTCGATGGTGAAGAGTTCCAGTTCGCGGCCCAGTTTGCGGTGGTCGCGCCTCTTGGCTTCCTCCAGCTGGTGCAGGTACGCGTCGAGTTCCTTCTGCGTGGCGAACGCGACGCCGTACACGCGCTGGAGGATCGGGTTCTTCTCGTTCCCGCGCCAGTACGCGCCACTGGTGCTCATCAGCTTGAACGCGCCGGGCAGCTTCCCGGTGTTCGGGAAGTGCGGCCCGCGGCACAGGTCCGTGTAGTCACCCTGCGTGTAGAACGTGATGGGCTCGTCCTCGGGCAGGCCCGCGATGAGTTCCTGCTTGTACGGGTCGTGCGGGAACTGCGCAAGCCCCTCGGCCTTGCTGATCTCGCGCCGCGTGAAGTCCAGGCCGCGCGCGATGATGTCCCGCATGATCTTCTCGATCTCCGGGAGGTCCTCTTCCTTCAGGGGTTCGGGCAGGTCGAAGTCCTGGTACCAGCCGTTCTCGATGCTGGGCCCCACGCCGCGCTTGATGGCGTCCACGCCGTACCCTTTGCCCCTGTAGTACTCGCCGACCGCCTGACTCATGACGTGGCCCAGCGAGTGGCGGAACAGCGGCGCAGCGTCGGCCGGGTTCTTCTTCGTGATCAGCGTGATGTTCGCGCCGTCGGGCAGGGGCGTCATCAGGTCGACCAGTTCGCCGTTCGCGGTGGCCGCCAGGGCGTCCTGCGCGAGGCGCGGGCCGATAGCGGCGGCCGCGTCCAGCGCAGTGGCGCCAGCTTGAAGTTCGAGTTGTTTACCGTCAGGAAGGATTACGTGCATGTCGACCTCTGTGTGTGGGCTGAGCGCAGGTCGCGTTCAGCCATGAGAAACCCGGTCTGGCCACCGTTCCAGCAGAACGCCTGAAAACCTTGAAGGGGTTCTCAGGCGCTCAGAGTTCGCGTGATCAGACCGGGTGCAGGCATTCGGTTCAGCCCTGCGCCACGCATCACCAGACCGGAGTGACGGGCGAGAGGCTTCATGCAGGCAGGATACCGCCCCGCGCAGAGGGGGGCAACCTGCACCCTGACCTACCCGGCCCTCCCACCGCACTACCACGGTAGCCCGCGCAGGTTCACCGTCTCCCCTGGCGGCCAGTCACGCAGGGCGGCGTGCACGGGGAGGATCAGGGTGGGACCGGCGTCCGTCACCCACTGCCCCTCGTCCGGGTCGAGGTACTGCGCGGCACCCGGCACGCGGACGAAACCGCCCCGCTCGTAGAACGGGACGACCTCCTCCCGGCACTGCAGGAACGCGAACTCCACGTCCGGCAGCGTGCGCAGGAAGGCGCGCAGCTCTCGCAGCAGGCGGAGGCCCACACCCCGGCGCTGGAACGCGGGGTGCGTGGCTACCCCACCGACGCCCACCAGCGTGACCTCGCGCCCGCCGACCTCCGCGACGCGCCGCCCGCAGCCCAGTTGCGCGGCGGGCACGCCTGCCGGGTCGGCCAGCCACAGGTGCCACTCGGGTTCGCTGCCCCAGGACGACGCGCCCACCCAGAAGTCCGCGAACTGCGGGTACGCCGCGATCAGCAGGGACCTCAGCCCGGCCTCCAGTTCCGGCGTCAGGTCCGCGCGGGGCGTGACGTGCGCGGTCAGCGTCACGAACCCCGCTCCGGGTGCGGCTGGCGGGCCGTTCGTTCACTGAAGTCCACCTCGAAGAATCGGTAGCCCTCCTGCACCTCCGCGCCCGGCGTGTATCCCATGCGTTTATAGTCGGGCGTCGCCTCACGCAGGTTGGCGTACCAGAACAGGTACTGCGCGCCCCGCGCCTCCACGCCGCCCAGCACCATCCACTCCGGATAGACGCAGAACGCCGGGAAGTGCGCCGCCAGCTCGGCTTCGTCCTCCACGAGGCCCAGGTCGAGCAGCATCGGCCGGACCTGGGGAAAGTCGGACGGGATGAGCGGTCGCACAGTTACAACGCCCCTCCTCCCTGTTCGATTCAGGATGGACGGGGCGCTGTGGGGTAGGCGTTACCAGTTCTGCGCGGGGGCGGGAGCGCCGTCGGTCACGCCTTTGGGGTTGGGTCCCCATTTGTTGCTGCCGGGTTTGCTGTCGAGTACGCACAGCACGAGGACGACGATGCTCAGGCCGATGAAGTTCAGCAGGTACAGCCAGCCGCTGAAGCCCGCGTCGTGCAGGCGGCGGACGGTGACGGCGAGGCTGGGAACGAAGGTGGCCAGGGCGTAGATCGTGTAGATCAGGCCGAAGATCAGGGTGGTGCCGGTCAGGGCGGCGCTGGGGTCGGTGCCCGCGTCGGCCTGCATGCCCAGGCTCGTCACGACGCCGAAGAGCGGGATGGCCAGCACGAAGGTGATGATGGTGTTGATCAGCGTGAACATCCAGTATTCGCGGCGGCGGGCGCGGCCCTGGAAGTTGGCGTAGTTGTTGCGGATGACGTTCAGGTATTCGTTCATGGTGCCCCCTGGGGTTGTTGCGTGAGAGCAGTCTAAGGGGCAGAGTGTGGTCATGCTGTCAGGTTTGAGGCGGGTGGGGCTGGGCGCGGCGGTGGCGGTGCTGCTGGGGGCGTGCGCGCCGTCCATGACCGGGCCGGTGGTGGTGCCGGATGTCCGGGCGGCGTTGCCGGGCCTGCCGCAGGAGCGGCTGCGGGTGCTGGTCATGGGGGATCAGGGGACGGGGACCGAGGTGCAGCGGCGCGTGGCGGCCGCCATGCAGGTGGTGTGCGCGCGGGAGGGCTGTGACCTGGGCGTGGCGCTGGGGGATAACTTCTACCCGGCCGGGCCGAAGGACGTGAATTCGCCGCTGTTCCGGGAGCGGTTCGCGGACGTGTACGGCCCGCTGGGTTTCCCGTTTCTGGTGGTGCCGGGCAATCATGACGAGTCATGGCTGGTGGGTGGCGACGGGGCCGATGCGCGTGGCGCGGACGTGCAGGTGGCGTACTCGCGCGTGAATCCGCAGTGGGTGATGCCCGCCCGCACCTACCGCGCGCCGGTGGGGACCCTGGCGGAGTTCTTCGGGGTGGACACGGCGCCGCTGGCGGCGTACCTGCCGGGCCTGCGGCCCGCCGAGCGGCCGGGGGGCGCGTGGGATCAGGCGCAGCGGGCATGGCTGTCGGGCGCGGTGCGGGGCAGCGGGGCGCGCTGGCGGCTGGTACTGGGGCATCACCCACTGTTCAGCAACGGCAAGCACGGGAACGCCGGGGCGTACGACCGGTTCCCATTCGAGTTCCAGAAGGGGGGCGCGGTGCGGGACCTATACGGGTCGGTGTGCGGCGCGGCGGACCTGATCCTGAGCGGGCACGTGCACGCGCTGGAGGTCTTCGCGCCGCAGCCGGAGTGCCCGGGCACGTGGACGGCGGTGTCCGGCGCGGCGGGCGAAGTGGGGGGAGGTCCATCGGGCTCACGTGCGGCGGCGTTCGCGGCCTTCGGTCAGCCGGGCTTCCTGCGCCTGGACCTCACGCCGACCGAGCTGGTCGTCACGGCGTACACGGTCGCGGCAGACGGCACGGTCACGGCCCGCGAAGCCGCTCGGTCGAAGAAGGGTTGAAGGTAGAAAGTTGATGGTTGATAGAGGACACACCTCCATCAACCATCAACTTTTGACTTTCGACGGCTCTTATAGTCCGGCCTGGGCGAGGAACGCGTCGAGTTTCTGGGGGCGGAAGCCGCTGAGGCTGGCGGCGGTGTCGCCGTGCACGAGGGTGGGGACGCTGCGTTTGCCGCCGTTGACGCTCATGACGTACTGGGCGGCGCTGTCGTCCTGCTCGATGTTGATTTCCTCGAACGCGAGGCCCTTGCTGGTCAGGGCGCGTTTGGCGGCGTGGCAGTCGGGGCACCAGGTGGTGGTGTACATCTTGATCATGGGGTTCCTCCGGGTGGGCGTCGCCCACGAACCTCAGTTTACTATTTAAAGCATTCCGGAGGGTGGTCGCGTCCACAAACGCGGACCACCCGGGCAACAGGAACGCCCGCCCCAGCCGGGACGGGCGCTTTCAGGTCAGGGCTTACGCGCCGGCGTTCGCCACCGGCTCGCTGGGGGCGGGCTCGGCGGCAGCTGCGCTGGGGGCCGGGGCGCTGGGGGCGTCCTCGGCGGCGCGTTCCTTCTTCGCGGGCTTCTCGGCGCGGGGGGTCATGATCATGTTCATGTCCATGCCCATCATGCTCGGGGTGCCTTCGGGCGCGCCGATGTCGGCCAGAGACTCCGCGACGCGCACCAGGATGCGCTCGCCGAGTTCGGGGTGGGTGCGTTCACGGCCGCGGAACATGATGGTGACCTTGACCTTGTGGCCTTCTTCCAGGAAGCGGCGCACGTGCCCGGTCTTGGTGTTGAAGTCGTGGTCGTCGATCTTCACGCGGAACTTGATCGCCTTGACTTCCTGGGCGCGGGCGCGCTTGCGGTTTTCCTTCTCGTTCTGCTGCTGCTCGTAGCGGAACCGGCCATAGTCGAGCAGGCGGCAGACGGGGGGGACGGCCTGCGGGCTGACCATGACGAGGTCCATCCCGGCCTCGCGGGCCATGTTCATGGCGTCGCGAGTGTCAATGATGCCCACCTGCTCGCCTTCGGCGCCGATCAGTCGGATCTGGCGCACGCGGATCTGCTCGTTGACCTTGTGTTCTTTCGCTATGTTCATCACCTCCGCCGCGCTCCGGGGCACGCTGGCTTCCCGGGCGGCTGCGCCCACCCCACGGGGCGGACGGTACCCCTCAGTCTACCACGCGCGGTCCATGCGGCGCCTTCGTGCCATGCTGGCGCGCATGAGTGCGCCTGTCACCTTTCCCTTCGGCTCCCTGACCGCCCGCAACGCGGACCTGGAGGTCCTGCTGACCGACGGTCTGGGCGGCTTCGCCCTGAGCAGCCTGTCGGGCGTGCCGACCCGCTGCTACTCGGGGCTGGTGGCCAGCCAGCAGCCGCCGGTGCAGCGGCGCACGCATCTGGTCTCGCCGCTGGAGGTGCTGCGCGTGCCCGGCGCAGGCGGCGTGCGCGAGACGACCCTGCACGCCCTGGAGATTGCCCCGGACACCTTCGAGGGAGAGGGGATGCGGCACCTGACGGGGGCGTCGCTGAGCGATCTGCTGCCCGAACGGGAGCAGCTGTTCGCGGGCGTGCGGGTGCGCCGCCGGGCGTTCATGCCGCGCGGGTCGGGCGCGGTGGTGTTCCTGTACGACGTCCAGAGCCGCGATCCGGTGGCGCTGCGGCTGGGAGGCTTCTTCGTGGACCGCGACATGCACGCCGTGCACGAACGGGTGCCCACGCTGACCTTCCACGCGGCGGGCCGCGAGGTGACCGTGCAGGGCGAGGCGCAGACGCGGGTGCAGGTGCACGCGCCGGGCGCGGTGATCGACGCCCTGGACCCCCGGCCCGCGCCGCAGCGGGTGCATTACCGGCACGATCTGGCGCGCGGCGAGCCGGACTTTGAATACACCCTGGGCACGCCGCTGTGGGACCTGAGCTTCCCGGCGGGCGGGGGCCGCGCGGCGCTGGTGGTGCAGGCGGTCACGCCGGGCGTGGCGCAGGCGCTGGTTCTCGACCCGTGGGCGGCGTACGCCGACGAGGCCGCGCGCCGCCGCGACCTGGCCGTCCGGGCGCAGGTCACGACGGGCGTACCAGACGAACTGGTCGCCACGCTGGCCGTCGCGGCGGACGCGTACCTGGTGCGGCGGACGCAGCCGCAGGGCGTGACGGTCATCGCCGGGTATCCGTGGTTCGCGGACTGGGGCCGCGACTCAATGATCGCCCTGACCGGCCTGACCCTGCTGACCGGGCGGCACGCCGAGGCACGCGACCTCCTGGGCACGTTCCTGCGCAGCCTGCGCCGGGGCCTGACGCCGAACAATTTCCACGACGACGGGCAAGGCGCCGGGTACAACACGGTGGACGGCGCGCTGTGGCTGGCGGTGGCGCTGGAACGGTACGTGACTGTCACCGGCGACGCGACCTTCGCGCGGGAGGCTCTGCCGCAGCTGCGCGACCTGCTCGACTGGCACGTGCGCGGCACCGATCACGGCATCCGCATGGACCCGGCGGACGGGCTGCTGCTGGCGGGCGAGGCGGGTGTGCAGCTCACGTGGATGGACGTGAAGATCGAGGGCTGGGTCGTCACGCCCCGCCACGGGAAACCCATCGAGGTGCAGGGCCTGTGGCTGGCCGCACTGGGCGCCGAGTCGCGCCTCTCGGCGGCGCTGGGCGAGGAGGCGCAGTTCGCGTCCACCCTGGCGCGCGCGCAGGCCAGCTTCTCGGCGTTCTGGCAGGGCGCGTACGTGGACACCCTGGCGGCGGACGGCACGCCGGACCGCAGCGTCCGCCCGAACGTGGCGATCGCGCTGGCGCTGCCGGACACGCCCACCAGCCCCGCGCTGGTCGCGGCGACGACCGCGCAGCTGGAAGCGGAACTCCTCTCCCCTGTCGGGCTGCACACGCTGTCCCCGCTGGACGGGCGCTACCGGGGCAATTACGGGGGCGCGCAGGTGCAGCGGGACGCGGCGTACCACCAGGGGACCGTGTGGCCGTGGCCGCTGACGGCGTTCGTGGAGCTGCTGCTGGCGCAGGGCGAGGTAGGGCGGGCGCGCGCGGCGCTGCGCGGCCTGAGTGGGCACGTGCTCGAAGCCGGGCTGGGGCACGTCTCGGAGGTGTTCGCCGGGGACAGCCTGCGCCCGGGCGGATGCCCCTTCCAGGCGTGGAGTGTCGCGGAACTGCTGCGCGCGCACGTGCTCGTCAGCCGGGCCGAGGCGCAGGCAGCGGGAACGCAAAGCCCCGCGTAAGCGCCGCCTGCGCGTGCGAAATCCCGCGCAGGCAGGACACAATTCCCCTTGACGTACCAGGGACACAAACCCTAGCATCACCGCATGACCGCGACCCGCCCGACCTGCGCCCACCCGGAGCGCGCGTGACCGACCTCGCGCTGCCCCGCGGCGCCACGCAGGTCGGCCTGGCCGTGGACGTCGCCGCGTTCGCCATGCACGCTTCTGAACTGCACGTCCTGCTCGTACAGCGCGGTGAACTGCCCCACGCGCGCGACTGGGCGCTGCCCGGCGGTTTCGTCCACCCCGGCGAGGAACTGCACGAGGCCGCCCTGCGCGAACTGCGCACCGAGACCAGCGTGGAACTCGAACCCCGCCACCTCGAACAGTTCTTCACCTTCGGGGAGATCAACCGCGACCCGCGCGGCCGGATCGTCAGCGTCGCGCACCTCGCGGTGCTGCCGCACGGCACGGTCAGCGTCAGCGGCGGCGGGCACACCCTGGGCGCCGAATGGATGCCCGCCCACCGCACGCCGAAACTGGCATTCGACCACCAGGCGATCCTGGACCGCGCGCTGGGCCGCCTGCAGCTGCGGCTGGAGTACGCGAACCTCGCGCTGGAGTTCCTGCCCGACACCTTCACCCTGCCCGAGTTGCAGGGCGTGTACGAGGCGATCCTGAACCGCAAACTGGACAAACGGAACTTCCGCAAGCGCCTGCTCGCGCAGGGCAGCCTGACCCCCAGCGGCGAGCGCCGCAGCGGCGTGGGCCGCCCCGCGCAGCTGTACCGCCGCGCCAAGGGCACCCGCACCCCCGCGCTGTAACCTGGCTCCCGAAGCGGGCAGGGAACCATCAGGGACGCTGAGGCGCGTCCCAGCATCCTCAGCAGCGGCGGCGCTTAGACTGCCCCATGACTGTTTCCACCGGCGACCCCATCCCGGCCCTGAACGCCACCCAGGACAACGGGCGGCCCTACGAAGCCCGGCCCGGCTGGTGGCGGGTCCTGTTCTTTTTCCCGAAGACCTCCACCTCTCACTGCCAGTTGCAGGCCCGGCAGTACCAGGCGCGGCTGGCCGACTTCCAGGACCTGCAGGTGGACGTGGTCGGCATCAATGGCGACCCCCGGCAGGATCAGGTGCGCTTCCGCGGGCTGTGTCAGCTGGACTACCCCCTGCTGAATGATCAGGAGCAGCGCATCAGCACGCAGTTCGGCCTGCTGGACGAGCCCTGGCCGGGCGAGCAGGTGCGCCGCCCCCGCCGCGAGACCTTCCTGGTCGATCCGAACGGGATCGTGCGCCGCCACTGGACGCAGGTGGATGTGGATCAGGACGCCGCCACGGTCCTGAGCAGCGTCCGCGACCTGATGGACGGCGCGTCGGGCTCGCTGCTGGTCTGACCTGCGCAGCCCCTGCCCCGGGCTGTCAGGCTCGTGAGGTGCCGCGCAGTCAGGGCGGGGCCCCGCGCGCTACACTGGCCGGGTCGTCCGGGACGCCAGCCCACAGGGCCTTCCCGGCAGTGAGAAAGGAGCAAGCAGCATGGACATGAAGAAGCTCATGAAGCAGATGCAGCAGGCACAGATGGCCGCCACGAAGATCCAGGAGGATCTGGCCGCCAAGTCCGTCGAGGGCAGCGCCAGCGGTCTGGTGACGGTCACGATGAACGGGCACGGGAAGGTCACTGCCCTGAAGATCAAGCCCGAAGCGGTGGACGCCGACGACGTCGAGGCGCTGGAGGACCTGATCCTCGTGGCGATTCAGGACGCGGGCGCGAAGGCGGACGCCCTGCAGCAGGACGCGACGCGCGGCCTGGGCATCCCCGGCTTCTGACCGGCTGAGGCGGCGGCCACCCCTGCCGGTGGGCGGTGGGTGGCCGCGTCCGTTTGACCTGTCCGTTTCTGTCCGGCCCGCTTCGCGCAGGCCGGTGAGGGTGAAGGAGTCCGAGTGAAGTACCCCCCATCGTTGGTGGCGCTCATCCGTGAGCTGTCGCGCCTGCCCGGCATCGGGCCGAAGAGTGCGCAGCGGCTGGCGTTCCACCTGTTCGAGCAACCCCGCGAGGACATCGAGCGCCTGTCGCGGGCGCTGCTGGAAGCCAAGCGTGACCTGCACACCTGCCCGGTGTGTTTCAACATCACGGACGCCGAGAAATGCGACGTGTGCAGCGACCCCAGCCGCGACCAGGGCGTGATCTGCGTCGTGGAGGAACCCGGCGACGTGATCGCCATCGAACGCAGCGGCGAGTACCGCGGCCTGTACCACGTGCTGCACGGCGTCCTGAGTCCCATGAACGGCGTCGGGCCGGACAAGCTGCACATCCGCCCGCTGCTGCCACGCGTGCAGGAGGGGCAGGAGGTCATCCTGGCGACCGGCACGACCGTGGAGGGCGACGCGACCGCGCTGTACCTCCAGCGGCTGCTCGAACCTCTGGGTGCGGTCGTGAGCCGCATCGCGTACGGCCTGCCGGTCGGCGGCGCGCTGGAGTACGCCGACGAGGTAACGCTGGGCCGCGCGCTGGCCGGCCGTCAGCGCGTCAGCAAACCGCAGGGCTGACCGGACAGTGGCGGGGCGAAGGTCAGGCTGACCTCCGCCCCGCCGCTGTCCTGCCCTCAGGCGCCGTAGCTGGCGCGCAGGCGCGTCCACCCCTCGCGGAGGGTGATGCGCCGCGCGGGCAGGTCGTGCATGGGGACGACCTCCAGGCCGCGTTCGCCCAGGCCGCTCAGCAGGGCGTCAAGCAGCGCGGGCGTCACGGCGGGACCGTCGTGCAGGAGGATCACGCTGCCGGGCTGCACGCGCGCCAGGGTCTGCGCGGCCAGCGGAGCGGAGTCGGCGCCGGTCCAGTCGCGGCCCTCGGTGTCCCACAGCGCCACCTGACGCCCGGACAGGCGCGCGAACAGGCGGGTCAGGGGGCTGTGCCCGCCGTACGGGGGGCGGTACAGGTGCGGGCCGGGCCGCGCGGGGCGGGGGTGCCACGCGACCTGCGCCCACTCCTGCCAGGGGAGCAGGGTCAGGGCGGTGCGGTGCCAGATGCCGTGGGCGTCCAGGGTGTGCCCGGCCTGTTCGATGGCGTCCAGCAGCTCCGGGTGGGCCTGGGAGGCGGGCCGCGTGACGAAGAACGTGGCGCGCGCGCGGTGGCGGGCCAGGACTGCCAGCAGCTCCGGGGTGCGGTCACTGGGGCCGTCGTCGAAGGTCACCGCGACCCGCCAGCGGTCGCGCGGGCCGTGGCCCAGTGCGCCCCACCCGGCGGCGCGGCCCAGGACTTCAGCCAGCAGCGCCGGAGCGAGCAGCAGGGCCGCCCCCCAGAGGAGGCTACGTTGCCGCGCCACGGAAGGCCCGGCCGAATGCGGCGTACCCGCCCGCGGTCACCGCCGCCAGCACGGCCCCGACCACGAAGGGTCCGGGGACGCCCATCTGCCCCAGCGCGAACGTGCCGATCAGCGGGCCCAGCGCCATGCCGCCGTTCTCCACGGTCATCAGCACGCCCCAGGCGGCGGGCCGCTGCTCGGCCGGCAGGACGTGGGTCACGAGCGCCGCCCACGCCGGGGTCAGGAACGCGTAGCCCAGGCCGGCCAGCGCCGCCAGCAGGTACAGCGCCCACGGGGCGGGCGTGGTCGCGAAGCCCAGGAAGCCCAGGCTGAGCAGGCCGTAGCCGATCATCACGCCCAGGCGCGCGCGCCCCCGGTCGGCGAAGCGGCCCGTCAGCGGCATGCTGCCGTACGCGACCCCGCCCCCGACCACCAGCAGCGCCACGAGCCCCCAGTAGTTCAGGCCCAGATCCGGCGCGATGCGGAACAGCAGGGGCCCCAGCAGCGACATGGTCATGGTCTGCATGAAGGCCGCCGGCAGGAGCGGGACGAGCGCGCGCGTGACGGAACGGGCGCGCGGCGGCTCCTCGGTCTCCTCGCGGCGCTGCAGGACGCGGCGGGCAGGCACCAGCAGCGCCAGCAGGGTGCCCAGGGTCAGCAGCGCCAGGGCGACCAGCAGGGGCATGTTGTCGTCCCGTTTGGCCAGCGCCCCGAACAGCAGGAAACCCAGGCCGGAAAAGGGCGTGATGGCCGTGCCGACGAGCGTCAGGGCGCGGCCGTGGTATCCGTCCCGGGCGGCATCCGCCGCGAAGTTCATGGTGCCGGGCCACATCACGGCGAATCCCACGCCATGCAGCGCGGCGGCCAGCAGGAACAGCCAGCTTGTGTGCGCCACCATGAACAGCGTGATGGCCAGCACGCTGAGCAGCGCCCCACCGAGCATCGTCGTGCGCAGCCCGTAACGGCTGATGGCCACGCCAGCCGGGCCGCGCATGACCGTGTCGGTCGCGAAATGCACGGTGTAGGCCAGTCCGCCCAGCGCCAGCGGCAGCCCGAAGTGGGTGTCGACGGCCTGGGTCAGGTACCCGCCGTACACGCCGCTGCGCACCACCTCGGCGGTGGCCAGGGTCACCATGGCCGCCAGCAGTGGCCCGATGGTCTCGGGACGCAGCGGCAGGCGGTCGGTCAGGGAGCGGCGGGTGGTCACGCGCCGCTCCCTGGCCGGTGCGCGGCCCGGTGCCGGCCTGCTAGGGTGTGAAGGTGCCCGAGTTCACGGTTGTCATTCCCGCCCGCAACGAGGCGAAGTACCTGCCCCTGACGCTGCGCGCGCTGGAACGGCAGACCCGCCCGCCCAGCGAGGTGATCGTGGTGGACAACGGCAGCCGCGACGCGACCATGGAGATCGCCCGCGCCGCAGGAGCCCGCGTGCTGCGCTGCGAGGCGCGCGGCGTGGCCCGCGCCCGCCAGATGGGCCTGGAAGCCGTGCAGACCGACTGGGTGGCCAGCACCGACGCGGATTCGCTGCCTGCACCCCACTGGCTGGAGGTACTGAACGAGGCCGCGCCGGGTCGCACGGCCCTGTACGGCCCGATGCGCTTCTCGGGCGTGCCGCGTCACTGGGCGCTGGCGTCGGGCGCGAGTTACAGCGCGTTCCTGCACGTGGCGCGCCTGATCGGCCGCCCGAACCTGGCCGGGGCGAACATGGCCTTCTCGCGAGAGGCGGCGCTGCTGGTGGGCGGCTACCCGCAGGTCGAGGCCTACGAGGACGTGATCCTGGGCGAGGAACTGGCCCGTACCGGGGAGATCGCGTACGTGCGCCGCGCGCTGGTAGAGACGAGCGCCCGGCGTCTGGACAAGGGCGTGCTGCCGTTCCTGTGGCAGCACGTGCGGAATATCACTGGTCATACGCGAGGGTACTTCGGGGATGACCGCTGACGTCGTCGGGAAACGTGACCGTGCGCGGCATACCCAGCACGTGCCGGTAGACGTCCAGCACCTGCTGCGCGACGCCCTGCGGCGTGGTGCCCGCCCCGAAGCTGCGCGCCCCTGCTGACAGCCGCGCCCAGAGGGCCGGGTCGGTCAGGAGGTCATGGCTGTGGCGGATCAGGGCGTTCACGTCGCCGGGCGTCACGAGGTAGCCGCTGCGTTCGTGCGCCACGCCGCTGAGGGTGCCGCGCGCGCCGACGGCCACGACGGGCACGCCCATGAGCTGCGCCTCCTGCAGCACGAGGCCCTGCGTCTCGGTGTCGCTGGCGAACACGAACAGTTCCGCGAGGCGGTAGTACGCGCCGATCTCGGTCCAGGGGCGCACGCCCAGGAACGTCACGCGGTCCGCCACGCCGATCCGGGCGGCGTGCGCTTCCAGATGGTCGCGTTCGGGGCCCTCGCCCAGGATGACCAGATGCGCGTCGGGCAGTCCGGCCAGGGTGTCGAGCACGTGATCGAAGCGCTTCTCACGGGCGAGGCGGCCCACGCTGAGCAGGCGCTGCTTCCCGGCGGGCCAGGGGTTCTCGACGGCAGGCGCGGCATTCAGGGCGCGCGGGTCGATGCTGGTGGGAATCACGACCGGGTTACGGACCTTCATGGCGTTCAGGACGTCCATCATGCCCGCCGTGGGCGTGATGACGGCGTCGGCCCTGCCGTAGTGCAGCGCCATGACCTTCGTGACGACGCCGGTGTGGCGTTGCAGGGCGGTCGCGCCGGGCACGTAGTGGGTATAGGCCTCAATGTGGGTGTGGTACGTGGCGACGTGGGGCACGTCCCACTTGCGCGCCAGTCGCGCGCCCGACAGGCCCAGCGTCAGGGGCGTGTGGGTATGGATCACGTCGTAGCGGTGCGTGAAGTCCCGCCGGGTGGGCCAGGCCAGCCGGTAGGTGGGCAGGAACATGTAGCGTACGCTCTCGACCCGCATGACGTCCGGGCGGGTGTCGACGTGTTCGGGAAAGTCGGGGGCGACCACGTCGACGTGATGCCCCTGGGCGCGCAGTTCGTCGCTGAGCAGCCCGACGCTGGTGACGATGCCGTTCTGGTCCGGCAGGAAGGTGTCGGTGAACAGCCCGATGCGCAGCGGCCTCATGCGGCGCCGCCATTCAGGGGCTGGGTGACGCGGCCCCGGGGAAAGTTTAAGAATTCCTGAAGCATCACTAGACAGGAGCATACGACGCCGGACATGAGAGTAGGCTCAGAAATCTGGCTCACCCTGCCGGGGCGACCCGGGCGCGGCTCTCATGCGCGTGTGGCCCTGCGGCGGCAGGGAGCGGGGCGGGCGCGCTAGAGTCACACCGAATGGCACCTTCTTCGACAGCAGCGGTGCGCGCGGCCCTCCGGGCGGGCCGGGCGGGCGCGTGGCACGGCGGCCACCCGGGCGACCCGCGCGTGGGCCTGAGCGTCCCCGTCCGTTCGAACACCGACCTGCGGGCCGCGCTGGCGACCCTGGCGGAGGCCGGGGTGTGCGCCACGCTGCTCCTCTCCCCCGCCCTGACCCGGGGCCTGGACCGCGCCCGGCTGGCGGGCCACGAGGTGGGGGGCCTGGGCGACCCGGCGGGCGCGCCCGGACTGGACGTGCTGGCGGGCGGGCCGGTCGTGACCTGGGCCACCCCGGACCGCCTGCGTGGCCTGCGCGCGCTGGGGACGCGCGGCCTGCACGCCCTGCCGCCGGGCGCCGGCCGGCTCGCCCCGGGCGCGCTGCTGACCGTGGACCCCGCGCGGCTGCCCACGCTGCTGGCCGACCTGAAGCGCCTGGGGTACCGCCCGGTGCCGGTGCGGGACGTGCCGGACCTGCGCGCCGGGACGGGCCGCGACCTGTTCCTGCACGGCTACACGCGGCTGGTTGAGGACCGGTTCGCGCGGCAGCACGGCGTGATCGACCTCGCGCAGCGGGCCGACGCGGTCATGCGGGTGGCGCCGCTGGATCACGCGCCCGCACCGCTGCCCCTGCCCCGCTCGGCGCACACGGCGGAACTGCACCTGCACTCGCCGCGCATCGTGGGGCTCGCGTCCCGCAGCGCCCTGACCGCGTACCGCGCGTACCTGCGCAGCCTGCGCGACGTGGGCGCGGCCCTGCGGGACCGCCCCGAGTTGCAGGAGGCGCAGGCGGTGTTCGCGGTGACCCTCTTCCACGCGCCGCTGGCGCAGGCGGGCTTCACGCTGCTGGACCTGCCGCCCGTCACGGCCCGCTGGTACGGCCTGGGCTTCCGGTTGCTGCGCGTCGCGTACGGCACCACCCGCGCGCCCAGCGAGGACACCCCGAAGATGGCGTGGCTGCCCCGCGAGGAGTTCCTCAGGCGCTACGGCTGACGCGGTAGCCTGACGCATGACCCGCAGCGAGTCCAGGGTGCAGGTGCAGGGCCTGCATCACGTCACCATCGTCGGCTCCACCCGCCAGAGTGCCCTGGACTTCTGGGAGGGGGTGCTGGGCATGCCGTTCGTGTTCGAGCAGCCGAACCTCGGCAACCCGGCCGAGAACCACCTGTACTTCGACCCCGGCGACGGCCGCCTGCTGACCGTCTTCACCGACGAGGGCCGCACGGACGCCGGGCGGGACGCGCCGCGCGAACCGGGCACCGTCGAGCATCTGGCATTCACCGTGTCACGCGCGACCTTCCAGCTCGCCCCGGCGCGGCTGCGGGCACGCGGCATCGAGGTGCTGGAACGCGACCGGGGCTTCATGGATTCCATCTACTTCCGCGATCCGAACGGCATGAAGGTCGAACTGGCCTGCTACAAGTTCCAGACGCCCGAGGGCTTCCGGGACGCGGACGTGCTGCGCCGCGCCTATGAGCTGCGCGTGGCGCGCGGCGACGCGTACCTCAGCCCCGAGCACCTCGCGGACGCCATCGAGGATCTGCTGCGCCGCTGAGCCGGATGCGCCGTCAGCCGGGCAGGGTGAAGGTCAGGGTGGTGCCCGCGCCGGGGCTGCTGTCCACGTCCAGGGTGCCGCCGGTCAGGGCGACGCGCTCACGCAGGCCGATCAGGCCAAGGTGCCCGGCCTGCGCGCGTTCCTGCGCCTGATCGGGCGTGAAGCCCTGCCCGTCGTCGCGGATGGCGACCTGCACGTGCCCCGCCTGGAACGCCACGCGGATGGCGGCGCTGGCGGCCCCGGCGTGCTTGTCCACATTGTTCAGCGCCTCCTGCGACAGGCGGAACAGCGTGAGTTCCGTCGCGGCGTCCAGGCGGCGTTCCTGACCGCTGACCTCCAGGCGGGTGGGCGTGGCGGCCTGCGTGGCCAGCCATTCCAGGGCCGGGAGCAGGCCCAGGTCGTCCAGCACGCTGGGGCGGAGGTTGCGGGCGAAGCGGCGCACGCCGTCGATGGCGGCGTTCAGGTCGGTCAGGATTTCGTCGGCGCGGTCCTTCTGCGGGCCGTCGAGTTCGCGGGCGAGGCGGGCGACGCGGCGGGTGGTGGCGGTGAGGACCTGGGCGGTGTCGTCGTGCAGTTCACGGCTGATGCGGCGGCGTTCCTCCTCCTGCGCCTGCGTGAACAGCGTCAGGAAGGTGCGCATCTCGACGGTGCGGCTGGTGGCGGCCTCCAGCGCCTGTCCGCGCCGGGCGATCTCGTCGGCGAGGGTCTGGAGTTCCGAGAGGTCGCGCCCGACGGTCAGGACGCCGCGCCCGCCGTCCATGACGCCCACGCGCAGTTCCAGCCGGTGCGGGCCGATCTGGATCTCGGTGCGGCTCCCGCGTGAGGCGCGGCGGGCGCTGGCCCACGCGGCGCGCAGGGCGGGGCGGGTGTCGGGCGTGGGCAGGTCGAGGAGGTTGGCGCCCGGCAGCGGGCCGGTCAGCGGTTCGAGCAGCGTCCCCGCGGCCGGGTTGGCGTACGTGATGGTCCCGGCGGGGTCGGTGCTGATGATCAGGTCGTGCGCGCCCTCGGCCAGCTGGCGGTATCGGGCTTCCTGCCGTTCCAGTTCAGTCAGGAGGCGCTGGCGGGTCAGGGTCTGCGTGATCTGGTCGGCGACGCTGCGGGCCAGGGCCAGCAGGTGCTCACCGGGGGGGTCCGTGCCGGGATCGTCGAGGTACAGGAAGCCCAGCAGGGTGTCCTCGCCGCTCTGGTCGGGGTGGCCCTCGGCGCGCAGCGGGACGATCAGGCCGCTGCCCGCGACGGCCAGGGTGTAGCGGCGGGTCAGGGCGCGCGCGCCGCGGCCCAGCTGCGCAGCCAGGGCGTGCAGGTCGCTCTGCGGGGGGACGTGCAGGTTGTACGTGGCGCAGCGGGTGAACGCGCCCTGGTCGTCGGTCAGGGCGATCAGGCCGCGCGCGGCGTTCATGGCGTGCGTGACCAGCCGCGCCGCGTCGGCCAGCGCGGCGTCGCTCTGGTCCTCGCCGAGGCTGCGGCCCAGGTTCAGCAGCAGCGCGGCCTCGTTCTCGCGGCGCAGTTCCTCCTCGTACAGGCGGGCGTTCTCGATGGCCAGGCCCGCCTGCGACGCGAACACGGCGGCCAGCGCCTGATCGTCGGCGTCCAGCGGCAGGGCGTCCTGCCAGTACAGGGTCAGCGCGCCGAACACGCCCGCGCGGGTGGTCAGGGGCAGGCTGATCACGCCCCGGTACGGGTAGCGGCCGGCGGCCAGCAGCTGCCGAGTGTAGCGGCTGCTGCCCCCGTAGTGCGCCTGCGTGAGGTCGCGCGCGGCGACGGGCTGGCACTCGGCGATGGCGCGCCCGGTGACGCCCAGGCCGACCTTGGCGCGCACGCGCAGCATGTACTCGTTCGGGAGGCCCAGCGCGGAGCGGATGTTCACGGTGCGCCCGTCCGGCTGGCGTTCGTACACGGCGGCGGCGTCCGCGCGGAAGAGGGTCACGGCCCGCTCCAGCACGCGGGTCAGGGTGTCACTCAGGTGCAGGCTGCCCGCCAGGGCCGCGCCCGCCTCGCGCAGCGCCTCGGCGGCCTCGCGCTTGCGGGTCTCGATGCCGTACAGGCGGGCGTTGTCGATGGCGAGCGAGGCCTGCTCGGCCAGGGCCAGTACCAGCCGGGCGTCGTCCTCGCTGGCGCTGGAGCCGGGCTGCTGGGTGTCCACGTACAGCAGGCCCAGCGCCTGCCCGCGCGCGGAGAGGGGCGCGATGACGGCGGCGTGCGGGGCGAGTTCCGCCAATCCCTGCGCCAGGGGACTGCCCGCGTCGCGCGGACGCTCGAAGCGGATGGCCTCGCCGCGCTGCACCAGCGTCTCGAAGGTCACGGGGCCCACGCCGATCCCGCCGCGGAATTCCTCGTCGAAGCCGTGCGTGAAGACCTCGCCGGTGCGGGCGCGGCCGCCCTCGTGGAATTCGCTGAACAGCGCCACGAACGCCCGGCGGAAGCCCAGGGCCAGCGCGGCGCTCTGCGCGGTGACGGTGAGGACCTCCGCGAGGTCCAGGCTGCCGCCCAGGCGCCGCACTAGGCCCTCGACGGTCTCGGCGATGCGGCCGTGGCCGCGCCGGGCCTCGCGGCCCTGGACGCCCTCGACCGCCAGGGCCAGCAGCGGGGCGGCGCCCAGCAGCGCGCGCAGCCCGTCGGGACTGGCGCCCACGGCCTCCAGCACGCCGCAGCCGAAGGGCAGCGCCGCGAGCATGCCGTCTTCGAGCAGCGTGCCGACGGTCAGGGCCTCGTGCGCCAGCGCGCCGTCACTGAGGGCCAGGCCGCGCCCCTCCTCGGCCACGGGCGTCAGGGCGGCGTCCTGCACGACCCACACGCGAACGCCATGCGCGTGCAGGACCGGGCAGGCGTACGCAGCGAGGTCCCGCGCGAACGCGGCGACACTCGACGCCTGCGAGAGGGTCTGCGGGAACGGCGGGAGGACCTCGGACACCGCGCTTACAGGTTCTTCGGGTCGATCCAGCCGCGCTTGATGCCGTACAGGACCGCCTCGGTGCGGCTGCCGACCCCCAGCTTGCTGAAGATGTTCGCCAGGTGCACCTGCACGGTGCGGGGGCTGATGTCCAGGTCCCGCGCGATCTCCTTGTTGGTGCGGCCGGTGGCGGCCACGCGCAGCACCTCCAGCTCGCGGGGGCTGAGGTCGTCCTCGGGGGGCGTGGGGGTGGTGTGGGTGCTGAAGCGTTCCAGAACCTTCTTCGCCACGCTGGGGTGCAGCGCGCTCTCCCCGGCGGCCACGGCGCGCACGGCGCCGAGCAGGTCGTCCTCGGAGGCGTTCTTCAGCAGGTACCCGGCGGCCCCGGCTTCCAGCAGCGCGAACACGTACGCGTCGTCGTCGTAGCTGGTGAGCACCAGCACACCCACGCCGGGCCGCTCGGCCTTGATGGCGCGCGTCGCGTCGATGCCGTTCATGCCGGGCATGCTGACGTCCATCAGGATCACGTCCGGCGTGAGTTCCCGGGCGCGCAGGATGGCCTCCTCCCCGCTGCCCGCCTCGCCGACCACGCGCAGGTCCGCCTCGCTTTCGAGCAGTTCGCGGGTGCCCTTGCGCACGACCGGGTGGTCGTCGACGAGCAGCAGCGTGATGGGGCGCGTGGAACCGGCTTCGAGGGTCTCGGCGTCGAGCATGCGCGCAGCATAGCCCGCACATAGCGAACACCGCCTCAGCCGAGTGGCCGAGGCGGCGCCGTGAATCAGCGGGGATTACTCCTTGCTGAGGTTCTTCCAGTACGTGCCGCTGGTAAAGGCGATCATGGGGTTGAACGTGTCGGCGCTCACGCCCTTGATGTTGTCCCGGTAGGGGAACACGATGGGCTGCGAGGGCATGATCACGTAGTACGCCTCGTCCTGGGCGCGCTTGGCGATCTGGGCGTACAGCTCGTCACGGCGGGCCGTGTCGGTGGTGCTGCGCGCTTCCTTGATCCAGGTGTCCAGCTGCGTGTCGCCCGCGTTCAGGCGCGGCCCGTAGTACCCGTTGCTGGCGTAGAAGGTCGAGACGAAGTTGTCCGGGTCGGCGTAGTCAGGCGCCCAGGCGCTCAGGACCATCGCTTCCTTGGGGACGTTCTTGGAGTTGATCAGCTCGCTCCATTCCTTGGCCACGATGTTCACCTTGAACTTGGGGTTCAGGGCTTCGATGTTCTTCTTCAGCAGCTCCATGGCGGTCTGCTGGGTCTGCGCGCCGGCGCGGTAGGACACGTTGATCGTGAAGCCCTTGTCCCACACCTGCCCGCCCCAGGCGCGCTGGAACGCGGCCTTGGCGAGGTCGAGGTCGAACTTGGCGGCCTCGAGGTTGCTGTCGTAGCCGGGGAAGGAGTCAGGCAGCAGGAAGTTGCGGGGCGTGCCCTTGCCCTCCTGAACCTGCTCGATGTACGTGGGCACGTCGAACGCGGCCACGAAGCCCCGGCGGACGTCGGCGTCCTTGAAGAAGTCGCTGGGGATGCCCTTGCCGTCCAGCTTGCCGCTGCCGAGCGCGCCACCTTCGGCGATCTTCTCGTTCATGCTGAAGCCCGAGGCGGTGGTGTTGGCGAGGTCGTCCAGCACCGCCACACCCTCTTTGCCCTGCAGCTGGCTGCTGATGATCGCGCGGGGCACCTCGATGAAGTCCGCGTCGCCCTTCAGGAAGGCCTGCACGCGGGCGGCCTCTTCGGGCACCTTCTGCAGGATCACGTTCTTGATCTGGGGCTTGTCCTCGCCCCAGTAGCCGTCGAAGGCGGTCAGGGTGATGGCGTTCGCGTCGCGGTTGACGAGCTTGTACGCGCCGGTGCCGCTGGGCTGCTTGTTCAGCTCGCTGCCCATCAGGTCCTTGCCGACCCAGTCCTTCCAGGTGGCTTCAGCGCCGTCCCACTCGCCGATTTCCTTGGCGTGCTTGCTGTCCACGATGCCCTGGCCGATGTAGGCCAGTTTGGTCATGAACGCCGGGTCGACGGCGGGCAGCGTGAAGACCAGGGTGTTGCCGTCGCACTTGACGGCGCTGCTGATCTTCGCCCAGGTGATGCTGGTGTCGTCCTTGGCGTTGCTGGGGGTGCCCAGCAGGCTCTCGGACAGGAACCAGTTGCCGCTGTCGGCGGTGTTCGTCACGAGGTTGCGGCGGAAGGTGTACTCGGCGTCGGCGCAGGTGAAGTCGTTGCCGGTGTGGAACTTCACGCCGTCGCGCAGGGTGAAGCGGTATTCCTTGCCGCCCTGGCCTTCCTGCCACTCGGTGGCGAGGACGGGCTCAACCTTGGTGATGTCGTTGCCCTTGTAGCCGACCAGGGTCTCGTACATGTTCTCGACGATCTGCCCGCTGGAGGTGTCGTAGGTGGTACCGGGGTCCAGGGTGGGCACATCGGCGGACTGCTGGATGACCAGGGTGCTGGCGGCGCCGCCGGCCTGCTTGTTGTTACACGCGGCGAGCGTGAGGGACAGCGTGGCGAGCGCCACGGCGCTGAGGGTCTTGTTCTTCATGCGTACTCCTTGGGGCGGGAAACGAGAGGAGCTTCCCGGACACTGGCGGGTCGGGTCACAGATGGACACCTGCGGGGAGAACGTACAGGGAACAGGGTGTCAGTGGCCGCCGCGCACGCCGAGATCAATCTGCGGTGCAGGGCGTCCCATCCAGGCCGTCATGGCCTCTCATGCTAGGAATGGCAGGTGAGAAGTTCCCGCCAGAAGCCTGAAGGTACCGCATGGGGAACAGGAAGGAAACTTACGGTTGTCCCCCCGTGGGAGACGCATGGGCGTCCTGGACGCAGGCCGGGCTGGTCGGCCCGAAGCGGCCCCATCCGCTGCGTCCAGCTGCCGGGGATTGCGAGGCCCTGCACAGCCGCCTACGGACACAACCGTTAAGGTGTCGGGATGACTGCACCGATTCCCGAATCCTTCATTCTGCGCGGCACGGCGGCGCAGGGCACCCTGCGACTGGTCGGCATGGACGCCACCCGCGTCGTCGAGGACGCCCGGCTGCGCCACCACCTCTCCAAGACCGCCACCGCCGCGCTGGGCCGCACCCTGACCGCCAGCGTGCTGCTAGCCGTCGTGCTGGGCAAGAAGACCGACAGCCGCGTGAACATCCGCGTCGAGGGCGGCGGCCCGGTCGGCTGGGTCGTCGCCGAGGGCAGCACCGACGGGCGCGTGCGCGGCTACGTCCGCCACCCCGACGCCGACCTGCCGCTGCGCGAACGCGACGGCAAGCTGGACGTGAGCGGCATCGTCGGCACCGACGGCGAGATCAGCGTCACGCGCCTGCTCGACAACGGCGAACCCTACACCGGCAGCGCTGGCCTGGTCAGCGGCGAGATCGCCGAGGACGTCAGCACCTACCTGGGCGTGTCCGAACAGATTCCCAACGCCGTGCTGCTCGGCGTGTACGAGGAAGGCGGCCGGGTGGCGCACGCCGGCGGCCTGCTGATCCAGGCGATGCCCGGCGTGACCGACGAGACCCTGGCGAAACTGGAGGCGAACATCCGCGCCATGGGGCAGATCACCGACAACCTGCGCCGCGGCGGCCTGCTGGAAGCCATCAGCCGCGCCACCGAGGGCCTCGACGTGCAACTCGCACCCGACGCGCAGCCCGCCCGGTTCGCGTGCCGCTGCTCCCGCGAACGCGCCGCCGACAGCCTGAAGTTCTTCAACCCCGAAGAGCGGCAGGAGATGATCGACGCGGGCGGCCAGGAGATCGTCTGCCACTGGTGCGGCGAACGCTACCAACTCTCCCCCGACGAGATCGCCGCGCTGGACGAGCAGCCGGTGCGCGCCCAGGCCTGAGCACCCCTGACTTCGGATGACCTCCCTGCGTGATCTTCAGGAGGCCCTGACCCTCCCCGCACCGCAGCTGGAAAACCGTCACGTCCAGGCCGCGCACCGGGCCCGGCTGAGGGGCGCGCTGCGGGCGCGGTTGCCCGAGGATCATCCTGCCCGCGCCGCACTGGCCGCCGACGCAGAGGTCCTGGCAGCGCGGCACGCCCGCAGCCGCCTGGTCCTGCGGCCCCTGCTGCGGGCCTGGGGGCAGGCGGAAATTCCTGTTCTGCTGTTCGGGGGCTTCGCCCTGAGCGAATTTGAGTACCGCACGACCAGCGAGCGTTTTTACGGCGAGGTGGACGTCCTGCTGCCCTCCGATCCGGAAACCGTGCGTCTTGCTGTAGACCTCGCCCGTACTCTCGGGTGGCAGAGCAACCGGCTGGAGGACACCCGGGGCCTGCCCGGCAGGCAGCACAGGAGCACTCAGCTGTCGGCACCGGATCACAGCCTGCGCCTGAACGTGGCCCGCTGGATCGTTCCTACCTCCATGATCTCCCCGGCGCGCGCTGCCCAGGTGACCGCTGGCCTGTGGCACCGCGCCCGGCAGACCGACTGGGACGGCCTGGATATCCTGCGCCCCGACCCGCACGACGAGATTCTGCTCGCCCTGGTTGCGCGGCGGGCCTGGAGCAGCGAGCGCAGCGGCCTGACGGGACTGGATTACCTGGACCTCGGGCAGCTGCTCCCACGGGCCACGCCGGTACACCTGCAGGACCGTGCGCGTGAACTGGGCCTGCCCCACACCTGGGACGCCTTCGGGCAGCTGTGCGACCCCACGCGGGACCACCTGATCCTGGACCCCGGGCATACCGGCCCGGCCCTGAAAGCCGCCATGCAGGCCGACGGGGTGAGACCCAGCCCGCACGTATGGCAGCGGCTGCGGCGTCTCGCGTTCCTTCTGCCCGGCGTACCTGCCGCGCTGCTGGACGTCGCGTGGGCCGCCCGGGCCGTCCGTCAGGGCGGAGATCCCCGCCGTCATCTGGACCGCTGCCCTGGCCCAGCCACGCCGCGCCCGGTCACGCCAGACGTCCTTGAGCGCACGCTGACCGTCACGGCGCACGTCACGCGCCTGACCCATCCGCGTCAGCAGCGCGCCGGTATCTGCGTCCCACGCGCCTACGCCAGTTACCGGGCGCTGCGCCGGGCCGGGCACCCCGTCCAGTTCCTGAGCGGCGTGACGCGCGAGGGGGGCGATCTCCTCAGCCACGCCTGGGTGGAAGATCACCTGGGCGCCCTGGACGCCTATCACGAACCCCAGAACCGGGACGTCTTTCAGGTGCTGCTCGCCCACCCTACCTCCGTTCTGGCAAGCCGGGCTGCGGAGGCGAAAGAGCAGCCGAGCTGAACTTCCCCTTCCACCCCTGGACCTGACTGCAGAGCCAGATTCCTGAACGCCGCCCCCGGCAGCGCAGCCACAGGAGCGGCCGACCGTCAGGCCTCCGAGAGGAGCGCGGCGATTTCCGCCAGTACCGTCTCCCGCGTCACGCCCTGCCACGGCACGTCCCGTACGAAGCGCTGCACCATCAGCGCCGCGGCCCGGCGGGCACTCAGGGTCAGGGGCAACCCCGTGGCACTCCACGCCAGGGCCACACGTGGCGCGCCCTGCGGCAACGAGGTGTCCGAGAGCAGCAGCGCCGCCCGCAGCGGTAAAACGCCCTGTTGAATCAGGGGCAGGATCCGTTTGCCCTTCGCGTCCCGGGGCACATCCTCCATCTCAGCCCACTGCGGCGCGAAATGGGCCACGCTGTCGTCAAAGGCACGCAACCCCCGGTCCAGGCCAGTGACCAGGCCCTGTGGGCTCAGCCAGGCCCGGTCCTCGGCCAAGATGCGGTGCCCCGCAGCGTGCAGCCGCAGGCAGGCGGTACTCTTGCCCGCGCCACTGTCGCCCAGCAGGGCCACGGCACCCCCGGCGCCGCCGATCAGCGCGGCGTGCAGGGGCAGCCACCCGGCTGCGCGGTGCGCCTCGGTCATGGCAACCGCCAGAACCAACTGGGAGGTCGCCCCGCCCAGCGTCAGCACAGCGTGATCGGCGCTCACGGCAACATGCAGCGTGTCGTCCAGCCAGAGTTCATCCGCCAGCACCGTGACCTGAACAGGCGTGTCCATGACCGTCACCCGCTGCCGGATGGCAGCGTCCGGCAGCGGAGGCAGCGGCGCCGCACGCACCTCGATGCGACGCGCCGGACGCCCCGCAGACAGGTTCCAGTCCCACAGGAGGACGTCCTGAAGCCCGCCGGGAAGGTCTGACGCCACGTCCAGGGACGCATTCAGGCTCTGCCACGTCTGGCCTTCAGGGGGCATGTGTGACCAGGGTGCGGGCGACCAACTCATCAAGCAGGACACGCACATCCTGGGCCGCCGTGATGTCGTCGACCTCGAACACCTCTGTCAGGGCCTGCGCCAGCTGAGCTTCGGCAGCGGGCAACGCCTGCCACACCACGCGGCCCGCACTGTTGAGCGTGAACATCTCACTCAGTCCCGCATGCATGAGTACCAGTTCATCACCCAGATCGGTTTCCAGAACGTCCACTGCTTTCATCCACATGACGCACAGAGTACCGGGTGTGTTTCCCCCCCACTGCAGCAGACCATGGGCTGACCGAGCGTCCCTACGCTTTGTCGGAAATCGTTCTATATTAGTTGGGCTTTTACAACTTCTTCATCTCCGCCGCCGCTCACCTGCGGTCGGCTGCCTACACAGAGGAGCGCCATGAACACACGTCACCCAGTCAGCACCCCCCGCCAGCCCTACACCGCCCCGCGCCTGCAGCCCATCGGCCGCTGGGAGAACGTCACCCTGATCCAGTCCGTGCCGATCAACCCCCGCCTGCCCAATCCCTGGAACCAGAAGAAAAATGACTGGTAAACGCTGGGGCCTGATCCTCCCGGCCCTGCTGCTCGCCGCGTGCTCGACGGGCCAGCAGGCTACGGCGCCCACCCCGACCTCCACCACCGCCCCGGCCCCTGCGGCGTCCACCCGCGCCCTGGGCCTGTACGAGCTGAGCATTCAGGGCAGCGGCGCGCAGGCCAGCGGCCGCGTGACCCCGGCCGCCCTGCGCAGTCAGGAGATCGCGGGGCTGACCTTCACGGTCACCGGCGTGCAGGTCGTCACCAACGGCGACGGCAGCCGCAGCTACACGGCCGCCCTGAACGTCACGAACACCAGCGGCGCGGCCATCGGCGCGCCCGCCATCATCCCCGCCGACATCGCCGGGTACACGGAAAGCGGCACTTACTTCCGCGCGGGCGCCACCACCAACCAGTCCGGCGCACCCACCAGCGCCAGCGGCATCACGCTGACCCAGGTGACCGACAGCACTTACTCCATGCTGTTCCCCGTGACCGGCGTGAGCAGCGCGGACTTTGCCGTCCCCGGCGGCAGCAGCGTCACGGCCGTCAGCGCGCAGGGCTGGCGCACCCCCACCCTGGCAGCCGGGGCCACCCAGGCCATGTCCCTAGGCTTCACGATCCCCGCCTCGAACGACGCCTACCGCTTCTCCCTGGTCTTCGGCGCGTTCGACAAGACGCCCGCCGTGAACCACCTGGTGATCAGCCAGCTGTTCCCCGGGAACGGCAACGCGGGGTATACGAACGACTGGGTAGAACTGTTCAATCCCACGAACAACCCGATCAGTGTCAGCGGGTACAGCCTGCGCTACGCCTCGGCCGTCAGCGCGGCGGCCTTCGCCAACACGAACGCCGTCGCCCTCCCGAACGCGACCATCAACCCGGGCCGGTACTACTTGGTGCAGCTGGCCGGTACGTCCAGCGCCCCCATGACCCCGGCGCCGGACGCCTTCCCCACCACCAACCTAGCGGGCACGACGTCGGCCACCGGCCAGATCAACATGAGCGCCTCGACCACAGGTGGCGGCAAGCTGGCCCTGTTCAACACGGCCACGACAGACCCGACCCCCTCGAACCAGACCAATGCCGCCTACGTGGATTACGTCGGGTACGGCACGGCCAACTACTCGGAGACCAGCCCGTCCCCTGCGCTCACCACCACCAGCGACGTGGAACTGCGCGCCGCCAGCGGCTGCACCGACACGAACAACAACAGCAGTGACGTCCGGCCGAGTTCCGCGCCCACGCCCCGCAACAGCGCGACCACGCCCGTCGCCTGCCCCTGAGCCCACCGCCCGTCACGCCGCGCCTGCCTGTGCAGGTGCGGCGTCCCCACCCCACCCTTCCCCGGAGACCATCCCTGATGACGAAACGATTTTCCGCACTTCTGCTGACCGCGACGCTGGCCCTGACGGCCTGCGGATCGGGCACCGCGCCCGGCCCGGTCGCCCAGCCGAACCCCACCACCCCCACGCCCGGCACCCCGGCCCGCACCGCCGCCGTGTTCGAACTGAACATGAACGGCGTGGGCCGCAGCGCGCAGGGCCTGACGAGCAGCGTGACCCGCCCCGGCCTGAGTGCGCAGGCCGGCGAGATCAACGGCCTGACCTTCACCGCCAAGACCATGTCCAGCGTGGCGGACATGCAGAGCGGCGTGCTGCACCTCGTGGCGACGTACACCGTGACGAACACCACGGGCACCGCGATCACCGTGCCGACCTTCGTGCCGGTGGACACGAGCGGCGCGGTCGCCACGGACGGCGAGACGCCCTTCCGGAATGTCGTGACCCGTCAGGGCGTGCCGATCAGCCCGGACCGGATCAGTCTGGAGCGCGCGCGGGTTCTGAGTAACGGCGCCGTGGTGGAAGACCCGGCTTCTTCCGCGTTCCTGACGAACCTGGATACGGGTGCACTGGGCCTGACCCTGCCCGCCGGGACGACCGCCCCCGGCATCAGTCACCAGGGCTGGCAGACCGGCAGCCTGCCTGCCGGCGGCAGCGTGGACGTGAACTTCGCCATGAGCGTGAAACTGCAGGGCACGGACGTGGGCGACAACGATCCGTTCCGCTTCAGCCTGATGTTCGCCGTGGCCGACAACGTGAGTACGGTCGCCCTGGATAACATTGCTGCGGTGCAGGGCAGCACGCCTAGCGGCGACGCGGCATCCCCCGCCTCGGGCACCGCCAGGACCATTGAGGGCGTGGTCACGTCCGTCAACACCGGCACCAACCTGAACGGCTTCTGGCTGCAGGAAGAGGGCATCGACCGTGACGCCGACGCCACCACCAGCGACGGGATCTTCGTGTACTGCGGCCTGTCCAACGTGAACTGCCCCGCCGTGACCCTGGGTCAGCGCGTGCGCGTAACCGGGACGGTCTCGGAGGTCGTGAAGGCCACGCAACTGGCGCCCGCGGCGGCCTCGGCCGTGCAGGTCGTCGCCTCCGGCGTGCCGCTGCCCGCCGCGCAGACCCTCAGCCTGCCCCTACCCGTCGCGCAGCGCGAACGCTTCGAGGGCATGCGCGTCACGGTGTCTGGGAAGGTCACGAACAACTTCCCGCTGGGCCGCTACGGCAGCTTCGACATCGCCGACGACCGCATCCTGAACTTCACGCAGCTCAACGCCCCGAACGCGACCTCCAACGCGGCGTATCAGGTGGCCGCCCGGGACCGCTACATCCGCATCGACGACGGCAGCAGGGCGCAGAACCCGGATCCGGAAGTCTTCGCGCGCGGCGGACAGCCCCTGAGCGCCGCCAACACCCTGCGCGGCGGGGATCTGGTGAACGCCACGGGCATCCTGACCTTCGGGAACGACGGCACCACCGCCGGGTCCACCTCGGGCGGCGCGGCCGACACGTACCGCATCCAGACGACCCCGGCGGACGTGCAGATCACGGACGGCAACCCCCGTCTGATCGCGCCCGAAGCGGTGGGCGGCACGACCCGCGTGGCGGCCATGAATGTCCTGAACTACTTCACGACGCTCGTGACGACCAACGAGGGCTGCACCCCCAACGGCACGGACAGCGTGAACTCCCGCGGAGCGAACAACTGCGACGAGTTCACGCGCCAGCAGACGAAGATCGTCAAGGCCATCACCGGCCTCAACCCCGACGTTCTGGGCATCCTGGAAATGCAGAACGACTTCGACAAGGGCGCCAACAGCTCCATCGCGAACCTCGTGACCGCCCTGAACGCCGAGGCGGGCGCGGGCACGTTCGCGTACATCAACCCCGGCAAGAAGATCGGCACGGACGTTATCAGCGTCGCCATGATCTACAAGCCCGGCAGCGTGGACCCGGTCGGCAACCTCGCCATTCTGGACAACACCGTGAACCCCACGTACACGGACACCTGCAACCGCCCCACCTGGGCGCAGACGTTCCAGAGCAAGGCGAACGGCGGGCGCTTCACGGCCGTCATGATGCACCTCAAGAGCAAGGGCAGCGCCTGCTCGGCCACCAGCGACGCTGACACCGGCGACGGCCAGGGCAGCGGTTACATCGCCCGCCGCAACGCCGCCACCGCCATCGTCAGCTGGCTGGGCAACAACCCCACCGGCATCCCCGAGGACGACCGCGTCCTGATGGGCGACTACAACGCCTACGCCAGCGAGGAACCCCTGAGCATCCTGGCCGGCGGCGGGTACGCGAACGTGTTCGACAAGAACGTGTACTCCTACCAGTTCGACGGGCAGTGGGGCAGCCTGGACCAGGCGACCGCCACGAGCAGCATGATCAGCCAAGTCGCCGGGCACACCAAGTGGCATATCAACGCCGACGAACCCATCGTCCTGGACTACAACAAGGAGTTCAAGACGGCCGGCCAGATCAGCAGCTTCTACGCGCCTGACGCCTTCCGCAGCAGTGACCACGACCCGATCCTGATCGGTCTGAACCTGACCGCGCAGGCGCCCATCGCGCCCCCAGCACAGACCACCAGCATCAGTCTGGCCGCGCAGAACACCACCGTCACTGCCGGGCAGTCCGGCACGAACAGCGTCACCGTGAACCGCACCAACTACAGCGGCGCCGTGACCCTGGCCGTGGACAGCGTGACCGGCGCGGGCACCGCCCCCGCCGTGACCGTGACAACCCAGCCCGGCACCGGCACGAGCGGCACCCTGACGGTCGACGCGACGGGCGCCACAGCGGGCACGTACACCGTGACCGTACGCGGCACCGGCACGGGCATCAGCGACGCCACCACCACCTTCACCGTGACGGTGAGCAGCGGTGCCAGTGGCGGGAGTGGGCACGTCGTGGTGAACGAAGTGCAGACCGCCGGTGCGGGCGGTGCCAGTGACGAGTTCGTGGAACTGTTCAACCCCACGGCAAGCTCCGTGGATCTGGGCGCCTGCTCGGTCGTCTACCGCTCTGCTGCGGGCACGACCGACACGACGCTGGCCGCCCTGACCGGCCGCACCATTGCAGCCGGGAAATACCTCCTGCTGGGCGGCTCTGCCTACGCGGGCACCTCGACGAAGGACGTGTCGTTCACCGCTGGATTGTCTGCGACGGGCGGCGGCGTAGCCCTGAAGTGCAGCGGTAACGTGATCGACAGCGTTGGCTTCGGCACAGCTACCAACGCCTTTGTGGAGGGGACCGTCGCCGCCGCCCCAGCCAGCGGACAGTCCATCACGCGCACCAATGGTGCCGATACCGATAACAACAGCGCAGACTTTCGCACGGGTGCCAGCACCCCACAGAACTCGGCCAACTGAATCGCCTCCTCTCACCGACCGCCCCTCCGGGGGCGGTTTTTCAGTTCAGCTCGTTCAGCCAGGGGTGCCCTGGACTGGTGAGGGTGAGGGCGCCGTGCAGCCACGTGCGGGCTGTTGCAGTGAGTGTGGGCTGCACGCGCTGGAAGTCCTGCTCGTCCTTGCCGCGTGGGTCGCGTCCGGCGGCACCGGCTTTGAAGAGGAGGGCTGCTTCGGGCGTGAGGTACGGCAGACCTTCGGGGTTGACCTTGCGGGCGCGGTCCAGCGGGAGGGTAATGCGGGGGTCGCGGCGGTAGTGCCAGAGGTCGCCGCTCAGGTCAGTCAGGAGGAGGTCGAGCATCAGGACGCCGCGCAGGTCGGGGTGCCGGGCGTGGATCTGGTGGTGTGGGGACTGGAGGGGTGCCGTGTAGGGCTGGTACGTCCCGTCCACGGGGGTGTCGAGTCGCCAGCCGCTCAGGAGGTGGACCAGCTGGGGTTGGATTTCGCGGGGCACGATCACGTCGAGGTCGTCGTGGGGCCGGGCGGTCACGCCCAGGTGCAGGTCGAGGGCGTACCCGGCGGCGATCATCCACGGGGCGTCCAGCGGGGTCAGCAGGCGGGCGACCTGCCGGGCGGGGGTCAGGCCGACGGTGCGGGCGTGGTGGGCCAGCGCGGCGGGGCGCAGGGTGGCGTCGGCGTGCGTGCGTCCCCCATCGTGGTACGCGGCGCGGTAGGCGTGGGCGGCGCCGGGGTCATGCTGGAACAGGTCGCGCAGGGCGGCCTGTTCGGCGCGCCAGCCGCTGCCGTGGTCAGTGAGGATCAGGCGCCACCCGCCGGGGTGCGTCCAGTGGTGTCCGGTCCCGCTGTACCCCAGACGGCGCAGGGTGGCCTGCTGGTCGTCGGTGGGGATCTCGGGCAGCAGGTCCAGGTGCAGTTCGGGCGGTTCGAGGTCGGCCAGGGTGGGGACGCTGCCGGGTCCGCCGGGCTGCACGTGGAAGACGCCGTCGGGGCGGTCGCGGGTCAGGAAGTCGCCCAGGTGCGTGCGGAGGTCACGGGCGGCCGCGTCGAGGTCCATGCATGAAGCACACCACAGGCGCGGCCCATCCGGCATGCGCCTCCTGGCGGATAATGCCTCTCATGAAGGGTAAGGGTGTGGGGGTGCTGCTGGTGCTGGTGGGTCTGGGGCTGGGCGCGACGGTACTGCGGGATGGGGTGCCGCTCGGTTCGGCGCAGCAGACGGCCCCGGCGGCGAGCGCGCCGCTGGACGAGCCGGGCGCGCGCCTTCAGAACGAGCAGAACACGATTGACGTGGTCAGCCGCTTCGAGCCGGGGCTGGTGTTCATCAGTACCGAGGAGGTCGTGCCGCAGGACCCGTTCGCGATGATGTTCGGCGGCGGGCAGGAGGAGGTGCAGCGCGGCGTGGGCAGCGGTTTCTTCGTGAACGACGCGGGGGACATCCTGACGAATTACCACGTGGTGGCGGGCGAGGGGTCGGGCGGCGCGGCGGCGAAGATCACGGTGCGCGTGATGGGTCAGGAGGCGAGCGTGCCCGCCGAGGTGGTGGGTCTCGCGCCGCAGTACGACCTCGCACTGATCCGCGCGCCGGGCCTGAAGAAGGACCTGATCCGCCCCATTCCGCTGGGGGACAGCGCCTCGCTGAAGGTGGGGCAGAAGGCGATCGCGATGGGCGCGCCGTTCGGGCTGGACTTCAGCGTCACGGAGGGCATCGTGAGCAGCACCGCGCGTCAGATCCCGATCGGGTTCGGCGGGGTCAGTGGGCAGGGCATCACGCAGAAGGCCATCCAGACGGACGCGGCGATCAACCCGGGCAACAGCGGGGGGCCGCTGCTGGACAGCGGGGGGCGCGTGATCGGCATCAACACGCAGATCTACTCCCCGGCGGGTCAGAGCAGCGGCGTGGGCCAGAGCGCCGGGGTGGGCTTCGCCATCCCGATCAACACCGCACGGAACCTCCTGTCGCGGCTTCAGGCGGCACAGGGGGGCGAGGTGAATGCGCCGGACATCGGCATCCGGGGTGGGCTGGCGGTGCAGAGTCGCCAGGGTCTGCTGCCGGTGGGCCTCAGTGTGCTGTCCAGCGCCGGGAAGCGGCAACTGGGCCTGCCGGATCAGGGACTGGTGGTGGGGCAGGTCCTGCCAGGCACCCCGGCAGCCCGGGCGGGCCTGCGGGCAGGTACCGAGCGGCAGCAGTTCCGGGGCGGGTTGATCCTGCTGGGCGGGGACGTGATCACCCGCGCGGACGGCGAGCCGGTGGACGCGCTGGAGGACCTGCAGGCGGCCCTGATCGACAAGAAGGAGGGGGACACCGTGACGCTGACGGTGGTTCGTGGCGAGGCGACGCGTGAGGTGAAGGTGACGCTGGACGCGTCGTCGTTCACGGTCCGCACCGGGCAGTGATCCAGCCCGCCGGGGTGGCAGAGGCCGCGTGGGCGCACCTGCGCGCCGATGACCGCGCGTGGCTGCTGGCCCTGGCCGCGCGGGCGGGTGCGGGAGGCGTGGCGCTGGTGGGCGGCGCGGTGCGGGACGCGCTGCTGGGCGGCACGCCGCTGGACCTGGACGTGGTCATCCCGGACGGGGACGTGGAGGCCCTGGCCGCCGCGACGGGCCTGCCGTTCGTGTTCCACCCGGCGTTCGGGAACGCCACGGTGACCCTTCCGGACGGGCGTGCGGTGGATCTGGTGCGGGCGCGGCGGGAGTCGTACCCGGTGCCGGGCGGGAACCCCGTGCCGATGCCGGGCACGCTGGCGGATGATCTGCGGCGGCGGGATTTCGCGCTGAACGCGCTGGCGCTGCACCTCTCCCCCACCGGGGCACGGACGCTGCTGGACGAGGTGGCGGGCCTGGACGATCTGCGCGCGCGGGTGCTGCGGCCCCTGCACGCCGCGTCGTTTCACGAGGATGCCAGTCGACTGGTGCGGGGCGCGCGGCTGACGGCCCGGCTGGACCTGCGCGCGCACCCGGAGCTGCTGGCCCAGATACCGGACGCCCTGGCCGTCGCAGACCGGACGCCGCGCCTATGGACGGAACTGCGCCTGCTGCTGCACGAGCCCCAGCCGGGCCGCGCGGCGGGCGTGCTGCGCTCCTGGGGCGCCGGGGCACTGCTGCCGGACACGGCGCTGCTGGACGCCCTGGACGCCCGCCGCGACGCGGGCGCAGACGTACCCTTCACGGCGTACGCAGCGGCGCTGCTGCACGCCGCCCCCAACCCCGGTGCGCTCGCGGGACGCCTGAGCCTGGGAGACCGCCCGGCCGCGCTGCTGGACCGCGCCCTGTCCGACACGCCCTTCTCCGACGGCACCCCGGAACGTGAGCTTCGCGCCCTGCTGCGCCCGGACGCGTACCCGCCGCTGACCGGGCGGGACGTGCTGGCGCTGGGCATCCCGCCCGGCCGGGGCGTGGGCGAGGCGCTGGGTCACCTCGCCGCGCTGCGCCGCGCCGGGCAGGTCCGCAGCCCCGAGGACGAGCGCGCGGCGCTGAAGGCATTCCTGGCGACGAAAGGCCCGCACGCCAGCCTCTAGAATGCCGGGGTATGGGTCTCATCTCTCTGCTGACCAGCGATCCGCTGGCGTTCGTGATCATCGCGGCGGCGCTGGTGCTGTCGCTCGCCTTCCATGAGTTCGCGCACGCCTGGACCGCGGACCGGCTGGGTGACCCCACGCCACGCCGCTACGGGCGGGTCACGCTGAACCCCATCAAGCACCTCGATCCGTTCGGGACGCTGCTGCTGCTGCTGGTGGGCTTCGGCTTCGCGCGTCCTGTGCCCATCAACCCGAACAACCTGGGCCGCTGGGGCACCATGTGGACGGCGGCCGCCGGCCCGATCAGCAACCTCCTGATCGCGTTGGTGTGCGTGCTGCTGCTGAAGTTCGCTGCGGCGTCCGCCCTGGCCGCCACGATCCTGATGACGGTTCTGAGCATCAACGTGGTGCTGGCGGTGTTCAACCTGATCCCGATCCCGCTGCTGGACGGCAGCCGCATCCTGGGCGCCCTGTTCCCCTCGCTGGGCCGCAGCCTCGCGCAGTTCGAGGCGCAGCCGTTCAGCTTCGTGATCGTCATGGTATTCATCTACCTGTTCGGCGGGCAGATCAACGGTCTGATCAGCAGCGTGCGCAACTGGGTCCTGAACTTCGTGTAAGCACCCGGGACAAGGGCTGGGGCCGGAGGTGATATCGCCACCTCCGGCCCCGTCTGCTGTGCCCTCAGCGCAGGTGGAACATCATGGCGACGTGAGCGCCGGTGCCGCCCAGCACGAACAGGTGCCAGATCTCGTGGAAGCCGAACACGCCGGGGCGCGGATTCCAGCGTTTCGTGCCGTAGATGACGGCCCCGATGGAGTACAGCACGCCGCCAGCCGCCAGCCAGAACAGCGCGCCCGGGCTGAGGGTGTGGATGAATTTCGGCATGAACAGCAGGGCCAGCCAGCCCATGCCGAGGTACAGCGCGGTGCTGATCCAGCGGGGCAGGCGCATGGTGACGAGCTTCAGGACGATCCCGCTCAGGGCGATGCCCCACACCAGCCACAGCACGGCGTCCCGCCACACGCCGTCCAGGCCGTAGTAAGCGATGGGCGTGTAACTACCTGCGATGAGCAGGAAGATGCCCGCGTGGTCGAGCTTGCGCAGCCACAGCAGCCCCCGCTCGCCGGGACGGAAGGAGTGGTAGCTGGCGCTGGCGGCGTACAGGGCGACCATGCTGACACTGAACACCACGAACGGCCACAGCACCAGCCCGCGGGCGTGCGCCCAGCTCAGCAGCGGCCCCAGCACGAGCAGCGCGGCGAGCGCGCCGCCCCAGTGGGTCAGGGCGTTCACGGGTTCGCGGGGGGCGGTGAGCAGGCGCTTCATACCGTCCACCTTACGCCCCCCAGATGATGACAGTCTGTCAGCGGGGACGGAGTGCAAGTGCGCCCCGTCCCCGCCGATGATCAGCCTGGTTTTACCGTCCGCCGTAGTTGGGCGCTTCCTTGGTGATGGTCACGCCGTGCGGGTGGCTTTCCACCAGGCTGGCGCCGGTGATGCGCACGAACTGCGCCGTGTCGCGCAGGGTGCCCAGGTCGGGCGCGCCGCAGTACCCCATGGAGGAACGCAGGCCGCCCACGAACTGGTAGATGACCTCGCCTGCGGTGCCCTTGTACGCGACGATGCCCTCAATGCCTTCGGGCACGAACTTGCGGCTGCCGCTCTGGAAGTAGCGGTCGGCGCTGCCCTGGTCCATGGCGCCCAGGCTGCCCATGCCTCGGTAGCTCTTGTAGCGGCGGCCGTCGCGCAGGATGCTCTCGCCGGGGGCCTCGTCCGTCCCGGCGAGCATGCTGCCCATCATGACGACGCTGGCGCCCGCCGCGATGGCCTTGGGTACGTCGCCGGTCTGCTTGATGCCGCCGTCCGCGATGATGGGAATCCCGGCTTCCAGCGCGGCGCTGCTGGCCTCGAAGATCGCGGTGATCTGGGGGACGCCCACGCCGGTCACGACGCGGGTGGTGCAGATGCTGCCCGGCCCGATGCCGACCTTCACGGCGTCCGCCCCGGCGAGGATCAGGTCGCGCGCCCCGGCGCGGGTGGCGACGTTCCCGGCGATGACGTCCACGTCAAAGGTTTCCTTGACGCGGCTCAGGGCGGTCAGGATGCCCTGGCTGTGCCCGTGCGCGCTGTCCAGCACGAGCACGTCCGCGCCCGCCTGCACCAGCGCGCCCGCGCGGTCCATCAGGTCGGCGCCCACGCCGATCGCGGCGGCGACCCGCAGGCGGCCCATGCTGTCCTTCGCCGCGCGGGGGTACTTGACGCGCTTGGTGAGGTCCTTGATGGTGATCAGGCCGCGCAGCAGGTCACCCTCGACGACCAGCAGCTTCTCGATGCGGTGGCGTTTGAAGATCTCCTGCGCTTCCTCCAGCGTGGTGCCCACCGGGACGGTCACGAGGTTCTGGCTGGTCATGACGTCGCGCACGGGGGTGCTCAGGTCGTCCACGAAGCGCATGTCGCGGTTGGTGATGATGCCCAGCAGTTTGCCCTGCGGGTCGGTGATGGGCACGCCGCTGATGCGGTACTCGCCCATCATGCGGTCGGCCTCGCCGACGGTGGCGTGCGGCGGGAGGGTGATCGGGTCGACGATCATGCCGCTCTCGCTGCGCTTGACCTTTCGGACCATCTCGGCCTGCGCGTCGATGGGCATGTTCTTGTGGATCACGCCGATGCCGCCCTCGCGGGCCATGGCGACGGCCATGTTCGTCTCGGTGACGGTGTCCATCGCGGCGGACACGAAGGGAATGTTCAGGCGGACGCGCCTTGTGAGCTGCGCGCCCAGGTCCACCTCGTGCGGCAGCACCTGTGAGTGGCGGGGCTGGAGCAGCACGTCGTCGAAGGTGATGCCTTCCTGGCCGAACTTGTAACTGAAGCGGTCTTGCTGCGTGTCAGCAGGGGCGGGTGTGGAGGGCGCACTCATGTTGGCGAGTGTAAACCTTCCTGCCCGGGCGTAAGGTGACCGTGTCCATGCCACCTGACCGTCCGGGCACCAGCCGGCCCCCTTGCACGCCCGATTGGTGCGTGCTACATTCCCTCTCGCCTCATGGGGTCGTAGCTCAGCTGGGAGAGCGCGTCGTTCGCAATGACGAGGTCAGGGGTTCGATCCCCCTCGACTCCACCACGAAGAAGTCCACCGGTTTCGGTGGACTTTTTTCTTGACCGCACCCGGTCCGGTTCAGACGTGCGCGCCGTCCAGGGTGGCGATGCCGTGCTTCAGGGCGTACAGAGCGGCCTGGGTGCGGCTGTCCAGCCCGAGCTTGCTCAGCAGGCGCGACACGTGGGTCTTGACGGTCGCCTCGCTGACGCCCTGATCGGCGGCGATGTCGCGGTTGCTGTACCCGTGCGCCAGGAGTTGCAGGACGATGGTCTCCTTGGGCGTGAGGCTCTCGCGCATCTCGCCGCCCCGGAAGTCCCGGACGAGCCGTTTGGCGGCTTCCGGGTGCAGGCGCACCTCGCCGCGCGCGGCGGCGTGGATGGCGTCGGCCAGCGTGTCCGAACTGGCGTCCTTGAGCATGTAGCTGATCGCCCCGGCCTCGATCGCACCGTTGACCTTGTGTTCCTCCAGGGTGCTCGTCAGGGCGATCACCTCGGTATCCGGGTACTGGCGTTTCAGGGTGCGGGTGGCGGTGATGCCGTCCATAACGGGCATCATCAGGTCCATGATGACCACGTCGGGACGCAGCTCGGCGGCGGCCTGGAGGGCCTCTTCGCCGTTGGCGGCCTCGCCGATCACGTCAATGTGCGGGTCGAGACCCAGGAACAGGCGCAGGCCCTGGCGGACGACGGCGTGGTCGTCGACCAGCAGCACGCGGACGGCAGTGGGGTGGGGGTCGTGGGTCATGGCAGATCTCCGGTGGGGGTCAGCGGCTCAGGGAGCGGCTGGAGGTGGGTGTGGGCGGCGCACTGGGCTGCGGGGCCGCCGTGGTGATGGTCACGGCGCGGCTCCCGGCGTCCAGGAACACGTCGAGCTGCGGCGCGGGGCTGGGGGGACGGCCGGGCGGGAAGGTGCTCGTGTCCCGGTCGGGATAGCGGACCCGGACGGTCAGGTCCGGTGGCAGGATCAGGGTCACGTGGCCACTCTGGGTGCGGACATCCAGGGTGCCGCGCGTGCGGGGGGTGGCCGTCAGGCGGATGTCGCCGCTGCCGGTGGTGACGGTCCCGCGGCCCGTGATGGCCGGCAGGGTCAGGCGGACGCCGCCGCTGTCAGTGCCCACGCCGAGCGTCTGCGTGGTCAGGCCGCTCAGGTTCAGGCGCTGGCTGCCGCTGCTGGTGTTCACGCGCAGCGCGTCGGTCAGACTGGCGCGCGGAGCACTCAGGGTGACGTCGCCGCTGCGGCTGACGGCGCTGACCACGCCGGCCTCACGGGCGGGGAGGGTCAGGGTCTGGCTGCCGCTGTCGCTGCGGACAGTCAGGGCCCGCAGCCGCAGCGGCGTGAGGATCAGGTGCTGATCCCCGCTGACCGTGCTGGTACTCAGCGTGACGGGCAGGTCGCGGCTGAGCGCCAGGTCCAGGGTGTGCTGCACGCCCTCGGGGCCGCTGATGACCACGCCCCGTTCGCGCAGGGGCCGCACGTTCAGGCTCAGGCTGGCGGTGATCGCGCGGCCCTGACGGGTCACGTCGGCCTGCACCGGGTTGCGGGCGCGGTGGTGCGCGCGGCCCCGCAGGGCGGCGTCGCTGCCGCCGGGCAGCGCCGTGATCTGGATGTCCGTGCGGTCGCCGCTGGCGGTCACGGCGGCGCTGCTGGCCAGATCCAGTGGCAGGGGGCCGTCCAGCGGCACGCTGATGGGCGTGTCCTGCACGCTCATGCCGGGCGTCAGGGTGCGCCCGCTGCCCTGCCAGACGAGGGTCAGCCCGGCGGCGGCGAGCAGCAGACCCCAGGCCATGCGGCCCAGCGTGGGGGCCAGCGGCCGGGAGGGCGGCACCGTGGTCACGCGCGGATCTCCAGGTCAGCCGGGAGGAGCGCGGCGCGCGGGAGGGTCAGGGTCACCCGGGTGCCCTGTCCGGGCGCGCTGAGCACGTCCAGGGTGCCGCCTGCCCCGGCGGCCCGCTCGCGCATGGAGCGCTGCCCCAGCGTGCCGCGGCCCTGGGCGGTCACGTCGAAGCCTCGCCCGTCGTCCCGGACCCTCAGGGTGACGTGCGCGGCGTCCTGCGTGACGCTCAGCCACACGGCGTGCGCGCGGGCGTGCTTGACGATGTTGTGCAGCGCCTCCTGCGCCACGCGGTACGCGGCGGCCTGCGCGTCGGGGCTCAGCTGCGGTTCCTCGGGCAGTTCGGCGTGCACGGTCAGGCCGTGGCGGGCCTCCAGGGCGTGCGCGTGCTGCGTCAGCGCGGCGATAAGGCCCCCCTCCTCCAGCGCATCGGGCCGCAGGCTGAACAGCAGGGCCTTCATCTCCGAGACGCCCCCCTCGGCCAGCCGGATGGTGTACTCCAGGCTCTGGCGGGTGCGTTCCGGGTCGCGGTCCAGGGTGGCGCGGGCCGTCTTGGCCCCCAGCGTGATGCCGTACAGCGCCTGCGCGACACTGTCGTGCAGTTCGCGGGCCAGCCGGGCGCGTTCCAGTTCCCCGGCGCGCGCGCCCGCCCGTTCGATCAGCTGCGCGGCGTGCAGGGCGGTGCCCGCGTGATCCGCGATGGACAGCAGGAACGCCAGTTCGTCCCCGCCCGGGCGGGTACCGGGGGCGTACAGGGCGCGCAGGGTGCCGCCGTCCACCCCGGTGCTCGCCGGCAGCGCCACGGGCAGGATCGCCAGCGCCGCGCCGCTCTCCAGCACGCTCAGGCTGGCCTCGCCGGGGGCGGGCGGGCGGGTCGGGACGCCTCCCAGCAGCGCGGTGGACAGCTCGCTGAACCCGGCGTCCAGCGCGCGGGGCGTGCCGTCGGGGGCGATCAGCGCGACCGCCTCAGCGGTGCTGGCCTCGCGCGCCTGGGCCGTCAGGTCGCGCAGCGTGGCGTTCAGGTCGTCACCCAGGGCGACGCGACCGGCGGCGCGGCGCAGAGCGATCACCTCGCGCCGCGCCGCCTCGCCCGCGTCCTGGGCGAGCAGGGCCGTGCCCAGGCGCGTCCACATGCGGCCCATCAGGTTCAGCACGCCCGCCGTGACCAGCAGCGCCCCCGCGCCGCTGAGCATCAGCCCGGCGGTGGCCAGCGGGCCCGGGCGCAGCGTCCACTCGTTCCAGACCAGCGGAACGCTCTTGTCCATCAGCCATACCGGCGCGCCCAGCCCCAGCACCACGACCGCCAGCAGCGCGCCCAGCACCAGCCAGCACACCGCGCCCAGCGGCAGCTGGATCACGTGGAACAGCAGCGTGCGGTACGTGACCGGGTCGGACAGCGTGACCCCCAGCCAGCCCAGCAGGCCGCCGCCGGGCCGGGCCGGGCCGGGCCGCGCGAACCGCACGCCCAGCACGCCCACCAGCGCGCGCTGCAGGTCACCCAGGGCGCCGACCAGCCACAGCGCGCCCAGCAGGAACAGGGCGCCCACCAGCACGGGCAGGGTCAGCAGGCCAGCCAGCACGGCGCCTGTCAGCAGCGCGGCGACCAGTCCGCCGAGCGGCACGCTGAGCAGCACGTACGCGGCGGCGCGGTACGTACCCGGATCGAGCAGATCCGCCAGCGCCGCAGGCCGGGCGGGGCGGATGGGGTGGGGGGGGCGTCCCTGAACCATCGGCCTTATCATGCCGCGCAGCGTAGCGGGCCATCCGCCCGGGCAGCGTCCCCCGAAAGGCGCACGACCGCTGAAGGCAGGGTGGGGTCCAGCGTCACCATAGCCCCAGGCCTGCACCCCAGCACGTGTGGCTCACCCCGCGGGCCGCCCGGGGTTGGTCCCTCCACGCGGACCGCTCAGCTGGGAGCCGGGCGACGCTGGCGGCCAAACTGCGCGGGCCAGTCCCGCCGCCACGCGTCGAACTCGGCGGGCGGCAGGGGCCGGGCGAACCGGTAGCCCTGCATGACCGGGCAGCCCAGCGCCAGCAGCGCCGCGACCTGCGCGTCGTCCTCGACCCCCTCGGCAATCACCTGGAGGTTCAGCGCGCGTCCCAGGCCCACGATCGCGGCCACCAGCGCGCTCGCCTGCGGGCCGCGGCGCTCCGGGGCCAGGAAGGAGCGGTCGATCTTCAGGGTACTGACCGGGAAGGCATGCAGGTAACTGAGGCTGGAGTACCCGGTGCCGAAATCGTCGATGCTGACCTGCACGCCCAGGTCGCGCAGGTCCCCCAGGGTGCGCTGCACCTGTTCGATGTGGCGCATCAGGATCGTCTCGGTGACTTCCAGTTCCAGCAGGTGGGCGTCCAGGCCGCTGCGGCGCAGTTCCCCGGTGATGCTGTCCAGGAAACCGGGATCTGCGAACTGCGCGGCGGAGATGTTCACCGAGACGGGCGTCGGCTGCCCAGCCTGCGCCCAGCGGCGCGCCTGCGCGCAGGCTTCGCGCAGCACCCAGCGGCCCAGCGGGAGGATCATGCCAGTGTCCTCCGCCACTGGAATGAACGTGGCGGGCGGGACCGGGCCACTGGGACCGTCCCAGCGCAGCAGGGCCTCGGCGCCCAGAACCTGCCCGCTCAGCGCGTCGATCTTCGGCTGGTAGGCCAGCCAGAACTGCCCGGTCTCCAGCGCGGCGCGCAGGTCCTGCCGCAGCTGCTGGCGCCGCTGGATGTCCTCGTGCAGCGCGCGCGAGTAGAAGTGGAAGCGGTTGCGGCCCTCGGCCTTGGCGCGGTACATGGCGGCGTCCGCGTACTTGAGCAGTTCGTCCGGGTCGCGCGCGTCCTGCGGGTACAGCGCGGCGCCCAGGCTCACGGTCACCTGCACCGACTGACCGTCGAGCGTCCACGGGGCGGTCACGGCCTGCATGACCTTGGTCATCACGGTCTCCACCTGGGCCGCGCCGCCCACGTCGGGCAGCAGCACGATGAACTCGTCGCCGCCCTGACGGCTGACGGTGTCCGAGGCGCGCAGGCTGCCCTGCAGGCGCCGCGCGATCTCGCGCAGCAGGGCGTCCCCGGCGTGATGCCCCAGGGTGTCGTTCACGTCCTTGAAGTGGTCCAGATCGAGGAACAGCACCGCGAAGGCCGTGTCCCGCCGGCGCGCCAGCTGCGTGGCCTGCGCGATCCGGTCACGCAGCAGCACCCGGTTGGGCAGGTCGGTCAGGGTGTCGTGCTGCGCGAGGTGGCTCATGCGCAGCGCCATGGCGCGGGCCTCGCTGACGTCGTGGAAGACCATCACGGCGCCCAGCAGTTCCCCGTCGGCCCCCAGGATGGGCGCGGCCGAATCCTCGATGCTGAACAGCGTGCCGCTGCGGTGGCGCAGCGCGGTGCCGCTCGCCAGGCCCACGATCTCCCGCCGGTTCAGCGCGACCCGCAGCGGGTTGAGGACCGGTTCCCCGGTGCCCTCCTGCACGAGGGCCATGACGGTCTCAATGGGCTGTCCGCTGGCGGCCTCGGTCGTCCAGCCGGTCATGCGCTGCGCGACCGGGTTCAGGAACGTGACGTGCCCCTGCGGATCGGTGGTGATCACGCTGTCCCCGATGCTGGCCAGGGTCACGCGGGCCAGTTCCCGCTGCTCGCGCAGCGCCTGCTCCGCCACGCGGCGCGCGGTGACGTCCGTGCCCAGCGCGAAAAAGCCCCGCACCTGTCCCGCCTGAAGGTCCGGCACGTACCGCAGTTCGGTGTGCCGCACCTGTCCGGCCGGGTCGGTGATCATCCGGTCGAAGACCTGCGGCTGGCCGCTCAGGACGGCGTCCATGAACGGGCGGTTCAGACGGTACGAGTCCGCGCCGATCACGTCCTGAATGTGCCGGCCCCGCATCTGCTGCGGCGTCTTGCCGAACCAGTCGAGGTACGCGCGGTTCCCGAAGCGGTTGCGCAGCCCGGCGTCCCAGTAGCCGATCATGGCGGGCAAGTTGTCCAGCAGCACCTGCATGTCCTGCTGCGCCTGCACGCGGTCCGTCACGTCCGAGAGCACCCCGGTGACGCGGGTGACGGGTCCGGACGGGTCGCGCGCCGTGATCCGCCCGCGCAGCGCCAGCCAGCGCTCGACGCCGTCCGCGCCGCGCTGACGGTACTCGATGTGCATCTGCTCGGCTGCGCCCTGGGCGTGGCGGTGATAGGCGCGCAGCAGGCGGGGGCGCTCGGCGCGCGGCACGCTGCGCCACCAGTCGCGCAGGTCACCGCCGGCCAGGTCCACGCCACCCAGGTGCAGGCAGCGCTCCGTGCAGTCCAGCGTGCCCTCCAGCGGCCGCCAGTCCCAGATGCCGTCCTGCGTGGCCTCCACGGCGCGGTGCAGCCGTTCGGTGAGGTCCTGCACGGCCGTGACGTCCCGCACCTGACTGAGAAAACCGCTTGCCGCCCCGGCCGCGTCCCTGAGGAGCGTGACCTTCACCTGTACGGCCACGGCGCGGCCCGAACGGTGCAGGTACCGCTTGGCGTACTCGAAGGTGTCGTGCTCACCGCTCAGCGCGCGCTCGAACTGCGTCCTGGAGCGCGCGGCGTCATCCGGGTGGGTCACGTCCCAGACCGTGCGGTGCAGCAAGTCGGTCTGTGCGTAGCCCAGCACGGTGCACAGCGCGTCGTTCACGGCCAGGAACGCTCCGTCTGGCCGCAGGAGCGCCATCCCGAGTGGCGACTGCCGGAACAGGGTCTCGAGCAGTTGCGTGCGGTGGTCAGGCATGGTGGAAGGAGGACGCGAACCTGTTCATGAGCTTGCGTTCATTCTATGGCAGGGGCCCCGCGACCCGCCGCGCACTTTTCCCTCCAGCCTCGCTGGAGCCTGAAGGTCACGCAGATGAAGACAAGGAAACAACCCCGCCGAAGCGAGGTTGTGTGTGGTGGGCGGTATAGGATTTGAACCTACGACCCTTCGCGTGTGAAGCGAATGCTCTACCGCTGAGCTAACCGCCCGTGTTGTGGTGGGCCCTGCCGGATTTGAACCGGCAACCAATCGGTTATGAGCCGACTGCTCTGACCGTTGAGCTAAGAGCCCGCAGAGCTTTTCTTGGCCGCCCTCGTTCAGGGCGAGGGGAAGTGTACCAACGGGCCAGGGGCTTGTCAAACCCCCACCCCGGCCCTGCCTGAGTGACGCGCGTGCGGGGGCGCGGCGGGCGGGTAGAGTGCGGGGCATGCGTGTCGTGCATGTGGCGTCCGAGGTGTTCCCGTTCTCGCGGTCCGGTGGGCTGGGCGACGTGCTGGGCGCGCTGCCGGCGCAGCAGGCGCGGCTGGGCGCGGCGGTGACGGTGGTCTCGCCGTGGTACGCGGATATCGCGCAGCCCGTGCGGGAGGTCTGGCGCGGGGCGCTGGACGCGCCAGGGTCGGTGCCGCTGGTGGACGTGCGGGTGGGGGAACTCGTGCAGGGCGGCGTGCAGTTCCTGTTCGTGGGGCTGGGCGCGTTCGACCGGCCGGGGCTGTACTTCCCGGATGACGTGTGGCGGTTCACGCAGTTCGCGCGGGCGGTGCTGCCTGCGCTGGAGCGGGTGGGCGTCACGCCGGACGTGCTGCACGCGCACGACTGGCAGGCGGGTCTGGTGGTGGCCCTGGGGCGCCTGGCGGGGCTGCGGGCGGTGTTCAGTGTGCACAACCTCCAGTACCAGGGGCGCTGGAACCTGATCGACGGGGCGGGCTGGACGGGCCTGCCGGACTGGGCGTTCACGCACGAGGGCCTGGAATTCCACGGGGACGTGAACCTGATGAAGGCGGGGCTGGTGTTCGCGTCGCAGGTGACGACGGTCAGTCCGACGTACGCGCAGGAGATCACCACGCCCGAGTACGGCGAGGGCCTGGAGGGCCTGCTGGTGCGCCTGACGCACGAGGGGCGCCTGAGCGGCATCCTGAACGGCCTGGATCAGGACCGCTGGGACCCGCGCACGGACGCGGACGTCACGCCGTTCGCGGACGTGGCGGGCAAGGCGGCGTGCGGGGCGGCGCTGCGCGCGGAGTTCGGGCTGGACGCCGCGCCGATCCTGGGGGTGGTCAGCCGCCTGGCCGAGCAGAAGGGCATGGACCTGCTGATCGGGGCGCTGCCCGAACTGATGCGTGACTGGAACGTGGTGGTGCTGGGCGGCGGGGATCCGCGCCTGGAGGCGGGGCTGCGCGAGTGGGACGCGCACCCGCGCGTGGCATTCGCGCAGGGCATGAACGAGCCGCTGGCGCACCGCATCTACGCGGGCGCGGACGCCTTCGCGATGCCCAGCCGCTTCGAGCCGTGCGGCCTGTCGCAGATGATCGCCATGCGCTACGGGACGCTGCCCGTGGTGCGCGAGACGGGCGGACTGGTGGACACCGTCCCGCACGAGGTGGGCTTCCGGTTCGCCGGGGCGACTCCGCAGGCGCTGACCCGGGCGTGTGCCGAGGCGCGACTGACCTTCGACGACCGCGAGGAGTGGACGGCCCGCGCCGAGGAGGCCATGAGTCTGGATTTCAGCTGGGACGGCCCGACCCGCGAGTACCTGGGGCTGTACGCCCGCGTCCTGAGCGTCCCGCCGCGCCCCCTGGCGGGCCTGGAGGGCCTGTGACCGCGCCCGACGGGGCCGGGCCGGACCGGATGGGGCCGGACGGGGCCGTGCACGTCGAGCGTCTGTCCGGCGAGGGCCTGACGACCGCGCTGGCCGCGCTGTACGACGCGCCCCAGGAGGCGATCGCGTGGATGGCGGACGTGTGCACGGCGGCGTGGGTGGCGTTCGAGGTGCAGTCCGGCGAGGACGGCGAGCCGCGCGAGGTGGTCCTGGGCGCCGCCGGGACGCGGCCCAGCCCGGCGCACGGCGCGGAACTGCTCGGCGGCGTGTTCAGCGGGCCGCTACGCGAAGGCGCGGCGCTGGCCCTGGCGGACGCCGCGCGCGCCGAGGTGGGCCGCGCGTACGTGTTCGCCGACGGGCACCTGTTCCCACCCGAGCCGTTCCTGACGCTGGGCTGGCGCGAGACCGGCGCGTACCGCCGCCTGGAGGGCCGCGTGCCCTACCGGCACGTCACGCCCCCGGACGGCGTGACCCTGCGCGCCCTGGCCGACACGCCCCACGCGGCGCGACTGGAGGCGCTGCGAACCTACGAGGACCGCATCGGGCACCACGCGGTCCACGAGGACGCCGCGCGGGACGGCGCGGGCGATTTCGACGCACACGTCAGCGTAATCGCGCTGGACGACCAGGGACGCGGGATCGGCGTGTGCCGCGCCGCCATCGAGGACGGGCAGGGCCGCGTGGACGCGCCGGGCGTGCACCCGCTGTGGCGGCACACGGCGCTACGCTCGGCGCTGCTGAACGAGGTGAACACCCACCTGCGCGCGCGCGGCGTCACGCAGCTCAGCATGGACTCCTGGGGCGACACGCCCGAGGACCTCGCGCACGACCTGAAGTGGGGCCTGCACGTCGTGGACGAGACGCCGCTGCTCAGCTCGCCCTGACCTGCGCGCTGAACGTGGGCGGCGGCGCGGTCGAATTGCGCCGCTGAGGTACCATCGGGGGTGTGAATCTCGCGGTGGTGCTCGTTTCTCCTAAAACTCCTGGCAATATCGGTTCGGCGGCGCGCGCCATGCTGAACATGGGGGCGCGGGACCTGCGGCTCGTCGCGCCGCGCTGCGATCACCTCGATTCCGGCGCGGTGGCGATGGCGGTCCACGCGGCGGACCTGCTGCGCGAGGCGAAGGTGTACCCGACGCTGCGCGAGGCGCTGGCCGACCGGGACCTCAGCGTGGGCACCACGGCGCGCCTGCGGGCGGACCTGGCCCCGCCGCAGCACCCGGCGTACGTGCGTCCGCTGGTGCGGGCGGCGGCCGCGCCCGCGCTGGTGTTCGGCCCGGAGGAGACCGGGCTGATCAACAGCGACCTGGAGCAGTGCCAGCTGGCGGTGCGCATCCCGACCGGGGATTACGCGAGCCTGAACCTCGCGCAGGCGGTACTGCTGGTCTGCTACGAGTTCCTGCAGGGGCAGGACGAACTGCCCGAGCGGCAGCGCAAGACCGCCACGCGCGAGGAGATGGAGGCCCTGTACGGGCACCTGCGTGAGACGATGACCCTGATCGGGTACACGGACGCGGTGCGGGCGCGGCACACGCTGCGGCTGTGGCGGGCGACGCTGGACCGCGCGCTGATGAGCAGCGCCGAGAGCCGCCTGTTCCGCGGGCTGCTGCGGCAGGTGCAGTGGAAGGTGGAGGACGCCGCCGCGCGCGGCACGACCGCACCCCGGCAGGCGCCCGCGCCGGACGCCCCGGAGCTGGACCTGCCGGACACCGAACCGGACCGCTGAGTCCGGCCGGGACGGCTCGCCCGGCGGGTCGGGCCTAGACTGGGGGCATGACGGACGCTCCTGCGCCGCGCCAGCCTGCTCCTGACGCCCTGACCCCCGACCTCTCGCCCCTGCCGGTGCCGGACGGGCTGCCGGACGCCCTGCCGGAGACGCTGGACGGCGCGCCGGTGCGGGGGCCGAGGGGGTTTCGGCTGTCGGACCGGGTGCGGGTGGTGCGTAACGTCCTGCCGCCGCTGATCGTGCTGGTGGTGGGCGTGGTGGAGTTCCTGATCTCGCTGCTGCCCGGCGCGGCGCTGGAGCTTTGGGCGCACCTGCTGTTCTACGGGCTGGTGGGTCCGGCGGTGACGTACTTCAGCGTGGAGTGGATCGCGGAGGGCACCCGCGCGCGCGAGCGGGCCGAGCGGCAGCTGCTGGACCTGTACGGCGAGCTGCGGGTGTCGCACGCGCGGCTGGGCGCGGTGCAGGAACTCATGCGCGACCTGTCGGACGCGGCGGACATGGGAGCGGTGCTGGACGTCGCGGCGCGCGGCGCGGTGCGCGTGACGGGCGCCCAGCGGGCGACGCTGACGGTCCCGGGCGGCCTGAGCGGCACGGCCCGCGCCGAGGGCGCCAGCGAGGCGGCGGGGCCGCTGCATCCGCTGAAGGTGCCGGTGCCGGGCGGCGGGGCGCTGGCCCTGCACTTCCAGGACGCGCCCCCGGCGGACGCCGAGGCGCTGGCGCAGGCCCTGGCCTCGGAGGTGGCGCGCGGCGTGGAGGCGGTGCGGCAGCGGACGCTGGACCTGATGACGCTGTACTCGGTGGATCAGAGTATCCGCGCCGAGCGCAACATGCGCCGCCTGCTGGGCCGCGTGACGCACGCCATGGCGGGCCGCGTGGGGGCCGGGGCGCGGGCGGTGGTCCTGAGCGATCAGGACGGGGTGCTGCGGCTGGAGTACGCGCAGGACGCGCACGGCGAGCGGCGCGGCGGGGTGGCTCCGGCCTTCGCGCAGCGTGTCGCGCACGCCGAGGCGGCCCTGAAAGCCACCGACGAGGAGGCCAGCGAGGTGTTCCCGGAGGCCCGCAGCGTGCTGGGCCTGCCCATGCGGGACGAGGAGGGCTTGGTGGGCGTGCTGCTGCTGGGCGATCCGGACCCGAACGCCTTCGACGACGCGCGGGTGTCGCTGCTGGCGCTGATGGCGGGGCAGGCGACGCTGGCGGTCCGCAACGCGCGGGCGTACCTGTACTCGGAGGAACTGGCGATCAGTGACGAGCGCGCCCGCATCGCGCGCGAGATTCACGACGGGGTGGCGCAGTCGCTGGCGTTCGCGGCGCTGAAGCTGGACGTGGTGGCCCGGCAGATCCACACGGACCCCCCGAAGGCGGAGGCCGAGGTGCGCGCCGCGACGACGCTGCTGCGCGAGCAGATCCGCGAGGTGCGCCGCTCGATCTTCGCGCTGCGGCCCATCGACCTGGAACGCTACGGGCTGCTGGAGACCGTGCGCCGCTACGTGCTGGATTTCGGCGAGCAGAACAATCTGCGGGTGCACCTGAACGTCAGTGGGGACGTGCACCTCGCGCCGGGGGACGAGGCGGTCGTGTTCCGGATCCTGCAGGAGAGCCTGAACAACGTCGCCAAGCACGCCCGCGCGCAGGAGGTCAAGGTGACGCTGCACGGCGCGGAGGGCGTGACGCTGCGCGTGCAGGACGACGGGGCGGGCTTCGACCCGGACGCCATCACGGGCCGCGTGAGCAGCGCGGGCGGCCTGGGCCTGCTGCAGATGCGCGAGCGGATTGAGGCGCGTGGCGGCCTGTACCGCGTGCTGTCCAGCCCCGGGCACGGCACCCTGGTCGAGGCGGAACTCCCGCAGGGCTGAGCGCGTGGGTGAAGTTCCGCACACTTAAGGTCCGGTGTGGCAGGCGGCTGTGACGCCCGGCCCTCTACCCTGCGGCATGACCTTCGCGGATACATCCTTCGAGGCGCGCACCTGGGCGTTGATGGGCCTGCTGTCCCGCGCGGACGGGAGCGTCATGACCCTGGCCGAGTACGAGAACGTCTGGGACGAGCTGATGAGTGCCGTCGAGGCGCGCGGGCTGCGGTTCTCGGGCCGCGCCATGCCGCTGGACCTGGATCATCTGTCGCCACAGGCTGTCCGCGCGGCCCTGCACCCGCAGGACCGCAGCGTGAACGAACCCCTGTAAGCGGAACGCGCGGGGCGGGTCAGGCGGACAGGACGGCGCGGATCTTCGCTTCCATGCCTTTCAGGACGCTGGGGTGGCGCAGTGCGGCGACCAGGGCGCGGGTGGCGTGGTGCTCGCTGCCGCTCAGGGCGTCCTGGAGGTGCTCGCGGATGGCGGGGTGCAGGGTGCCGCGTGGCCACAGCAGGTCGCGCAGCAGGTCGGCGGCCGGTAAGTCCCCCAGGGGCTGTCCGGCGCGGGTCAGGTGCAGGGTGGCGTGCCCGTGGGCGTCGCAGGTCAGCTGCGTGTGGACGGGGTGCCCGGCGTGGCGGGTGACGTGTTCCAGCGTCTGCTGGAATGCGCGGGTCAGGTTCAGGGCGAGGCTGCGGCCCAGCAAGGTCAGGCGGGCAGGGTCGTGGGTGGTGACATGCAGGGTCTGCGTGAGCTGCCGGGCGAGGCGGTCGCCTTCGGTCATCAGGGCGGCGTGGGGGTCTGGGGTCATGGGGGTCTCGGGGTGGGAAGAGGGTGGACGCTGTCTGGACAGCTGGGCGTCCGGGGTGGGGGCATAGGGGGGCGGGCGGCGCGGCGGGGGCCCTGAGCGGTCGGGGACCGGGGGGGCACAGGACGCGCCCAGGCACGGCAGGGACAGGATGTCCACCCGGTTTGGGGGGCGGTGGTGGGCCAGTCGCGGGCTCGGGTGGGTCGGGGGCGGCGCTCAGCAGATAAAGAGAGGCTTAGTGTAAGCTCATCGGGTATGAACGTCATTGGCAAGGTCACTGTGCTGCCCCAGCTGCCGCCCAGCATCGCGCGGCTGTCTGAACTGGCTTACAACCTCTACTGGTCGTGGACGCCTCACGCTCAGGCGCTGTACGAGGAACTCGACGCCCCAAATTGGGAGCGCTTCCAACACAACCCGGTCCGCCAGCTGCTCGAGGTGCCCCAGGCCCGCCTGGAGCAGGCGGCCTCCGACCCCGCGTACCTCGCGCGCTACGCGAAGGTCATGGCCGACTTCGACGCCTACATGGGCAAGAAGGACACCTGGGCCGCGAAGAACGCCGCCGGCATGAAGCCGGTCGCGTACTTCAGCATGGAGTACGCCTTCCACGAGTCCCTACCCATCTACTCCGGCGGCCTGGGCGTGCTCGCGGGCGACCACTGCAAGAGTGCCTCGGACCTCGGCATTCCCTTCACGGCGGTCGGCATGCTGTTCCACCAGGGCTACTTCCGGCAGCTGTTCGACAAGGACGGCTGGCAGAACGAGGCCTACGACGAACTCGACCTGACCACCCTGCCCATCACGCCCGCCCTGACCGAGGGCGGCGAGGAGGCGCGCGTGAAGGTCCGCATCGGCGAGCGCGACGTGCACGTCCGCATCTGGAACCTGAACGTGGGCCGCATCAGGGTGCTGCTGCTCGACACGAACGTCCCCGAGAACAGCGAGGACGACCGTAAACTCACGGCTCGCCTGTACGGCGGCAACCAGGAGCTGCGCGTGCAGCAGTACGTCCTGCTGGGCGTGGCGGGCATCCGCGCGCTGCGCGTCCTGAACGTCCCCGGCGACGTGTACCACATGAACGAGGGCCACGCCGCGCTGCTGGGCCTGGAACGCACCCGCGAGTACGTGGCGCGCGGCCTGGACTTCAAGACCGCCCTGGAAACGGTGGCCAGCTCGACGCTGTTCACCACGCACACGCCGGTCGCCGCCGGGAACGACGCCTTCGCGTACGACCTGATGGACCGCTACATCGGCGCGTGGCCCGCCCAGCTGGCCGCCAGCCGCGACGAACTGTACAAGCTGGCCGAGCACGAGCAGATGTGGGACGGCCACCCGGTCCCGACCTTCTCCATGACGGTGTTCGCGCTGAACATGAGCCGCGCGGCGAACGGCGTGTCCGAACTGCACGGCGAGGTCAGCCGCGACATGTGGAAGTTCCTGTACCCCGGCGCCGAGACCGAGGAGGTGCCGATCGGGCACGTCACGAACGGCGCTCACAACCTCACCTTCACGTCCCAGGCCATGCGTGACCTGCTGGGCACCGTGCTGCCCGCCGACTGGACCGAGCGGCTGGAAGACGAGCAGATGTGGGCAGCCGTCGAGAAACTGACCGACCAGCAGCTGCAGGACGTGCAGCGCGACATGAAACGCGACATGATCACCTTCGTGCGCGGCCGCATGCGTGAGCAGATGCTGCGCAACGGCGCGTCCGCCGCCGACGTGGCCGCCACCGACACCCTGCTCGACGAGAACACCCTGACAATCGGCTTCGCGCGCCGATTCGCGACGTACAAGCGCGCCACGCTGCTGTTCCGCGACAAGGCCCGCCTCAGCCGCATCGTGAACCACCCCGAGCGGCCCGTGCAGTTCGTGTTCGCCGGGAAGGCCCACCCCGCCGACAACCCCGGCAAGTCCTTCATCCAGGAGATCTACAAGATCAGCCAGGAACCCGAGTTCCGCGGCAAGATCGTCATCCTGGAGAACTACGACATGCACGTCGCGCGTCACCTCGTGCAGGGCGTGGACATCTGGCTGAACAACCCCCGCCGCCCCCTGGAGGCCTCCGGCACCAGCGGCATGAAGGCCAGCTTCAACGGCAGCCCCAACCTCTCCATCCTGGACGGCTGGTGGCGTGAAGGCTACGACGGCACGAACGGCTGGCCGATCGGCGAGGAACGCGAGTACGCCGACCTGAACGTCCAGGACGACGCGGACGCTTTCAGCATGTACCACACGCTGGAAACCGACATCACGCCCCGCTACTACGGCGGCCTGAGCGGCCAGCCCACCTGGGCGTCCACGGTGCGCCGCGCCATCCAGACGGTCAGCCCGCGCTTCTCCATGCAGCGTCAGGTGATCGACTACGTGCAGAAGTACTACCGGCCGATCGCCGAACGCGGCGCGACACTCGCCAGCGGCAACAGCACCCGCGCCCGCGAGATCGCCGCGTGGAAGGGCTGGGTGCGTCAGCAGTGGCCCTACACCACCCTGACCGCGACCGCGCAGATGCCCGCCACCGCCCACCCCGGCCAGAGCGTCCCCGTGACCGCGCAGGTGAACCCCGCCGGGATCAACCTGGACGAACTGCGCGTCGAGGCTGTCCTGAACCGCGGCGGCCACCTGACCCGCGTGCCCCTGGTCAGCCGCGGCGGCGGCACGTACAGCGCCGAGATCCCCCTGAAGGACAGCGGCCTGTACTCGGTCGGCGTGCGGATGCTCCCCGTCATCGACGGCCTGAGCAACGACCTGGAAGCGGGCCTGATCAAGTGGGCCTGAGCCCCTCCTGAGCCCTGCCCCCTCCCCCGACCGGGAGGGGGTTTCTGCTGTCTGGTCCTCTCCCCCGGACGGTGACAGGGCTGCCCTGTTCACGCCGGGTACGCTCAGGCATGAGCGAACAACTGGAACGCGGGAAACGCAAACGCGCGCAGGTCATGGGACAGGAGTACGTGGACCGGGCGTTCAGTGGTGACCAGGAGGCGTTCGGTGCGGACTACCAGCGCTTCCTGACCGAGTACGCCTGGGGGGCGGCGTGGGGCCGCGGGAACCTGACCGACCGCGAGCGGCACATGGTCACGCTGGGCATCCTGGCCGCGCTGGGCTGCGAGCGGGAGTTCGAGGGGCACGTCCGGGCGACGCGCAACACCGGCGTCAGCGAACGCGACCTGAGTGACGTGCTGCATCAGGTGGCGATCTACGCCGGTGTCCCGGCGGGCCTGAGCGGCTTCACGATCGCCAGGAGGGTGTTGGGAGAACAGGAGTAGGCATTCCGGCAGGGCAGACACCCGCCCCCGCCGGGTGGGCGCCGGGTGATCTAATGCCCGCCATGCCCCGCCCCTTTCCCCACCCTGTCCGCCCCGCAGTGTTGCGGGTCGCCGCCCTGGGGCTCCGGCCTTGACGAGCGCCGCCACCCGGGCGCGGCCCAGCCTGCCGCCCGTGCCTTCCCTGCTGCTGGCGATGCTGAGCATCCAGGGCGGCGCGGCCTTCGCGAAGACGCTGTTCCCGACGCTGGGCCCGGCGGGGACGACCACGGTCCGCGTGGCGCTCGCGGCGGCGCTGCTGATGCTGGTGTTCCGCCCCGCCCTGAACCGCCTGACGTGGGTGCAGTGGCGCGCGATCCTCCCGTACGGCGCGGCGCTGGGCCTGATGAACCTCGCGTTCTACGAGTCGCTGCGGCTGCTGCCGCTGGGGCTGGCGGTCACGCTGGAGTTCGTGGGGCCGCTGCTGCTGTCCCTGGCCCTGTCGCGCCGCCCGCTGGACGTGGCGTGGGTGGCGCTGGCCGGGCTGGGCATCGTGCTGATCTCCCCCATCGGCGGTGGGGGGGCCACGAACGCCCCGGTGCTGGGCATCGTGCTGGCGCTGGTGGCGGGCGGCATGTGGGCGCTGTACATCCTGGCGGGGGGCGCGGTGGGCCGCCGGGTGCCCGGCACGACCGGCGTGGTCGCGGGCATGATCGTCGCCGCGCTCGTCACGCTGCCGTTCGGGGTGGTCCAGGCGGGTCCGGCGCTGCTCACCCCGCACGCGCTGCTGCTGGGCCTGGGCGTCGCGGTGCTGTCCAGCGCGCTGCCGTACACGCTGGAGATGCGCGCCCTGCGCGCCATTCCCGCCCGCATCTTCGGCGTGATGATGAGTGTCGAGCCGGCCCTGGCGGCCCTGAGCGGCCTGCTGTTCCTCGGCGAGCGCCTCACGACCGTGCAGTGGGCGGCGATGGCCTGCGTGATCGCCGCCAGCGCCGGGATCAACCTGACCGGGAAGGCCGCGCACAGCGAACCCGACCCCGTGAACTAGGGAACACCACACAGAGGCCCGCCAGCATGAACGCTGCGCGGGCCTCCTTAACGGGCGCAGGCGGGCCTTCACCCTGCCCCTGCGGGTTACCAGTTCGCCTGGGTGGTGGTGGTGTCCCCGCCGCTGCCGGTCATCAGGAGGCCCAGCTGGGTCTCGGTGGCGTTCGCGGCGTTCACCTCACCGACGATCTTGCCCTCGTACATGACCAGGATGCGGTCGGCGAGGTTCATGACCTCCCCGAGGTCGGCGCTGACGAGCAGCACGGCGAGGCCCTGGTCGCGCGCCTCGACGATGCGGGAGTGGATGAACTCGATCGCGCCGATGTCCACCCCGCGGGTGGGCTGGCTGGCGACGAGGATCTTGGGACCCTTGCGCATCTCGCGGGCGACGATGATCTTCTGCGCGTTCCCGCCGGAGTAGCTCCCGGCGGGCAGGGTGGCGCTGCGGGGGCGGACGTCGTACTGCTCGCTGAGGGTGCGGGCGTTCTCGTCGATGACGTCCTGCTTGAGGATGCCCAGCGGCCCGGCGAAGGGCGCGCGGTCGTGTTCGCCCAGGATGAAGTTCTCGGCGGTGGTCATCTCCAGCACGAGGCCGCGTTCGTTGCGGTCCTCGGGGACGTGGGACAGGCCGCTGGCCTCGACCTCGCGCACGCCGCGCGCGGTCTTGCCGAGGTACGTGATCTGGCCCTGGTACGTCTGGAGGCCGGTGATCGCCTCGACGAGTTCGCTCTGGCCGTTGCCCTCGACGCCCGCGATGCCGACGATCTCCCCGGCGCGCACCTGGAAGCTCACGCCGTCCACGGCGTTGCGGTGCTCGCCCTTCACGACGACGTTCTGCACGTTCAGGGCGACCTCGCCGGGCTGGGCGGGTGCCTTGTTGACCTTCAGGGTGACGTCGCGGCCGACCATCATGCGGGCCAGGATCTCGGTGGTGGCGCCCTGGGTGGGGATCGAGCCGATCATCTTGCCGTCGCGGATGACGCTGATGGTGTCGCTGATGTGCAGCACCTCGTGCAGCTTGTGGCTGATGAACACGACGGCGTTGCCGCTCTTGGCGTACTGGTTGACCAGGAAGTCGAACAGTTCGTCGGTCTCGCTGGGGGTCAGGACGGCGGTGGGTTCGTCGAGGATCAGGATGCGCGCGCCGCGGTACAGGGTCTTGAGGATCTCGACCTTCTGCTGGAGGCCCACGGCCAGTTCACCCACGATGGCGTCGGGGTTCAGGGCGAAGTTGAACTGCTTGATGAGTTCCGCGACGCGCTTGCGGGCGGCGGCGTAGTTGATGCTGCCGCCGCTGGTGGGTTCCATGCCCAGGATGACGTTCTCGGTGACGGTCAGGGTCTCGACGAGCATGAAGTGCTGGAAGACCATGCCGATGCCGCGCTTGATGGCCTCGCTGGGGTCGGTGAGGTTCACGACCTCGCCGTCCACGACGATCTCGCCGCTGGTGGGGGGCTGGATGCCGTACACGATCTTCATCAGGGTGCTCTTGCCCGCGCCGTTCTCGCCGCACAGGGCGTGGACGCTGCCCCACTTGACCTGCATGGAGATGTTGTCGTTGGCGAGCACGAGGGGGAAGCGTTTGGTGATGCCGCGCAACTCCAGCGCGTTCGGGGAGTTGTGCTGAACCGCGCGCAGAACGTCGGCCTGTGGAACAGTCATAACGTTCAGTCTAGCCGTCGTGGGCTCGTCTGGACAGACCCCGGGGTGTGCCGGCGGACGTGAGGACACCGCGCGGATGAGGCATGATGAGGGCATCATGGAAACGCTGTGGTTGATGATCACGAACCTGGGTCGTGACGAGGTCTTCATCGTCGTGCTGGCGCTGTTCACGTGGCTGGTGCGGCCGCAGGGCGGACGGGAGCTGGGCGTGGCGTTCGCGCTGAGTTACCTGCTGAACTCCGCGCTGAAGTACGGCCTGAACCTGCCCCGGCCCTTCACGAACGATCCGTCGCTGGCGTCCGAGGCGGCGCGGGCTACCGCGGGCGGCCCCGGGCTGCCGAGCGGGCACGCGCAGATGAGCGCGACGCTGTGGCTGGGGATCGCGGCGCAGCTGCGCTCGACGAGCTTCACGGTGTTCGCCGCGTTGCTGGTGGCGCTGATCTGCGCGTCGCGGCTGCTGCTGCATGTGCACTATCCCAGTGACATCGCGGTGGGCCTGCTGCTCGGTGTGGTCTTCGCCGTGCTGGCGGCGCGGGTGCACTTCCCGCAGGCGGGTGCTCTGCGCTGGGGCGTTCCGGCGGCGCTGCTGGTCGCCGCGGCGTTCATTCCGGCTGGCGCCCCACGCGAGTTCGGGACGGGCCTGGGGCTGCTGGCGGGCTTCTGGGCAGCGCGGCCCACCTTCGCCCCGCCGCGCGACTGGGCCGGGCGGCTCATCGTGGCGGTGCTGGGGCTGGCCATGGTGTTCGCGGTGTACTTCGCGCTGGGCGCGTTGCCCCAGGAACTCAAGAACATGGGCGTGGTCCGGGCGCTGCGGTACGCGGCTCTGGTGCTGGTCGCCGCCGAGGGGGTCCCGCTGGCGCTGCGCCGCTGGCTGCCTGCCCAGGCGAGTGCCGCGCAGGGAGCGCCGCAGATCGTACACTGACGGTCATCAGACCAGTGCGGGGCAGGTCAGACCTGTCCCTTTCTTCTTCCCGGATAGTCGTTGCCACGTCCTTTCGCCGCCCTGTTCGACTCTGTCCTGCGCTGCCGCGCCCCGTGGAGGCCACCCCATGAACCGACGTTCCCTGCCTGCCGCCCTGCTGCTCGTCACGCCCCTGCTCGCCGGGGTCGCTGCACTGGCCCAGACCACACCGGCGCCGACCACACCCGCGCAGACTAGTGCCACCGCGACCACCCTGCAGGCCGGCCCGGCCGACCTCACGCGGGGCGAGGCCATCGCCGCCAGTTGCAGCGGTTGTCACGGCCCGACCGGCCGCGCGCCCGTCCTGAAAGGCCAGCCCGCCGCGCAGATCCAGAACGCGCTGCTGGCCTTCCGCAGCGGCACGCGCCGCAACGGCACCATGCAGGGGGTCGCCGCGCGCCTGAGCGATCAGGACATCGTGGACGTCGCCGCGTTCTACGCCGGGCCGCCCGCCACCCCCGCGCCGCCCGCCCCCACGCCCGTCACGCCGCCCGCCGCGCCCACCCCGGCACCGCCCAGCACCTCCACCGCTGCCCCCGCGCCGGGCGCGCTGGGCCGCACCCTCTACCTGGAGGGCGCCCCGGCCCGCGACGTGCTGGCCTGCGCGGTCTGCCACGGCGAGGACGGCAGGGGCGCGGACGCCGTGGGCATCCCGGCCATCGCGGGCCTGAGTGCCGCCAGCGTCCTGGAGACCCTCCGGGCATACCACGCCATGCCGCCCGTGGGCATCGCCTACCCGGACGCCATGCGGATCGCGGTCAAACCCCTGACCGACGCCGACATGACGGCCGTCGCGCAGTTCGTCGCCACACTGAAGTAACCCCCTGCCGCCTCCGTCCGGGTGCCCGGTTCATACGGATTCCGTCTGCTTCGTGAACAGATCGGAACACCACCGATCTGTTCACTCCACGCCCGGAACCCGTTTTTCTCCTCCTCGCGTCCGCTCGGGTTGAAAGTTTCTTGCAAACCTTTCAACCGGAGTCCGTATCAGCGCACCCGGACGGCTTTCGTGGCGGGCTGCGTGCGGAGCCAGCGCACGAAGCGCTGCACGTCCTCGTGCCCGCGCAGCGCGGTGAGGTCGCGGTACTCGCGGGCGAGTTCCACGTTCGAGAAGGTGCGGTGCAGGAACTTGTGGCACGGGCCGCACAGCATCGCGGTGGGGAGGTCCGTGACGCGCAGGCCCTGGCGCCGCCCCTGTGAGCGGGGCAGCAGGTGATGCTCGGTCAGCTGCGGCACGGCGCGTTCGCACAGCGCGCAGGTGGGCGCCTCGCGGGGCGGCGGAGGCCAGGTCGACTCGGGCTGGCGGCGGGCCATGACCCGCCCAGGATAGGTCTGACCCCCGGCGGGTCACTGCGCCGGGGGTCGCAATCCGTCCTGCTCGTCGGACGGGGTCTACAGGCGGGTCAGGCTGGGGTACTTCTGGATGGCCTCGTCCTCGGAGAGGAACTCGCCGGGCGCGTCGGGGCTCCAGACGACGTCCGCGCGGATCAGGTCGCCCGGCGCGACGCTGCTGATCGCGTTCAGGGCCGCGCGGGCCTCCTGCGCGGTGGTCACCCCGGCGGGCGGCAGGGCCGCGAGGGCGTGCGCGGCGACCATGATCGTCACGGCGAGGTACTGGTCGCTGGGGTCCGCCTTGAAGGTGTAGTCGTCCCGGTGCTGGTAGCCGCTGTTCGGATCCCTGTTCTGGTAGTTGCTGGTGGTCTGCTCGGTGAACGCCGCGCGGGCCTCGGTGGCCCAGGCGCCCACCTGACTGTCGGCAGTGCTGGCCGACCCCTGCGCGCGCTGCACGGTGCCGTACACCCAGCGGTCCGGGTGGCGCAGCGCGACGAGCGCGGCCTCCTGTAGCATGCGGGCCAGACCCTCGTTGGTGTCGGGGTCGCCGGTCTGCGCGACGCGTTGCAGGGCGCGCTTGACCTCGTCCCCCTCGGCGAGCAGGAGTTGCACGCTGACCGCCTGGGCGGTCCCGCTGACGCTGCTCAGGCCGCGCACGCCGCCGCCCAGGCTGCGGCGCATGGTCATCACCACGGCGAAGATCACCACGCCGAAGATGATCAGCCCGACCAGTCCGAAGCCGCCGCCGCCCGTGCTGTACCCGTAGCCGCCGCCGTACCCGCCGTTGTTGATGATGATCGGGCCGCTGTACCCGCCCCCGTAGCCCCCGCCGTAACTGCCACCCCGCGAGGAGCTGCCGCCACTGTATCCACCGCCGGAACTGGAGCTGCCGGAGCTGGACCCGCCGGAACTGCGGCCCCCGAAGCCCCCGCCGGACTGCGCGTGGGCGGAGGCGAGCAGCGTGGTCAGGATCAGCAGGAGGGCCGCCAGCAGCATCAGGCGGCGCGGGGTAGCGCCGGGGTGGGCTCGGGTCATGCGTCAGTCTACGGGGCGCGCGCGGCGCGCGTTCCGCCGCGTCCCTGCACGCTTCCTTCACGCCGGGGCGGCACGGGGGCGGGGGGTACACTGCGGGGATGAACGTGATCACCCTGACTGCCGACGCCTGGGAGGCCTTCCTGGCCAGCCTGTATGAGCGCGACGACCGCCTTGACCTGCGCCGGGACGGCGAGACGTACGCGCGCGACGAGGTAGTGGACGCCTGGGTCATGAGCGGGCACGCCGAGGCGCTGCGCAGCGCCGATCTGGACGGCGACGTGTGGGGTACCCTGGAGGACATCGAGGAGCAGGCCCCGGACGAGGAGGCGGCCTGGGCGAAGATCCGCGCGTTCTACCTGGAGCGCGGCTGCGTCCTCGTGCAGGTACAGGGCTACGACGAGCCGGAGGACTGGATCCTGACTGAGGCGCTGGCCCGCCGCCTGGGCCTGACCCCGACCTGAACTCCGGCCCGTCTCTCAGGAAGCCCTGAACGCCGTGTAAATCGCGCCTCATCCTGCACAGATGAGGGAGGCGTAGGCTGGCTCTCATGAAAAGCGACCGTCATTTTCCCGTGAAACGTCTGCTCGCGCTCGGTGCCCTGGTCGGCGCCGGCGCGTACTACTTCAGCCGTGAACAGAACCGCCGCGCCCTGGACGCCAAACTGGCCGAACTGGGCCTGAAGGACGCCGCGCACGACGTCGGCGAGAGCGTCACGAAGGGCTGGGAGAAGACCAAGGAGGCCGCCAAGGACGCCGGAGCCGTCATCGCCGACAAGGCCGGTGAGGTCAAGGACGCCGCCGCCGGTGGCGCGCAGGCTGCCGCCGACAAGGTCAAGGAAGTCGCCGGTGACGTGAAGGACGCCGTGCAGGGCGCCGCCGACAAGGCCGGGGACGCCGCGAAGGACGTGGCGGGCACCGCCAGCGACAAGGCCGCCGACGTGAAGGCCGCGGCCCAGGACAAGGCGGGCGACCTGAAGGCCGCCGCGCAGGACAAGGCCGCCGAGATCAAGGCCGACGCCCAGGCCAAGGTGGCGGACGTCAAGGCCGACGCGCAGAAGGCCGCCAACGACGTCAAGAGCGCCGCGCGCGACGCCAAGAACTCCTGATCCATCCAAGGTAGAAGCAGCGCCCCGCCAACCAGTGGCGGGGCGCTGCCGTGCCGCGGGGTGCGGTCAGCGGCGGGTGAAGTCCGCGCCCTGCGGCAGGCGTTCCAGCCACGCGGCGATGATGTCCGTGCAGGCCTTCACGTCCCGCTCGTCGACCATCTCGCTGGGCGAGTGCATGTAGCGGTTGGGGATGCTGACCACGGCGGTCGGCACGCCCGCACGCACCAGGGTCAGGGCGTCGGCGTCCGTGCCGGAGTAGCGGCCCGAGGCGCTCAGGGTGAACGGCACGCCCGCCTCGCGGCCCGCGTCGGTCATCTGGCGGGTCAGGACCGGGCTGACCATCGGGCTGACGGTCAGGTTCGCGCCGGACCCGAAGGGCACCACGCCGTACTTCTTCTCGCTCACGCCCGGCTGCTTGGTCTCGTGGGTAACGTCCACGGCGACGCCCGCGACGGGGTTCAGATGGTACCCGCCGAGCTGCGCGCCGAAGCAGCCGATCTCCTCCTGGCTGGTGCCCACGGCCACCACGCGGTACGGGAGGTCCTTCCCGGCGACGGCGCGCAGGGCCTCCAGCACGATGAACGCGCCCACGCGGTTGTCCAGGGCGCGGCCCACGACGCGCGTCCCGACCATGATGGGGCCCTGCTCGATCACGGCGTACGTGCCGACCGGCACCTGCTCCGTGACCTCCTCCTTGCTCAGGCCCAGGTCGATCCAGAGGTCCTCGATCCGGCTGGCCTTGGTGCGCTCGTCGGCGTCCATGACGTGAATGGCTTTCTTGCCGATCACGCCGATCAGATCCCCGCCGGGCGTGAGCACGCGGATGCGCTGCCCGACGAGCACCTGCGGGTCCCAGCCGCCGACCGGCAGGACACTCAGGAAGCCCTCGTCCCCCACGTGCGAGACAATCAGGCCGATCTCGTCCAGGTGGCCCATCAGGGCGACGGCGGGGGCGTCCTCGGGGCCGACCTCGGCATACACGTTGCCGTAGTGGTCCTCGTGCGTGCGGGCGAAGGTGGCGGCCTCGGCAAGCCAGACGTCGGCGGCGCGGCGCTCCAGGCCGCTGGGCGCAGCGGCGTCCAGGAGCTTGAACAGGAATTCACGGTTGATAGTCACGCCCGCGAGTCTACGCCCGGCACCGGGGTCACCGACATTCATCCCGGACACAGTGTGCCCAGCACGCCGCAGCTGACCACGGGTCATGCTTCACAATGCAGGGGTTCATGCCGGACGCCCCCTCTTTCACCGACAGCCCCGACATCCAGGTCCGCGTGGAGGTGCTGTTCATGCCCTCGCACAGCCAGCCGGGTCGGCTGGTGTTCGCGTACATCATCCACATCGAGAACCGCAGCGACCAGACCTGGAAGCTCCTGGCGCGCCACTGGGACATCGTGGACGGCCTGGGCCGCGAGACCAGCGTGGACGGCGAGGGCGTCGTCGGCGAGCAGCCGGTCCTGCCGCCCGGCGGGTCGTTCACGTACGACTCGTTCGTGACGCTGGAGGCCGCGCCCGGCCACATGGGCGGCCATTACGTCATGCAGGACGCCTGGGGCGCGCGGGCGCGGGTGCCGATCGCGCCGTTCATCCTGGCTGAACCGGGCCGCACCCTGAACTGAGCCGGACTCCGGTTGAACGGTGTGCAAAAACGTTCAACCCGAGCAGAGCGAGCAGGAGAGAACCGGGTTCCGGACGTGGAGTTGACGGATCGGTGGTGTTCCGATCTGTCAACGAAACAGACGGAATCCGTATGAGCCGGACGGCCCTCAGGCTCAGTTCAGGCCGGGACGCGCTGGCCCGGGCGTTCGTCAAGCACGTGGTCGGGCACGCCTGCCAGCGCGGCGTGGACGACGTCCAGGCCCGCGCCGGGTTTGTGGCCCTGTTCGCTGATGGTGCGTTTCCAGTGGCGCGCGCCGGGCTGCCCGGCGAAGAGGCCGAGGGTGTGTTTCATCATGCGGTTCAGGGGCTGCCCGGCCTGGAGTTGCGCGGCGACGTAGGGCAGGTAGGCGTGGATGGCCTCGCGGCGCGTGACGGTCGGGGTGTCCTCTCCGAACACGTCCTGATCCGCGCGGGCGAGGATGAATGGGTCCTGGTACGCGGCGCGGCCGATCATGACGCCGTCTGCCCAGTTCAGGGCGTCCTGCGCGGCGTCCAGCGTGAGCACGCCGCCGTTCAGGACGATGGTGAGGTGCGGGAAGTCGGCCTTCAGCTGCCGCACGACCTCGTGCCGCAGGGGGGGAATCTCACGGTTCTCCCTGGGGGACAGGCCCGAGAGCCAGGCCTTGCGGGCGTGCACGATGAACGTGTCGCACCCGGCGGCCTCCACGGTGCGGACGAAGCCGGTCAGGTGCTCGTAGCTGTCGAGGTCGTCGATGCCGATGCGGTGCTTGACCGTCACGGGGAGGGTGGTGGCAGCGCGCATGGCGTCCACGGCGCGCGCCACGACGTCCGGGGTGCCCATCAGGCACGCGCCGAACGAGCCACTGCTGACGCGGTCACTGGGGCAGCCGCAGTTCAGGTTCACCTCGTCGTAGCCGTAGCCTTCTGCAATGCGGGTGCAGTCCGCGAGGGCCCGGGCGTCGCTGCCGCCCAGTTGCAGCGCGACCGGGTGTTCCCCCGCGTCGAAGGCGAGGTGCCGGTCGCGGTCGCCGTGCAGGATCGCGCCGGTCGTGACCATCTCGGTGTACAGCAGGGTTCGGTGGGTCAGGGTGCGGTGGAAGACGCGGCAGTGCCGGTCGGTCCAGTCCATCATCGGCGCGACCGACAGCGTGTGCGGCGGCTGGGTCTGCGCTGGGGTGTGCGGGGCGGGGGCGGGGGCACTCATCAGCCCGTCAGTGTACGCCGCGCCCCCCGCCCCCAACCGTGAGGCGGGTATCCTGCCCGCGATGCTCCTGACGTCCTCTCCCCTGCCCGGCTGGCCGGACGCCCGCCCCCTGGGCAGCGGGCCCATTCGGGAGGCGGCGGGCCTGCTCCTGCCGCACGATGGGGGCCCGGTGGCCGACCTGCGGGCTCAGCCGGAGCGCTGGGCGCTGCTGACCGACGTGACAGCGGCGCTGCGCCGGGGCGTGCCGGTCCTGGGCTGGGGCACGGGCGCGGCGCTGCTGGGCCGCGCGCTGGGCGCCCAGATTCACGGCCCGGATGGGGGTCTGGAATGGGCGGCCCTCCCGCGCGGCGCGCAGGTCCACAGCTGGGCCGGTGAGATGCCGCTGCACTGGACGCAAGGGCGGGCGACGGCCTGGGCCGCCCCGGACCTCCCCGGGTGGGTGCGGACTGCGTTTCTGGCGGCGCTGTCCGGCTGGGCGGACCGCACGCCCGGCTCCCCACTGGAGGAGGTGGGGGGCGTGCCCGCGCTGGAGGGGGTCGTGGCCGAGTTCTACGCCCGCGCGCGCCGCGACCCGCTGCTGGGGCCGGTGTTCGCGGCGCACGTCGAGGACTGGCCCGCGCACCTGGGGCGCGTCACGGCGTTCTGGGTGACGCTGCTGGGCGGCGACGCGGACCTCGCTCCGTGGCGCGGGAACCTGAACTCGGCACACGCGGGGCTGGGCGTGCGGGGTGAGCATCTGCGGGCGTGGCTGATGCTGTGGGAGACGACGGCGCGCGATCTCCTGCCCGCCCCCGCCGCCGACCTGCTGACGGCACGCGCCCGGGCGATGGGGGCGCGTCTGGGCGGCCCTGGTTCACGTCAGCGGGCGTAGCGGCGGCCGGTGTAGTTCGTGAACACCCCGATGCCGTAACTGACGCGCCGCACGCTGTCCAGCACGGCGTGCCCGTTCCAGGCGATTCCGGCGCTGCTGCCCCCGTCGAGCAGCAGCGCGTCCCGCACACCCAGGCGCAGCAGCAGCTTGCCCATCTCGGTGGTGGTGAGTTTCGCGTGCGTGCTGACCAAGACGAGGTCGCGGTTGCTGACCAGCCCCACGGCGCTGCGCGCGGCGCGCCCGAACAGCGCCGGGTCGCGGAACGCCGTGCTGTAGCGCGTGACGACCTGCCCGCCGCTGAGGATGCGCGGCCCGGTGGCGATCACGGTCTCCATGCCGGTCCAGGTGGTGTCCAGCGGGCGGCCCAGCAGCGCCGTGGCGCTGGGGCGGATCGCGGCGCGGTTGTCGGGCGTGATTGCCAGCGCCTGCGGGATGCGCCCCCAGGTGAGCAGCCGCCCCTGCGTGACGATGTCCCCGGCGGGCGCGAAGGACTGCGGGTGGAAGTAACTGCCGTTCACGAGCACGCGCGCGCCGCTGCGCCGGGCGAGTTCCCCGACCCGCGCGCCGGAATTGAACACCAGCGCCCGCCCGGGCAGCACCGGGGCAACGAGCGTGCTGCGCCAGCGCAGGTCCACGTTCGCGATCTGCATGGGCACGTTCAGTGGCGTCAGGCGCTTGAAGGTCACGGGGTCACGCTGCGGTTTCGGGGGGATCGGGACGGGCACCCGCGACGGCACGAGCAGTTTCTTGCCGGGCACGATGTGCTTGAAGCTGCCCAGGCCGTTCAGGCGGCGCAGGTCGTCCACACTCAGGCGGTAGCGGGCGGCCAGGGTCTGCGGGGTGTCATTCACGCCCACGCGGACGTAGCGGTACACCACGCGGACCTCGGTGGTGGGCAGCCGGACCGGCGCGGCCGCGCGGGTGCGGGGCGGGATCTTGAGGCGCTGCCCGACCGCCAGCGCCGTGCCCCGCAGGCTGTTCCCGGCCTGGAGAGCCGCGACCGTCACGCCGAAGCGGGCCGCGATGGCGCTCAGGGTGTCGCCCTTCTTCACGGTGTACGGGCCCGCGCCACTGGCCGGACGGACCGGGGTGGCCGCGCCAACCGGGCCCACGAGGCGCAGCACCTGCCCGGCGCGGATGGTGGTGCCCCGCAGGCCGTTCAGGCGCTGGATGTCGGCCACGCTGACCCCGGTGCGGGTCGAGATGCGGAACAGCGTGTCGCCGCTCCGGACCGTCACGCTGGCCGGTACCGCCAGCGCGGCGCAGCCCAGTCCGGCCAGCAGGAGAGAAACAAACAGTCGCCGCATGGGGTCACACCTGATCACAGTTGCCCTCCCGGGGCGTGAACCGAAGCTGACGTGACATTCATGCCCGCACCTGCAGTGCCCGGCAGACGGCAGGCGGCGGCGTTCAGGTGCCGGGCGTGCTGCCGGGGAACACCGCGACGCGCCCCACCATGTACGCGCAGCCGTACAGGAAGAGGGTCGCCACCGGCAGCAGGCGCAGGCCCAGTCGCTGCGGCGTGAGTTTCTCGCGGATCATCAGTTCGATCACGTACAGGGTCAGCAGGCAGAACCCGGCGTACATCCAGTGTTCCCAGTCGCGGCTGGGGTCCGCCGGGAACCCGTACTTCGTGACGCCCTTCCCGACGTCCGTGGCGCTGGGCACCTTCGCGCCGCCCAGGGCGAGCAGCAGCCCCGTCACGCCGGGCAGCAGGGTCAGCACCCAGGTCAGGCGCAGCCAGACCATGAAGCCCGGCCCCACCCGGCCCTTGATGGCGGGCGCGACACTCCACACGAACAGCACCAGGGTCGCCAGCGCGTACGGGGTGGGGAAGAAGAACGCGGCGGCGTTGTTGAACTGATACCCGTGAACGAGGCGCAGGAACTCCATGCGCGCAGCGTAAAGCATCGGGCGGGCAACAGAAGACCCCGCCCAGGGTGGGGCGGGGCCAGAGAGGCGGTGGGGCGGCGTTCAGCCCGCGTCGGGGTGGCGGTTCGTCTCGTGCAGGTGCACGGGCTTGCCGCGCCGGGCGCGCAGGTTCAGGAGTTCCACGGCGATCGCGAAGCCCATCGCGAAGTACGTGTATCCCTTGGGGATCTTGAAGCCGAAGCCGTCCGCGATGAGGTTCACGCCGATCAGCAGCAGAAACGCCAGGGCGAGCATCTTCACGGTGGGGTGCGCCTGCACGAACTCCCCGATGGGGCGCGCGGCGACGAGCATGATCAGCACGGTCACGACGACGGCCGCCACCATCACGCCGATGTCGTCGGCCATCCCGACGGCCGTGATGACGCTGTCGAGGCTGAACACGATGTCGAGGATCATGATCTGCCCGATGATGGCCGCGAAGTTCGCGCCCGCCACCTTCCCGGCGGTGGGCGCACCCTCGTGCGCGCCGGGGCCCTCGAGCTGCTCGTGCATCTCCTTGACGGCCTTGTACAGCAGGAACAGGCCGCCGAAGATCAGGATCAGGTCCCGTCCCGAGAAGCCCATGCCGAACAGGGTGAACAGGTCGTTTTTCAGGCTGTAGATCCAGCTGATCGAGAACAGCAGACCCAGGCGCATGATCATCGCGGCCAGCAGGCCGATGGTGCGCGCGCGTTGCCGCTGCTCCGGCGGGAGCTTCCCGGCCAGGATCGAGATGAAGATGACGTTGTCGATGCCAAGGACAACTTCCAGCAGCAGCAGCGTACCGAACGCCAGCCACGCCTCAGGCTGGGTGATCCAGCCGAACAGTGATTCCATTGTGTCACTCCGCGAAACAGAAAGCGGACGCTGCCACGCACGTCCAGGATGCCGTTGGGGGTAGTAACCCGAAAGTCCGCGCCCGTGCGGCGCGCCAGGGCCCATGTTCCCTGACAGCCGGGGGGCCGGTCAAGACCTGTCAATTCTTCATGCTGCGGCCCGGGGGTCACACCCGTCCGGGGCCTAGCGGGGCGTCGCGCCGTCCAGGAAGACCGCCAGCAGCGCCCGCGCGGTCCCCTGCGGATCAGAGGTGGGCGCGCCCGTCACCAGCGGGTACGTGATCGCCAGGAACGCGCGGGCCAGCATCGCCGGGGGCAGGTCGCCACGCAGCTCACCGCGCGCGGCCGCCTCCTCAAACAGGCACGACAGGCCGCCCACCCACACGCGACGGTACTCCTGCTCGAACGCCGCGCGGCGGTCCGGGTTCACGTGCCGCAGTTCACTCGCCAGCTGCAGGCCCACGCGCTGCTCGGGGGCGCTGGCCAGCAGCTCGTACACCAGCGTGTCCAGCTGCAGCCGGATCCCCACCTGCGAGTTCGCGGCCTGCACGAGGCGACTCAGGCCTGCCAGGGTACCCTCCAGCATCGCGAGGAACAGCGCCTCCTTGTCGGCGTAGTGGTGGTACAGGGCGGGCTTGGTGACGCCGACGGCCTCCGCGACCTCGCGCATGCTGACCCCGTGGTAGCCGCTCTTCACGAACAGCCGCGCCGCCTCCTGCTGAATGCGGGCGCGGGTCGTATCGGGCACAGCGGGGGAAGACACAGGAGGAACCGTCATTGCCGCTCATGATAGCGGGCCGCGGGCTGGCACCACCCTGACACGGACGGGTAGAGTGAGAGGCGTCATACAACCCATCGCCCCACTCCCGGAGGATCCCCCATGCGCCGACTTGCCGCCTTCACCCTTGCGCTGCCCCTGGCCATGGCCGCCTGCTCCCAGCAGGCCGCCCCCACCGCCAGCCCCTCACCGTACGCCGACCGCCCCGAGCTGCAGGACGCGGGCAGTCAGGCCATCCTGGCCCGCTACGGCAACGACCCCGGCCTGACCGCCGCCCTTCAGGAAGCGTACGGCGAGCGGCCCGGCACCCTCGCCTACCCCAGCGTGCCCGCGCTGAACACTCAGGACTACGCCAGTGACCGCCTCGCGTACGTCAAGCGCACCGGGTGGGGCACCGTGAGCAACTACAACGCGCAGTACAGCGCGTACGCCGGGACCAGCAGCCCCTACACCGGTCTGGACTGGACCCGCGACGGGTGCAGCGCCCCCGACGGCCTGGGCCTGGGCTACCGTGAGGACTTCCGCCCCGCGTGCAACGTGCACGACTTCGCGTACCGCAACCTCAAGGTGTACCAGCGCACCGACGCCAACCGCCTGACCAGCGACGACGTGTTCTACACGAACATGAAAGCCATCTGCGCCGCCAAGAGCTGGTACGCCCGCCCCGCCTGCTACAGCGCCGCGTACGCCTACTACCAGGGCGTCCGCATCGGCGGCAGCGACAGCTTCTGAACCAGGGCCGCAGGAGGTGGGACGCCGTCCGCCCCCACCTCCTGCCCATGGTCAGGCCGGGTTCGTCCAGTACGCCCAGGTGTGCCCGCCCGCGCAGGTCGCCGTGAACTCCAGGCCGCGCTTGCTGACCTTCCCCGGCTGCCCGCACGCCACGCATACCGGCTTGGCGGGCGTGTTCCCACCGCAGTCGCCGCACTTCAGGTAGTACCCGTACTTCCCGAACTGCACGGTCACGTTCGCGGACGAGCAGGCGCGGCACGCCACGTCCGGGCGGGGCCGCGCCTGCGCCTGCCGTTCCTGCGACGTGCGGACCGGGGCGGCGCTGGGGCGTTCCGGACGTGTGGGCTGGGCCGGGGGCGCACTGACGGGCGCCGCTCTGGTGTGGGCAGGTTCAGGTGCGGCAGGCACCGTCTCGGCAGGCGCTGGAACGTGGCGTCTGCGCAGGAACGCCTGGATGCGGGTCATCTCGGCGTCGCTGAGGCCGAACGAGCCGAAGGTCTTCTCCTGTTCGGCCCCGATGATGGCCTTCACGCGGTCGGGCACCTGATCGGCCTTCACGAGTTCCGGCACCTCCGATTTGCGGGTGATGCGCCCACCGTCCGAGATGGCGACCAGCACGTCGCGCCGCACGCCGCTCAGGGTGCGCTGCTTGAGGCCCAGCATGGAGCGGTCCATCAGCTCGGTGGTGTGGTCGTCCAGCAGGGCCAGCAGCAGGTCCAGCTGTCGCCGCGCCTGGAGGACCGGCGAGGGCATGCCGCGTCCCTGGCGGTTCCACCAGCGGGTCCACTCGCCGTGCTCGTTCACGCTGACCTGCCCGGCCACGCTCTTGCTCTCGATGATCAGCAGGCCGAACCGGTGCAGGATCAGGTGGTCGATCTGCGCGATCTCGCCGCGCCGCTCCAGGCGGAGGTTGTGGAACACGAACTTGCGGGGGTCCTCCGCGAAGGCACGCTTGAGGTAGTGGGCCATCTGCCGTTCCGCGTCGTATCCGGCGCGGCGCAGCGGGTCGGCGTGCTGCTGCGGTTCGAGGTCCTTGACGATCACCCGGTCACGCTAGCGCGCCTGCGCCCGCCGCAGGACGAAAGACGCCCATGAGGACGCGAATATTTACACATTCTCTTCCGCGCGCCAGATGTCCTGTGGGGTTTCGCGCTGGCGGATGACGGTCCAGGTGCCCGCGTCGTGCAGGATCTCGGCGGGGCGGGCGCGGGTCAGGTAATTGCTGCTCATGGCCGCGCCGTACGCACCGGCCTCGTGGATGGCAAGGAGGTCGCCGGGCTGCGGGTCGGGCAGGGTGAGGTCCCGGGCGAGGAGGTCCCCGCTCTCGCAGGCGGGTCCGGCGAGGTCCCAGGTGTCGGTCCCGCCGCGCTCCCAGAGGGGCGTGACGGGGTGGGTGGCGCCGTACAGCATGGGGCGCAGGAGTTCGGTCATTCCGGCGTCCACGAGGACGAAGTTCCGTCCGGTGCGTTTGGTGCCGACCACGCGGGTCAGGAGGGTGCCGGCCTGCGCGACGAGGTAGCGGCCGGGTTCGACCCAAAGCTGCGCGCCGAAGGTGGCGGCGGCAGCGCGGGCCTCGCGGGCGATACCGTGCAGGTCGGCGCCCAGGCCCCAGCCGCCCCCGGCGTCGAGGACATCCAGCGGGCCGGTGTGGGCGCGCAGCTCGCCGAGGCGGTGGAAGGCGGCGGTGAAGTCATGCGCGTCGCGGATGGCGCTGCCGATGTGCACGTGCAGGCCCAGTGCCGTGTGCCCGGCGGCGCGCAGGGCGTCCAGCACGCGGGGGGCCTGAGCGAGGGTCACGCCGAACTTGCTGCCGGCGGCGCCGGTGGCGAGGTGGTCGTGCGTACTGACGTTCAGGGCGGGGTTCACGCGCACGAGCGCGCGGGAGCCGGGGGGGAGCAGGCGGACCTCCTCTTCGCGGTCGAGGATGAACGTGGCGCCGAGCTGCGCGCCGGTGGCGTACTCGCCGGGGGTCTTGGCGGGGCCGTTCACGAGGATGCGGTCGCCCGCCGCACCGATGTGGGCCGCGCGGGCGAGTTCCCCGGCGCTGACGCATTCGAAGCCGACGCCCTGGGCGTGCAGGCGGCGCAGCAGGGTCAGGTTGGGGTTGGCTTTCATGGCGTAGTACACCCGGGCGTCCCCGAACGCGGCGCGGACGCGGGCCAGGGCGGCGTCGAGTTCGGCGGCGTCGTAGACGTACAGGGGCGTGCCGTACGTGTGCGCGGCGGTCTGGAGGTGCTCGGGCGTGAGGCTCATGCGGGCGAGTGTAGCGGGCGGGGCCGGACGGCGTGGTCAGGAGTGGTTCACCCCACCGGACCCGACCGACCCTGGGCCGCGCGTCTCACCGGGCCACGCGGCAGTGGTGCGCGGCGGGTCAGTCGCGCTAGCGTAGGGCATGCCCCGCCTGCACCGCCGTGGCCCTTTCCGGCGCGCCCTCGCCTGCCCCTGGTGGCGCGGGTGATCGGCGACGCCGGGCGCACCGAGCTGCCGGAGACGTTGCGGCCGGCGCTCGAAGCTCAGGCGCTGGTGCTGCTTGCGCAGTCCAGCGGGGACATGTTCGACCGCTGCGCGCAGCAGGCGCTGGAGATCACGGGGGCCAGCACCGCCCTGGTGCTGCTGTACCGGCCGGACACCGACGACCTGGAGGTCGTGGCCGCCGCCGGGTCGCGCGGCCCGCAGGCCGTGCACATCCGCCTGCCCCGGGGGCGCGGCCTGTCGTGGCGGGTGGTGCAGTCGGGCCGCGCGACCCTGATCCCCCACACGGATCAGGACGCGCAGGCGGTGTACGTGACCGGCACGCCGGTGCCGCACACGTACCTGGGCGTGCCGCTGCTGGATCCGGACGGTCAGCTGCTGGGCGTGCTGTCGGTGGACCGGCTGGCGCACGACACCCAGTTCGGCAGTGGCGAGGCGCAGGCGCTGACCCTGCTGGGTCAGGCGGCCAGTGTCGCCCACGCCCGCATGCGCGCCCTGGAAGACGCGCAGCGCGCCGCGCGGGAGTTCGAACAGCTGGCGCAGCTGTCGGCGGACCTGGCCGACCTGACCACGCCGGGCGAGATCGGGCAGCGGGCGCTGCACACCCTGGTGGACCTCTCGGGCT
>CALPYF020000012.1 GCA_943327755.2 Deinococcus hopiensis KR-140
CAGGCCACCGGGCGGCCCCTGAGCGCCGACCCCTACGTGGCGTACCTGACGCGCAAGTACGGCGAGATCTACAGCCTGAGCTGAGGGGCAAAGAGGGCGCCCCGACCAGCTGACGGTCGGGGCGCCCTTCGTGGTCTTGTCGGTCAGACGGCCTGGCGGCGCTGGGCGTTCGTGACGAGGTACGCGCGGGCGGAATTCAGCCACGTCTGCGCGAGGTCGCTGTGGGGGTGCTGGCGTTCACGCAGGGCCTGGACGCTGAGGTTCAGCTGGCGTTCGACGCGGCGGACGGCGCCCAGGCCGCCCTCGTTCTCGACCTCGATCAGGGTGTTCAGGAGGGTGGTGGGGTGGGCGTAGCCGACGCGGATGCTTTCAGCGATGGTGTCCAGGGCGCGCATGGGGGGACTCCTTCCCGCCCGGGCGGGGCGGCGAGGCGAGCAGGGTGAAATTCTGCTGTGGGCGAATCCTTCTTGTGATTACGATCTTAGCAGAGGGGATCGTGAAGGGCAAGAAGGGTTAATCCTTATTCTGTCTTGACCGTAGCGGGGGGTGGTGTTACACTCCAACCAAGGCTCCCGTATTCTGCCCACAGGCAAACCCTGGGACAGACAATCGGAACCCCAGGCGGCACGCGCCCCCCAGCCCCCCAGCGGGCCGGTCCAGGCGTGAGGCCACGCCGCAGCCGAGGAGGTGAAACATGAAACTGCACGAAAGACTCCGCGAACTGCGCAGCGAACGCGGGCTGCGGCTCAAGGACGTCGCCGAGACCGCCGGGATCAGCGTCCCGTACCTCAGCGACCTCGAACGCGGCCGCACCAACCCCAGCCTGGAAACCCTCCAGACCCTGGCCGGCGCGTACGCCATCACCGTTCACGACCTGCTCGAAGGGGTCGAGTTCTACGGTGCCTCCACCGAGGGCGCGCTGCCCAAGGGCCTCGCCGACCTGGTCGCCGACCCCACCCTGGGCCCGCAGATCACGCCCGACTGGGTCCGCACCCTGTCCCGCATCGAACTGCGCGGCAAACGGCCCCGCGACAAGCAGGACTGGTACGAGATCTACCTGCACCTCAAACGCATCCTGAACTGACGTTCAGTGCCAATAAACCCCCACCTGCACGGGTGGGGGCTTCTTGTGGTGCAGTCAGCTGACCCGGTCAGGCCGCCTGCGGTTCCACGACGTCAGCCGGGCTGCCCGCGCGGCTCAGCAGCAGCGTGCCCGCGCCCCAGGTGCCGCCCACCACCGCCAGCGCGAACGCCACTGGAGGCACGCTCAGGCTGGCCGCCACGGCACTCAGACCCACCATGGCCCCCACTGCGTCCGGGACGGGCAGCCCCGCGCGGTAGGCCAGTGCGCGCCCCGCGTCGTACGCGCTGACACTCAGGCCCACGGCGATCAGCAGCACGGCCAGCGCGGCCGCCAGCAGCGCCGGGCCCAGCAGGCCCGCCAGCGCCAGTCCGCCCGCCGGGCCGAGCAGCGCCGCCAGGGACAGCACGCCCAATGCCAGCGTCCGCACCGGCGCGTGCCGCTGGCGCCGCGCCAGCAGCGGCGCCAGACCCGACACGAACAGCAGCAGCAGCGCTCCGCCGGTCAGGCCCACGAATACCTGCGGCCACGCCGCGCCGCCCAGCCAGCCCAGGACCGGGCGGAACGCGGCGGCCGTCACGGCGCCCAGCCCGCTCGGGGCCTGGATCTCGCGGGCGGCGCTGTCACCGGGCACCTGCCCCAGCAGGGCCGTGACCGACCCGCCCACCTGCGCGCCCGCCTCGCGGCGGATGTCGCCCAGCAGGGTCACGACCTCGCCGTCCACCTGGGCGTCGGGGGCCAGCACGATATTCCCGCCCGCCGCGAGCACGTTGCCCTTCACGGGTCCGTGCACGACCACGTCCCGCCCGAAACTGACCGTGCCGTGCGTGACCACCCCGTACAGCGCCGGGAGGGTCAGCGCGGCACTCACGGCGAACGCCAGCCCTCCGAAGCGCTGAGCGGCCGGTGCGGGCCGCCACGTCACGGCGGCGCTCGTCACGAGCAGCAGCAGCAGCCCCACGCCCGCCAGCGGCGACACCTGCGCCAGCAACGTCTGCAACACCAGCGCACCCGCTGCGAGGTTCGGCCACGCGGTCGACACGGCCAGCAGCGTCAGCGCCACGAGCAGCGACACCACCATGATCAGCGGCGCCGGGTTGCGCGGCCGGTTCCCGATCAGCGCGGCGGCGGCGGCCGGAGCGGGCGACAGCTGCTCTGGCGGGGTGAGGCGCACCTGCTGCGCGACGGCGGCCGCGACACTGCCCGGCAGCGCGGGGACCGGCGCCCCCAGCGTGAGGTCCAGGCGCAGGTCCTGCACGACGCTCGCCGCGACCGAACGCGGCAGCGGCGGGGTCGCCAGCTGTGCGCCGAGCCGGACATCGCGGGCCACGCTGGCCGCCACACTCCCGGGCATCGCGGGCACGCGGGTCAGGGCCTGCTCCAGCCGCACGTCCCGCGCGACCGCTGCGGCCACACTGCGGGGCAGGGCGGACTCTTCGGATAGCCGCACGGACAGGGCCACCTCCGCCGCGACCTGAGCTGCAAGGGACCGGGGCAGGGGAGGGGAGACCAGCCGCGCCGACAGGTGAACCTCACGCGCGACGTCCGCCGCCACGCTGCGCGGCAGCTCCGGCATGGCCCGCATCGCAGGCACCAAGCGCGCTAGGCGCTCACGCTGCGCCTGCACCTCCGGGGGGAGGGTGCGCAGCAGTGCCGTCTCAGCGGGGGTCAGGTCACCGTCCGCCTCGCGGTGCAGCAGCTCCAGCCACGCCCGCCCATCCCCCGATCGAAGAGTCTCCACGCCCATACGGTGCCTCTACGTTCAACCTTCGCCGGAAGTTCCCGGCGCTGCCACACCACCTGAAGGGGGGGCCGCGTAATCGCCGCTCTTGCCGCCACTCTTGCCCAGCAGCCGCACGCCCGTCACCTCAATGGCCTTGCTCGCTGCCTTGAGCATGTCGTACACGTTCAGCGCCGCGACCGTCACGGCCGTCAGGGCCTCCATCTCCACGCCGGTCGGGCCGGTCGTGCGGACCCGCGCCCACACGTACACCCCCGCCTCCTCCAGCGTCACGCGGACGTCCGCGCCCGACACCGGAATGGGATGACACAGCGTCACCAGGTCCGCCGTGCGCTTGCAACCCGCCAGCCCCGCCAGCCGCGCCACCGTCAGCGGGTCACCTTTCGGATTCGTACCTGCCTCCAGCGCAGCGCGCGCCTCGGGCGGCAGGCGCACCCACGCTTCCGCCGTGGCCTCACGCGCCGTGGCGACCTTCCCGGAGACGTCCACCATGCGCGGCAGCCCATCCCGGAAATGCGTCAGCTCGGGCACGTCCTGCCCCTGGGCCACCTCAGTCCGCGGTGTCACTTCCGTCCTCTGGGCCACCTCAGTCCTCTGGGAGCTTCAGGTCTGCCAGCGCCGCGAACGGATTCTGCTTGGCATGCAGCGACCCCGACGGGGTGCCCAGCTCGTCGTCGATCTCCTCGACCGGCACCTGCGCCATGTGCTCGCACGGTCCCTCGTTCAGGTCATGCCCGCACACCTGACACAGCCCCTTGCAGGCCTCGTCGTGCAGCACGCTCAGCGGCGCGCTCAGCAGCGTCGTCTCCGCGAGGTACGCACCCAGGTCCAGGTCCGGATCGCCGAACACTAGCACCTCCTCACCGGTGTCGGCCTCCTCCAGGTACGGCTGCTCTGCCGAGGGCTCGTAGCGCATCAGCGTACCCAGTTGCACGTCCACGGGCACCTCCACGTCGCGCAGGCAGCGGGCGCACTCCATGATCAGCACCGGCTCGAACGAGCCCTGCAGGTACATCTCCGAGCCGCCCAGCGTGTTGACCGACACCTCGAAAGGCGCCGGGGACGCGAAACGCAGGGTGTGTAGCTGTCCGCCCTGCTCGTACTGGAGGTGATCAAGGTGCCCTTCTGCCTGCGCGTCGTCCAGCGTGGACCGCATCAGCGCACCCAGGTGAATCCGAGGTGAATCCGTCATGCCCCCATCATAGGCCCGCGCGGCTGACAGAACCCTGCCCCACACCGCAAAACGGCTCGGGCAGGGCCGCCGACAAGGTCCTCAGGCGAGTTCGACGAGGCTGGCGTCGCTGATGGTGAGCTTGTGAGTACGCGGCACGGTGCGGCCTCCCCTGACCTGGGCGCGCACGCCGATCAGGCAGTCCTGCAATCTCTTGCTGACGTTCTCGATCTGCGCCCCCTCATCCACCACGCTGTGCTCGACTTCCGCGCCGCGCACCACCGAGTTCGCGCCGATACTCGTGAACGGCCCGATGTACGCGTCCTCAATCACCACACCCTCACCCAGCATGACGGGGCCGACGATCTTGCTGCGGATCACCCGCGCCGACGCGGGAATCACCACGCGCCCCGTGATCCTGGAGTCGGTCACCTCACCCTGTACGTCATCCTGCAGCCGCTCCAGGAGAAGGCGGTTGGCATCGAGCAGATCGGCGGGGCGGCCGGTGTCCTTCCACCAGCCCTGCACCGCCTGACCCTGGACATGCAGGCCGGCATCGATGAGGCGTTGAATGCCGTCGGTGATCTCAAATTCACCCCGGGCGGAGGGGGGCATGCCGTCGAGCATGGCGAAGATAGCGGGGGTAAAGCAGTACAGGCCCGCCACCGCGAGGTTGCTGGGGGGATCCTTGGGTTTCTCGACGAGGCGGGTGATCCGGGTGCCGTCGAGCTGCGCAACACCGAAGGCCGTGGGGTCCGGGACCTCCACGAGGGCGATCAGGGCCGCTGGACGGTCCCGCCGGAATGCCTCCACGAACGGCGCCGCGCCATGCTCGAAGAGGTTGTCACCAAGGTACACGCAGAAGTCGTCCTGGCCCACCCACTCACGCGCGGTGAGCACCGCATGCCCCAGTCCCAGTTGCTCGTGCTGATTGATGAGGGTGATGCTGGCCTGCGTGAGGTGCTGGACGGCATGCTGAATTTCTTCACGCGTGATGTCCGAAACGACGATCCCGATCTCGGTGATTCCGGCCCGCACGAGGGTCTGGATGGCGTGAGCGATGATGGGCCGACCAGCAACGCGCAGAACAGGTTTGGGACGGGTGTACGTGAGGGGGCGCAGTCGCGTCCCCAAACCGGCAGCTGGAATGATGGCTTTCACAGCGCGCATTCTACGTCCCGGTCCAAACCCTCTTTCCGCAGGTCATCCACCAGTACGTCATCATGACCGGTGATCTGGCCTGACACGGGACCTTCTCGCCTATAGTTCTGTCTGTGACCGTCTCAACCACTCTTGGCCCACCCATCCCCAGATGGAAACAAGTGTGGCTGGCACTGCTGGCACCTCTCTACGTCATCTCACCGCTGGCACTTGCGGGGCTCGCCAACCTGAACGCCCTGCCCGGAGCGGCGAAAATCCTTCTCGTCGTCTTCGTGCTCAGCCAGCAGCTCCCGGCGCTGCTGACCGAAACGCCACTTCAGACCAGTCTGTCCTCCCTGGTGCGTACGCTGCTGACTGCTGGCCTAGTGGGCATGGGCGCCAGCTGGCAGAGCTCCAACCGGCTGATGCCAATCAGTGTTGGTCTGGTGATCGTGATGGGCACAGCCGTCCTGATGACGCTGTTGGGTGGCATTCCTCTGCTCTCGAGCCGCCTGTCACACCCCTACATGACCCCCATCACGCTCGGTCTGGCCGGAGCGCTCTGCATCTGGCTCGCGCTGTTCGGACAGGCTAGCCGCGCCTGGCGGCTTTTCATTGGGTGCGCCGGTGTCAGCGTTCTCCTCCTCTCCGCGAGTCGGGGGCCCCTGCTGGCTGCGGTCATCGGTGTGGCTGCCGGTCTCCTCGTCCACTCCAGCCGCCGCGTTCTGATGGGTGCGGGCGCCGCCGTGCTGCTCGCTGTGGGGATCTCCACCCTGAGTGTCGGTAAAGGCAACGGTCTATTGACGAGACTCGTGCAGTCCGACACCAATGGCCGCGACCTGGTATGGGCCAACGCCCTGTCTGCCTACCAGAGCGCGCCTCTGACCGGGGTTGGCCCCTACTTCCTTGGTCGGCACCTGCAGTCACCTGGGACCAGTTGCGAACTCTGGACTGGACCGACCGGCACCATGACGTGTCCGTCCTGGCTTAAGGATATCGGCAGCCCCTGGCTGATCGCTCACAACGGTGTGTTGCACCAGCTGGCAGAGACGGGGCCACTCGGGCTAGCCGGGCTGTTCATCCTGATCGGGGCTGTCGTTCTCGTGGCGTGGCGTTCGAGGGACGCCCTGGGGACCGCGGTCCTCAGCGGGCTGCTGGTTGCCAACCTGACCGACAACACGCTCATCGCCCCGAGCGCCTTCTACGCCGAAACCTTCTGGCTGATTGCCGGCGTACAGCTGTCGCGCACCCGTGAACTCAAGTTCAGTCAGGGCCTGACCGGCGCAGCACTGTTGGCGTTGCTGGCCTTCCCGGTATGGGTTGCGGCTCTGTCAGCGAGACCGGGCCCACCCGGCACCCTGCTGTTCATCTGGGCTCCCGCGTCTGTGACCACGCCTCAGGGCTACACGACCTACACCAGCTGGCGCTTGGTTCCCGGGCAGTACCGGTTTGTACTCCGCAGCTGCCTGCGGAGCTGCGCGCCCGTGCAAGTCACCTCAATTGACACGCGTGGCCGGGAGACGATCAGCCTAGAGATCACAGGTTACATCCGGAACGTCCCGCTACAGAACCTGCAGCTCCAGGTGTACCCCGCCACCGCAGGAACAGACGCGCTTCCCCTGGCGACCCACGAATGGTCCGTGAGCCTCCGTTGATGAAGACGCTGCTAAAACCCCTGACTTTACTGGCGCTGCTGTCCCCGGTGGGAATCAGTGCGCTGGTGGCGTGGCAGGCCGCCCGGCTGCCTCTGAAGGCCACGGTCCTGTCGCCGGCACCGCTCCCCCCTTGCACGCTTCCGCTCCAGTTCAGGGTGGCTTTCCCGCAGAATGAGCCGCCGGTTTTGCCCTTCAGTGGATCCCAGGGCTACACGTTCATGAGTAACGGCTGGCTCAGTGGAGAAGCCTGCCGGAAGGGCACACTCGTCATTTCCGGTCAGGGCCAGGCGGCCGGCGGAGCTGCCCCAGCACTGCAGGTGACGCTTGATTCAAAGGTCATCTGGGCCGGAGAGTTCACGGAACCCACTACCGTTCGAGTTCCCGTTCCTGCAGCTGGACGTCTGACCCTGGGTTACTTCAACGATTTCTATCGTTCCGAGTACCGTAACGCGTCCCTAGAGAACGTTCAATTCCGGTCCGATTCATGTCAGACCTTCGGTCTGGACGTATTCCCTGCGGCTGGCGGAAGCTGGAACGCTCAGGCACGCAGTCTGGTGTGGTTGTTCGGAGCGCCTGTCACCCTGCGACCCTGCGGCGCAGGTCTCCTGACCTTCAGGGTCAGTGGAAGAGAAGCCGCGCGGGCCTTTGCGACACTCACGTTCAGGCAGGGAGGCCAGGAGATCAGGCAGCTGCAGCTGACCGGTCGACCACAGCAGGTGTCCCTGCGCTTGAACGCTCAACCTCTTGAGATTCGGATTGCCAATCCCTACTTCCGTGAATTGGGCGACCGCAACCTCACCATCCGCAACGTGGGTTTCATTCCGACCCCCTGAGCCTGAACGTATCTAACGGCAGAGTTCTAGAGTTCAGAGGTGTTGAGTTGGTTCCCTCAACACCTCTGAGAGGCGCTCTAGACGGCCGGTCTGCGCACACCTCGGATCCAAGTGAGGAACGTTACCGTACCTGACCGAATTTATTCTCCGGGATCAGACGCGTCAGGTCCGTCCGGATAGCGTCCGGATTCGGCTGCGCGGCATGCTCGGCTAGGAGTCGCAGCTCCCGATCAATCAGTTCCGTGTCGACTGGCGCAAGTTTCGCGCTGAAGATCTCCATGTGAGTCGTGGCGTCAATGCCCTCACTGGTGGTGAGCAACTCCTCGTACAGTTTCTCGCCGGGGCGAATGCCGCTGAACACCACGTCAACATTCGTTGCGCCACTTAGCCGGATCACGTCACGTGCCAGATCGGCGATCTTGACCGGGTCACCCATGTTCAGGACATAGACTTTCCCGTTCTCGGCCAGACCACCAGCTTGCAGGACCAGCCGTGACGCTTCGGGAATGGTCATGAAGTATCGCACCATCTCCGGGTGAGTCACGGTGATCGGCCCTCCTGCTCGGATCTGCGCCATGAAGGTCGGTACGACGCTGCCCCGGCTTCCAAGAACGTTGCCGAAGCGGACGGAGACAAAGGCCTGGTGTGGCTGCGCGCGCGCTGCGCCGGCCGAGACGACCATCTCCGCAACCCGTTTGGAAGCCCCCATGACACTGGTCGGGTTTACAGCCTTGTCCGTGGAGACATTCACCAGACGGACAGTGCCGTATTCCAGGCAGAGGTTGACAACGTTCCGGGTGCCCATGACGTTGTTCAGAATCGCCTCAGAGGGGGTGCGCTCCATCAGCGGAACGTGCTTGTGGGCCGCTGCGTGGAACACGACCTCCGGCCGGTATTCTTCAAAGACCGCGCGCAGCCGAGCCTCATCGCGCACGTCACCGATGAGTGCGATCTTCTCGACCTCTTGGAAGGTCCGTGTCAATTCCTGCTGAACCCCGAAGATGCTATTCTCCCCTCGGCCGAACAGTAGGATCGTGCGGGGCTCGAACGCCACGAGTTGCCGAACAAGTTCCGAACCGATGCTGCCCCCCGCTCCCGTGACGAGGATCACGCGGTCTTTCAGGTATCCGGCGATCTCCGAGGTGTTGAGCTGAACCGGAGGGCGCCTCAACAGGTCCTCAACATTCACGTCGCGGATCTGATTGATATTCACGTCACCGGAAAGAATCTCGAAGACGCCAGGAATGATCCGGTAACGCACCTGCGCTTCCCCAGCCAGATCCACCACCTGCCGTACGAAGTCACCGGTGGCCGACGGCACGGCAATCAGTACCTCCTGCGCTCCCTCGCGGGTTACGATGGCCGGCAACTCGGCAATGCGGCCGAAGACCGGAAGTCCTACCACCAGCTGGCGCTGCTTCCCCGCTTCATCATCAAGAAAGCCGATGGGACGCAGCCCCGATTCCGGATGCCTGAGCATCTCGCGGGCGAAGAGTGCGCCTGCACTCCCGGCCCCCACGATCAGGACGCGCCGCTGATCCGGCGTTCCCCGGCTGCGGACGTTCTCTGCCAGCAGGCGAGCCAGGACGCGGACGCCACCCATGAGCAGCACGCTCAGCACGCCAGACAGCAGGGGCACACTACGGGGCAGCTGTAACCAGCTCTGCAGAATGAAGCCCAGCGCGAACATCAGCAGGGTTGCCATCGTCACAGCGCGCGCCAGCACCATCAGATCCGGTACGCCCACCCGTTGCCAAGTCTGCCGCGGCAGCCGGTAGTACCAGGCGGCAACTGCCATGACAGCTACACTCAGCCCGATATAGCCCACGACATTCAGAGGAATTCCCAGTGTCACCAGCGTGGGTTTCCGGAAGGCATACGCTAGGAGTGCTGCCGCCGCCCACAGGGCCAGATCGGTCAGAAACTTGATCAACGTGTTGTTCATGCCTGATGCCTCGGATGAATCATGGCAGCTGGGCCTGCGCCATGACCGTATCGACCACGTCGGCCATCCGGTGCATGTCCACGTCTGACAGAGTTGGGTGCACCAAGAACATAAGGGACGTTTCACCGAGTTCCTGCGCGGCAGGGAGGCGGCGCTGTGGTCCGTACCCGGCATCCGTGAAGGCTTTCTCCAAATATATTTCCGAGCACGACCCGCTGAAGCACGGCACGCCCTGCGCCGAGATGGCGTTCATGATCCGGTCACGGTCCCAGCCATCCGCAAGCCGCTCTGACCTGATGAAGAGGTAGTACTTGTAATATGCATGGTGGATGTCACGGTCAGGGGGTGTCAGGCGGAAAGCCGGGTGCCTGCTCAACCGCGCAGTGAGAATGTCAGCGTTCGCGCGGCGCCGCTCGATCCAGGTCGGCAGCTTACGTAGCTGCAGCCGGCCGATTGATGCCTGCACTTCCAGCATTCGCCAGTTCGTACCGAAAGACTCATGGAGCCAGCGGAATCCCGGCGCATGCTCGCGGTGGTAGACCGCGTCGTAGCTCTTCCCGTGGTCTTTGTACGCCCACGCCTTCTTCCACACCTCGGTGTCATTCAGGGCTAGCAGGCCCCCCTCGCCCCCGGTCGTCATGATCTTGTCCTGGCAGAACGAGAACGCGCCCGCATGCCCGATACTGCCGACAGGTCGCCCCTTGTAAAACGCCCCATGCGCCTGTGCACAGTCCTCTATGACGATCAAGTCATGTTCCTGCGCCAGTTTCATGATCGGGTCCATATCACACGGCCAGCCTGCCAAGTGGACGGCGATAATGGCGCGGGTTCTTTCCGTGATCAGCGGACGGATCGTCTCTACGCTGATGTTCTGACTGACCGGATCAACGTCAGCGATGACTGGTACGCAGCCACGCATGACCGCCGCACTGGCCGACGCAATAAAGGTTCTGGCCGTCGTGATGACCTCGTCCCCGGCGCCTATACCGAAGGCATACAGCGCCAGTTCCAGAGCCAGTGTGCCGTTGTGAAGTGCGATGGCATGCTGAACGCCCAGATACTCGGCGTACTCACGTTCAAACTGGCGCGCTTCATCGCCCGTCCAGTAATTGACTTTCCCGGACTGGAGCACGTCAGTCACGGCCTGCACCTCATCCTGTTCGAAGATAGGCCAACCTGCAAAGGGCGGAACAGTGCGGTTCATATGATGGCCAGAATACGCGTATGCCGCACAAGTTTGAAAGGCCAGACACGGAATCCATTCATGATCACGTGACCACCCCCCATACGGAAGTTGACCGCCCGGCCAGACTCTAATAGCGGCGGGCTGCCGTCACGTGAGCTCAGAGCAGCGTTCGGACCTATCAAGGGAAGCGCCCAGACCAAGTCTGATACAGAAGGCCGTCCATCTGGCCCGACTGAATCAACCCCATTCTGGTCACGCCCAGCGACCGCCGTGCTTGCTCGGGTGGGTTGGTTGATCCCACGGGCAGGCCCCGAGCCGGAAGGCCACGGCCACTGCGCTGCCTCAGCCGCACGCTTGTGAAGGGCGGCTGAGGCAGCGGGCTGCTCACGGTTGGGGACCGGAACCCGTGAAGCGCGGCATCGTGGCCTCTCCTGCAGCACTGATGCCCTCACGCTGGAAGACCTTCTGAACAGTCATCATCATGATTTTTGCGTCCAGGGCCAACGAGTGGTTCTCGACGTACCAGACGTCACGCTCGAACTTCTCATCCCACGACAGGGCGTTACGTCCGTTGACCTGCGCCCAACCAGTGACGCCTGGCCGGACGTCGTGCCGCCGCAACTGACGCTCGCTGTACAGCGGAAGGTAGGACATCAGAAGGGGCCGCGGCCCGACAAGACTCATGTCGCCCCGGAGTACGTTCCACAGTTCCGGTAATTCGTCAAGACTCGTCGCCCGCAACAACCTCCCGAATCGGGTCAACCGTACCGAGTCCGGGAGCAACTCTCCATTTGGGGCGCGCTCATCCGTCATGGTCCGGAACTTGTACATGGTGAATGGTTGTCCTGCCAGCCCGGGGCGCACCTGCTTGAACAGGACTGGACTCCCCAGCTTAAAGCGCACCAGCAAAGCCAGCAGTAGTAGAGGACCACCCAGGACGACCAGACCCCCACCGGCCAGCACGGCATCCATCCAACGTTTGCTGCGGTGACGCCCACTCAGCTCCCGCCAATGCAGCAGTTCAGCGTAATAGTCGGCCCAGCGTTGCTGCACGCTTGTGGGGTCGAAGTTCTCGGTGACCCAGCGGCGTCCCGCCTCACCGCGCCGCCGGGTGTCCGCAGGGTCAAGCAGCGCGCTCGTCAGGGCGTCCGCAAGCGCCTCTGCATCACCTACAGGTACATGCCAACCAGTCACCCCGTCACTGACAGTGTCCTTAGCACCAGTAGTGTTGGTGACGATGCTAGGTACTCCATTTATGGCGGCTTCCAAGGGAACTAGGCCTAGGCCTTCCCGATAGCTGGGAAAGGCCACAACTTTCATCAGAGGGTAGTATGGATAAACGTCAGGTACAAAACCCGTCCGCAGGACCCCCGGTGTCTGCTCGATCAGGTCACGCACCTCAGGTGAAACCGGATCTCCCGGTTCATAGTCACCGATCAGCAACAGGCGGGCAGATGGTAGCCGCTTCTGCACTCGCCTGAAAGCTTCCATCAACTCCGCCATTCCCTTGTCCCGTGTGAAGCGGCCCACAAAACCGATGACCGGTGTATCCTCCTGCAGACCCAGCGTTGCCCGGTGTGACGCGGTGATGGCCGGGTCGGTCACGCCAGGCTGCCGGACACCATTCGGGCTGCCACTGCCCAGAACCACCGTCTTGTGTGCAGGAGTAAGGCCCAGCTCACCCACCCGTTCTTGCAGGCTGGGACTCACGCATACCACCCGGTGGGCGCAGGCCATCGCAAGACGCTCGGCAGAATGCAGCAGCCGTCCTTTCGGACCTTTCACTGTTTCCAGGCGCAGCCCATGCAGCGTGTAGATCCTTACTGGCACGCGCGCCGCCACTGCAGCCAGACCACCGATCAGGCCCGCTTTCGGTGTTCCCACATTCGTGATACTGGGCCGGAAGCTACGGATGGTCCGGTACATCGACAGGATGCTGTTAGTGTATGTCTTTGGGCTTCGTGATTTGTGTGGTAAAAGTTCGCTGATTGAAACATGCAGTTGGAGAAGACGTGCACCATTAGATGAGATGCTCGTCTGTCTTTTAGTTTCCTCTGAGCATGTGAATATTAAAACATTTTTTTCGTATCTATGCATAACTCTCCCTATTGAATACTATTTGAGCTTTTAAAAATAATAAATTTCTTGATGACCTGGGGTTTGCACTGAAATAAGAATTCAGATATCTTTATTTAATTTATTTATAAGACTTGCATATAGTTCATTATGTAGCTCGGAAATACGTTCCAGGCTATATTCTTTGATTTTCGATTTGGCATTTGCCTTGATCGTTGTGTAATTATCTGGTTGACTAAAGACTTGATCCATTATTTCTGTTAATTGTTCAATATTCCCGACATCAAACAGCACACCGCTTTGGTCTTCTAATAGATCGACGTTGCCTCGTATTCTAGATGCAATGGGAAGGGTTCCTAAAGCCATGGCTTCAAGAAGACTGCGTGGAAGTCCTTCTTGGCTGCTTGCTAAAATAACTGCCAAGCTATTCTTCATTAAATCCGGAATATCAGAACGGTGGCCGAGAAAAATAACTCTATCCTGAATCTTTAAATTAATAGCAAGCTGTTTTATCTCATTTTCAAGAATTCCATCTCCAGCCAAGTATAAATTAAATCCCGTTTGACACTTTGCCAGTGCATTTATAACGTCTCGATGGCGTTTTCGAGGGATAAACTCGGCGACCATTAAGAAATACGGTGTGTATTTGATTGTGGCTTTGTCCTCGATATCAGAGTATTTTTTTAGATCTATACCAATGCCGGGCATAAAAATAATATTGTCCGGCTCAACTATTTTGTACTTCCGTGCAGATTCCTCGTCAGTTCTGTTGATAACAATTAATTTGTCAGTCCACTTGCCGGCTATGTATTCGGCAATGCCGTATATTAGATTTTTGACTAATGAATTACCTGGAAAAAAATGGAAACCATGTGCGGTATAGACTAGCTTTATTTTAAGTCTTTCCTTAATCCATTTGTCCTTGAGGGCGAATCGCACCATAAAAGCTGCTACAGGTGTATGTACATGGACGATATCAATATTATATTCTATAATCTTGCTTAACAATATGTCTTGAAATTTCCTATAATTGAGAAGAGATTTAAATCCACGCTGTATTGGTAAATCAAATACCTTTGTATACTTAGCCGATACCTTTGAGCTAACTATGTCTGATGCGGCAGCAAAATGATTGAAGTCTTTTAAAGAATGATTAACATCCGCTAAAAAAGCTTCATTTGTTCGAGAAATTGTTGTAATAGTTAAAATATTTCCTTTTTTCATATTATCTCCTTTAAATTAGTGTTATCAGCCCAAGGATATTGGTCGCAAAAATAATAGACCAGATTGAAAGTTTTCTGAGAAGCGATAATTTACCTTTTCCTTTTATCGATTTTAGGGACAGTGCATATATGATCGGTGTAATAGCCCACGACGCAAGCAGTATTCTGCTATAGAAGGGCATAAAATTGATAAGCATCCCTATTGAATTGATAACTATATATGCAGTCATGAAGAAATGCGCTTTTTTAAAATCTGCTAAGCTGGATCTTGGTGTGATGAGGTAAGACAGTATTGGCAAAGCGCTAAATATGATAAAATCTATGCGTAAACCGGTTCTAAAGTTGCTTTGGTCGCCTTCTAGATAGGCATTATACTTGGTCGCATCAAATATGCTGCTCAAGGTTGAACTGAAAGATGAGCTAAAAATACCAAGAATAATTGACATCAGCCAAATAAATATAATTACTTCTTTTCTTAATTTAAATAGAAATCCTATATAGGATATTATCATAGGGAGATGAAAAGATGCGATGATTGGTAGAATTGCTGGCGCGGTCAGAAAAATTCTTCTTACATTAAAAAAAATGCCTGCAAATAAGAAACAAATTCCAAGAGCTATTCCCTGACGAAGGCCGTTCGTGTTTAGGCTAAAATAAAACGGGCTTGCTAGAAGTAAAGTTGTGTATAAGACTACTGATGAGTTTCTGAATATGAGTATCCCTGAAATATAAAATAATGTGTTAATCAAAAGGCTGATTGATGCGATGAACACACGAGGGTCGTTCGAATATACACTGACCATTTTCAAAAATGCAACGAAGCCAGCTTCATATTGCTGCAAAAGATCAGGCCTAAGCTTATGCGTTAAGTAAAGACTCATATACGCTCTAGTATCTGTACCTACAGATGGATCACGATAGGCTATGATATATCCATATATAGCGAACATTACCATACTCATAAGATAAAATACTGGGGTATATGATCTATTTCGTAGCCCTTGAATATTTATTTTTGATGATAGCGCGCCGCGTGTCCCGATTGTCACTCTTATCATGTCTCCTAGGTCTGTATATAAGTCTGCCTAATACTCATGAGCAGTTTATTTTTAGTGCTCCTTTGCATTTATTATTATCTGAGCTTCCTCAAGAGAATGACTGTCTTCCGGTTTAGATATTTCATCGTTTCAATAGTCAATGCAATGAAATATTCAAATCTACTAATATGACCTCTTCTGAGAAGCAATAAGAATGCTGCTTTTACTCCTTGAGACATAACTGAGATATCTTGACTGAGGCCAGATGCTCCGTAAGAGGCTTTAAATCCACCTGCAAGAGTAGATTTTATCAATATAAAATCTCCGGGAGAATAATTCGCGATCCAGCAGAAATAATCCTCGCCAAACCTAATATTTTCTGGAAATCTAGTGAAGTTTTCTCGAATTGCCATAACCGTGGGAGTGGAGAAGGGATTACGAAGTAGTAGTTCTTTGCGTTTAATAACTCGAGTCTTGATGCTTTTCGAGACACCATCGAATTTTCCATTAGAAGTATGATTGAATTGATGTCCGGATAACTTCGATCTCAATTCTTCCATAATTGAGTATTGGATTTCTATCTTTGCAGGATGCCAGATATCATCTGAATCCAAGAATGCAATATACTTGCTGGTAGATTCTTCGATGCCTCTATTTCTGGTATACGATGGACCCATATTTTTACTATTGAAGTAAAATTTAACCCTCTCTCGTGGATAGGTAAATTCTTTAAGAATATTTTTTATTTTAATTACTTCGCTGGAGTCTCCTGAGTCGTCGATTATTATTATTTCTGCTACTGGTAAAGTTTGGAAGGCCACTGAATGCAATGCGCGCTTTAAGCTGTTGCTAGAAAAATAGGTTGGAATAATTACTGAGACGTCGACATATTGACTTTGGGAGAGCATACAATATTAAATGGATGTCATCTTACTTAATGATGACTGGATTTCGGGAATCTCAAGTAGAACTTTTTCGAGCTCATCCTGATTTAGTTGTTTGGTATTGTGTGAAGTGTAGTCGTCAATATTATTGTCGGTGAAATTATCTTCAGATTGATTCGTATAATCTAGCCTACGATTATCAGCTGACAGGCGAAGATATTCACCTCTATCTTGGGACCTCTGTAATTCTTGACTACTGGCTAATACCTCATAAAGCTTTTCACTATGACGCTCGCCAATCACCTGAATGCCCGTATCGGTATTTGTAATTCTTTGAATGGCGATTGCCAAATTATGTATATTAGAAGCAGGTGCTTTTTTGATAAAAATATCTCCACCTTCGGCGTTTTCGAAGGCTTCGATTACCAAATCGGTTGCTTCACTAAGATTCATCAAGAAGCGAGTCATATTCGGATTTGTGATCGTTAGGGGCTTGCCTTGATTGATCTGAGAAATAAACAATGGGATTACCGAACCGCGGGAGTAAATTACATTCCCATAACGAACACAGGATATGATTGTTCCTTTGGAGCTGCGGCCGCGTGATTGAGCCAGCTTTTCCATAAGGGCTTTGGACATACCCATTGCATTCACTGGTTGTACAGCTTTATCAGTACTCAGGCATACCAGCCGACTAACCTTATTCTCTATTGAAGCTTCTATAACATTTTGACTGCCGATAATATTTGTTTTGACTGCTTCGAAGGGATAAAATTCACAGGAAGGGACCTGTTTCAAAGCTGCTGCATGGAAAACGTAGTTAACACCATATAGCGCTCTTTTTATAGAGCTAAAATCGCGTATATCGCCGATAAAATATGTAATTCTGGCTTCACCAGAAAATTCGGCTCGTAATAGTTCCTGCTTGAATTCATCTCTGCTAAATACAATGATCTCCTCGCAGTCACTTTTTAAAAGGCGTCTGATCATTTCTTTGCCAAAGGAGCCTGTGCCGCCTGTAATCAGGATGCGTTTGGAGCTGAGAATATCATTCATATTTTTCTCCCTTTTCTGCCATCTGAGTTAGCATATCATCCCAACTCTTTGCTTTGTAGTCAAAATCCTTTCTGAACCTATCCGAATTAAGACTTCTGTCACATTTGAAGTCATAGTCACCATGTATTTCGGTGGAAGTTTTATATAGTATCTTTATCTTATTTAGGAGATCATATTTTGATATCGGACTTGATGAAACATGATATACTCCACCGCGAAAACTATTATTATGTATAATATTATAAATAATTTCAGCCATTTCATTTGTAGTCATCCCTGAAAATATGGCTCGCTTGAAGCCTTTAATTGAACCATTTTGCTTCAAAAACCACTCTAAGAGACTGTCTGATGAAAATATTTCATGCCCAATAATTGAGGTTCTTAGCGTGAGGACATTTGAACTACCCACTTCGCCAATATATTTAGAGATACCGTAAATATCTCTGGCATCCATCGCGTCATCTTCCTTGTAATTCCCCTTATCACCAGAAAAAACGCAATCTGTGCTAATAAGAATTAATCTAATATTACGATCTTGGCAGATTTTAGACAGATGGTGAGGAAGCTCTGAATTTAAATATATCATAGTGGCAATATCATTGAACCCACGTTGTTTTATGTAGCCTATGCAATTAACTATGTAGTCGGGCTTGAAATTAGAAACGCATCTTTCCATAGAATCTAGATCTGTGGCGTCTATTCCATAGAATATTTGATATTTTTCGATATCAAATTTGCCATTATATGAATATGCACCATCCTTCCTGACTGTTCCAGCGGTTTCTAAGCCTGAATTATGTAAATCAATAAGAAGACGATGTCCTAACATGCCATCTGCCCCAAATATTAAAACCTTCATAGCTGCACCTTCTCCCTGAATGGATGTTCTGCTTTTTGGATTATCCTACTGGTGATTTCTTGAGCACTGACTATGCTACCTAAATACTTTTTATCTGCAACTAGGTCATAATTGCCTTTGCGCATAATTCGATTCATAAGCTGCCTCGCTCTCTTTAAGATATATCCAATGGAGTGATAAGCTAGAATAGGCCAACTAATTTTCTGCCTTTTAAATTCTTGTCGCAAAATTTTTATTGCACTTGGTAGATTATAAATGAGTGTTGCGGCCAGTAGCTTGTCTGAGCTAAAAGACCTGAACAGACTTGACGAAGGGCTTCGTAGCAATACATATGTGCCAGAGAAAGCCCACATAGTTTGAACTGTATACACTTTGGGAAAATTCAAGGGCCAAATCTTAGAAAACGGCCCTAATGGACTATTTTCAAGAGAGCCGATATGCTTCCCGCTTAGGCTGGTGCCTGCTCCACTTCTGGGTGAACTGCCTGGCAAGGTTAATGGAAAATCAACAATGAAGTGCGAGTCGACAATATCAGCTAGCGCTACGGCGGCAGAAATATCAGGGCTTGATCCAATGAAGTAGTCGCCATATTTAAGCTTTACCTCTTTCATTTTCGAAAGTCTGACGACGCCATGGTATATTTTCGGCAATTTATCGAAATCTTGGAACACATTTGAGACTACGCGTTCCAACTCCTTTTTTGCTTCTACCTTGGTGATCCTGCCGGTAAATTTTTGTATAAGTAGGCGATCAGCATCTTGACTTCCGCCAACCTGTCGAGTAACTCCTGGCCAAATGTAACCAGCTCGCAGCAGAGGTGTAATACTATCCACATTATTTTGAAAAGCCCATGACACTGCGTCTAATAATGCTGGTAGTACGGCGTCGTCATCACCTATGATAGTGACATAGTGCCCTGTGGCATGATCCAGGGACCTAGAAAAAGTTTCACAAAAACCACTTACCTTCTCATGAATATATCTTATATTCTTAATTTTGAAATTTTTTATATCGAAGCTTGATCGGTTAACAGAACTGTCAAAGACTAAAACCTCAAATATATCCTGATGTTCTAATTTTTCGAATGTTCTAAGGCATTCTGCCAGTGTATCGTATCTATCTTTGGTGGGTATGACAATAGTGATAAGGTATTTTTCTACGCCTGACTTACTATGCATTTATCTGAACCTCCCTATTAATTTGAGAACTTTGAAGAGTTTTCAAAAAAATGAATATAATTATTACGCTGCTTATAATTAGTAAGAATATATTTTGTCTTATTAATAGATTAGCTAAGAATATGCAACATAAGATGGCCCAGCTGATTGGTGAAGACTTAAATAAGTAGATCATATTTTTATATCCGACGGTTACACATGCCCCCAAAATTAGCGCCAGCGACCATGAGTAGTATACTGGAATTTCGAAGAACAAGCTAGTCGCACCAAATAATATGAGTGTTACTAGAATTGCAATGTTGCCAAAAGTATTCTTCAAGATTTTACCTTGAAAAATGTTTGTAAAGTACCAAGGAGACGAGATCGTATTGAACATCCAGCCAATCAAAACTATCCAAAATACAATATATGTATTAGATGTATCAATTATACCGACATAATCCACTATAAATGGTAAAATAAAAGATATGACGATCGAGAATATAAAATAGGCACTTCCTGAAATTAGCGCCAGCTTGGAAATAAAGATTGAGTCGGAGTTCTTAATTTTTTGTGCCAATGCCTGATTGAGCATAATGATGAGAGAATTTAATTGCTGTAACAGCTTATTGATAAGATCAAACAATGGAAGAAGTGCTGGGTGAAAGTAATTTAGTGAGATTTTTATTATAAAATCAAAACTTAGGCTTGGGAGCATCATTATATTATAATTAACTCCCTTTTTAATTATTCCAAAGGGATCGAAGTTGCTTTGCTTCCAGTTTGAGATTATTGGCCTCGATAATATAATAGTGATGAAAACGCTGGAAAGTGTGAACCAGACTATTGGATTGACTGGAGAATTCTTGTTAAATATGGCGAAGCTAAGAAAAATCAGAGATATAGCGCCAGATATTATTGATCTTAAATATGATTTTCCACTGCCATCATAAATTAAGAAAAGCAATCCATTGAGATTTGTAGAGACCAGATATACCGCGCTAATCGTAACAAATTGACTTTCTAGTCCGGGATTGAATGATTTAAGAGCAATTGCGGCTATAAATGCACCAATCGAACTTAGTAAAAATGCAGTCTTGAATCCATCGATCTGCACTTTGGTTCCGATTGTGGTTCCAGCCATAGAATATATGTAATGCCCTATGCCCATGTTGAGAAATTGAAAAGGTATTGCAGCTGATAGAATTAAGATAATTTGATTGAGTCCATCCAGACCCCAGTGTAGTTTTGCAATCTGATATTGAACTATGACAAAAACAGATTGTATTAACATATATACGGGCGTTGCTAGCTGTCTCATTCGACCCTCTGTAATACTTGACTGTATGAAAAGACGATATTTACTATAATTAAATGAACAACTGCGTAACTCAAAATAAGATTTAATAACCGTAAAAGCGAAATGAGGTCTTATGGTCTGCGTAAATTATACAAAGCTCTTTCGGGTTTAGATTGTCGCGTGCATAGGCATAATTTCGAATAAGCAAAACATCATTCCTGTCTCGGATTGTATGAATAACCACTATACCGCTGCTCGCTGGCCGCCACTTTATTGATGACGACCCCCAGCATATTGAGATTATTCTGCCTGGCGCGGCTGATGGCGGCAGCTGCTGCTGGTAGTGGCGTCTTGTTCGCCTCAACGACCATGACAACGCCGTCAACGTGTTTGCCGATGACAAGACCGTCTGCAAGCGCGAGCAGCGGTGCCGTATCGATCAGAACCACGTCGTAATGGTCCTTCCAGAGTGTCAGGGCGGCACTCAGGTTCTCGCGGTTCAGCAGTTGCAGTGAGCCCGTGATACCGGGGCCGGCTGGAAGCACGTCTACATTGTCCTCAGCACGGAGAACCTGCACGTTCTGCGGGTCCATCAGGGCGTCCTGGGTATTGCGCCCACCACCTTCACCGACCAGCTGCACCCAATTGGTGGCCTGGTCGTACTTCTTCCAGACTTCTCCTTGCGTGCCGCGGCGCAGGTCAAGGTCAACGATCAGGACGCGCTGGTCACTGCTGGCGAATCCATCGGCCAGTGTTGCCGTGAGGCTGCTTTTTCCCTCTTCGGGGGCGGTGCTGGTGATCATGATGACCGGATGCCTGATGTGACTGACAGTGCCCAGCAGGTTGACGCGGAGAAAGCCGACGGATTCGTAGAGGCCGGCGCTGCGGCCTGCACGGACGATACCCGACAGCAGGACGTCCCGTTTGCGCATCCTGGGGACAGAGGCCAGAACCGGAAGTCCAAGATTCAGGACGTCATCTTCTGAGCGGACTGTCCGGTCCAGGAGGGTCCGGAGTACTGAGTATAGGACGCCCAGCAGCAGCGCGAGGGCGGTGGCGATCAGGGCGTTTCTGAGGGGCCTGGGTGATACGGGGGCACCCGGTTGAACGGCAGAGGTGAGCGGACTGAGGACCCCGGTAATGGAATCCTGAAGAAGACTGATCTGGATGAGGTTGCTCTGGATGCTGGCCTGCCGATTGCTCAGCACCTGACGCTCCTGCCCGGAGGAGCCTTGCAGCTGCTGCTCGACCTGGGTCAGCTGGGCCTCGAATCCGGCCTGTGCCCGGCGGAGTCCTTCGCGTGCTCGACTGCTGTCCCAGTCGAGCAGTGCCTGACTGATGAGATCAGCCAGCACCTGGGCTGCCTGTGGCGTACGGGCGCGTGCCTTAAAGGTATAGGTGCCGTTGCCACCACTGTAGGCCTGCACGTTGGAGACCAGCGTGATGGCGCGCATGCTTTGCAGGCGCAGGTCTTCTTGGAGGGAGGCCACGAGGCGTGAGCGTTCGGGTTCCTGCACGGCGTTTGAGGCCTGGAGCTGTTTGACGACCTCTCCGAGAACGAGTGGGCTGACCATGACCTGCTCAATCACGCCGTCTGGCAGCGGGGCTGCGCGGCCCAGGCCATTCAGGAGGTTGCCTGTTTCCTGCGTCTGGGTGTTGGTGGAGAGCACGCTGGCACTCGCCTCATAGATGCTGGGCTGTGAACGCGACCATAGGTAGGCTCCGGTGCCTAGCGCGAGGCTGCTCAGCAGGACGACAGGGAGTCGGCGTTTGACGCCCTGCCATACCACGCCCAAGTCAATCTCATCCTCTTCAGGATGTTCGCGTTTCTGCGGCGCTCTGTAGCGCGATTCGTCATAGGTATCAGGCCTCACGTGTAGTCACTATAAAGGGATGTGGATGAGCGGTAGTAGGCTGCTTATGTCAGGTGGCTCGATGAGGCGATTCATGATTCTGGCGGACTTGAAACTGACCAGATGCGTGTATTGGCTCTCCGGGGCTTGGGGCAGGGGTGACGATTATTCCCAGTGGGAAACGGAAATGAGAAAAGCCTCTGCGAGCGCAGAGGCTTTTCTCGTGTGGTGACCCCAACGGGATTCGAACCCGTATCGCTACCTTGAAAGGGTAGTGTCCTAACCGTTAGACGATGGGGCCACACCACTTCAGTTGTCGTCGGCTTGCGCCTTCGCTTCCTGCCTTTCAAGGGGCGCCGTTTCCGGCACGCACAGAAAGATACAGGGTTTCCCTGATTTCGTCAAGCGGTGTGTGCGGGTGCCCTGAGGGCAAGAGGGAGGCGGGGCGGACCGCTATGGCCACGCCCCGCCTGAAATGCGGTTTTTACATGTGCAGCGCGCGTTTGTCGGTGGCCAGGGCGGCCTCCTTGACGACTTCACTGAGGGTGGGGTGGGCGTGGACGGTGCGGGCGAGGTCCTCGCTGCTGCCGCCGAACTCCATGATCGCCACGACCTCGCCGATCAGTTCGCTGACGCCGCCGCCGATCATGTGCACGCCCAGCAGCTTGTCGGTCTGCGCGTCGGCGATGATCTTCACGAAGCCGCGCGTGTCGCCGTGCCCCAGGGCGCGGCCGTTCGCGCTGAACGGGAACTGCCCGGTCTTGACGTTCAGGCCCTTGTCTTTCGCCTGCTTCTCGGTCAGGCCGGCCCAGGCGATCTCGGGGCTGGTGTAGATCACCCAGGGGATCACGTCGTAGTTCACGTGCCCGGCCTGCCCGGCCAGCATCTCCGCGAGGGCCACGCCCTCCTCCTCGGCCTTGTGGGCGAGCATGGCGCCGCCGATCATGTCGCCGATGGCGTACACGCCGGGGAGGTTCGTGCGGTAGTGGTGATCCACCTTCACGAAGCCGCGCTCGTCCAGCGCGAGGCCCACAGCGTCGGCCCCGAGGCCCTGGGTGTGGGGCACGCGACCGATGGACACGATCAATTTGTCGAAGCGCGCCGTGACCTCCTGCTCCTTCTCGGTGTAGGTCACGCTGACGCCGGTCTCGTCCTGCTCGACTTTGCTGATGTTCACGCCGAAGTGGAAGTCCAGGCCCTGCTTCTGGAACAGCTTCAGGCCCTCCTTGGCGATCGCGTCGTCGGCAGCCATCAGGAAGCCCGGCAGGGCCTCCAGCACCGTCACCTGCGCGCCCAGGCGGCGCCACACGCTGCCCAGCTCCAGGCCGATCACGCCCGCGCCGATCACGCCGAGCTTGCCGGGCACTTCCGTGAAGCTCAGCGCGCCGCTGTTCTCCACGACGTGCCCGCCGAAGGGGGCCAGGGGCAGCGCGCGGGGGCTGCTGCCCGTCGCGACGATCACGTGCTTCGCCTTCACCTCGGTGCCCGCCGCGTCCACGATCCAGGCGTCGCCGTCCTGGCGCACGAGGCGGCCCAGGCCGTGAATGCTGGTGATCTTGTTCTTGCGGAACAGGAAGGCCACGCCGCCCGTCAGCTTGTCCACCACGCCGCTCTGACGCTTGAGCATCTGCGCGACGTCCACGGACGCGCCCTGCACGTTGATGCCGTGCTCGGCGAAGTCATGCTGGAGCATCTCGAACTTCTCGCTGCTGTCCAGCATCGCCTTGCTGGGAATGCAGCCCACGTTCAGGCACGTGCCCCCCAGGGACGCCTTGCCATTCCGCTCGAAGGCGTCCACGCAGGCCGTCTTGAAGCCCAGCTGCGCCGCGCGAATCGCTGCCACGTACCCCGCGGGGCCGCCACCAATCACCAGAACGTCGTAAGAATCCATAGCGTCTCTGAGCGTACCACCGCCCCGAAACGCCCAGCGTGACACGTTCCCCGGTCAGGGACAGAGGGGGGAGATGGTGAAAGGTTGATGGTTGATGGAAGCTCCGGCACGAGCCTGAGCGAAAGCTGGTCTATCACCCATCGACCATCACCCTGCCTCAGACCCGGCGGTAGCGTTTCGCGGGGCGGCCCCCGGTGCGGGCGTCGGTGCCCACGCTCGCCTCGCCGGTCTCGACGAGGTGCTCCAGGTACCGCCACGCGGTCACGCGGCTGAGGCCCACGCGGGTGCCGAGCTCGGCGGCGCTCGCCTCACCCAGGTCGCGCAGGGCGGCCCGAACGCGGCGCAGCGTGTCCCCGTCCAGGCCCGCGGCGTCCGGGGCGGACGGCGGGGCGAGCAGGGCGTCCAGGTGCCCCTGCCGCACGTCCCCCTGCGCCCACAGCGCCGCGCGTTCCCGGGCGCGCTCCAGGGCCAGCGTGAAGCGCTCCGGCGTCACGGGCTTCACGAGGTAGTCCGCCGCGCCGTGCAGCAGCGCGTCCTGCACGCTGGGCGCGTCACTGGCGGCCGTGACGAGGATCGCGTCCACCTGCGCGCCGCTCACGCGCGCCTCGCGCAGCAGGTCCAGGCCGCGTCCGTCGGGCAGGTGCACGTCCAGCAGCAGCAGGTCCGGGTGTAGGGTGCGCAGCATGGCCCGCGCCACCCGCAGCGACTCCGCCTGCCCCAGCACTGTGAAGCCCCCGGCGCGCTCCAGCAGCCGCCAGTGCAGCGCCGCGATCTGCGGGTCGTCCTCTACGATCAGCACGCGCAGCGGTGGGGGAGAGGTCACGCCCTTCATTCTTCGGCCTCGGGGAGGGGCACGTCCAGCGTGAAGCGCGTCCAGTCCCGCCCGTCCGCACTCACGCGGTCATGGGCGAGGGCCGCGCCGAGCGTCTGCGCGCGGTCGGACACCAGGGCCAAGCCCACGCCCCGCCCCGGACCCTTGCTGCTCACGCCGCGCGCGGTCAGGGTGCCCGCCAGCACCGGGGGCACGCCGGGCCCGGTGTCGCGCACCTCCAGCATCAGGCCTTCCGGGTCGGTGGCGATCAGCACGCGCACCTCGGCGTCCGGCTGGCCCTGCGCAGCGTCCAGGGCGTTCTCGATCAGGTTCCCGGCCGCGAGTTCCAGCCCGTCCAGCACGCCGGGTGGCAGCGTCCCCGGCAGGGCCGACAGCGGATCGAGGGTGAGCGTCACGCCCCGTTCCGCCGCGCGGTCGAACTTGCCCAGCAGCAGCGCCGAGAGCCGCACGTGCCGCAGCGCCCCCACCGCCTGCAGGTGCGCCTCGTGCCGCGCCGACTGCGCGTGGATCAGGGCCAGGGCCTCGCGTGTCTCGCCCAGGTGCAGCAGGCCCGCCAGGGTGTGCAGGCGGTTCGTGAACTCGTGGGTCTGCGCCCGCAACAGCTCCGCGTAACGTTGCGACTGCGTCAGCTCGTCCGCCAGGGCCCGCACGCGCGCCAGATCCCGCAGCGTGACCACCACCGCGCCCTCACCGGCCTCCTGCGCGGCCAGCAGCACCGGGCGGCCCGCCACCTCCGCCGTGACCGGCCCCGCCCCCGGCACGGGCAGCGGGAGGCCCGGCGGCCACGGCAGGGGCAGCGCGGCGTCCGGGGTACCCAGCAGCGCGCGGGCCTGGGGGTTCATCACGAACACCTGCCCCGCGCGGGCCACCAGTACCCCTTCTTCCAGGGTGTTCAGCACCGCCCGGTACTGCCGCAGGCCCCCGGCGATCTGCTCGGGTTCCAGGCCCAGCATCTCGGTCTTCACGCGCCGCGCCACACCCAGCGCCAGAGCCAGGGCCAGCCCCAGCGCCAGCAGGTACCAGGGCAGGCCCGCGCGTAGCACGTCCAGGAACACGTCCCGCAGGCGGGGCAGCAGGAAGCCCACGCTCGCCAGCCCCAGCACCCGCCCCGCCCCGTCCACGATGGGCACCTTCGATCGCACCGAGCGGCCCAGCGTGCCCTGCACCGTCTCCGTGACGCTCCGGCCCCGCAGGAACGCCGTGAAGTCCCCGCCCTGCATGCGCTGCCCCACCTGCGCCGGGTTCGGGTGCGTCAGGCGCCGCGCGTCCCGGTCGGTGACCACCACGTAATCCGCGCCGAGCTGATCCCGGTAGCGGTTCATCAGGGCGTTCAGGTTCGCTCGCTCGGCCACGTTCCCCGACATGGCCGACACCACCGGCGGGAGGGCCGCCACCAGCCGCGACTCGCGCAGGGACCGCTCCGCGAACGACCGGTGAATCCCGTCGTACACGCCCTGACTGACCAGACCCGCCACCGGCAGGCCCAGCACCAGAAACGCCCCCAGCGTCGTCAGGAACAGCCGCGGGCCCACCCGCAGCAGGCGCGGCGTGTGCGGCAGCGCCACCTCGCGCGCCAGGGACGGCACGCGGGACGGAAGGGGCAGTCGCAGCGCCACGGTACCCCCAGTGTAGGCCCGCCCCACGCCCACCCGGCCCTTGTGTTCACCGCGTGTACGAATCCCCGGCCTGCCTGGAAAAGCCCTGCGCCTCCACTGGGACGGCGCGCAGCCCCGCCCGCCCCGGCGAACGCCGCACCCCGCCGGGGACAGGCGTCCCCCTGCGCGCGCATGCTGGGCGGCACCACACTCCCGCCCCGACCTGCACCCGCGCAGGCCACCCCACCCTCACGGCGCGCCCCGGCCCGCGCGCCCTCACCCGCGTCCCCGTGACGCACCGGAGGACATCCCATGCCCAAGATTTTCCGCAGCCTCTACGTGCAGGTGCTGACTGCCATCGTCATCGGCGTGCTCGTCGGCCACTTCTTCCCCACCGTCGGGGAAGCCCTCAAGCCCCTCGGGGACGGCTTCATCAAACTGATCAAGGTCGTCATCGGCCCGATCATCTTCTGCACGGTCGTCAGCGGCGTCGCCAGCATGCGCGACACCAAGAAGATCGGCCGCGTCGGCGGCAAGGCCCTGCTGTACTTCGAGGTCGTCACCACCGCCGCCCTGCTGATCGGACTGGTCGTCGTGAACCTCGTCGGCCCCGGACGCGGCATGAACATCAACCCCGCCACCCTCGACACCAGCGCCATCACCAAGTACACCGACGCCGCCGGCGAACAGACCGTCGCGGACTTCATCCTGCACGTCATCCCCACCACCTTCGTCAGCGCGTTCACCGAGGGGGACCTGCTGCAGGTGCTGCTCATCGCGCTGCTCAGCGGCTTCGCCCTGATCCGCATGGGCGACCTCGGCCAGCGCATCCTGAAAGGCATCGACGCCGTCAGCGTCATGGTGTTTCAGATCCTGGGCTTCATCATGAAACTCGCCCCGATCGGCGCATTCGGCGCGATGGCCTTCACCATCGGCAAGTACGGCGTCGGCAGCCTCCAGCAGCTCGCCGCCCTAATGGGCACCTTCTACGTCACCTGCGCGCTGTTCGTGTTCGTCGTCCTGAACGTCATCGCCAAACTCGCCGGCTTCAGCCTCCTGAAGTTCCTGCGCTACATCAAGGAAGAACTGCTGCTCGTGCTCGGCACCAGCTCCAGCGAGAGCGCCCTGCCGCGCCTGATGACCAAACTCGAACACGCCGGCGCGAACAAGAGCGTCGTCGGGCTGGTCGTGCCTACCGGGTACTCCTTCAACCTCGACGGCACCAGCATCTACCTGACCATGGCCGCCGTGTTCATCGCCCAAGCCACCAACACCGACCTGAGCTTCGCGCAGGAACTCGCCCTGCTGGCCATCCTCCTGCTCACCAGCAAGGGTGCGGCGGGCGTCACGGGCAGTGGCTTCGTCGTCCTCGCCGGTACCCTGGCCGCGCTGGGCAGCGTGCCCGTCGCGGGCCTCGCCCTGATCCTCGGGATCGACCGCTTCATGAGCGAAGGGCGCGCCATCACCAACATCATCGGCAACGGCGTCGCCACCCTGGTCGTCGCCCGCAGCGAGAAGGCGCTGGACATGAACCGCCTCACCCGCGTCCTGAACGGCGAGCAGCTCCCACCCGTGAACGCCGACGTGCAGGCCGAGGAACACGGCGAGGGCCGCAAGCTGAGCAGCGCACAACCAGCGTAGAGTTGACGGTCGAAAGGTGATGGTTGATGGAGTGGGGAAACGCCCCGTCCATCAACCATCACCCCTTTTGCCCCCCACCGTACCCCCGGCGGCTGCGCCTCACCTGAGGCAGCGGGCCGGGGCGCCCCCTTCTACCCTGAGAGCATGATGAAAAAATGCTTCACGCTTGCCCTGGCTCTCGTGGCCAGCGGCGCCCTGGCCACCACGCCCGCCCCGCTGAACCTGAAGTACCAGACCGGGAGCATCCCGCTGCTGAACGGCAAGGCCACCCTGAACACCGGCCCCAGCCTGCGCTACCTGAACGCCGACGGAGCCCGGCAGGTCATCGTGGACGGCTGGGGCAACCCCGAGGGCGCCGCCAGCGACGTGCTCGGCATGATCGTCCCCGCCGGGACCGACCCCATGACCCAGGCCGGGTGGGGCGTCGTCATCACCGAGAGCAGGGACGGACACGTCAGCGACAGCAACGCCGCCAAGATCAACTACGACCAGCTCCTGAAGGACATGCAGCGCGGCGTGCAGGACGAGAACACCGAACGCGAGCAGGCCGGCTACCCCACCCTCGACCTCATCGGCTGGGCCGACCAGCCCCGCTACGACGCGGCCACCCACAAGATGTACTGGGCCAAGGAACTGTCCTTCGACCACGACGACGCCCACACCCTGAACTACGCCGTGCGTGTCCTCGGCCGCGACAACGTCCTCGAACTGAACGCCGTCGCCGGCATGACCCAGCTTCCGCAGATCAAACGCGACATGGCCGCCGTCCTCTCGCAGGTCACGTTCAACCCCGGCTCACGCTACGAGGACTTCAACGGCAGCACCGACAAGGTCGCCACGTACGGCATCGCCGGACTCGTCGGCGTGGTCGCCGCGAAGAAACTCGGGCTGCTGGCGCTGCTGCCGCTGCTGCTCAAGAAAGGCTGGATCGTCCTGATCGCCGGCTTCGCGGCCCTGCGCCGCCTCTTCGGCGGCAGGCGCGCCGAGGCCTGATCGGGTCAATGGTCAAAAGTTGATGGTTGATGGACGGGGCGTTCCCCCAATCCATCAACCATCAACCTTTCACTCTCAACCCAGCTGCGCGTAGGCGACGGCCACCTGTGCGGCCACCATCGCGTTGTGGCGCACCAGGGCGATGTTCGCCTGCAGGCTGCGGCCCCCGGTGATCTCCACCATGCGGCCCAGCAGGTACGGGGTGGTGTCCTTGCCGGTCAGGCCCAGGGCGTCCATGTCGCGCAGCGCCTGCTCGATCTGCGGGGCGATCTCGCCGGCGGGAATCTCGGCGTCCTCGGGGATGGGGTTGGCGAGCATCACGCCGCCCGACACGCCCAGATCCCACTTCGCCTTCAGGACCCGCGCCGCCTCGTCCGGCGTGGCGACCGTCAGGGGGGCCTTGAAGCCACTCTGGCGGGAGTAGAACGCCGGGAACTCCTCGCTGCCCAGTGTCAGGGCCGGAATGCCGTGCGTTTCAAGCACTTCCAGCGTCAGGCCGATGTCCAGGATGCTCTTCACACCCGCGCTGACCACGCACACGTCCGTCTGCGCCAGCTCCAGCAGGTCCGCGCTGACGTCCATGCTGCGCTCGGCGCCACGGTGCACGCCCCCGGTGCCGCCCGTGGCGAACACGCGGATGCCCGCCAGCGCCGCGACGCGCATGGTGCTCGCCACCGTCGTCGCGCCGTGCTTGCCCAGCGCCACCGTCACCGGCAGGTCGCGCGTGCTGATCTTCTCGACGCCCTTGTCGGTCGCCAGCAGGTGCAGTTCCTCGGGCGTGAGGCCCACCTTCAGGCGGCCGCCCAGCACCGCGATGGTCGCGGGCACCGCGCCGTGCTCACGTACCACGTCTTCCACGCCGCGCGCCATTTCCACGTTCTGCGGGAACGGCATGCCGTGGCTGATGATCGTGCTCTCCAGCGCGACCACCGCGCGGCCCTCCGCCAGGGCGGCGGCCACTTCGGGGTGAATGTCCAGGTAGGCGGCAACGGTCGGGTTGATGTCGTGAGTCATAGGAAACCTCGCTAGGGCAGTCAGCCCGGAATGATGAGTGGTGAGAGGGTGAAACGCTGCAGGGGTGGGGCGGCTAACCGGTCGTGGCGGCCCCCGTCAGGCGCGCCTGGATGGCCGCCGGGGTGAGGGTGGGGGACACCGCGTGGTCACTCTCGACGGTCAGCGCCGCCGCCGCGTGCCCGTGCCGCGCCGCCTCAGCGGGGGGCAGGCCCGACGCGAGTCCCGCCAGGAACGCCGCGAGCATCGCGTCGCCCGCGCCGGTCACGTCCCGCACGTTGGCAGGCAGGGCCGCCAGTTCCGTCACGCCGTCCGGGCTACTGAGCAGGCTGCCCGCCGCGCCCCGCCGCACCCACATCAGCCGCACCCCCTGCGCATGCAGCTCGGCCGCCGCCGCCCGCAACGCCTCCGGCTCGTCCGGCACCGCGCGGCCCAGCAGGGCGGCCAGTTCCGGCACGTTCGGCGTCACCACCTGCGGGACCAGATCTGCGGCCAGCGCGGAACGCAACCGCGCCGCCTTCGGCACGCTCACCGGCTCGAACACCACCGGCACGCCCGCCTCGGCCGCCAGGGACAGCAGATGCGCCAGCGACGCCTCCGGCAGGTTCCCGTCCGCCACCACCCACGCCGCGCCCCGCAGCACCCCACGCCGCTCCTGCAACGCCGCCGGGGTCAGGGCCTCCACCGCCGCCATCGCCGCCACCGCCACCAGCAGCTCCCCACTCGCATCCAGCACCGCCGTGTACGTTCCCGTCGAGACCTCAGGCGCGCGCAGCACCGCCCGCACGTCCACGCCCGCCGCCTCCGTCTCGCGCAGCAGCCAGTCGCCCAGCGCGTCCCGGCCCACCACACTCACCAGCGACGCCGGCACGCCCAGCCGCGCCAGGTTCTCCGCGACATTCCGCGCCACGCCCCCCGGCGCCTGCGCCGTCACACCCGGATTGCTCGTCCCAGGCACCGCCGCCTGAATCGTGCGCGCCTTCACGTCCACGTTCGCGCCGCCTACCACCACCACGCGGCCCGGCCCGCCCGTCTCGGGCAGCAGGTAGCCCCGGCCCAGCAGCGCACCCTTCTTCACCAGATTGCTCACGTGTACGTTCACGGACGCCCGCGTGGACCCCAGGCGGCGCGCCAGTTCCTCCGGCGTGGCCAGGGGCGTCTCGCGGATCAGGGCGAGGAGGGCGGATTCGGTGTCGGTCAGGGGCATCTGCTTTCTATGGTAAAGGTGTTTTCTGTGATTAATCAAGGTGGGGGTTTCTGGGTGCGGCCCCACCCCCCAACCCCCTACCCCAGAGGGGCAGGGGGGGCTTACGTTGCACTGGGCAAGAGGTTTGACTCGTGCGGCGGAGATGTATTGGGCGGTGACGGGTCCGGCCTGGACGCCATCCTCCGTTTCGGTGGAAGGCCCGGACGCTGCGCGTCCGACGGCTCGTGGCAGTCAGCGGTGACGTGCCGGGTGGAACGCTTCACGCCACTGATCGACTTTTTTCCACTCTGTTTTTACTCCTCCCCCTTGCCTTGCAAAGCTGCGAAGCAGAGGGGGGAGGTCGGGTGGGGGTGGACGGGCCGCGCCCGGCCCTCACAGCCCAGAGCTCAGAGCCCCTCCCCACTGCCCACTTCCTACAACCCACTCCCTCCGTTTCAGTGCGCTGCGCTGCTCCGCGTGCGTTCCTCGCCGGGGCGGGGGCCGAAGGTCAGTGGGGCGTGGCCGGGGACGGCTTTCGCGGCGAACTCGTGCAGGCCCAGTCGGTCGGGCGCTTCGAGGTGGTAGCGGAAGTTCCACAGGTAGTGCTGCACGACGCGTTCCGGCAGGCCCAGTTTCCGTGCGTGCCGCTCCGCGACGGCCGCGAGATGCCCGATACCGTCGCGCCTTGCCTCGCGCATGGCTTGCACCAGCTCGGGCGGGGGTGGGTTGTCCTTGCGGTACGCCCACACCGCGAACGTGAACGGGTGCCCGGTCAGGCGGAACCACTCCTCCGCGAGGTCCGTCACGGTGATGCCGCGCGCGGCGTGCGGGAGGCCGGTCATGGTCGTCTCGGGCGTCAGGGGACCCACCACGCCGTACCACTCACGCAGCGCGCTGTCCCCGATCCGCAGCACCCCGTCGAACCCCTGAGCGAGCAGCGTTTCCGCCTCGCCCTCCGCTCGTTCCAGCACCGGGTTCAGGCCGCGCTCGCGCAGCAGCACCTCCAGCAGCGCCACGCTCATCGCGGACTGCGCCGTCAACGCCACCCGCCGCAATTCCTCCAGCGGACGCGTGTGGAACAGGTTCACGGAGTACACCGCCCCCAGCACCGCCACGCTGAAATCCGGCAGGGCCTCCAGCACGTCCGCGTTCCGGATGAACTCCACCGCGCTGATGTTCGCGATGTCCACCTGACCCGACAGCAGCGCCGCGTTCATCTGCGTCGGCACGCCCGTGATCGCCGTCACGCCCGGCGGCAACACCAGCGAATCCAGGATCGGCGCGACATTCGTGAAATGAATCCAACCCGCGCGGTAGGGCGCGCCGGGGGGGCGCAGTGTCGGGTGATGGGTGATGGGTGATGGAGAGGACTCAGCCTCGGGCTGCGCCATCTGCCATCCGCCATCCGCCATCTGCCCGCTCACGGGACGACCTGCGCGCTGACGGCCTGCCACTGCCCCTCGACCTGTGCATACACGCGCAGGACGGACTGGATGCGCTGAGGCCCTTCGTAGAGGGTCAGGCGGGTGATGCCCGTGTGGCCGTGGATGCGGGCGGCGTGCCGTTCGATCATCAGGGTGGGGGCCGGGTCTACGGGGAAGTGCGTGATCAGGTCGGCGCGGCTGATGCTCCTGCCGTCCGGGAGGAAGCCCAGCCAGTCGGCAGCCAGGACGCCCTCCAGGGCACCTGGGTCGCCGTGGTGGTACGCGGCGTTCCAGCGGTCGTCCAGGGCCAGCAGGGCGTCCAGGTCGGGCATGTCAGTCGGCGGCCTCGTGCTGCGCGGGGAAGGTCTCGAGTTCGTTGTAGTACGCGTCGCGCAGGACGGGGAGGCGTCCGGCGTGCTGGATCATGCGGATCATGCCCTGCTCGCTGAGTTTCATGGGGCTGGTCGCTCCGGCGGCGTGCGCGATGTGTTCCTCCTGGATGGTGCCGTCGATGTCGGACACGCCCCAGTCGAGGCTCACCTGCGTCAACTCACTGCCGATCATCACCCAGTAACCCTTGATGTGCGGGAAGTTATCGAGGTAGATGCGCGCCACGGCGAGGTTGCGCAGGTCGTCCAGGCCGGTGGTGTACTCGGTCTTCCCGAGGTTCTGCGCCAGGGTGTTGCCCAGCGGCTGGAACGCCAGCGGGATGAACGCGTGGAAGCCGCCGCCGTGGCGGGCCATGGAGTCGTCCTGCAGTTCGCGCAGGCGGTGCATGTGATCCAGTCGTTCTTCCAGCGTCTCGATGTGCCCGTACAGCATGGTGGCGTTCGTGCGCATGCCCAGGCTGTGGGCCTCGCTGTGGATCTGCAGCCACTTCTCAGCCTTGACCTTGTTCTTCGCGACCTGTTTGCGCACGCGGTCGGCGAAGATCTCGGCGCCGCCGCCCGGCATGGCGCTCAGGCCCGCCGCCTGGAGTTCCCGCAGGACGTCCAGGGTGGGTTTCTTGCTGATCCGGCTCAGGTGTTCGATCTCGGCGGCGGTGAAGGCCTTGACCTGCAGGTCTGGGTACGATTCGCGCAGCGCGCGGACCATGGCGGGGTAGTACTCCCACTTGTGGTTCGGGTGGTGCCCGCTGCTCATGTGCAGTTCCGTGATGCCGGGCAGGTAGCGGCGGCCCACCTGCGCCACGACCTCCTCGGGGGTGTAGTCCCAGGCGCGGGCCTCGTTCTTGTGCGCGGCGAATGCGCAGAAGGTGCAGCCCACATAGCAGATGTTCGTGAATTCCAGGCGCATGGAGTGCACGAAGTACACCTTGTCGCCGTGCAGCGCCGTCTTGCGGAGGTTCGCGAGGCGCATCAGGGTGTTCAGGTCGCGGGTTCTGAACAGCTGCATGCCTTCTTCGAAGTTCAGGCGCTGCCCCGATTCGACCTTCTGGGCGATGGGCGCGAGCGCCGGGTCGGAGAGCCAGTTCATACGGGAAGGATACGCCCGGCCCCCGCGCGGGAATGTCCCCGATCCTCACTTCACCGCGCGTTGGTGGACGCGGGGGGTGCGGGGTGGGCTGTGACGGGTGCGAAAGATTCAACGTGGCACAATTTCCGGCAAGGTGACCAGGGAACGCGACGACATCCAGCGCCAGATTGCCCGGTACCGCTCCCTGGTTCAGGTGATCGCGGCGCTGTCCCGTCACGTCCGCACCGAGGACCTGCTGCGCACCATGCACCGGCAGGTGCAGGCGCTGTTCGCGTCCCCGGTCACGCTGCTGGCCCGGCCCACCCCGGAGGGCGGCTGGGCCGTGCAGACCCTGGAAAGCGAGGTCATGAGCGAACAGTGGCTCGGCCCGCGCCGGGACGGCCTGCTGGAACGGGTGCTGTCCGGCAGCCTGCGGCTGGAAAACGATCTGCCCGCCTACCTTCAGCGTGAACGCCTGACAGTGGTGCGGGTGCATTTCCGCGCCGACCTGCCTCACACGCTGTCGTGGATGGGCGTGCCGCTGCGCGCGGGGTCTGAGGTGCTGGGCGTGCTGTCCGTGCAGAGTTACGCCCTGGACGCCTTCACGCCCGAGGACCTGGAATTCCTGGAGCTGCTGGGCGTGCAGCTGGGCATCGTGCTGGAGAACGCGGCCCTGCACGAGCAGCTGGAACGCGAGGCGAACACCGATCCCCTGACCGGGCTGCTCAACCGGCGGCAGTTCGTCACGCAGGCCCAGGCGGCGCTCGAGCGGCCCGGCGCGGTCACGCTGGCCATCCTGGACGTGCAGGAATTCAAGCGGATCAACGACGAGCTGGGGCACGCGGCAGGGGACGAGGTGCTGCGCGGCGTGGGTGAGGCGCTGCTGGACCTGACGGCCGCGCGCGGGCAGGCGTTCCGGCTGGGCGGCGACGAGTTCGCGCTGCTGCTGCCCTGCGATGAGCCGCAGGCGCAGCGTCAGGTGGCGGCCCTGATGACGGCCGTGGGGCAGCTGACCCTGCCCGCCAGCCCGTTCCTGAACGTGGGCCTGGCCGTGGGCGCGCCCCAGGAGTCCCTGCACGACTGGCTGCGCCGCGCGGACGCCCGCATGTACGCCGCGAAACGTGCCCGCACGCACGTGCTGGCCGCGCAGGAAGGCCCCGCCTGACCCTGCCGCATGGGTTACGCTGAAGACATGAAGCCCGAAGAACGTCGTTCTGAAACAGAACGCCCCGCCGGGATCGACGCCCCGGCCACCCCCACTCCGGACCGCTGGACGGTGGACGCGCTGGAGGACACCCCCCACGGGCCCGTCGCGCGGCTGGAACGCCCGGACGGCGAGACCGTGGACGTCCCCGCCCGCCACCTGCCGGACGGCGTGCGCGAGGGTGACTTGCTCGCCGTGCAGGACGGCCCGGACGGCGTGCGCTTCCAGACGCTGCCCGACGAGACCCGGGCGCGGCGCACGCAGGCGCAGGCGCAACTGGACGCCCTGAACGCCCGCCAGGCCCCGCCCACCACCGACCAGGGGGAGATCGACCTGTGACCGGCCCGAAGAAAGCCCCTACCCCCAGGAAGGCCGCCCCGAAGAAGGCCGCGCCCGCCCGCAAGACCCCCGCCAGAGCGCCTGAGCCCAGTGCCCGGGCCACCCCGAAAGCCGAGGCGAAAGCCCCGCCCCGCGGCCGCGCCAGGAAGAAACCCGCTGCCCGCAAGGGCCCCAGCCCGTCAGACCTGCTGGGCGTCCTCGTGCTGATCGGCACCGCCAGTCTCGCCGCGTGCGGCTGGATGAAACAGGGCGGCCAGGACAGCCCAGAGACCAAGCCCACGGGAGGACCTGCCGGGCAGGTCACCATCCGTTTCCTCGATATCGGGCAGGGCGACGCGATCCTCATCCAGAGCCCTGAGGGCAAGACCGCCCTGATCGACGGGGGCCGCAGCGGGGACCGCATGCGCGAGTACATCAAGGACCTGAACCTCGACAAGCTCGACCTGATGGTCGCCACGCACGCCGACGCCGACCACATCGCGGGCCTCGTCCCCGCCGCCACCCTCAAGCCGCGCGTGTTCATCAACAACGGCCTGGGCGGCACCACCCAGACCTGGGAGCGCCTCGTGAAGAATCTCCAGGACGCCGGGAGCACCTTCACGAAGGCCAGCAACCAGACCGTGAACCTCGGCAGCGTCAAACTCCGCGTGATCGCCCCACCCCCCGGCATGGGCGACGGGCAGAACGAGAACAGCGTCGGCGTCGCCCTGCAGTTCGGCACCTTCCGCGCCCTGATGACCGGCGACAGCGAAACCCCGGAAACCGAAGGCTGGCTCGCGCAGGAACGCGACGACCTGAAGGGCCCCTTCCAGGTGTACAAGAGCATCCACCACGGCGCCGCGAACGGCGACAGCGCCGCGTGGCTCGCGTACGTCCGCCCGGAGAACGTCGTCATCAGCGTCGGCACGCCCAACTCCTACGGGCACCCCACGAAAAAGGCCCTGGACCTCTACAAGCAGGCCGGAGCGCGTGTGTACCGCACCGACCGCCAGGGCACCGTGACCGTCCAGGGCAGCGGCGACGGCACGTACACCATCACCACCGACCGCTGAACGCGGAGGTCAGCGTGGGCCCCTGGATGACCGGGAGGCCCACGTCAGCTGTTGCGGTTCATTACCTGTTCGATCAGGAGAATTTTTTCCAGCAGGTCGTGCCGCACGGTTGCCTGCTCCTGCACGGGCAGGTGGTCGGTTAGCCACAGGCCCCGCCGGAGCGGCTGGGTGATGGACGGTGAGACCAGACGGAGCGGGGCGTCCTCCTGTCGCAGCCAGCGCAACAGGCCTTCCGGCGTGCGGGTCTGCTCCAGGAATGGGCCGAGTTCCTCCGCGTAGGCGCGCTGTATTCCCTCGCGCACGCGGGGCAGTGAGGCCGGGCCGGTCAGTTCCCAGGCGAGGGGCCAGGACGGATTCAGGGAGTGTGCCGAGGTCCTGAAGGAGCAGGCGTATTCCTCCTCCCCCGGGACGACAAGAAACGAGGTGCGCCCCGTCAGGCCCACCCGCCAGCCGAACTGGCGGGGTTGCACATCCAGGTGCAGCCGCTGGCGTCCGTGCGAGATGTCCCGCACCGCTTCACCGGGGGAGGTGACCTGAAAGCCCCACCCGGGGCACAGGCCATGGAAGGCGTCCAGCAGGTCATCTGCGGCACTCATCCCCACGCCCACAGCCCCGTTACGCGTCCTGTTCAGCCCAGAGGGCGCGCATCTCGCCACTGCGTTCAAGCAGGTCGGGCAGGGTGCCCTCATCGGTGATGCGACCGTTTTCCATCAGGAGAATGCGGTCGGCGCGCAGAAGGGCGGCGCGGCGGTGGCTGACGACGAGGCAGGTGGCGTCGGTCTGGGCGAGGCCCTGCCAGAGTTGCGCCTCGGTACGGGCGTCGAGGGCGCTGCTGACGTCGTCGAACACGAGGAGGTCGGCGGGGCGGGCGAGCATGCGGGCGACGGCAGCGCGCTGGATCTGCCCGCCGCTGAGTTTCACGCCGCGCGCGCCGACGGGGGTGTCGAGGCCGCCGCTGAGGGCGTGCAGGTCGGGTTCGAGCACGGCGAGCTGCACCGCGCGGTTCAGGTGGGCTTCGTCGGCGCCGCTGGTGATGTTCTCGCGCAGGGTGTCGCTGAAGAGGTTCGGGAGTTGCGCGGTGTACGCGCTGCGGGGCGGCACGAGGAACGAGGCGGGGTCGTCCTGGGTCTCGCCGTTCCAGCTGACGGTGCCGGACTGGGTGGGAATGAGGCCCAGCACGGCGCGCAGCAGGGTGCTCTTGCCGCTGCCGATGCGCCCGGTGACCACCACGAACTCGCCGCGTGCCACGCTGAAGCTCGCGTCGTGGACGCCCAGGCCGCTGGGGTGCAGGGCGGTCAGGCCGTCCACGCGCAGTTCGCGCAGGGGGATGGCGGTGGGGGCGGGGGGCGCGGCGGGTGCCTCGCGGTTCAGGTAGGCGTCGTGGTGCTCGACGATGGTGGTGTCCGGCGCGTCCTGCAGCAGGCGGGTCATGCGGTCGTAGCTGACGCCGGTGCGGCGGTGGCGGGCGATGGCGTCCCCGAAGAAGCCCATGCTGCCGGTCAGGCGGGGCAGCAGGCCGATGAACAGCACGAAGTCGGCGACGTCCAGCGTGCCGCCGCGTACCTTGTTCGCGCCGAGCAGCAGCACGAGGCCCACGGCGAGGTTCACCATGTTCGTGTTCACGCCGCGGATCAGTTCGGTTAGCAGCACGTCCCGCAGGGCGGCGTGGCGGCGCGTCTCGCCTAAGGCGCGCAGGTGCGTGACCATGCCGTCTTCACGCGCGGCGAGCTTCACGGCGCTCACGGCCCCGAAGGTCTCGCCGATGAAGTCGGTGACGCGGGCGGTCGCTTCGCGCATGCGGCGGCGGTACGTGCGGATGGTGGGCGACAGGCGCTGCACGAACACCACCATCAGCAGCAGCGGCGTGCACACCAGCGCCGTGATCAGCGGGTCCACGCGGGCCATCAGCGTGATCGCCACGACGGAGTACAGCACGAAGCCCGCGCCGTCCACCCACACTTCCGTGTATCCGGCGACGTCCTCCACGTCGTCGCGGAAGCGGCTGACCGCCTCGGCGGGCGTGTCGGGCAGGCGCCGGGAGCGGCGGGCGGTGAGCAGGTAGCTCAGGAGGTTGCGGCGCACCAGGGCGTCCAGGGTGTACCACAGCTCGATCCACGCGCGGAACGCGCCGTAGAAGATCCCGAAGCGGCTCAGGCGCACGAACGCGAACCACGCCACCGACACCCACGCCGCGGCAATGGCTGGATTGATGGGCTGCCCGCCGGTCTTCAGGCCGTCCGCCTGTTCCAGCGCGCGGAACACGCCGCTGACTGCCAGGGTCAGCAGCGCCGGGCTGGCGTGCACCATGCCCCACATGAACAGGTTGAACGCGAACAGCCCCGGCTTGTAGCGGAACAGTTCCTTCGACAGCGCGAACGTCCGTTCCTTCACGGGCACGGGCGGCTGGGGGAGGGGAGAGGTGGTCATGCGAGCACTCCTTCGTGTTCGTTCAGTTGTCCGGCGCGCAGCAGGGCTGCGTAGTGACTGCGGGGGTCGCGGGCGAGGTCGTCGCGGCGGCCGTCTTCCAGCACCTCGCCGTCCCCGAGGACGAGGATGCGGTCGGCGCGGGCGACGGTGTCGAGGCGGTGCGCGATGATGATCGCGGTGCGGCCCGACAGCAGGCGGGTCATGGCGGCGGTCAGGAGGGCCTCGGTGGCGGGGTCGAGGCGGCTGCTGGGTTCATCCAGGATGATCAGGCTGGGGTCGCGCAGCATGACGCGCGCGAACGCCAGGAGTTGCGCCTCCCCGGCGGACAGGCTCCCGGTGGGCAGCGGCGTGCGGACGCCGTCGGGCAGGCGGGCCAGCCAGGTGCTCAGGCCGACCTCGTGCAGCGCGGCCTCCACCTGCGCGTCGGTGACGTGCGGGTCGAAGAAGCTGAGGTTGTCGCGCACGCTCGCCTGGAACAGCTGCACGTCCTGCGTGACGACCGCCACGCGGGAGCGCAGGTCGTGCAGGGGCGTGGCCTGCACGTTCACGCCGCCCAGCAGGATCTCGCCCTGCGTGGCGTCGTACAGGCGCGAGATCAGGCGGGTGAGGGTGGTCTTGCCGCTGCCGGTGCGGCCCAGCAGGCCCACGGTCTGCCCGGCGGGCAGGTCGAAGCTCACGCGGCGCAGCACGCCGCGCGCCTGCGGGTCCTCGGGGGCGTAGCTGAAGGTCACGTCTCGGAACGCCAGCGGCAGCGGTCCCGCCGGGAGGGGCGTCTTGCCGCCGCGGACGGCGCTGCGCAGCGCCAGCAGTTCCGACACGCGCCCCAGGCTCGCCCCGGCCTTCTGCAGGTCCTGAAGCTGCTGCGTGAGCTGATCGATGGGTTCCTCCACCAGCGTCATGTACTGGTACAGCAGGAACGCCGTGCCCAGCGTGATCGCGCCGCTCGCGTACAGGCCCACCGCTGCGCCCAGCACGCCCACGTACCCGACCGCGAACAGCGCCATGCTCAGCTGCCACACGACGCTGCGCCGCCGCCAGGAATTGATGGAGCGCGTGAAGAAATTGCGCTGCACGTCCAGGAAGCGCCGCAGGTGATGCCCGCCCGCACCCAGGCTGCGCACGTCCTCCAGGCCCGCCAGTCGCTCCTCGACGAAACCGAACAGCCGCGCGCTCGCCTCACGCTCCAGGCGGGTGGGTTCCACGCCCAGCTTCCGCACGCGGTTCATGGCGGTCAGCGTGACGCCCGTGAACACGGTCACGCCCAGCCCGATCCGCCAGTCCTCCCGGAAGAACATGACCAGCGCGCCGGTCAGCAGCAGCGCCGCGCCGAACACCCGCACCGCGAACTGTGAGAAGAAGTTGCTCAGGGCCGTCACGTCCCCGTCGATCCGTTCGATCATCTCGCCCGGCGTGCGCTCCTTGTGCTCGCGCATGTCCAGCGACAGCAGGTGCGCCATCAGGTCGGCGCGCAGGCGGTTCGTGGCGGTCCAGCCGACCCGCGCGCCCACGTACGTCGCCCCGGCCGTCATGAGCTGCACGCCCACCGCGAGCAGGATGTACAGGCCCGCCAGGCGCACCAGTCCCGCGACGTCCGCGCCCGCGCCCTGCTTGGCGTTGTCCACGAACTGTTGCAGCAGCTGGGGCAGCAGCAGGTTCAGGCCCGTCCCCGTCAGCAGCAGCGCGGCCAGCGCCGCCACCTGCCACCGCAGCGGCCCCAGGTACGTGCCCAGCACCCCCAGCGCGCTCCGCGGCGGAGCGTCAGGGGGCACGGCAGGAGACGGAACGGCAGAAGACGACATCCTCCCAGGCTAGCGACCCGGCACTGGAAGCGCATCCGCCGAGTGGCGCATGGGGCTGGCAGTGCGGGACGGGGCAGAGGTGGGGGTCAGGCCGGGGTGGGGGTGTCGCGGCCGGTCCAGAGTCCGGCGAGGGTCTCCTGAACGGTCTGGCGGGCGCGGGCGAGCTTGGCGAGGCCGGTGGGGGTGATCTCGGTGTACACGCCGCGCCGGTCGGTGGGGCACATGTAACGGGCGAGCAGGCCGCAGTCCTGCGCCTCGAGCCGGGCGACGAGGCGGGTGGTGGCGCTCTGGGAGAGCCCGGCCAGATCGGCGAGGACCTGCATGCGGTGGTGGTGGTCGTGTTTGGCTTCCAGCGCGGCGAGGACGCGGTACTCGCTGAGGCTGAGGTCGTGGTGGGTGTTCAGGGCGTGTTCCAGGGCGCGGCTGACGGTCTGCCACTCGTGGTCGAGGGTCTGCCAGCGGGTTTCGAGGTCGGTGGTCATGGGTCTCCAGGGTGGGGGTTGACAGGGGAGAGGTTCAAGTCTAATTTACTTGCAGGCGCAAGCATTGCTTGTGCAAACATTATAACAGGGGGCGACGTGCCCCACTGCGCCGCCCCCCCCACTCCAGGAGACCCCCCATGCCCCCAGCACTGCTCGCCCTGGCCATCAGCGCCTTCGCCATCGGCACCACCGAATTCGTCATCGTCGGCCTGCTCAACACCATCGCCGCCGACCTCGGCGTCAGCGTCCCCAGCGCCGGACTCCTCGTCAGCGGCTACGCCCTGGGCGTCGCCCTCGGCGCGCCGATCCTCACCGCCCTCACCGGCCGCCTCCCCCGCCGCCACCTGCTCCTCGGCCTGATGGCCCTCTTCACCGTCGCCAACGTCGTCGCCGCCCTCTCCGGCACCTACGGCCTGCTGATGACCGCCCGCATCCTCAGCGCCCTGGCGCACGGCGTGTTCTTCAGCGTCGGCAGCACCATCGCCGCCGGCCTCGTCGCCCCCGAAAAACGCGCCAGCGCCATCGCCACCATGTTCGCGGGCCTGACCCTCGCCACCGCCATCGGCGTCCCCGCCGGCACCTGGGTCGGCCAGGAACTCGGCTGGCGCGCCACCTTCTGGATCATCACCGCTCTGGGCGTCGTCTCCCTGATCGCCACCGCCGCCCTGCTCCCCCGCACCCTCCCCCGTGGAGAAGTCACCACCCTGGCCCAGCAGGCCCGCGTGCTCGTCCACCCCCGCCTGCTGCTCGTGTTCGCCATGACCGCCCTCGGGTACGGCGGCACCTTCGTCACCTTCACGTACCTCGGCAGCGTCCTGGAAACCATCACCGGCTTCAGCGCGGGCATGGTCAGCGTCCTGCTGCTCGTGTACGGCGTCGCCATCGCCGTCGGCAACGTCATCGGCGGCAAGATGGCCGACCGCGACCCCGTCCGGGCGCTGACCACGCTGTTCCTCGCGCAGGCGCTCGTGCTGCTCGCCTTCACCTTCACCGCCCCGCACCCCGTCCTCGCCGTGATCACGCTGTTCCTGATGGGCGCCCTGGCCTTCGCCAACGTTCCGGGCCTGCAGGTGTACGTCGTGCAGCTCGCGCAGCGCTTCACGCCCGGCGGCGTGGACGTCGCCAGCGCCCTGAACATCGCCGCCTTCAACCTCGGTATCGCCGCGGGTGCCTTCATCGGCGGACTGGTCGTCAGCAGCGCCCTGGGTCTGGCCGCCACCCCCTGGATCGGCGCGCTGTTCGTCGCGGGCGGCCTGCTCCTGACCCTGCTCAGCGCCCGTCTCGACCGCCACGCCCCGGCCCTGCACGCCGCCGACTGAACCACGACACCACAGGGAAGGGGAGCGCGTCCTGTACGCGCTCCCCCTCTTTCTGACCGGTGGCCCGGGGTCAGTCCTCGCCGCTCATGCGGACGACCAGCTTGCCGCGCATGCCCCCCGCCGCGAGTTCCGCCAGGGTCGCGGGCAGCGCCTCCCGCTCCCGGACGTCCGTCACCAGCGGATCGAGCTCGCCGTTCAGGACGAGCGCCAGCAGCTCATCCAGCATGACGCCCAGATCCTCCTGCGCGCGGCGGTCGCCACTGGCATGCGCGGCCCCCAGCGCGATCGGGTGCACGCTGATCTTCGCGGGGTGCGCGCGGTAGGTGGGCAGGTCCGGCAGGCCCAGCACGCACGCCATGCCCCCACCGAACGCGACGGCGTCCAGCAGCGCCGTCGCCTGCCCGGCCGTCTCGACCACCGCCGGCACGCCCGCCCCGCCCGTCACCTCGCGCACCTGCGCGGCCAGGTCCCCCGCGCGGTAATCCAGGGTCACCTCGGCCCCCAGTGCCCGCAGGTACGCGTGGTTCGCGGCGGACGCCACGCCGATCACGCGCGCCCCCGCCCGCCGCGCGAGCTGCGTGGCGTACCCACCCACCCCGCCGCTCGCGCCGTTCACGAGCACCCAGTCGCCGGGCCGCCACAGGCCGGGCCGCACGCCCAGCCGCCGGTCGAGGCTCTGGTACGCGGTCATGCCCGCGCAGGGCAGCGCCGCCGCGACCGTCAGCGGCACCCCGTCCGGCACGCGCGCAACCGTGTGGGCACTCGTGACGACCGCCTCGGCGAACACGCCGGGCCGCGTGAGGTCCACGTGCATCGCCACGCGGTCCCCGGGCCGCAGGGTCTCCACGCCCGGGCCGACCGCCTCGACGGTCCCGGCGCCGTCCACGCCCGGCACGTGCGGGTACGTCCAGGCGGGATGCCCGCCGCGCAGCAGCTTGAAATCCACCGGGTTGACGGTCACGGCCGCCACCCGCACGCGGATCTCGCCCGGGCCGGGCGCCGGGGTGGGCACGGGCGTCCACTGCAGGGTCAGGGGTTCACCGGGCTGGGCGGCCGTAAAGGCATGCATGGTCATGCGCTGACGGTACGCCGAAGCGCGCGGCCGGGCCGTGACCTTTCACCAATTGCGCGGCAGGGGCGGCCCGGGTGCGTCAGCGCACGCCGCGGATGCCCTGCACGAGCGCGGCGCTGATCAGGGTGATGACGGCCGCCACGAGGAACAGGGGCGTGTACCCGCCGAGGCTGGTGACGAACAGGGCGCACAGGGCGGGTGCGAAGGTCTGCGGGAGGGTCAGGGCGACGTTGATCACGCCGAGGTCGCGGGCGCTGTCGTGCGCGCTGGGCAGGACCTCGGTGATGAGGGCGACGTCCACGGCGAGGTATACGCCGAACCCCGCACCCATCAGTGCGGCGGCGGCGAGCGTGCCGGGCCAGGTGGGCAGCAGCGCCAGGGTCAGGAGCCCGGCGGCGATGACGACGGTGGAGCCGATCACGAACACCTTGCGCCGCCCCAGGCGGTCACTCAGGACGCCGCCCAGCAGGACGGTCAGCAGCAGCGCGCCCCCGGCGGCGAGGTTCGCCTGGAACACCCCGGCGGCGGGGTCCTTCAGGCCGACCCGGTCGCGCAGGAAGTACAGCAGGTACGTGGTGCCCAGCGCGTACCCCAGCGTCACGAGGCCGCGCGTGAGCCACGCCAGCGCGAAGTCCCGGTGGCGCAGCGGGCTGAGGAATCCCGCCAGGGACAGCGGCGCGGGCGGGGTGGTGGGGGCCTGCGGGTCGCGGCTAGTCAGGACGAAGCCCAGCATGGCGAGGAGCAGCAGCGCGCCCAGCAGCGCGTACCTGGCGAGCATGATGGGCAGCAGGCCGGTGAGGCCCACGCCGAGGATCGTGCCGAGCACCTGGGACAGGCCCGCGAGGCCGCTGACGGTGGCGCGCTGACTGGGCAGGACGCGGTCGGGGATGACGGCGGTCAGCGCGGCCTGGTAGGCGTTCAGCGCGAGCTGCGTCAGGCCCCACCCGGCGACCAGCACGGGCACGCTGCCGCCCACGCCCAGCAGCAGCAGTCCGGCGGTCGCGGCGACGGCCCCGCCAATCAGGTACGGACGGCGGCGGCCCAGGCGGCCACGGGCGTGGTCACTCAGCGCCCCGAACAGCGGGTTGGCGAGCAGGCTGATCAGCGCCCCCACGCCGAGGATCAGGGCGAGGTTCGCCTCCTTGTTCGCCTCGTCCAGCGTGATGAGCTGCTCGCCGATCAGGACCTGCCCGGGGGCGTTGAAGGCCATCCACATCGCCAGGGTCGCCAGGGTGTACGGCAGCATGAACCGCCACGACACGGGCGCGGTGGCGACCAGCGGCGCGGGGGCGGCGGCCCTCATGCCTGCTCCCGCAGCCACGCCTGATACCAGGAAAAGCTGTCCTTGCGGGTCCGCACCTGCGTCCCGAAGTCCACGTGCACCAGCCCGCAACGCTGGTCGAAGCCGTCCGCCCACTCGAAACTGTCCATGAGAGTCCAGGCAAGATAGCCGCTCACCGGTGCACCTTTCTGGACTGCCAATCGGGTGGCCTCGATGTGCGCTTCCAGGAAGCGGATGCGCGCCACGTCCCGCACCCGCCCGTCGGCGTCCGGTACGTCAGGCAGGGAGTAGCCGTGGCCCGTGACCACCAGTGGCGGGCAGGCGTCCCCGTAGCGGCCTTTCAGGTCCAGCAGCGTCTGCGTGAGGGTCTCAGGTCCGGCCACCCCCGTCGGCGCGGGTTCCGGCGCCACGCCGAAGGGACGGCGCGGGTCGGCCCGCACCCACTCCGGGCGGTCGTCGTTCACCCCCAGGACATCCAGCGGCGCGGCGATCACGTCCAGGTCGCCGGGGCGCACGGCCTCCAACACCTGCGGGGCGTGCTCACGCAGCAGGTCCAGCACCGGCGCGGGGTACGCGGCGCGCAGCAGGGGATCGGTGAACAGGCGGTGGCGCAGCGCGTCCAGCAGGCCCGCCGCCTGCACGTCCGCGTCACGGTCCGTGGCAGGCAGCGCCGGAGCGTACTGGTTCGCGATGCCTATCTGCCGCGCGCCCGCCTCGCGCAGCGCCCGCGCCGCCAGCCCGTGCCCCAGCAGCTGGTGGTGCGCCGCCGGGAACGCCCCCAGGCCCAGCGTCCGCCCCGGCGCGTGCGTGCCGTGCGCGTATCCCCGCATCATCACCACGGACGGCGCGTTCAGCGTCATGAACGCCGCCGCGCGGTCCGCGAGCCGCTCCCCGACCAGGAACGCGTACTCCTCGAACCGGTACGCCGTGTCACGGCTGAGCCACCCGCCCGCGTCCTCCAGCTCCTGTGGCAGGTCCCAGTGGTGCAGCGTCACCCACGGCTGCACGTCCGCCCCCAGCAGTTCGTCCACCAGCCGGTCGTAGAACGCCAGTCCCGCCGCGTTCGCCCGCCCGCGCCCACCGGGCTGCACGCGCGGCCACGCCACGCTGAAGCGGTACGCACCCACGCCCAGCTCGCGCAGCAGCGCCACGTCCTCCGGCCAGCGGTGGTAGTGGTCGCAGGCCACGTCCCCGGTCGCGCCGCCCAGCACCCGTCCCGGCGCATGGCTGAACGTGTCCCACACGCTCACGCCGCGTCCGTCCTCGCGCGCCGCGCCCTCAATCTGATACGCGGCGGTCGCCACGCCCCACACGAACCCGTCCGGAAAGCCTGTCATGATCCTTCACATTCTGACCCGCGTTCCGAGCGCGCGCGTGCGCGCCCCGGGTGCGGCGCGTATAATGCGCGGGTTATGCGGATGGTGACGGTAGGAACGCGCGGCAGCACTCTTGCGCTTGCACAGACCCAGTGGGTGGTGGCTCGCCTGAAAGAGGAGTGGCCGGACACGGACTTCCGCATTCAGACCATCAGCACGAAGGGCGACCGCAACCGCGGCAGCCTGGAGGCCATGGCGCAGAAGGGCGACAAGGGCTTCTGGGTCAAGGAGATCGAGGACGCCCTGCTCGCCAAGCGGATCGACATCGCGGTGCACTCCCTCAAGGACCTGCCCACCGAGCAGCCCGAGGGCCTGGAGGTCAGCTCCATTCCCCGCCGCGTGGACGCGCGCGACGTGCTGATCGGCAAGGAAGGCATGAAACGCCTCGCGGACCTGCCGCAGGGCGCCCGCGTGGGCACGAGCAGCGTGCGGCGCAAGGCGTTCCTGCGCGCCTACCGCCCGGACCTGCAGGTCATCGACCTGCGCGGCAACATTGACACGCGCCTCGCCGCGCTCGCCGGGAACGAGTACGACGCGATCATCCTGGCCGCCGCCGGCCTGATCCGTACCGAGATGCGCCACCGCATCGACGAGTTCGTCGAACCCGACATCATGCTGCCCGCCCCCGGCCAGGGCGCCCTGGCCCTGGAAACCCGCGCGGACGACGACCTGACCATCGAGGTCGCGTACGCCATCCACGACCACACCACCGACGACCGCATCACCGCCGAACGCGAATTCCTCGCGGGCCTGGGTGCGGGCTGCATGGCCCCGGTCGGCGCGCACGCCACCGTCAAGGGCGGCCTGCTGACCCTCGAAGGCTGGGTGGGCGCCCTGGACGGCGGGCACGTCATCCGCGCCACCACGCAGGGCGATCCCAGCGAATGCGCCGACCTGGGCGCCGAACTGGCCACCGACATGCTCGACCGGGGCGCGCAGGCCCTGATCAACGCCGCGCGCAGCTGACCGTGAATCCCCTGGCGCGTACGCTGCTGGTCGCGCTGGCCGCCGCGCTGCTGTGGATGGGCATCGGCCTGTGGCAGCGCACCCAGGCGGGCGCGGCCCTGCCGGACGCGCTGCTGGCCGAACTGCCCCTGACCGCCGCGATTTTCGCCGTGGCCCTCGTCTGGCAGCGCCTGCGCCGCCGCTGAACGCCCTGCCCGCGACCCGCCAGACCCCTGGTGCTGGCGGGCGCTGTCGTTGGACAGGATCCGAGAGTCTGAGGGTCGAGGCGCCGCGCCGATTGCCCTGGCCGGGCGTCCGGCCCAGCGGGCCACCCCCCCGCCGGGTCCCCTCGACCCTGGATCACCGGGCGCGCAGGCCCGGCTGTCCCGACTACCATGCCAGTGATGCCCAGTGACGTCACCCCGCCCGCCCGCGCGCCCCGACTGGCACTGATCCACACGGGCGGCACGATCGCCAGCCGTCCCAGCCCCGACGGGCGCGGCCTCACCCCCCAGACGCCCCCCACCCTGCCCGGCCTGGAACAGATGCAGGTCACGGAGGCGCAGCCCTTCAGCCTGCCCAGCCCGCACATGACCCCGGCGCACATGGGGCAGCTGGCGGCCCTGATCCGGGAACTGGCCCCCACGCACGACGGCGTGGTCGTCACGCACGGCACCGACACCCTGGAGGAAACTGCGTTCGCGCTGCACCTGATGCTGGACGTGAAGGTCCCGGTCGTCCTGACCGGCAGCATGCGCCACGCCGAGGAGATCAGCTGGGACGGCCCCGCCAACCTGCTCGACGCCGCGCACGTCGCCCTGCACCCCCACAGCCCCGGGCGGGGGCCGCTCGTCGTGATCGGCGGGGACATCTTCGACGCGCGGACCGTCACGAAGATCCACACGACCGCCGTGGACGCCTTCGGCGGGTACCCCGGCCCCATCGGCCGCATCGACCGTGAGGGGCACACGCCGCGCCTGCATTACTTCGCCATGCCCGAACCGCGCGCCACGTACCACCCCGCGCACCTGCATGCCCGCGTGGAGATCCTCTACGCGTACGCCGGCTGGACCGGTGAGGGCTACGCCGAGGCCGCCGCACGCGCCGACGGGCTGGTCATCGCCGCGCTCGGCACCGGGAACCTCCCCGCCGAACTCCTGCCGCTCATCCAGGGGACCGACAAGCCCGTCGTGATCGCCACCCGCACCCACGCCGGGCCCGTCCTGCCGGTATACGGCTACGCGGGCGGCGGCGCCACCCTGGTCGAGGCTGGGGCGATTCCCGCCAGTTTCCTGAACGCCCACAAGGCCCGCCTGCTGCTGCTGATCCTGCTCGGGCAGGGCCTCACGCGCGAGCAGATCCAGACGGTGTTCGAACGCGACGAGTTCTGACGGGCATTCAAGCGAAACCCCACCCCGCCTTGCTGGCCTGGGGTGGGGTTATTCCCTTGCGGTTTATGCGAGGTCGAGGCGGATCAGGAAGCGGCCGCAGCTGGGGCACTTCACGGGGGGCAGTTTGCCCTGCGCGGCCTTCTGCTGGACGTTCACGGGGAGGTTCACGTTGCAGCCGCTGCAGCGTCCGGCCTTGATCTCCACGACGCCCAGGCCCTTCTTGGCGCGGCGGATCATGTCGTACTCGCGGATGGTGCGCGCGTCGAGGTTCCCGGCGAGCTGCGCGCGTTCCTGACGGTCCGCTTCGCCCTGGTCGCGCAGGTCCTGCACGCGCGCCTCGTCCTGCTCTTCCAGCGCGCCCAGGGAGGGGCGCAGGGCGCGGTGCTGGCCGCGCAGGTCCGCCGCGCGGGCGGTCAGGGCCTGCTGCTGCTCGCGCAGCGGGGCGAGGTCCTCTTCGAGTTCGTCGGCGCGTTCGCTGAGCATCTGGATGCGGCTGCCGTACTGCGACTGCGCGCGGGCGTCGAAGGCGTTCTTCTCCTGCTCCTCGCGCGCGCGGCCGACCTGCTCGCGGATGCTGGACAGGTCGAGTTCGGTGCGGCGGATGTTCTTCTCGACGCCTTCCAGGGTGATCTCGGTGTCCTCGAGGGCGTTGTTCAGGCGTTCCTGCTCGGCGCGGGCGTCACGCAGTTCAGGGGAAATGTTGCCTTCCTCGTCGCGCAGGCGGTCGAGGTTCAGGTCGAGTTCCTGAACGCGGTGCAGGCGGCGAAGGGGGGAGGTGTCGCTCATCACTGGCAGTCTACCCCCGTTCATGAGTTCGGAGGTCAACTGAGTATTCATTTCTCTGTGCGGCGCGGCTGCTCATGGGGTGACCGGGGCGGGTGTGGGCGTGCGCTGGGCGCGGCGGTACAGGCCCAGGTAGATCGCCAGGACGCTCGCGCCGTACATCAGCAGCGTCCACGCGAACAGCGCGTTGAAGGCGGTGGTGAAGGGCAGCGCGCCGCGCACCACACCGGACAGGATGCTGCTGATCGCCCAGCCCAGGTCCCACGCGATCAGGTTCACGGCGGAGTACATGGGCCGGTCCTCCTCGGGCAGGGCGGTCATGGCGTAGGCGCTGTACACGGGCCCGGCGGCGTTCATCAGCGCGCCGCGCGTGAACAGCGCCGCCGTGACCATCCACAGCTGCGGCGCGAAGCCCAGCACCGCCAGGAACGGCAGGCTGCACGCCTGCACGACCAGCACCGCCTGCAACTGGCCCATGCGGCGCACGAGCAGGGGTTGCAGCAGGGCCGTGGCGGCGGTCGCCAGGCTGGTCCAGGCGAACAGGGTGCCCAGGCCCGCGTAGGACACGCTGAATTTGCCCTCGATGAACACGTTCAGGAACGGGATGGTCGCGCCCGCCCCCAGGCCCACGAGGATATTCGGCAGGACCAGCCGGGTCATAGTGGCGCGGTCCCGGACGTGGAAGCTGCGCCCGGTGGGTTTCGTCTTGCCGGTGGGTTTCAACCCCAGGACAGGCAGCAGCCCGATCAGTTGCAGTCCGGCGGCGACCAGCAGCGCGGCCCGCAGCGCCCCCAGCGCGTCCGGCGCGGTGCTGGTGCTCTGGGCGTACAGGGTGGGAATCTGCCCGCCCAGCAGGTTCCCCAGGAAGCCCGCGCCGGTCATCAGGGCGTTCTGGACGCTGAACAGCGTGACACGGCTGCGTTCGTCACTGTTGTTCGCCATGAACGGCGACGCGGCGACCATGCTCAGCGCGCCGCCCGCGCCCTGCACGAGCGCGCCCACGATGACCAGCAGCGGCCCGTTCGCCAGGACCAGCAGGCCCAGGCCCAGCAGGTTCAGGGCCGCGCCGACCTTCAGCGCGTGCGCGTTGCTGATGCGCCGCGCGACCGCCACCGCCGGGAGGCTCAGGCACGCCAGGGTGATGGCGGGCAGCGCGTTCAGGACGCCCTGCCACTCGGCGCCCAGGCCCAGCGCCCGCAGGTAGAAGTTCAGGAACAGCGCCGTGAACGCCTGCGACAGCCCGAACGCGAACACCGACGCCAGGAACAGCCACACCTGCCGCGAGAAGCGCCACGTCTGCCCCCGCTGCGGCCCCAGGTTGCCGGTCACGCCACGCCCACTTTCGGGCAGAAGGCCGCCATGACGCACGCGCCGCACTCGGGTTTACGGGCCGCGCAGACCCGGCGGCCGTGCAGGATCAGCGCGTGGTGCAGGAACACCCACCGTTCCCGCGGGAACAGGCGCTGGAGGTCCGCCTCGACCCTGTCGGGGTTCGACTGGGTGCTCAGGCCCAGGCGGCGCGCCAGTCGCCCGACGTGCGTGTCCACCGCGATCGCCGGGTACCCGAAGGCGTTCGACAGGACCACGTTCGCGGTCTTGCGGCCCGCGCCGGGCAGCGCCACCACCGCGTCGAAATCGTTCGGGACCTCGCCCCCGTGCCGTTCGACCAGCAGGCGGGCCAGCGCCGCGAGGTTGCGGGCCTTGGCGCGGTACAGCCCGATCCGGCGGATCAGCGGCTCGATGTCCTCGGCCTCGGCCTGACTCAGGGCGTGCGCGTCCGGGTAAGCGCCGAACAGCGCGGGCGTCGCGGCGTTCACGCTCACGTCCGTCGCCTGCGCGCTCAGGACCGTCGCCACGAGCAGTTCGAACGGCGTGCGGAACTCCAGTTCCGTCCGCGCGTCCGGATACAGGCCCTCCAGCGCCGTCAGGACCTGCGGGGCCCGCACCCGCGCGCCCGGCGGCAGCCTCGCCGCACTTCTCTTCTTTTTGCCTGTCTGCCCAGTCACCACGCCACGCTACACCCCGCTCATGCGGCACGTCCGCGCGCCTGGGACAGCCAGGAGCCGCAACCCACGCCTGCCGATCCGCGTACCTGGGAACATGAGACTCGCCGCCATCCTCCTGGGTATCCTGGCCGCCATCGGCCTGCTGCTGGGCCTGCTGCCCCTGCTGGGCTGGCTGAACTGGCTGCTGGTGCTGCCACCCGCCGTGCTCGGCCTGATCCTCGCTGTACTGGCCAGGGACCGGGGCGCGACCACCCTGAACGTCGTCGTCCTCGGACTGGCCGCGCTGCGCCTGTTCCTGGGTGGCGGCGTCCTGTAGGCGGCCGGTCCGCCCCAGCTCACCCTTGCGCGACGCCGGGACGGGTGCTACTCTGCACAGGCCCGCGCGGACAGCGCGCGAGAACGGGTCCTTAGCTCAGTTGGTAGAGCGGCGGTCTCCAAAACCGTAGGTCGTGGGTTCAAGTCCTACAGGGCCCGCCACGCAACACCCCGCACCGAAATGCGGGGTGTTTTGCTGCCCTGGCGGTGGGTTGCCCCTGTCAGAAGTCTGACGCGATCAGCACTGCCGTATCCATGAAGGTGTGGTGTGAACTTCACCCCAGCGGCCGGGGCCGGGCCTTTATAGACTCTGGGTCATTCCCTCACGCGAGTCAAGGAGTCCCATGAAGAAGTTCACTGTTCTGTCCCTCGTTGCCCTGAGCGTGTCCCTCGCCAGCTGCAGCAAGATCGTGGGCGCGGCCATCCCCGCCCAGACCCTCAGCAATCCGGCCGGACTGGAAGGCAAGCAGCTCGTCGCCTCCTCCCCCCTGATGATCGAATCGGTACGCGGCACGGTCAGCTACAGCACGGCCGGCGCGCCCTTCGACGACATTCAGATTCCGGACCTGCCGTTCGGCATCAAGCCCGGCGGCCTGGACTTCAAGACCGGGTTCAGCCAGATCGACGTGACAGGGGCGTGCGTGAAACCGCAGACCTTTACCGTGACGGTCCGCGACGTGAAGGTGGACGCCAGTGACGCGGCCGCCAGCGCCAGCTTCACCGCGAACGCGGCCGCGCAGTTCACGCTGACCAGGACGTCCGAAAGTGCCGGGAAAGCCGCGTACAGCGTCTCCGACACCAGACTGAACGTGGGGGCGGACGTGGAGACCGCCAAGAAGTTCTTCTCGATCCTCACCACGGGCGGCAAGAACACCGTCAGCGTCACGGCCACCATCAGCGCCAGCGACAACGGCCTGGCGGGCTGCACCATGGGCTTCACCCTCAAGGACGTCAGCGTCACCCTGAGCAAGTTCCAGTAAGGCCGTCACCCGAACCGCCCCCTTCCACGTGGAAGGGGGCGGCGGTGTTCAGCGCTGCGGTGGGGTGAGGGCGTCGCGCAGCCACGCCTGGAATTCCGGCAGGGCGCGGTCATACTGCAGGGCGATGATCTCGGGCACCTCGTAGGGGTGCACGGCCTTGATGCGCGCCTCCAGATCCGGGTACTGCTCGCCGCTGGTCTTGATCAGCAGCAGGCTCTCGGGATCCTCGGCGACCTCGCCCTGCCAGCGGTACACGCTCTGCAGGCCGGGAATGATGTTCACGCAACCGGCCAGGTGCTCGGCGACGAGGGTGCGGGCCAGGTCAAGAGCCCGCTCGGGGGGGAGGGTGACCATGACGACAAGTGACACGCGATCAGCATACGTCCTGCGCCGCGCGGGGCGCGAGCAGCCCCCCCCGGAGTGTGAGCCGCCCGGAACGTCAACGTTGCCGCAAGGGCAGCCCGCAGGTGCGCCCGCTACGCTGAGCGGATGAGAACCGTCGTGTTGATTGTCGCGCTGGTGCTGCTGGGTCTGTTCGCAGTCCTGAACACCAACGCACTGATGTTTCCCCACACGCTGAGCCTGGGGTTCGTCACGTACACCGGCGTGCCCATGGGCCTGATCCTGCTGATCGTGGCGACCCTCCTGACCCTGGTCTTTTACTTCTGGGCGGGCATCTCGGGGCTGCGCGCCCAGGCGGACAGCGCCAAGCTGCTGCGAGACATGGAGGCCCTGCGCACCAGCCTCGACCAGCAGGAGGGCAGCCGCTTCGCGCAGCTCCAGACGCACCTCGACGAGCGCTTCCGGGTGCTGGGCCAGGGCAGTGGCGGCGCGGACGTCGCGGCCCTGAACGCCCGCGTGGACGCCCTGCAACGCGACCTGAACGTGCAGCTCGCGCAGATGGACGACTACCTGAAGACCAAGCTGGGCTGAGGTGTGGGTGCCGGGCGGCGCGGCTGGACGCTCCTTGCACCCGGTGCAAAAGCAGCGGGCCGCGCCGCCTAGAATGCCCACGGAGGAGTACACCGCATGGCCCTTGACCGTTTTTTCCGCCGCCGTCGCCCCCAGCAGCAGCCGGGCACGGACGTGCCTGACCTGTGGACCCAGTGCCCCGCCTGCAAGGAAGGGGTGTACAACCGCGACCTCGAAGCGGGCGCCTACGTGTGCCCCAAGTGCGGGCACCACATCCGCCTCGACGCCGCTCAGCGCGTGCAGGTGCTGCTCGACGAGGGCAGCTTCACGCAGCTGTCCGGCAGGGTGCAACCCACCGACGCCCTGAACTTTCAGGACACCGAGGCCTACACCGACCGCCTGCGCCGCGCGCAGAAGAAGACCGGCCGCCCCGACGCGATCCTGACCGGGACCGGCACCATTCTGGACGTGCCGGTCACGCTGGCCGTCATGGACTTCGCCTTCTCCGGGGGAAGCATGGGCAGCGTCGTGGGTGAGGAGATCGCCCGCGCCGCCGAGCACGCCGCCGCGCACGGCACGCCCCTGATCATCGTGACCGCCAGTGGTGGGGCGCGCATGCAGGAAAGTGCGCTGTCCCTTATGCAGATGGCCAAGACCACCGTCGCCCTGGAAGGCCTGACCGAGCGAGGCCTGCCGTACGTCAGCCTGCTCACCGACCCCACCACAGGCGGCGTGACCGCCAGCTTCGCGACCATCGCGGACGTGATCGTCGCCGAGCCCGGTGCGCTGATCGGCTTCGCGGGCCCGCGCGTGATCCAGCAGACCATCCGCCAGAACCTCCCCGAGGGTTTTCAGCGCGCCGAGTTCCTGCTGGAGCACGGCATGGTGGACGCCGTCGTGGACCGCCGCGAGCAGCGCGCGTACCTGGCGTCCCTGCTGGGCCTGCTGACCCGCCGCGAGGTGAGCGCGTGACCGCCCCCATCGACACCCTGAAGGAACTCGAGGCCCGCGTGCGCGACCTCGAGGTGACTGCCCAGAAGACCGGGCAGAACCTCGACGCCGCCCTGAACCCCCTGCGGGCCGAGGTGGACCGCCTGCGCGCCGCGCAGCCCAAGGCCGCCCCGACCCGCTGGGAACGCGTGCAGCTGGCCCGCGCGCAGGGCCGCCCCACCGCGCTGGACTACGTGGACCGCCTGTGCACCGAGTTCACCGAACTGCATGGCGACCGCCGCTACGGCGACGACCCCGCCCTGATCGGCGGTCCCGCCCGCTGGCAGGGCGTGCCCGTCATGCTGCTGCTGCAGCAGAAGGGCCGCGACACGAAAAGCAAGATCAAACGCCGTTTCGGCAGCGCCAACCCCGAGGGCTACCGCAAGGCCGTGCGCCTGATGGACCTCGCCGACAAGTTCGGGCTGCCCGTCGTGGCCCTCGTGGACACCCAGGGCGCCTACCCCGGCCTGGAAGCTGAGGAACGCGGCCAGGGCTGGGCGATCGCCGAGAGCATCCGCCGCATGCTGAACCTGCGCGTGCCGGTCGTGAATGTCGTCATCGGCGAGGGCGGCTCGGGCGGCGCGCTCGCCATCGGCGTGGGGAACCGCGTCCTGATCCAGGAGAACGCGTGGTACTCCGTGATCTCCCCGGAAGGCGCCGCGAGCATCATCTGGAAGGACGCCAGCAAGGCTCCCCTGGCCGCCGAGGCGCTGCGCCTGACCGCCCCGGACCTCCTGAAACTCGGGATCGTCGAGGAAGTCATTCCTGAACCTGCGGGCGGCGCGCACCAGAACGCCGACGAGGCCGCCCGCGCCGTGGGCGAGGCCGTCACCCGGCACCTGCGGGAACTCGCCGCGCAGGACGCCGCGACCCTGAAGACCGACCGGGCCGCGCGCTTCCGCCGCCTGGGTGCCTACACCGAAACGCCCTGACCCACCCCCATCCGGCGCGGACCGCCCAGTTAGGGGCGGTCCGCGTTTGTTCTGGCTGGGCGCGGCTATGCTCGGGCATGCCTGACCTGCCCACCCTGCTCGCCTTCAGCGTCGCGGCGCTGGCCCTGATCGTCATTCCCGGCCCCAGCGTGCTGTACATCGTGGCGCGCAGCCTCCACCAGGGACGGCGCGCCGGACTGATCTCCGCGCTGGGCGTGCAGACCGGCGGACTGGTGCACGTCCTGGCCGCCACGCTGGGCGTCTCCGCGCTCGTGCTGTCCAGCGCGCTGCTGTTCAGCGTCCTGAAATGGGCGGGGGCTGCGTACCTGATCGTGCTGGGCCTCCGCACCCTGCGTGCCCCCACCCCGGACGCCCTGACCGTCACCGTGCCGGACGCGCCGCCCCTGACGCGAATCTACCGGCAGGGCGCGGTCGTGAACGCCCTGAACCCCAAGACGGCGCTGTTCTTCCTGGCGTTCCTGCCGCAGTTCGTGCACCCCGGTCACGGGCCGGTGTGGGCGCAGACCCTCACGCTGGGGCTGGTGTTCCTGGGCCTCGCCACCCTGAGTGACGGCGCGTACGCCCTACTGGCCGGCAGCCTGGGGCGGCGCTGGCAGGGAAGCCGCACCTTCGCCCGGCGGCAGCAGCAGGTGTCCGGCGGGGTGTACCTCGCGCTGGGCGTGGGCACCGCCCTGATCCCCCACGGGTCATGAGGGCCGGGGCAGGTCGGCCAGCGCCGCCACGCTGAGCGCCGCGCCACCCGCCAGCGCCCGCTCCCGCACGCGCGGGTGCGCGTGGACGTGCCACGCGGGCAGCCCCGCCGCGAGTGCGCCACGCACGTCATGCTCCGGACTGTCCCCCACGTACGCGCCTGCCCCGGCCGGCAGACCCAGGGCATTCAGCGTCACCCGGAAGGGCAGGGGATCGGGTTTCAGCGCCCCCACCTCACCCGCGATAACGACCACCTCGAACACGTCGGGGAGGCAGGCCTGCACCCGCGCCCGCTGCGCCGGGCCGTCGTACGCGTTGGACAGCAGCGCCAGCCGCACCCCCGCCCCCCGCAGGTCACGCAGCAGCTCCGCCGCGCCCGGCATGGGCACCGTCGCCGCCACCAGCGCCCGCGTGTACACGCCCAGGTGCTCCTCCGTCAGCGTCACGCCGTACGCCGCGAGCGTCCGCCCCAGCCGCTCGGCGTCCTGCCGCAGCGGGTCAGCCTGTCCGGCCTCCACCCGGTTATGGAAGGCCATGATCTCGTCCACGGCGCGATTCTCGAACGCCGTCTGCGGCACATCCGGGCAGGCCGCACGCCGCAGCGTGTCCAGCGCATGAACGTCCGCCGCGACGAAATCCGTCAGCGTGCCGTCGAAATCGAAGGCCAGGAAGCGCAGCGGAGCGGGCAGGTCGGGACGCACCCCGGCAGCCTACCCGTCCCACCTCGTGCGTGCCGCCTCAGCCGAGCATGTCGAGTTCCTGCACGCCGCTCAGGAATTCGCGCTGCGGGTACTCGTCCGGGTCGAACCCGCGGTCGCCCTCGGCGGGCGTGACGCTCAGGGACGCGAAGTCGAACAGGGTGCGGTCCATCAGGTGGCTGGGGGTGACGCGGGTCAGGGCGCGGGCGATGTTCGTCAGGCGGCCCGGGTGCTCCCGCTCCCAGCCTTCGAGCATCTCGCCCACGACCTTGCGCTGGAGGTTCTCCTGGCTGCCGCAGAGGTTGCAGGGAATGATCGGGAACTCGCGGGCCTGCGCGTAGCGGATGATGTCGGCCTCCGCGACGTAGGCCAGGGGGCGGATGACGACGTTCGTGCCGTCGTCGCTCTGGAGTTTGGGCGGCATGGCCTTCAGGCGTGCGCCGAAGAACAGGTTCATGAACAGCGTTTCCAGGATGTCGTCGCGGTGGTGGCCCAGCGCGATCTTGGTCGCGCCGATCTTGCGGGCGTGGGCGTACAGGATGCCGCGGCGCAGGCGGCTGCACAGCGCGCAGGTGGTCTTGCCTTCCGGCGTCTTCTCCTTGACGACGCTGTACGTGTCCTCGGTCAGGATGTCGAAACGCACGCCCAGCTGCGTCAGGTAGCGGGGCAGGACGTCCTTCGGGAAGCCCGGCTGGCCCTGGTCGAGGTTCACGGCGACGATCTCGAAGTCGATGGGCGCCTTCTTCTGCAGGTTCAGCAGGACGTCCAGCAGGGTGTAACTGTCCTTCCCGCCGGACAGGCAGACCATCACGCGGTCGCCGTCCTCGATCATGCGGTAGTCGCCGATCGCCTGTCCCACCCCCTTCACGATCGTCTGGAAGAGGCGGGGGTCGGTGGCAGAGGTGGGGGCAGTCTGGGTCATGGCGCGCTAACGGGTCATGGTACGCGCTGCGGGGCGGGGCAAGTGTTCCCTGCCTCCCCGCACCCCCCGCCCCGGGGGCCCGCAAGCCACAAGGGACGCTCATGCTTTCTGTGGACGGCGTAGCGGCCCGCGCGTGGCAGACTGCTGGTCATGACGGCCCCCGCCGCCCCCCTCACCGCCTCCGTGGCCGCAGCTTCCGTTCAGCTTCACCCGCTAGAGTGGCCCCGATGAGAGCCTTGAACATCCTGGGCGGCGCGCTGCTCGCCGGAGCGGCTGGCGTGGGCGGCCTGTGGGTCGCGTGGGGCCGCAACCTGCCCAGCGTGTCCGACCTGGACGTCCTGGAATTCAGCGGGCAGACCCGCGTGTACGACCGCGCCGGCACGCTCGTCGGCACCCTGACACCCAGCCTCAGCAGCGGCGGCAGCGTGAACCGCGACCTGCTCAAGGCCGGGCAGATCAGCCCCTGGCTGCAGAAGGCGGTCGTGACCAGCGAGGACCGCCGCTTCTACCAGCACGGCGGCGTGGACGTGATCGGCATCGGGCGCGGCCTCCTGAAGGGCCTGCTGAAAAACGACCTGGAGGGCGGCAGCTCCATCACGCAGCAGGTCGTGAAGAACACCCTGCTGGCCGACCTGCAGGGCGCGCGCACCGCGGAACGCAAGTTCAAGGAGGCGGTGCTGGCCTATCAGCTGGAACGCAACTTCGACAAGAAGCAGATCCTGAACGCGTACCTGAACGTCATCTACTGGGGCGACGGCGGCAACCGCGACATCATCGGGGCGGGCGGCGCGGCGCACGCTTACTTCGGGAAGGACGCGGCGGAACTGAACCTCGCCGAGAGCGTGTACCTCGCCACGATCATCCCCGCCCCGAACCGCCGCTACAAGGAATTCGGGTCGTACCGGCCCCTGATGAAGAGCCTGCTGGCCCGCATGGTCGAGGACGGGCAGGTCACGCAGGCCGAGGCGGACGCCGCCTGGAAGACCCCCATCTACCCCGCCGGGTGGCGCATCGGCTGGAACGCGGACGGCACGCTGCGCAGCGCGAACCTGGAACGCCCGGACCGCCTGGGTGAGAACCTCCAGCGGACCGAGGGCGCGCAGCGCTACCCGAACTTCTACTACCTGCAGGCGGTGGAAAAGGAACTGCTGCCCCTGATCGGCCGCAAGGCGCTGTACGGCGGCGGGAAGATCTACACCGGCATGAGTGCTCAGGCGCAGGCGGCTGCCGAGCAGGCCAGCCGGGGTGCCCGCCTGCCCGACGGCGCCACCCTGGGCGCGGCGCTGGTCCGGCCGGACAGCGGCGAGGTGTTGGCCCTGGTCGGGCAGAAACTCACGGACGCGCGGCCCAGCGACTGGAACAACGCCACGCAGGCCCGGCGTCAGGTGGGCAGCAGCGTCAAGCCTTTGCTGTACGCCCTGGCGCTCGAGAAGGGCTGGAAGCAGAGCGACACGGTCCTCGACGCGCCCATCCAGGGCGACTACCAGCCCATGAACTACAACCGCCGCTGGACCGGTCGGTACGTCACCCTGCGCTACTCGCTGGACCACAGCCTGAACCTCCCCACCGTACGGATCGGGCAGGAACTCGGCATCCCGACCTTCGAGGCGAAACTGCGCGACCTGGGCCTCACGCCCCCCGCGAACGCCGGGCTGTCCCTGACCATCGGCACGCTGGAAGCCAGCCCGCTGCAGATGGCGTCCGCGTACGCCACCTTCGCCAACGGCGGCCTGTACTACGCGCCCACCCTGGTCCGCAAGGTCGAGGACGCGCGCGGTAAGGTCATCTACTCCCGCGCCGCCCCCACCCCGAAGCGCGTGTGGGACGCCCGCGCCGCCTGGCTGGGCCTGGACATGCTGCGCGGCGTCGTCAACGACCTGACGGCGTCCCAGGGGGGCCTCGCCACCCGCGCCCTGATTCCCGGCTGGCCCGTCGGCGGGAAGACCGGCACCACCAACGACATCAAGGACCTCTGGTTCGCGGGTGTCACCCCCACCGTCGCCGGGGCCGTCTGGGTCGGGAAGCAGGAGGGCGGGGCGCTGCCCGGCTGGGCGTACAGCGGCGAGATTCCCACGCCCATCTGGCAGCAGGCGGTGGCGGGCGCGCTGGCCGGGCAGCCCGAGGCCGCCTTCCGGGAGCCGGACGGCGTCACGTACCGCGTCGTGCGGAACGTGAACATGGCCTTCCGCACCGAGGACGCCGACAACGAACCCGTCGCCCGTGACGGCAGCGGCAGCACCAGCGGCTTCTTCGGCCGCCGCCGCCAGCCCGCCCCGCCCGCGCAGGCCAGCCCGGCGCCCGACCCGGACCCCGCGCCCGTCCCCACCGAGGAGGTCGCGGCCCCCGAACCCACCCCCGAGGCGACCCCCGAGCCCACCCCGGTGGACGCCATTCCCGCCACGCCACCCGAACCGCAGGTGCAGCCGGACCCCACCCCCACCCCCGAACCGGTCACGCCGGACCCCGCCCCGGAGGTGCCGGTGCAGAACCCGCCCGAACCGCTGCCGGTCGAACCCGACCCCACCGTCATCCCGGATCAGAACCCCGGCGATCAGGGCGAGACCCCCGCCGACCCGACCACCCCGGACGGGCAGGACACCACCGACCCCGCAGGCGAGATTCCCCCGCTGAACTGACCCCGGGCAGGAACAGGGCCGCCGCCGCACTCTAGACTGCGCGCATGACGGCCCTGTTCTGGCTGATGTCCCTGCTGGCCGCCGCCCTGGCGCTCGGCAGCGTGACGCTCCTGACCCGCGACCTGCCGCGCGTGTCCATCCCCGGCATCGCGGGCGAACTGCTGACCTTCGCGCTGCTGGGCGCCCTGCTGCTGCTGGACGCGCCCCTGGCGACCCTGCTGCCCGCCCTGCTCGCCGGACTGATCGGCACCGCCTTCGGGCTGTACCGACTGCTGAACCGGTAGGAGAGGGGTGTGGGGGGTGGGCTGTGGGTTGTAGGAAGGGCAAAAGGAGGGGGGCGTGCGGATCAATCGCACGCCCCTCCTTCAACTGTCAACGTTCAACCTGCGACCATCACCCTCAGTCGCGGCGGGGTGGGCGGCCGCCCCGGTCTCCGCGATCGCCGCTGCGGGCGGGGCGGGGTTCGCGGGGGGCGATCTTGCCTTCGAGTTCGGGGCGGATCAGGTCGATCTTGCCGCGGTCGTCGATGTTGGCGATTTTCACGCGCAGCTTGTCGCCGACGTTCAGGACGTCCTCGACGGCGTTGATGCGTTCCTCGCTCATCTGGCTGATGTGGAGCATGCCGTCCTGGCCTGGGAAGAGGTTGACGAACGCGCCGAAGGGGGCGGTCTTGACGACGGTACCGTCGAATTCCTCGCCGACCTTCGCCTCGCGGGTGATGCCCTCAATGCGGGCCTTGACGGCCTCGGCGGCGGCGCCGTCCGCGCTGAAGATGCGGATGGTGCCGTCCTCTTCCACGGTGACCTGGGCACCCATGGCTTCGAGTTCGCGGATCTGCTTGCCGCCGGGCCCGATGACCTTGCCGATCAGTTCGGGGTTGATCTTGATGCTCACGATGCGGGGCGCGGTGGGGCTCAGTTCGGCGCGGGGCGCGGCGAGCACCTCGGCCATCTTGCCGAGGATGTGCAGGCGACCCTCACGGGCCTGCGCCAGGGCTTCACGCATGACCTGCGGGGTGATGCCGCCCACCTTGATGTCCATCTGCAGGGCGGTGATGCCGTCGGCGGTGCCGCACACCTTGAAGTCCATGTCGCCCAGCGCGTCTTCCAGACCCAGGATGTCGGTCAGGACGCGGTACTTGTCGCCTTCCATGACCAGACCCATCGCGACGCCCGCCACGGGGGCCTTGATGGGCACGCCCGCGTCCATGAGGGCCAGCGTGCCCGAGCAGACGGTCGCCATGGAGGAGGACCCGTTGGATTCCAGCACCTCGCCCACGAGGCGGATGACGTACGGGAACTCCTCGAAGGTAGGCAGCACGGCGCGGATGGCGCGCTTGGCGAGGTTGCCGTGCCCGATCTCGCGGCGGGACTGGCCGCCCATGCGCTTGACCTCACCCGTGCTGTACGGGGGGAAGTTGTAGTGCAGCAGGAACTTGTCGCCGGTCTCGGTGGTCAGGTCGTCCACGAGGATCTCGTCGCGTTCGGTGCCCAGGGTCGCCACGCCGAGCACCTGCGTCTCGCCGCGCGTGAAGATCGCGCTGCCGTGCGCGCGGGGCAGCGCCCGCGTCTCGATCCAGATGGGCCGCACGGTGCGGCTGTTGCGGCCGTCGGCGCGCAGGTCGTCTTCCAGGATCAGGCGGCGCAGTTCCTGCTTCTCCACCTTCCCGAACGCGCTCTTGAGGGCCGCGAGGCGCTCCTCGGCGCCCTCAACCTCACCGTCGGGGATGCGCGCCTGGATCAGGCGGTCACGCAGCGCCTTGATGGCCGCCGAGCGGTCCTTCTTCTTCGCGGTCAGCAGCGCGTCGCGCAGGCCCGCGGCGCGCGCCGCCTCGGCCAGTTCCGGCACGAGGTCCGTGCTGAGGTCGCCGTCGGCCAGGAAGTTGAACTTCTCCTGGCCCAGCTCGGCGCGCATCTGCTCGATCAGCGTCAGGACGCCCTGCATCCCGGCGTGCGCGAACTCGATCGCGGCCACCAGGTCTTCCTCGGCGACGTTCTGCGCGCCGGCCTCGACCATCATCACGGCGTCGCGGGTGCCCGCCACGACGAGGTCCATGCGGCTGCGCTCGAGTTGGTCGGCGGTGGGGTTCAGCACGAACTGCCCGTCGATCTGGCCCACGCGCACGCACGCGGTCGGCCCGTTCCAGGGGATGTCGCTGATGCTCAGCGCGGCCGACGCGCCGATGGGGCCCAGCACGTCCGGCAGGTTCTGCTGGTCGGCGCTGAGGACCGTGATGATCACCTGCGTCTCGTGGCGGTAACCCTTGGGGAACAGCGGGCGGATCTGGCGGTCCGTGATGCGCGCCGACAGGATCGCCTTCTCGCCGGGGCGGCCCTCGCGGCGGTGGAAGCTGCCGGGAATCTTCCCGACGGCGTAGTGACGCTCCTCGAACTCCACCGTCAGCGGCAGGAAGTCCAGGGTGCTCTTCTCTTCACGGGCCTGCGCGGTCACCAGCACGACCGTGTCGCCGTAGCGCAGGGTCACGGAGCCGCTCACCAGCTTGGCGAGCTTGCCCGTCTCGATGCTCAGCTCACGGTCCCCGAGCATCGTCTTGTAAGTCTTTCCGATCATAAGGGGCAGTCTATCCCGCCCGGACAGGCCCGCGCCGTGACGCGCGGCAACCTCTGCGCCGCGCGGCGCGTAGACGGAGGCATGACACACATGCTGGAACTCACGGTGAACGCGGCGGGTCAGGTGCTGGAGGCCGGGCCGTTCTCGGCCCGCTGGACGCTGCGCTGGCTGGCGGTGCTGTGCGCGGCGGGCGCGGCGCTGCTGGGCAGTGGGTGGCTGGGGGGATTGGCCGCCGGCGCCCTGCTGTCCCTGAAGATCCGCTGAAGTCATTCCGGCGGGCGGGCGTGGCAGAGTGCGGCCATGACCGTACCGAAGTTCGGACTGGGAACGTTCCGCCTGAAGGATGACGTGGTGCGCCGCGTGGTCGCGGACGCGCTGGAGCTGGGCTACCGCGCCATCGACACGGCGCAGGGCTACGACAACGAGGGCGAGATCGGCGAGGTGCTCGCCGCGAGTGGCGTGCCGCGCGCGGACGTGTACCTCACCACGAAGATCAAGCCCGCCAACTACCGCCGGGACGCGCTGCTGGACAGCCTGCGCGTCAGCCTGGAGAAGCTGCGCGTGGAGCAGGTGGACCTGACCCTGATCCACTGGCCGGTCCCGAACGGTGAGGTGCGCCCCGAGGAGTACCTCGCGGCGCTGGCCGAGGCGCGCGAGCAGGGCCTGACCCGCGAGATCGGCGTGTCGAACTTCAACATCGCGGGGCTGCGCCGGGCCCGGGAGATCCTGGGTGGCGTGCCGCTGGCGACGAATCAGGTGGAGATCCATCCGTACCTTCAGAACCGAAAACTGGTGGAATTCGCCCGTTCAGAGGGCCTGCACCTCACGTCGTACATGACGCTGGCGGTCGGGAAGGTCATGGACGACCCGGTGCTGCGCGACATTGCCGCGTCGCACGGCGCGAACCCCGCGCAGGTGGCGCTCGCGTGGGCGCTGGCGCAGGGCTTCAGCGTGATTCCCAGCTCCACGAAACGCGGGAACCTCGCCGGGAACCTGCGGGCGCAGGACCTCCAGCTGACCGCCGAGGATCTGGACCGCATCGCGGCGCTGGACGTGGGCGAGGCCGCCCGCATCGCCAGCCCGGAGAGCGCCCGGCCCGTCTGGGACTGACACGGGCTCCGGTTGAACGGTGCGCCAACACTGTTCAACCCGGGCGGCTGCGACTCGCAGAGCTGCTCCGCAGGGAAAGAGCACAGTGGGTTGCCGGGGGTGGAGTCGGTAACCCTTCATTCTGCCCACCCGTCCGGGGGTGAGGGCGGGCGGCGTCCGTTCCCCCCCGGCGGGTGGGGTAGACTGCCCGCACCATGAAATTCAACCCTCGGTCGGCCCTGACGGGACTCCTCGGTCTTTCGCTGCTTGCCGCGTGCGGGCAGACCCCGGCCGGCAGCACGCTGAGCGCGCAGGGCGGCGCGGGCAAACCGGCCACCGGCCTGACCTCGGTCGCGGCGCGCGCCTTCGTGCCGAACCCTGTGCAGACGACCGGCGACCAGTCCTTGACGGACGGGAAGGACAGCGCCGCCGCCGTGCCCGCCAGCGCGTACTACTCCGTCACCCTGACGAACCTGGACGGCAGCGGGTACCTGAGCGGCGACTACGCGAAGGTCGTCACGGAGACCGGCACGCCCGTGTACGGCAGCGGACCGTTCAACTTCACCCGTGACCAGGACGGCTTCGAGCAGGTCATGGCGTACTTCTGGGTGACCGAGGCGCAGAAGTACATCCAGTCGCTGGGCTTCGGCAGTGACCTGCGGCCCGTGAACAGGCGGCAGCAGGCGCTGAAGGTCAGCCAGTACGGGATCGACAACTCGTACCAGAACGACCAGCCGGACATCATCCGCCTGGGCAAGGGAGGTGTGGACGACGCCGAAGACGGCGAGGTCATCGTGCACGAGTACGGGCACGCGGTGCACAACGCGCAGGTGCCGGGCTTCGGAACCAGCCTGGAAGCCGGGAGCATCGGCGAGGCGTTCGGGGATTACCTTGCCCTGACGGTGGCCGAGTCGGTGGCCCGGGCCAACGGAGCGCCGGTCAGGACGCCCCTGCCGTGCCTGATGGACTGGGACAGCACCTCGTACACCAGCGCGCCGCATTGCATCCGCCGCACTGACACGGACAAGAAGTACCCCCAGGATGTGCGCGGCGAGGTGCATGCCGACGGGGAGATCTGGTCCCGCGCGCTGTGGGACATCCGCCAGGGGCTGAAGGACGTCCGCAAGGCCGACCGGATCATCATCAACGCGCAGTTCCGGTTCGCGCCCGACACCACCTTCGCGGCGGCCGCGCAGCACACCGTGGACACCGCGCAGGCGATGTACGGTGCCCAGGCGGCCGCTGCGGTGAAGGCGGCCTTCGTGGACCGCGGCATCCTGAAGTAGAGCGTCCAGCAGCGGTTACCGCGGATATCGGGGGCGTGGCGGGGCGAGTGTCACATCCCGCCCCCGAGGGCAGAGGTCTTGAGGGTCAGCCTCGGGGCCTCTGAATGCTGTGGCTGGAGACGGGGAAGCGCGTTGTGCGACTCCCGGCCTGACTGCGGTGAAATAGCGACTTGCATTCCAATGTATTCTGCCGTAGGCTAAATCGGTCATAGTTATTCGTTGGCAGAATGGTGGCGTTCCGGACGTCCGCCATACCTGCTGCAGTTCGCAGGTGGGCCCCCCACTGCCCTGTCCCCGCACCCCCCCCCAGGAGCGCTCATGCCCACGTTCACCGCCACCCTGACCCTGCACGGCAAGACCGCCACCGGCCTGAGCGTCCCCGAGCACGTCATCTCGGAACTGAACTCGGGCCGCCGCCCGCCCGTCCACGTCACCCTGAACGGCACGTACAGCTACCGCTCCACCCTGGGCGTCATGGGGGGGCAGACCCTGCTGCCCGTCAGTGCCGAACACCGCGCCGCTGCCGGTCTGAATGCCGGGGACACCGTGACCGTCACCCTGACGCCCGACGCCGCCCCGCGCGAGGTGACCCTCCCCACCGACCTGCACGCCGCCCTCGACGCGCAGCCCGGTGCCCGGGACGCCTTCAGCCGACTCAGCCCCAGCCGCCAGCGGGAACACGCCCGGCAGGTCGAGACGGCCAGGGCAGACGCGACCCGCACCCGCCGCATTCAGGCCGTCCTGGCCAGCCTCACGCACACCTGACCCCTGGAGGTCCCCCATGCTCACCCTGCACCCCTACCTCGGCTTCAACGGTCAGGCCCGCGAGGCCCTGGAGTTCTACCAGTCGTGCCTGGGCGGCACCCTGGACCTCATGACCGTCGCGGACTCCCCGGTCGCCGCGCAGATCCCCGCGCACATGCAGGAACACATCCTGCACGGCAGCCTCACCAGCGGCCCCCTGATCCTGAACGCCTCGGACATGACCGAGGACGTGGGCCGCACCCACAGCGTCACCCTGGCCCTCCAGAGCGACGACCTCGAACACGCCCGGCAGGTCTTCGACGCCCTGGCCCAGGGCGGCACCGTCACCCACCCCCTGAGCCCCTCGTTCTGGGAAGGGATGTTCGGGCAGCTCACCGACCGTTACGGGCACCACTGGATGATGAACGTCATCCCCCAGCCCGGCTGATGCGGGCTGTCACGCCCTTCCTGATGTTCCAGGGTCAGGCCGCGCCCGCCCTGGCGCTGTACCTGACCCTGCCCGGCGTGCGCCTCCTGCACCGCCAGGACACCCCGGACGGGCGCGTGCAGCTGGCCGAACTGGACCTGAGCGGGCAGCGCGTGCGCGTGACCGACTCGCCCGTTCCGCACGCGTTCACGTTCACGCCGTCCACGTCGCTGTTCCTCGATTGCGACACCCGCGAGGAATTCGACCGGGTGTGCGACACCCTCGGGGCAGGTGGCGAGTACCTGATGCCCCCGGACGACTACGGCTTCAGCCTCCGCTTCGCGTGGCTGAACGATCCGCACGGCGTGTCCTGGCAGGTCAACCTCCCGGCATGAACTGGACCCTGGAAGTCATCGTGGTGCCCGTCACGGACCTCGACCGCGCCCGCGCCTTCTATGCCGACGGGCTGGGCTTTCACGTCGACCACGACACCGTGCGCGGCGGCCAGCGCCTCATCCAGTTCACGCCGCGCGGCTCCGGGTGCAGCGTCGTGATCGGCTCCGCGCTGCGGCCCATGCCGCCCGGCACCCTCCGGGGCCTGCAGCTCGTCGTGAATGACCTGCGCGCCGCGCACGCCGAACTGCTCGCGCGCGGCGTGCCCGTTTCCGACATTCAGGTGCGCGGTGGCCCCACCCCCCGCCCCGCCACGCCCGACGACGACCTGAACTTCGTGGGCTTCCTGTCCTTCCAGGACCCCGACGGCAACGGCTGGAGTGTCCAGCAGATCACCGCCCGCCCCTGAATGTCGGAGGTGCCCCCCCACATGCGTCCCCTGATCGTCTGTAATTTCGTCACGCTGGACGGCTGCTACGAGGACGCTGGCCGGACCCTCGCGCCGCTGTTTACGTACCAGCACCCCGACTACCACGCCGACGACGGGTTCGATCACTACACGCTGTCGCTGCTGGAGCGCGCGGGCACGCTGCTGCTGGCCGGGCACGAGTCCGCGCGGAACAACCTGCGGTACTGGCAGGGCGTCCTGACCGACCCGGGCGCGACCGACGTCCGCCGGGCCTTCGCGCGCCGCATCGCGCAGATCGAGGTGGTCATCGTGTCCGACCACCTGACCCCCGACGACCTGACCTCCTTCCCGAACGCCCGCGCCGTCCGCGTGGCCGACGCGCCCGACACCGTCCGCACCCTGAAGGGCCAGCCGGGCGGACCGCTGCTGATCCTCCTGAGCCGCCTGTTGTGGAATGACCTGCTGGCCCGCGGACTGGTGGACGAACTGCACCTGACCACCTTCCCGCTGCTGGCCGGGCCCGGCGGCACGCCGCTGTTCACGGGCCGCCCCCCGGTGCAGTTCCGCCTGATCCGCTCGGAGACCTTCCCCGGGTCCGGGAACGTTCTGACCGTGTGGAACACGTCCGCCCTCACCCAGGAGGCCCCATGAAGTACCTGCTCACGTCCGGTGGGGTCACGAACGCCAGCATCCACGCCGCGCTTGAGGAGATGCTGGGCAGACCCACCGCCGAGTGCCATGCGCTGTGCATTCCCACCGCGCAGCACGGCCACCCCTGGTGCACGCCCGGCAGCGCGTGGAACTTCGTGGCCGGACGCAGCCCCGCCCCGATGGTGGACCTGGGCTGGGCCAGCGTGGGCCTGCTGGAACTCCTGGCCCTGCCGCACCGGCCCCGCGACCGCTGGGAGGCGTGGGTGCGCTCCGCCGACGTGCTCCTCGTGGACGGCGGCGACGCGGCCTTCCTGACCCACTGGCTGCGGCAGACCGGACTGGCCGACCTGCTCCCCGACCTGACCGACACCGTCTGGGTGGGGGTGAGTGCTGGCAGCATGACCCTGACACCCCGCATCGGTTCGCCGTTCGTCTCGTGGATTGGGGCGGACGGCGACGACCGCGGGCTGGGCCTCGTGGACGTCTCGATCTTCCCGCACCTGAACTACCCCGACTTTCCCCACAACCGCATGGCGAACGCCGAGGCGTGGGCCGCGCAGATCGGCGGGCCCGCCTACGCCCTGGACGACCAGAGCGCCCTGCGGATTGTGGACGGCGTGACTGAAGTCATCTCGGAAGGGGAGTGGCGGGCGTTCCCGTGATCGCCACCTCACCGCCTCCGTCCGCCTGAACCGGCCCTCCCGGTAGGCCAGCGGGGCGGGTATCCTCGCGGTATGACCGCGCCCGACTCCCTTTCGCGTGATGTGCTGCTCACCTGCCCGCTGGACTGCCCGGACGCCTGCCGCCTGAAGGTGACGGTGGGCCGCGACGCGCCGGGCGGGCCGGAGCGGATGCTGAAGGTGACGGGGGACGCCGCGCACCCGGTCACGCGGGGGTTCGCGTGCGCCAAGACGGTGCATTACCCGGCCCGCGCGAATCACCCGGACCGGCCGCTGTACCCGCTGAAACGCGTGAACGCCAAGACCGAGGCCGAGCCGGTCTGGGCGCGCGTGACCTGGGACGAGGCGCTGGACGACATTGCCGCGCGCCTGCGCACGCTGCTGGACACGCGCGGGCCGGGCAGCATCCTGCGGTACAACTACGCGGGCACGATGGGCCTGATGGAGGGCACGCACGTGCACGCGCTGTTCCGCGCGCTGGGCGCCCCGGAACTGGACGAGACGATCTGCGCCACGGCGGGCACCGAGGCCTGGAGCCTGGGCTACGGCACGCGCTTCGGGGTGGACCCGGCGGACGTGGCGCACGCGCGGCTGATCGTGCTGTGGGGCATCAATTCCCTGAGTACGAACAGTCACCTGACGCCGCACCTGACGGCGGCCCGCAAGGCCGGGGCGCGGATCGTGTGCGTGGATCCGTACCGCAACCGCACGGCGGCCTTCGCGGACGAGCACCTGAAGATCATTCCCGGCACGGACGCCGCGCTGGCGCTGGGCGTGATGTATGAGCTGTTCGCGCACGGCTGGACGGACGAGGCGTACATCGCCGAGGCGACCACCGGCGTGGAGGAACTGCGCGAGGCGGCCCGCGAGTGGACCCCCGAGCGCACCGCGCAGGTGACCGGGCTGGACGCGGACGTGATCCGCGCGTTCGCCCGCGCGGTCGGCACGACGCGCCCCACGTACTTCCGGGTGGGGTACGGCATGACCCGCCACGAGCACGGCGGCACGAACCTCCGTGCCGTGACGCTGATTCCTGCGTTGACCGGCGACTGGAGACATCGGGGTGGAGGCTGCACCCTGAGCACCAGCGGCGCGTTCCGGTTGAACCGCGCCCGGCTGGGGGCCGCGCACCTGATCCGCCCGGACGCGGCGCGCGTGAACATGAACGAGTACGCCGCCGCCCTGCGCCCGGAACGGGGCTTCGGGGCCACGTTCATCTACAACTGCAACCCGGCGGTCGTCGCCCCGGACGCCGGGCGGGTCCGCGCGGGCCTGCAACGCGATGACCTGCTGGTCGTCGTGCTGGAACAGGCCATGACCGACACCGCGCGACTGGCCGACTACGTGCTGCCCGCCACCACCTTCGCCGAGCACGCCGACGTGTACACCAGCTACGGCCACCACTGGCTGGGCTACAACCCCGCCACGCTGGACGCCCCTGGCGAGGCGCGGCCGAACTCCTGGGTGTTCCAAGAACTCGCGCGCCGCCTGGGCGTCACCGAGCCGGGCGTGTACTGGACGGTGGACGAGCTGCTGGAGGAGCTGCTGACCAGTGACCACCCCCTCGTGGCGGGCATCACCCCCGAGAGATTGAAGGCCGAGGGCAGTGTCCGCCTGAACCTCCCCGAGGGGTTCCTGCCGTACGCGCACGGCGCGGAGACGCCCAGCGGGAAGGTGCAGCTCAGCCCCGCGCCCGCGCACCGTGAGCCCCTGGCGGGCCTGAACGCCGAGTACCCGGTGCGGCTGCTCACGCCGCCCGCGCATCACTTCCTGAACAGTACCTACGGGAATCTGGCGAACCTCAACCGCGCCGAGGGGGGCGAGCCGCACCTGCTGCTGCACCCAGGTGACGCGCAGGCGTCCGGCGTGACCGACGGGGCGCTCGCCACGCTGACCAGCGAGATCGGCAGCGTGCAGCGCCGCGTGAAGGTCACGGACGCCGCGCAGCCCGGCGTGGCCATCCTGGAGGGTACGTGGTGGGGCCTCAGCGCGCCGGACGGGCGCAGCATCAACGAGCTCACCGCGCAGACCCTCACCGACCTGGGGGGCGGCAGCACCTTCCACAACACCCGCATCCGCATCGAACCCGCCTGATACGGATTCCGTTTGTTCCGCCAACAATCCGGAACTTCACCGGATTGCCGGCTCCACGTCCGAAACCCGTTTTTCTCCCACTCGCTTCGCTCGGATTGAACGGGCTTTGCAGCCCATTCAATCGGAGTCCGTATGAGGAGGTCACGCGTGCGCCCACTGATCGTCACCGAATTCGTGTCCCTGGACGGCGTGTACGAGGAACACTCGCCGTGGCGCGCGCCGTACGACCCGGACGACGGGCCGTTCAAACGCGACGAACTGTTCGCCAGTGGGGCGCTGCTGCTGGGCCGCACCACCTACGAGGGCTTCGCCGCGTACTGGCCGACCGCGACCGGTGCGTTCGCGGAGCGCATGAACGCCCTGCCGAAGTACGTGGCGACCTCCCGTCCCGGCCCGCTCGGGTGGAACGCCACCGCGCTGGGACCGGACGTGCCGGCGGACGTGCAGACGCTCAAGGCGCAGCCGGGCGGCCCGCTGCTCGTGTACGGCAGCGGCAACCTCGCCCAGACGCTGCTGCGCCGTGGGCTGGTGGACGAACTGCGCCTGATGGTCTTCCCGCTCGTGCTGGGGCGCGGGAAACGCCTCTTCGACACCCTGGAGCACCTCCCCCTGACCCTGCTCGCCACGCGGGAGCTGGGCGCGGGTGTGCTGCTGCTCATGTACGGCCTGGCGCGCCCATGACCACCGTCCTCATCACGGGTGGCAGCCGGGGCATCGGCGCGGCCACCGCCCGCCTCGCCGCGCAGGCCGGGTACGCGGTCGGGCTGGGGTACCGCCAGGACGCCGCCGCCGCTGCCGGAATCGTCCGGGAGATCGAGGCCGCCGGAGGCCGCGCGCTGGCCGTGCAGGCCGACGTCGGGGACACCGACGACGTGGAACGCCTCTTCGACACCGTACAGACCGGACTGGGCGGTCTGCACGCCCTAGTGAACAACGCCGGGACGCTGGAACGGCAGGCGCGCGTGGACGAACTCGACGCCGCCCGCCTCCAGCGGGTGCTCACTACCAATGTGATCGGCGCGTTCCTCTGCGCGGGCGCCGCTGTCCGGCGGCTCTCCACCCGGCATGGCGGGCCGGGCGGCGTGATCGTGAACGTCTCCTCCCGCGCGGCCGTGCTCGGCTCGGGCGGTGAGTACGTCGATTACGCCGCCTCGAAGGGTGCCGTGGATACCCTGACCGTCGGCCTGGCCCGCGAGGTCGCCGCCGAGGGCGTCCGCGTGTGCGGCGTCCGACCCGACCTGATCGAGACCGACATCCACGCGCTGGGCGGCGAACCGCAGCGCGTGGCGCGCCTCGCGGGCAGCGTCCCCCTGGGCCGCGGCGGCACGCCCGAGCCATCCTCTGGCTGCTGTCGCCGCAGGCGGCGTACGTGACCGGCACCACCCTGGACGTCAGCGGGGGGCGTTAGGGCGCCCCGGTCAGCTCCCCGCGACCAGCGCCTTCCAGCCGTCGGGGTCCTCACCGACCGTCAGGTGCTTCCCGGCGCGCACCAGCGGCAGCCGCAGCAGTTCCGGATCGTCGATGATCTTCGCGATCACGCCGTCCTCGGTGGTGCGCAGGTACGCGAGGTTGCTGCGCTCGTACGCCTTGCCCTCCAGGTCCAGCAGGGCGTTCAGGCCGAACTTCTGCACGAAGCGGCTGAGCTCCCCCTTGGCGATGGGCCGCTCCTTCAGGTCCACGAAATGGATCTTGATCTTACGTTCCTTGAAGAAGCGCTCGGCGGCGCGGGTTTCCTTGCTCTTGCGCGTGCCGAACACCTGCACCTGCAACTCACTCATGCCTCAAGTGTAGAGGCAGCGCTACCGGGCGCCGCGTGAGACCCCCACCCGCAAACGGATGGGGGGGCGGGTTCAGGCGAGGAGCATCCCGGCCAGGGTGCCGCTCAGCAGGTTCGCGAGCGTCCCGGCGGCCACGGCGCGCAGGCCCAGCTGGGCGATGTCGGCGCGGCGGCTGGGGGCGAGGCTGCCCAGGCCGCCCAGCAGGATCGCGAGGCTCGACAGGTTCGCGAAGCCGCACAGCGCGAAGGTCACGATGGCCTCCACCTTGGGCGTCACGCTGCCCGCCTTGAGGGTCTGGGCGAATTCCACGAAGGCCACGAACTCGTTCGTGACGAGCTTCTGCCCGATGAAACTCCCGGCGGTCGTGGCGGCCTCCCACGGCACACCGATCAGGAACGCCAGCGGCGCGAACAGGTAGCCCAGCAGCAGCTGGATGCTCAGGTCCGGCAGGCCCGCCAGCCCGCCCAGCTGCCCGATGATGGCGTTGAGCAGCGCGATCAGGCCGATGAAGGCGATCAGCATCGCCCCGACGTTCAGCGCGAGGCCCAGGCCGCTGCTCGCGCCGCGCGCCGCCGCGTCGATCACGTTCACGGGGCGGCCCTCCGGGTCCTCGGGAATGTCGCCTTTGTAGTCCTGGGTGGGTTCGGTCTCCGGGAAGATCAGTTTCGCCATGAGCAGCCCGGCGGGCGCGGCCATGAACGACGCGGCGATCAGGTAGTCCAGCCGCACGCCCAGCAGCGAGTACCCCACGAGCACGCTGCCCGCCACGCTGGCCAGCCCGCCGACCATCACCGCGAACAGTTCCGAGCGGGTCATGCGGTCGATGAAGGGCCGCACGACGAGCGGCGCCTCGGTCTGCCCCACGAAGATGTTCGCGGTGGCCGACAGGCTCTCCCCGCGGCTGGTCTGCAGCAGGCGGCTCAGGCCGCCGCCCAGGAAGCGCACGACCGCCTGCATGACGCCCAGGTGGTACAGCACGGCGATCAGCGCGCTGAAGAACACGATGATGGGCAGCACACCGAACGCGAAGATGAACCCCGCGCCCTCCAGCTGCCCGTTCGTCAGGTTCCCGAACACGAAATTGATGCCCTGCTGCGCGTTGCTCACGACGCCCTGCACGGCACCCGACACGGCGTCCAGCGCCCGGCGACCCAGCGGCCAGCGCAGCACGATCAATCCGAAGGCGATCTGCAGCAGCAGCGCCAGCCCCACGGTGCGCCAGTTCACGGCGCGGCGGTTCACACTCAAGAGGAGGCCCAGGCCGATCAGTACGGCCATGCCTCCCAGACCCCAGAACACGTCCAGCATCCCATCAGACTATGGGGCGCGTCTGATGGGAGCTTGAGGACAGCGTGACCGGACCTGAAGCGCAGGTGAAGGCCCCGGCGCGGGTCAGTTCGCGTAGAACCCGAGGTCGTGGTCGCCGCTGACCGGCAGGCCCAGGTGGTCGTAGGCGTGCGCGGTGGCCACGCGGCCCCGGGGCGTGCGCTTGATGAAGCCCAGCTGGATCAGGTACGGCTCGTACACGTCTTCCAGGGTCAGGCTGTCCTCGCTGATCGCGGTGGCCAGCGTGTCCACGCCGACCGGGCCGCCCGCGAAGCGGTGGATCAGGGTCTCCAGGTACTTCTTGTCGCGGTCGTCCAGGCCCGCGCTGTCCAGGCCCAGCTTGTCCAGCGCGTCCTGCGCGCGCGGCAGGCCGATGGTCGTCTCGCCCGCCACGTCGGCGTAGTCGCGCACGCGGCGCAGCAGTCGCTTGGCGATGCGCATGGTGCCGCGCGCCCGGGCGCCGATCTCGACGGCCGCCTCCTCGTCCAGCCCGAAGCCCAGCAGGCGCGCGTCACGCAGGAGGTTCACGCCGATCTCGTCGGGCGTGTAGTACTCGAGGTGCTCGATGATCCCGAAGCGGCTGCGCATGGGTGCCGTGATCAGGCCCGGGCGGGTGGTCGCGCCGACCAGCGTGAAGCGCGGCAGCGGCAGCTCGATGGTCCGCGCCGCCGGGCCCTGCCCCAGCACGATGTCCAGCTTGAAGTCCTCCATGGCGGGGTACAGGTGTTCCTCCGCGACGCGGCCCAGGCGGTGGATCTCGTCGATGAACAGCACGTCGCCTTCCTCGAGGCTGTTCGTGAGGATCGCGGCCAGATCGCCGGGTTTCTCGATGGCCGGGCCGGAGGTCACGCGGATGTTCACGCCCAGTTCGTGCGCGATGATGTGCGCCAGGGTGGTCTTGCCCAGGCCGGGCGGGCCGAACAGCAGGGTATGGTCGAGCGCTTCCTTGCGGCCGCGCGCGGCCTGGAGGTACACGCCGAGTTTCTCCTTCAGGCGCGCCTGCCCGACGTAGTCCGTCAGGGTCTTGGGCCGCAGGGCCGCGTCGAGCGGTTCAGTCATAACAGAGAGTCTAGCGCAAGTTCGCTGTCAACGGAATACGCCGGGGCGGTTTCAACCTCAGCTCCCCGCGTACTGGCGGATTAGACCCGGCAGATCCCGCTCCAGGTCGCCGCCCACCACGTCCAGGTTCCCGTACACCCGCACGAAACGGCCCTGACCGTCCACGACACTCACCTGATCCCCGTGAATGCGCGCCGCCACCGACGCCGCCGCACCCACCTGGGCGGCATTCGCCGCGCCACTGGACGTCTTCCCCTGCTCCATGTCCATATGCGCGCTGTGGTCCTCTGCGGGCATCGGGGCCACGTTCGCCACGAACATCTCCCGCGCCGCTGCGTCGATCGTCCCCGGCTTCCCGGTTAGGCCGGTGAACGCCGGATCGAAGCGGTTCAAGTACTCGCGCATCACGCCGGGCGTGTCGTGCCCGGGGTCCACTGTGATGAACTGCACCTGCACCCGCGACCGCTGCTCGGGGCTCAGCGCCGCGTACGTGTTCTTCAGGCTCGCCAGCGTCGCCGGGCACACGTCCGGGCAGCGCACGAACCCGTAGAACACCAGCCGCACCCGCCCGTCCGAGGCCGCCAGCGTCGTCGCCCGCCCCCGGTCATCCACCAGAGCCAGCGCGCTCAGGGCCTTGGGCTGATCCAGCGCCTCACCGGCCGTCACGCCCGGCGCGGCCCGCCGCATCACCAGCAGTCCACCCAGCACCGCCGCGACCACCAGCAGCGCCGCCGTCACCCATTTCGAGACACCCGTCATGCCCGCAGGGTAGGGGAGAGGGCCCGGGTGACGTGTCCCCCGCGGCCTCGCCGCCCCGGACAACGCGAAAGGGACGCCCTCTCAGGCGCCCCCCTCTGTCTTGTGCCGGGTGTTACCAGGCGTAGAAGATCGCGACGATCAGCAGCCACACCACGTCCACCAGGTGCCAGTACAGGCTGGCGGGGGTGATGGAGCCGTGGTTGTACTTGTCCATCTTGCCGGTCATGGACTGGTAGTAGGGCAGGGCGACGCCGGTGCCGCCGATCAGGATGTGCAGACCGTGCAGGCCCACAATGGTGAAGAAGCACGCCTGCCACAGGTTCTGCTTCCAGTCGCTTTCCACACCGAACAGGCTGAACTCGTACACCTGGAACAGCATGAACAGCGCGCCCAGCAGCAGCGTGACGAACAGGCCCAGACGGAAGCGGGTGAGCTTGCCGTGGTGGTTGTCCTGCTCGGCGCGGTGAATCACGAACGAGGAGCTGACCAGGATCAGGGTGTTCAGCGCGGCCAGCCAGATGTTCGGGCGCAGCGCGGGCGGCTCGGCGAAGCCCGACACGCGCAGGTACACGTACCCGGCGATCAGCACGCCGAACAGGCCGACTTCGCTGATGATGAACCAGGCCATGCCCATGAAGCCGTTGTCGTACTTGGTCAGGTGATGGTGCGCGACCGGCACGGCGTACTCGCGGGTGCCCGCCCACTTGAACAGGCTGTACAGGAACACCGGGAAGCTGAGGTACAGCACGACCGTGGCCAGCTTGAACGCGAAGCTCGCGTCTGCGAAGGGCTGCAGGCCGGTGGCCGGGTGGTAGTTCGTGAACCAGCCGAAGCTCAGGCCGTAACCCATCAGTAGCAGGCCCACGGCGGTCATGAACGGCCAGATGCTGTCCTGCGGCAGGTGGATGCTCTTGGGGTCCACGGGCGTGAGGGTCTCACCGCTCTGCTCCCAGTCGTACAGGGGACGCTCGGTGGGGAAGGTGGTGGGGAAATCGTGCGCGAAGTTGTAGGGCTTGGGGGGGCTATCCGCCGTCCATTCCAGCGTGAAGCCGCCCCAGGGGTTGGGGGAGGCCGTGGCGGGCTGACGGAAGCTCTGGAGCATGTTCCACACCCACACGATGCCGCCGGCCAGCAGGGTCAGGGCGCCCAGCGTGGAGATGAAGTTCAGTTCCGTCCAGGCGAAGTTCCCAGCGGGGTAGGTGTAGTAGCGCCTCGGCATGCCCAGCAGACCCAGGATGTACTGGGGCAGGAAGGTCATCCACGAGCCGATCATGAACAGCCAGAAGTGCGCCAGGCCCAGCTTCTCGTTCAGGAAGCGGCCGGTCATCTTGGGCCACCAGTAGTACAGGCCGCCCATGGCGAGGAACGCGGTGCCGAACATCATCACGTTGTGGAAGTGCGCCACCACGTAGTACGACATCGTGACCTGGTAGTCGAAGGGAATCAGGCCCAGAGACACGCCGGTGATCCCGCCGATCAGGAAGTTGAAGATGAAGCCCACCAGCCAGTAGGTGGGGGACTTCATGATGATCCGCCCGCCCCACAGCGTGCCGATCAGGTTGAAGATCTTCACGCCGGTCGGCACGGCCACGATCAGGGTGGCGATCATGAACGCGATCTGCCACGCCTCGGGCAGGCCCACGGCGAACATGTGGTGGACCCACACCAGCAGGCTGACCAGCACGATCCCCAGGATCGAGTAGATCATCACGCGGTAGCCGAACAGCGGCTTGCGGGCCATGGTGCTGGCGATCTCGGCGCCGATGCCCAGGTAGGGCAGCAGCATCACGTACACCGCCGGGTGCGAGTAGAACCAGAAGAACTGCTGGAACATGACGGGCACGCCGCCGATGCCGGGGTTGAACATGCTGATGCCCAGCTTCAGTTCCAGGTACGTGACGAGCGCGGCGGCGGTCAGGCCGCCCAGGGACACCAGCTGCAGCATGGAGGTCGCGAAGATGCTCCAGGCGAACACCGGCATCTGCCACAGGCTCATGCCCGGGGCGCGCATGTTCACGACCGTGGCGGCGAAGTTCGCGCTGCCCAGCAGGGACGCGATGCCGTTCAGGGTCAGGGCGACCATCAGCACGGCCACGCCGGTCTGGTTGGCGTCAACGCTCAGGGGGTAGTAGAAGGTCCAGCCGACGCCGGGCGCGCCGCCGTTGGCGAGGCCCAGCACGACCAGGATCAGGCTGAAGATGAACAGCCACACCGCGAAGGTGTTGATGCGTGGCAGCGCCACGTCCCGCACGCCCAGCTGCAGCGGCAGGAACCAGTTCCCGAAGCCGAACAGGCCGATCGGGATCAGGAAGAAGAAGATCATCAGCGCGGCGTGCATGGTCAGCACCTGGTTGTAGGTGTTGCCCACCAGGAAGGTGTTGTCCGGTATGGCCAGCTGCAGGCGGATCAGCACCGCGAGGATCCCCGCGATGGCGAAGCCCAGGATGCTGGTCGAGATGTAGAGCGTCCCGATCTTCTTGTGATCGGTCGTCATCATGTAGTCCTTCAGGACGGCCCAGAGGCCCGGGCGGGCCCCGGACTCCTGAACGGGGGCATGCTGAACGGTCACTGGGTGCCTCCGTCGGGTGCGCCGTGCACGGGCGTGCCCTTCCAGTAGTCCGCTTCTTCCGGCAGCTTGAGGCTGCGCAGGTAGGCGGCAATATCATCGATTTCGGTGTCGGTCAGGGTGCCGCCCTTGACCTTCTTGCCCTGCACCATGTACTCGCCGCCGTCGTAGCGGGGCATCAGGCTGCCGGGTTTGACCACGGGGCTGTGCTTGAGCCAGGCGTGCAGTTCCTCGGCGGCCTTCGCGTCGGTCCACTGCGCGTCGGTCATGGCTTCCCACATGCCGGCGCCCAGCGTGCGGCGCGTGCCGAAGAAGCTCAGGTCCGGGCCGGCGACGCCGGCGGCGGGGGTGCCCTGCACGCGGTGGCAGCTGGCGCAGGCCACGGCGCCGGTGCTGGCCTTGCCCTGCATGAACAGCGCGAAGCCGCGCGCCTCGGCGCTGCCGGGGGCGGGTTCGGGGGCGCGGTAGGCCTTCATGGCGGCCAGGGTGGTGTTGTACCGCTCCTGATCCAGCGCGACGACCTTGTAGCGCATGTTGGCGTGGCTGGCCCCGCACAGCTGCGAGCAGTTGCCCTGGTACACGCCGGCGCGGTCGTTGTCGACCTGCCAGGTCTTCTTGACGCTGGGCATTGCGGCGCGCTGACCGCCGATGTTCGGTGCCCAGAACCCGTGAATGACGTCGCCACTCGTGACCGTCAGGGCCACGGCTTCCTTGGTCGGCATGATCATCTCGTTGCCGTTGGTGACCACGCCGCCCGCGTCACTGGTGACCTCGGGGTACGAGAAGTTCCACCAGAACTGCCGGGCCAGCACGTCCACCTTGGTCGCCTGGTTGGGCGTGGGGTTCAGCACCGCCATGCTCTTGACGGTCAGGACGCTCAGCAGGATCACGATCACCACAGGCACGGCCACCAAGATGGTCTCGAGCTTGTTGTTCCCGTGGAACTGGGCGGGCGGGGCGTCGTGCTTGTCTTCACGGAACTTCTGCACCGTGTAGAACAGCGCGTACGACACGCCGATGAAGATGATGATGGACAGAGCAATCGCCCAGATGCTCATCCAGAAGATCTCCCGGTTGTAAGCGGATGCCATGTCCCCGATGGTCAGGGACTGGTTCACCTGCTGGCAGCCGGTCAGTAGAGTCGCGCCCAGGATCGCCGCGATGGGCAGGGCCTGCCGGACTCGCCTCCGTGTGCCGCTGTGGCGGTGTGTGGTGGTATTCAACGTCACTCCTTTCCTCTGCTTGCAGTCTAAAGCGTCACGCGGGGGTGCGCATGACGCTGGGCCGCCACTCGCGGTCAGCGTTCAAGCATACCGCCCACATTCTACCGACCGGTCAGGCATACCCCCCATGAGACCAGATGAGTCTCGGGCAAGTGTCCTGACCTTCCTCCAGTTCCTGTTCATCATGCGCCATCCGGGTTCCCGGGAGGTGGGAATCACAGCGCGCGGCCCCCGGGCAGCTGGTGTCCAGGGGCCGCGCGGAGCAGAAACGCTCAGCCGAGCGCGGCGAAGATTATCCGGTCGGCCGCCGCCGCCACGAACAGCAGCGCCAGATACAGCATCGAGTACAGGTACAGCGGCACCGCCACCTTGCGCTCCACGGCCTTCCCGGCCATCACGTGCCGGTACAAACGCCAGGACAGCACCAGCAGCCACCCGCCCAGCCCGGCCGCCGCCACGAAGTAGATCGCCCCGACCTCGCGGAAGAAGACCGGCATGACCGACAGCACCACTGTGTAGATCGCGTACAGGCCGATCTGCGCGACTGTCAGCTTGTCACCGTGCACGACGGGCAGCATGGGAATCCCGACCTCGCGGTACTCCTCCTTGATCATCAGCGCCAGCGCCCAGAAATGCACAGGCGTCCAGAAGAAGATGATCGCGAACAGGAACCACGCGAACAGGTTCAGGTCGCCCGTCACGGCCGCCCAGCCCACCAGCGGCGGGAAGCAGCCGGCGGCGCCCCCCAGCACGATGTTGTGCCAGGTGTTGCGCTTGAGGAGCTGCGTGTACACCACCACGTACGTCAGGAAGCCCGCGAGGCTCATCCAGGCGGCCAGCGGCGTCCCCCAGACCCACAGCATCACGAACGACAGGATCTGCAGCGCCGCGCCGAACGCGGCGGCGTCCCGCGTGCTGATCAGGCCGCTCGTGGTGGGCCGCTGGGCGGTGCGCGCCATCTTCAGGTCGATATCCCGGTCGATGATCATGTTGAACACGCCCGCCGACCCCGCGGACATGTACCCCGCGAGACTCACGACGACCAGCAGCCACAGGTCCGGCACGCCCCGCTCGGCCATGAACATCGCCGTGACGGTCGTCCAGAGCAGCAGGCTGATGACCTTCGGTTTGGTCAGCGACAGGTAGTCCCGCCACGTCGCCCGGGCGGGCGCGGTCTCGGCGGGGATGGGCTCGGAAGTCGTCATACGTTCCCCTCCACCCTAGCGCGCCCACCCTGGACCGACAGTCCCGTCAGGGCCCGGTACACCAGCATGACCAGCGCCAGCCACAGCCCCAGCGCCAGCAGCAGGTGCACGAGCTGCATCCAGCCCGGCGCCTTGAGCGCCACGTTCGCGAAGCCCGCGACCATCTGCGCGGCCAGCACGCCCCACAGCACGCCACTCCAGCGCCGCACCTCGGCCCCGGGACGCTCGCGGCGCAGGAACACGCCCAGCCACACCAAGAACGCACTCGTCAGCACTGCCAGCATTGGGTGCACCACCCGCAGGTTCTCGATGACCGAGGCCGTCACCGCGAAGTCGCGCTTCACCGTTTCGACCGGCGTGCTGCCGTCCGCCGGGAGGAACAGCAGGTCCCCCAGCGCCGTCACCGCGCCCGCCATGCCCAGCACGAGCATCAGTCCCAAACCCACGTAACTCCAGCCGCCCACCAGCCCCTGACGGCGCAGGCGCAGGCCCGGCGCGCCACTGGCCCACAGCGCCGTGAGCAGCAGCGTCGCCAGCAGCAGGAACGTGTTCGCCAGATGCACGCCCTGCACGAACCCACGCGCCGGGTCGGTGCTGTCCGCCGTGAGGCCCAGCAGCACCTGCACCCCCCCCACCAGACCCTCCAGCAGGATCAGCGCGAAGGACAGCACGGCCCCCAGCCGCGCCGGGTGGCCTCTGCCCGTTACGCGGAACGCCAGCGCCACCAGGGCGATGGCCAGCAGGCCACTGGCGCCACTGGTCAGGCGGTGGCTGAACTCGATCACGGTATGCAGCGTGGGGCTCTGCGGCACCACCACGCCGTTACACAGCGGCCAGTGATCCCCGCACCCCGCCCCGGCGCCCGTGATGCGCACCACCGCGCCCCACAGGATCACCAGTACGTTATAGATCAGCGCCGCCCAGGCCAGCCGGGGGAGCCACGCGCCCGCGCGGGCGCGCGGAACTGTCAGCGTTCCACTCATCGTCACCATCCTCGCCGCCCAGGCCCGGCCACAGGCGGCCAGGGCGGGGGTCTCTCGCCCGGCATTCTACCCGGCCCCCCCCGCAGAAGATTGTCCCCCGGCTCTCTGCGCTTCCCCCACCGGGCGCGGACACCTGACCTGCGCCGCCCCCCGTACACTGGGCGGGACTATGGCGGAAACCATCAACCAGTGGGCGGTCATCACGATCGTCCTGAGCGGCCTGGCCCTCATCGTGGGCGTGTACCTCATCAAACGTGGCCTGCGTGAAGCCCACATGCGCGCCATGATCGTCGCCAGCACCCTGGCCACCATCTTCCTCGTGCTGTACCTCACCCGGCTGGGCCTGGGCTACGAGAAGAAATACGCCGGGCCCGAGGAGTGGAGAGTGGCGTACTTCGTGCTGCTGATCAGCCACATCATCCTGGCCGCCGCGAACCTCCCGCTGGCGCTGGGCGCCCTGTGGAACGCCTACAAGGGACTGAAGGCCGCCCGCACCCTGGACAATATCGACCTGCCCGCCGCGCGCGGCTACTTCAACAAGCACCGCGCCTGGGTCCGCTGGACGGTGCCGGTGTGGCTGTACGTCGCCGTGACCGGCTGGATCATCTACCTCGTGCTGCACAGCTACGGCGAGGTCATCAAGAGCTGACGCGGCAGGCACTGACCCGGGGCAGTGTGCGCCGTCCTGTGTGACCCGCGCCGCGCCGGTGGTGCGGGGCGGCGCCTACACTCACGCGGTGACCGTCCCCACCTCGCCTGACCCTACCCCCCCAGCCGGGCGGGACGTGCTGGCCTACCCGGAATTCCGCGCCATGCTTGTCGCGGCCGTCACCAGCACCCTCGCCTCGCGCGCCGTCGCCCTGACCGTCGCGTACCAGATGTACCAGCTCACGAAAGACCCCCTCACGCTGGGCCTGCTGGGGCTCGTGGAGGCCATTCCCGCCCTGAGCCTGGCGCTGCTGGGCGGCGTCGTGGCCGACCGGACCGACCGCCGCCGCATCCTGCTCCTGACCATCAGTGTGGAGGTGCTGTGCGCGGCCCTGTTCGCGCTGTACGCCCCGCACGCCCAGGCCGGGGGCATCTGGCCGCTGCTGGCGCTGATCTTCGCGCTGGGGATCGCGCGGGGCTTCTCCGACCCGGCCCTCCCGGCCTTCCAGGCGCAGGTCGTGCCGCGCGAACTGCTGCTGCGGGCCAGCGCCTGGCGCTCCAGCGCGTGGCAGGCCGCCGGAATCATCGGCCCCGCGCTGGGCGGCGCGCTGTACGCCTGGCGCGGCCCGCAGGGAGCGTACGCCGTGTCCTTCGCGCTGTTCCTGATCTCGCTGGGCTGCGTCCTGTACGTGAAGAGCAAGGGCCGCCCCGCCTTCACGCCCGGCGAACCGCTGGGCCAGAGCATCAAGGTGGGGCTCGCGTTCGTCCTGCAGCGGCAGGTGCTGGTCGGCAGCATGGCCCTGGACCTGTTCAGCGTGCTGTTCGGCGGGGCCATCGCGCTGCTGCCCGTGTTCGCCAGCGACATTCTGCGGGTCGGCCCCACCGGGCTGGGCCTGCTCGTCGCGGCGCCCAGCGTCGGCGCACTGGCTGTCATGCTGCTCGCCACCCGCCGCCCCCCCGGGCAGGGCGCGGGCCGCACGCTGCTGCTGGCCGTGGCGGGCTTCGGCGTCAGCATGATCGTCTTCGGCCTGTCCCACAACCTCGCCCTGAGCGTCGCGGCCCTGGTCGCCGCCGGGGTGTTCGACGGGATCAGCATGGTCATCCGCAGCGCCACCCTGCAACTGAACACCCCCGACCACATGCGCGGCCGCGTGAACGCCGTCAGCGGCATGTTCATCGGCGCCAGCAACGAACTCGGCGCCTTCGAGAGCGGCGTCGCCGCCCGCCTGCTCGGCACCGCCCGCAGCGTCTGGCTGGGCGGCATCGTCACGCTGATCGTCGTGGCCGCCACCGCCGCGCTGGCCCCCGAACTGCGCGCCATGAACCTCGCGGACATCGAGGACTGAGGGGGGACGCGGACCGCTTGACCCGGCCTGTTCCCCGCGCCGGTCACCGTCCCCGCCGCCCGGGCCCTGCTACGCTCCGGGCATGAAACGCAGCATTCCGGAGTTGCAGCACTCCGCGCAGCCGCTGGTCATGGTGACCGCGTACGACTACCCCGGCGGGAAGCACGCGCAGGCCGCCGGCGTGGACCTGATCCTGGTCGGCGACAGCCTGGGGAACGTCGTGCTGGGCTACGACAGCACCGCGCCGGTCACGCTGGGCGACATGATCCACCACGCCCGCGCCGTGCGCCGCGGCGCGCCCGACACGTTCATGGTCGTGGACCTGCCCTTCGGCACGTACCATACCGGCGTGCAGGACGCCATGCGCAACGCCGTGCGCGTCATCCAGGAGACCGGCGCGGACGCCATCAAGATGGAAGGCTCCAGTCCCGAGATCCTGCAGGTCGTGCAGACCCTGACCCGCAACGGCATTCCCGTCATGGGCCACGTGGGCCTGATGCCGCAGACCGCGACCGCCCAGGGCGGCCTGCGCGTGCAGGGCAAGGACGACGCGGGCGCCCGCGCCACCCTGGACGGCGCGCTCGCGCTGGAGAGTGCCGGGGCGTTCAGCGTGGTGCTGGAAGCCATCCCCGCGCGGCTGGCGAAACTCATCAGCGAACGCCTGACCGTCCCCACCATCGGGATCGGGGCAGGCGTGAACTGCGACGGACAGGTGCTCGTCACGCACGACCTCCTGGGCATCTACGAGGGTGAGGAGAAGAAGATCGCGCGGCGCTACGCCGAACTCGGCCGCGCCGCGCGCGAGGCCATCGCCGCGTACGCCGCCGACGTCCGCGCCCGCGAGTTCCCCACCCGCGACAACGCCTTCGTCATGAAAGACGACGTGCTCGACAAGCTGTACTGACCGCTCCCGGGCGTCACGCCTCCCGGTCCGCCTCGCGCAGCGGCACCACCGCCGCCACGTTCCCCACGATCCGCCCCGCATGCCAGCGGGGCGAGCCCGTGATCACGACCTCCAGCAGCGACCCGTCCGGACGGCGCAGCCGCGTGCGGTACGTGCTCGAGGTTCCCGCCGAGCGCTGCGCGCGTGCGTCCCGCAGCGCCCCGTGATCCTCGGGCGCCGTGAACTCGAAGGGGGTGCGCCCCACCACCCCCTCGGGCGTCAGCCCCAGCATCCCCGCGTACGCCCGGTTCACGAACACGAACCGCCCGTCCTCGTCCGTCACGGTCAGGCCGTGCTCGACGGACTCCATGACCTGCCGCGCGAAGTGCAGTTCCTGCGCGTAGGCCTCCTTCAGCTCGCGGTGCCCGCGCAGCAGCCGCACCAGCCGCGGCGCCAGCCACGCCGCCACGCCCAGCGTCGCCAGGACCGGCAGGATCACCACGAACGCCTGCGGGCGCGGCACCAGCAGCGCCACCAGAAACGACTCCAGGATGAGCAGGGCGAACAGCACGTACGCCACCCGCAACTCCAGCCGGCCCGGTCTCATGAGTACAGGGTGCCCCGCCCGCCCTTGCAGGGTTCTTACGTCCCCCCACGTTGAACGGCCACGCACCTGAGCGCACGCCCGGGCGCCCAGGCCGCTACGCTGCCAGGACATGAACCCCCGACGGCAGATGCTGATCAGTGCGGCCCTGATGGGCGCCGCCGGTGCCCTGCAACTGCCCGGGCTGCTCCGCGACGTGCAGCGCCCCGCAGCGGACTTCCCCTGGCCCGGCCTGATCGGCGCGGCGCTGATCCTGGGCGCGGCCCTCGGGACGCTGCTGCACACCCTGTGGCCCGTGCGGGGGGAACGGCCGGTCCGGGACTGGCGGGCCTCGCTGCCCTTCTACCTGCTGCCCACCCTGGCGCTGCTGCTGGGCGGCGCGCTGCTCATCGACCGTGTTCAAGCGCAGCGCGGCGACGCTCTGAGCCTGAACGCGTTTGTGCAGAGCGCCCGAGAGGTCGAACTGCGGGCCACCTCCTGCGCGTCCGGTGCTGCCCGGTCGTGCACGCGAGTGCAGGCGAACGTGGACGGCCCCCTGCTGGCTGAACTCCTGCAGTCGGCGGTCACGGATGCCGGGGGCCGGATCGCGGGCGGCGCTCTGCCCCTGACCCGCCAGGGGGACCGCGTGATGGGGGAGGCGCGGGTCACGCTGCGGGCCGGGCTGCGGCAGGTGCCGTTCACGCTGCGGTACGACGGGCCGGTGATCGTGGGTCGCGCCGCGTCCCTGCCCGACTCGGCACTGCCCCTGGCGCAGGCCACGCTGGAGCGCGCCGATGACTGAGCGCGCCTTGACCCCGGCCCGTGAGGACGGCCCGCAGTTCCGTCCGCGCCCCGGCCCGCTGCGGCTGACGCTGCTTCTTCAGGGGGTGTTCCTGCTGGGGATGCTGACCGGCTTGGCCGTGCTGGTGGTCAGCAGTCCGCTGTCGCGGCTGGCGGACCGGGTCGTGGCGCTGTTCCCCTGGTGGTTCCTGGTGCAGGCGCTGTCCTTCGGCGCGTACGCGCACGCCTACTGGGGGGCCTTCGGCACCCTGGGGAAGGCCGCCGCGCCCCTGCAACTCTGGCGGCACCCGGAACTGCGGACGCTGCCCGCGCTGCCGCCCCTGCCGCTGTGGCGGGCCGCGCTGCTGTACGCCGTGCCAGTGGCACTGGTCGGGGGTATGTTCGCGTGGGGCTCGCGGGATCTCGGGGCGCAGGTGGCGCGCTACACCACGAACAGTCAGTGGACCTCTGCTGCCAGACTGGGTTTCACGCGGGTGAGCTGCCGGGACTTCCCGGCGGGCCGCGTGCAGCCGGACTCGCTGTGTCTGGTGGCGTGGCAGGACTTCCCGCAGGGGCGGTCCTTCGCGGACACGGTGCGGGCGTGGGTGCAAGGCGAGAGGCTGACCTTCACGGACGCCGGGCAGCCGGTAGAGGCCCCCGCGCTGAACCTGCCCTTCCGGCAGGCGGGCGGCGTGACGGGCGGGCAGTGGACCGTGCCGCTGCGCCGCATCACCGAGGACGACACCCACCCGTTCACCGTGACCGCCGTGTCCCGGCGCGACCCGGCCCCGGAATCAGGCGCGGCCCCGGCCCCCGATCTGGCCTCCTGGCTGCGGGGTCAGGCGTTCCATTCGGTGCTGATCGTGACGCCCGGCGCGTCAAGTCCCGGTGTCACAGCGCCGTGACCGGGCGGGCTCTATCCTGATCGGATGACCGCCCCTGCCGATTCCGCGAAGCCTCACATTCACGTTCCGGACGGCTCCTGCTGCACCCCCAAGAAGTTCGCGCATCTGCACCAGCACACGCAGTACTCGCTGCTGGACGGCGCGGCGAAACTCAAGGACCTGCTCAAGTGGGCCAAGGAGGTCACGCCGGAGGGGCAGACCCCGGCGCTGGCCATGACGGACCACGGGAACATGCACGGCGCGGTGCACTTCTACAACTACGCGACCGGGATGGGCGTCAAGCCGATCATCGGGTACGAGGCGTACGTCGTGCCGGGCGAGGGCACCCGCCGCGACCGGACGCGCGCGCAGGACGGCGAGAAGGGCATCTTCCACCTGACGCTGCTCGCCCGTGACTTCGAGGGGTACCAGAACCTCTGCCGCCTGAGTTCACGCGGGTACACGGAAGGCTACTACTACAAGCCGCGCATCGATCACGAACTGCTGCGCGAGCACCACAAGGGCGTGGTTGCGTTCAGCGGGTGCCTGGGCAGCGAGGTGCAGCAACTCCTCCTGCAGGGCCGCGAGGACGACGCCAAGAAGCGCCTGCTGTGGTACCGCGAGCTGTTCGGCGAGAACTACTTCATCGAGATCCAGGACCACGGTCTGAGCGAGCAGAAGCGCAACAACCCCATCCTGCGGGCCTGGGCGCAGGAACTCGGGATCGGGATGGTCGCCACGAACGACGGGCACTACGTCAAGAAGAGCGACGCCACCGCGCACGAGACGCTGCTGGCCATCCAGACGAAGGCGACCCTGGCGGACGAGAACCGCTTCAAGTTCCCCTGCGACGAGTTCTACGTGAAGAATCTCGAGGAGATGCAGGCGTCCCTGCCGGTCAGCGAATGGGGCGAGGAACCCTTCGACAACACCGCCCTGATCGCCGAGATGTGCAACGTGGACCTACCGGTCGGGAAGAAACGCGTGTACCAGATGCCCGCCCTGCCCATCCCCGAGGGCCGCACCATGCCCGAGGAACTGCGCGTGCAGACGTACCGCGGGACCGTGAAACGCTACCCGGCGCACGCCACGGAAGGGCTGCTGCGCGACTACGCGACCCGCACCCTGACCGCGCTGGGCGCCGACGCGCAGAAGGTGCTGGACCGCGCGGGCGGTTGCGACCCGCAGAGCTGCGACCTGGAGACGCTGTACACCCTGCTGGCCTTCGCGGGCAGCGAGTGGGAGGCGCGCGGCAAGGCCGCCGGGGAGAAGTACACCAAGTACCCCTCGCTGGAACTCATGGAGGCCGAGGTGGACTCCGGACCGCTGCCCGCCTACGCGCACGAGGACTGCCGCCGCGCCGCGCAGAAGGCCAGCGACACCAGCATCGCCCTGGACGCCGACGAGCACGGCGAGGAGACCACCCGCGCCCACCACCGGCACGCGCTGGTGATCCTGCGCCGCGCCGAGTACGAACTGAGCGTCATCAACAACATGGGCTTCCCCGACTACTTCCTGATCGTCGCGGACTACATCAACTGGGCCAAGGATCAGGACATCAGCGTCGGGCCGGGGCGTGGCTCGGGCGCAGGGTCGCTCGTGGCGTACGCGATGCGCATCACGAACCTCGACCCGCTGGAATTCGAGCTGCTGTTCGAACGCTTCCTGAACCCCGACCGCATCTCCATGCCGGACTTCGACATCGACTTCAACGACGCCCGGCGCACCGAAGTCATCCAGTACGTGCAGGACAAGTACGGCGAGGACAAGGTCGCGCAGATCGCCACCTTCGGAACCATGGCGTCCAAGGCGTGCCTGAAGGACGTGGCGCGCGTCATGGGCCTGGAGTACGCCAAGGTCGACAAGGTCAGCAAGCTCATCCCGATCAAGTTCGGCAAGAGCTACAGCCTCGAGCAGGCGCGCGAGGCCGTGCCGGACATCCAGCAGATGCTGAACGAGGACGCCCAGCTGAAAGAAGCGTACGAGTTCGCGCAGAAACTCGAAGGACTGACCCGCCACGCCAGCGTCCACGCCGCCGGGGTCGTCATCGGCAAGACGCAACTGACCGACCTCGTGCCCGTCATGCGCGACACCTCAGGCGCGGGCATGGTCTGCCAGTACGACATGAAAGCCGTCGAGGACATCGGCCTGATCAAAATGGACTTCCTAGGCCTGCGCACCCTGTCCTTCCTGGACGAAGCCAAACGCATCCTCAAGGAATCCGGCACCGACTTCGAGGCCCGCTACGGCACCTTCGACGACATTCCCTTCGACGACGCCCGCACCTACGAACTCCTCAGCCGCGGCGACACCAAGGGCGTCTTCCAGCTCGAAGGGGCCGGGATCGCCGACGCCTCCCGCCGCCTCAAACCGCGCCGCCTCGCGGACATCATCGCCCTGTCGGCGCTGTACCGCCCCGGCCCGATGGAGAACATCCCCACCTACGTCCGCCGCCACCACGGCCTCGAACAGGTGGACTACGTCCGCGACGGCTTCCCGAACAGCGCCCAGTACCTCCAGAAGATCCTCGCCGAAACGTACGGCATTCCCGTGTACCAGGAGCAGATCATGCAGATCGCCTCCGAGGTCGCCGGATTCTCCTTAGGCGGCGCCGACCTGCTGCGCCGCGCGATGGGTAAGAAGGACGCCGAGGAGATGAAACGCCAGCGGCAGATCTTCGTCGAGGGCGCAGGCGGCAACGGCGTCCCGAAGGACGAGGGGAACAAACTGTTCGACCTGCTGGACGCGTTCGCGAACTATGGCTTCAACAAGAGCCACAGTGCCGCGTACGGCGTCATCACGTACCAGACCGCGTGGCTCAAGGCGAACTACCCCGTGCAGTTCATGGCCGCCCTGCTGACCGTCGAACGCAAGGACAGCGACAAGGTCGCCGAGTACGTCAGCGACGCCCGCAAGATGGACGTCCACGTCCTCCCCCCCGACATCAACAAGTCCGCCCCGGACTTCGCGGTCGTCGGGCAGGACATCCTCTTCGGCCTGTACGCCATCAAGGGCCTCGGCGAGGGCGCCGTCCTGAAGATCCTCGAAGAACGCGAACGCGCCGGGGCCTTCAAGAGCCTCGCGGACTTCTGCTCCCGCCTGGGCAACAAGGTCTGCAACCGCAAGGCCATGGAAAGCCTCATCAAGAGTGGCGCCTTCGACCAGTTCGGCGACCGCCGCCAGCTCCTCGAGAGCCTCGAGGAATCCATGACCTGGGCGCAGGGCGCCGCCGCACTCGCCAACAGCGGCATGGACGCCCTGTTCGGCGCGCAGGAAGTCGCCCCCGAACCCAGACTCAGGGCGGGCGTCACCCCCTACACCGACCTGGAACGCCTCAGCATCGAGAAAGAAGCCCTCGGCCTCTACATCAGCGGCCACCCGCTCGAACAGCACGAGGGTCTGCGCGAAGCGGCCAGCTGCCGCATCAGCGACCTCGACACGTGGTTCCAGACGCAGAACGTCGCCCCCGGCAAACGCATCAAGGCCGTCCTTGCAGGCATGATCGAGAGCGTCGTCAAGAAACCCACCAAGTCTGGCGGCATGATGGCCCGCTTCATCCTCGCCGACGAATCAGGCCAGACCGAACTCGTCGCCTTCAGCCGCGCCTACGACCGCATCCAGGACAAGCTGATCAACGACACCCCCGCCCTCGTCATCGTCGAACTCGAAAGCGAGGACGGCGGCCTGCGCGCCATCGCCGAAGAAGTCGTCAGCACCGAACAACTCGGCGAAGTCCCCAAAGTCATGTACGTCACCATCGACCTCGAAAACGCCACCCCAGACGCCCTCGGCGAATTCCAGAGCCTCCTCGACGAACACGCGGGCAGCATGCCCACCTACCTCCGCCTCGAGACCCCCGAGCAGTTCGTCCTGTACCAGCTCGACCACGGCATGGGCAGCAGCGAGGCCATCCGCGTCCTCAACCACACCTTCCCCTGGGCCGACGCGTACCTCGCCTACGACCAGCAGACCATCCTCGGCCGCTTCGCCCCCAAACCCCCCGCCTGGATGAACAAACAAGGCGGCGGCATGCGGGCGTAAGCGCGGGCACGTCGAACTCAACAGGGGAATGCCCATCAGTCATGGAATCGACTGATGGGCATTCCCCTGCGTTTCTGTTACGCGTATTTGGTGCGCATCATCATGATCTTGAGTTCGTGGGGGCTGGTGGCGCTCTGGAGGGCGTCGTCTTCGTGCATCAGGCCGGCCTGGACGAGGTGGGCGAGGTGCTGGTCGAAGGTGTGCATGCCGCGGGAGGCGCCTTCCTGGAGGGCCTGTTTGATCTCTTCGATGCGTTCGGGGTCCTTGATGCATTCGCGGACGGTGGGGGTGCCGAGCAGGATTTCGAGGCCGAGGACGCGGCCGCCGCCGACTTTGGGCAGGAGGCGCTGGCTGACGATGCCGACGATGCTCTCGGAGAGGCCCTGGCGGATCTGGTCGCGTTCGTGGGGGGCGAAGAAGTCGATGATGCGGTTGACGCTGCGGATGGCGTCCTGGGTGTGCAGGGTGCTGAACACGAGGTGGCCGGTCTGGGCGGCGCTGAGGGCCGCTTCGACGGTTTCCTTGTCGCGCATCTCGCCGATGAGGATGACGTCGGGGTCCTGGCGCATGCTGGCGCGCAGGCCGTTGGCGAAGCTCATGGTGTCCATGCCGAGTTCGCGCTGGCTGATCATGGCCATGCGGTCTTTGTGCAGGACCTCGATGGGGTCTTCGAGGGTGACGATGTTGACGGGCTGGGTGGCGTTGATGTGGTCGAGGAGGCTGGCGAGAGTGGTGGTCTTGCCCGAGCCGGTGGGGCCGGTGACGAGGATCAGGCCGCGTTCGTGCTGCGCGAGCTGCTCGAAGGTCTCGACGGGGAGGCCGAGCTGCTGGAAGGTGGGGATGGGTTTGTCCTCGATGACGCGCATGATCAGGCCGATGCTGCCGCGCTGCCAGTAGGCGTTGACGCGGAAGCGGGCGAGGCCGGGGATGCCGTAGGCGAAGTCGGCCTCGCGGCGGTTGATGAAGTCGTCCCACATGTCGCCCTTCATCATTTCGCGGGTGAAGGCTTCGACGTGGTCCGGGCCGAGGCGGGTGTCGCCGAAGCGTCTGATTTCGCCGTTGATGCGGCCAGCGGGGGCGCTGCCGGTGCGCAGGTGGATGTCGCTGGCTCCTTCGTTGACAATGGCGGTCAGTACGCTGTTCAGGACACTCATGGTGTCCTCAGGGTAGGGGGCGGGGTCTTACAGTTTCGTTGCGCTGGGCGTGTGTTGGGATTCGTTCACGTCCCCCGGTTGGGGGGTGGGGGTGCCCCGTAACTTGCGGCTTTCGAGGTCGGCGTGGTGGGTCAGGTAGCGCAGCCACGCCTTGGCGGTCAGGTCGCCGAGGCTGTTGTGGGGGATGGTCTGGTCGTCGTTGGGGGGGCGGGTGTGCAGTTGCCGGGCGAGGTCGACGCTGGCGGCGCGGGTGCTGGTGATCAGGGCCTGCAGCTGGGGCAGGGTGGTGTCCTGGGGGGGGCGGTGGGCGTGGTAGGGCGCGGTGAGGTCGGGGTGCTTGCCGAGTGCCGCGCCGAGGCGGTGCTGGCCCCAGCGTTCGATGCCGATGATGTGCGCCAGTGTTTCGCGGTTGGTGTGGGTGTCGGCGGCGCGGGCGGCGCGGCCGGTGAGGTACGTGCCGCTGCTCTCGAGGCTGTGGGCGAGTTCGGTGTAGGAGCTGCGGCCGGCGGGGCGTTCCAGGACGCGGTTCACGACGGCACCTTTGATGTCGCGCTGGCGGGTGCGGGCGAGGTACGCGGCGCCGGCGGCCACGCCGACGGTGGCGACCGTGATCAGGGCGGGCACGGCGGGGCTGGTTCTTCGCTGGCTCATGCCGCATGGTACGCGCTTTGCGGGGGTGTGGTTCCGTCCGCCGGGGGGGTCAGGGGGGGCAGGTCAGGACCCGGTCGGGCAGGCCGATCAGCGTGACGTGCGAGTCGGCGGGGCAGGGGAGGGCCTCGCGGAGCATCAGGGGGTGCGCCAGGGTGTACTCAGGCAGGTTCAGGGGCAGGCCGCGCGCGCCCCAGCCGAAGCCCTTCCCGAGCCGCGCGCCGCTCAGGTCCACGGCGACGCACGCGAGGACCGCCGCCTGCGCTCCGTCGGGCGTCAGGGTGGGCTCGCCGTACTCGGGGAGTGTGCTCAGGCGGGCGCCGCGCGGGTCGGTGACGCGCCAGTACCAGCCTTCCTTCTTCTGGTGAGGGACGTATAGGGTCTTCCCGGCTTTCAGCGCCTGCTGCCGCAGCGGGAGCAGCGCACGTTCGGGCCCGACGATCAGAGTGTGCCGCGCTGTCAGGTCGGGGTGCGCCGATAGCTGCGCGGCGGCCTTCTTCGCGTGCGTGAAGTTCGGGCAGTGCCCGTGGGGCGGCAGCGGGTACGCGCAGGCCTGCCTACCCATCAGGTCGTCCCACACCTGTTCCCGCACGGCTCCGGCGGTGGTCATGCCCGCACGCTAGCAAAATGCGCCTGTGTCCGGCCTCCTGCAACCTGCGTCCCGGATAGGTCATCTGGCGGCGGCGCGGCGTGGATGCGGGGTCTACACTCGGGCGCATGAGTGATGGCGTGCAGGCAGAGGTGGTGCGGGTGGCGGCAGCGGCGTACCCGGTGGAATTCCTGGCGGACTGGGCGGCGTACGAGGCGAAACTCTCGCGCTGGGTGGCGGACGCGGCGGGGCAGGGCGCGGAGCTGCTGGTGTTCCCGGAGTACGCGCCGCTGGAACTGATCAGCCTGCTCCCGCAGGACCTGCACCATGACGTGCGGGGCATGCGCCCGGCGTTGCAGGCGTTCGTGCCGGAGTTCGTGGCGCTGCACGCCCGGCTGGCCCGCGAGTACGGCGTGGGTATCGTCGCCGGGAGCTACCCGGTGGCGCAGGGGGGGGTGTTCGTGAACCGGGCGTTCGTGTTCGGCCCGGACGGCACGCACGCACATCAGGACAAGCTGCTGATGACCCGCTTTGAGGCCGAGGAGTGGCACATCGCGCCGGGCGAGGGTGCGGCGGTGTTCGACCTGCCCCTGCCGGGCGGGACGCTGCGTTTCGGGATCGCCATCTGTTACGACAGCGAGTTCCCCACCCTGGCGCGCGAACTGGCGGAGGCAGGCGCGGAGCTGCTGGTCGTGCCGTCCTTCACCGGGAGCCGCGCGGGCTTCACGCGGGTACGGGTGGGCAGCATGGCCCGCGCGCTGGAAAACCAGTGCTACGCGCTGCACGCCCCGCTGATCGCGGACGCCCCCTGGACGTACGCGGTCGAGGACGCGCACGGGGCCGCGGGCGTGTACGCCCCGTCGGACAACGGCCTGCCGGAGGACGGCATCGTGGCGCAGCTCGGCTGGAACGAGCCGGGCTGGCTGGTCACGGACCTGGACCTGCGCCTGACCCGCGCGGTGCGCGTGGACGGGCACGTCCTGAACTGGCGCGACCGCGTGGTGGGCGCGACTCGCCCGACGCCCGCACAGGTCGTCAGTCTGGGTGGCGTCCCGGAGCGTGTGTGAGTGCCGTGCAGGTCCGCCGCCTGATGCCCGGGGACGCCCCGGCGTACCGCGCCGCGCGGCTGGCGGCGTTGCAGACGGACCCGGCGGCGTTCCTGACGACCGCGCAAGAGTTCGCGGCCCTGGGTGAGGAGGCACTGGCGGCCCGCCTCGCACCGGACGCGGCGGGCGTCACGCTGGGGGCCTTCGTGGACAGTCAGCTGCTGGGCCTCCTGACCCTGGTGCGCGAAACGGCCCCGCCGCTGGCGCATCGCGTGAACGTGTACGGCGTGTCCGTCGCCCCGGGTGCGCGTGGGCGGGGCCTCGGCGAGGCGCTCGTGCGGGCCGGGGTGACGCTGGCGCGCTCGTGGGCGGGCGTGACGTCCCTGCACCTCGCCGTCATGGACTCGCAGGACGCGGCGCGGCGCCTGTATGAACGCTGCGGCTTCCGCGTGTGGGGCACCCAGCCGGACGCGGTGCGGCGGGACGGCCGCGTGCATGCCGAGCACTGGCTGGTCCTGGAGTGCTGACGACAGACTCCCCGGTCTTCGTGCGTCCGCCCCGGCTGGTTCCGGGGTCGCGGGTGGCGGCCCTGAGCCTCTCCAGCGGGTTCGTGACCGAGGTCATGAACCGCTACCGCGCCGGGGTGCGGCAGGTCGGGCAGGAGTTCGGGTGGGAGGTCGTGGCCGCGCCGAACGCGCTGCGCGGCCCGGCGTTCCTGGCGGCGAACCCGCAGGCCCGCGCGGACGACCTGCACTGGGCGCTGTAGTCGCCGGACATTCACGGCATGGTGAGCATCATCGGCGGGGACGACAGCGTGCGCCTGCTGCCGTTCCTGCGCCCGGACCTGATCCGCGCGCACCCGAAGGCGCTGCTGGGCTTCAGCGACACCACCGTGACCCTCACGCAGTTCGTGCGGGCCGGGGTCATGGCATATCACGGTCCGGCGCTGCTGACCGACCTCGCGGAGAACGGCGGGATGCACCCCTACGTGGTGCAGGGGGTGAGACGCGCGCTGATCGATCCGCCCGCCCCGTTCGACCTGGCGCCCGCGCCCGGCTGGACGCAGGGCAGCCCGGACTGGTCCGACGAGGCCGCGCAGGAGGTCCCCCGCACCTTCGACGCCGGGGACAGCTGGGTGTGGCTGCAGGGCGACGCGCCCGCGCAGGGGCATCTGCTGGGCGGCTGCATTGAGGTGCTGGACATGCTGAACGGCACGCCCGGCTGGCTGGCGCCAGTCCTGTGGCGCGGCGCGGTGCTGGCGCTGGAGACGAGTGAGGACGTGCCCCCACCCCGGCAGGTGGGATACTGGCTGCGGAACCTCGCCGCGCAGGGCATCCTGGGTGGGCTGGTGGGACTGCTGCTGGCCCGCCCGCGCCGCTACACGCCCGAGATGGTCGCGGACCTGTACACCTGGGTGCGCCGCGTGCTGCGCGAGGCGGGCCGCCCGGACCTGCCAGTCGTGGCGAACGTGGATTTCGGGCACACCAGTCCGCAGCTCACGCTGCCGCTGGGCGCCCTGGCGCGGCTGGACCCCGGTGCCGGGCGCGTGACGGTGTTCCCCTGACGGGAGGCGGGGCGGAGCGCCTCGCCGCAGGTCCGGCCAGTCCGGTCCGGTGGTGCGGGCGGCACACCCGTCCGGGCGGCGCGCGCGCTATGATCTGGGCGTGCGGCTGCTGCTGCTTTCCGATATCCACGCCAACCATACGGCCCTGCAGGCAGTCCTGAACGACGCGGCCGGTCGCCGGTACGATCAGGTCATCCACCTCGGGGACGCCCTGGGGTACGGCCCGCACCCGCGCGAGGTCCTCGACGCCCTGCGCGACCTGGACGCCATCTGCGTGCTCGGCAACCACGACGAGATGCTGCTGGACTACGCCGATGGCCGCCGCGCCCCGAAGGACTCGATCGTGAGCATGGCCCTCACGTGGCAGCTGACGCGCCTGTCCGAGCGGGACGTCGCGGCCGTGCGGCTGTGGCGCGACGGCATCGACGATCCGGACGTGGGCGCGCGGTACCGGCACGGCACGCCGGTCAGCCTGGATCAGTACACCGATTCCGTCCCGGCGGCCCGCGAGGCGTTCACGCAGTGGCAGGGCCGCCTGGGCTTCGTGGGGCACACGCACGTCCCGGCGGCGTACGCCACCCTGAACTCCCCCGTGGGCGACTGGGTGAAGGTCCAGCAGTTCCAGGACGGCGGGAGCTACATGGTCGCGCCCAGCACGCGCGTGATCCTCAATCCCGGCAGTGTGGGGCAGCCGCGCGACGGGAACCCGAAGGCCAGTTACGCCATCTACGACTCGGCGCGTGGGTACTTCGAGGTGTTCCGCGTGGCCTACGACATCGAGCGGGCGCAGGAGGCGGCGCTGGAGGCCGGCCTGCCGCAGGTGCTCGCCGCGCGCCTCGCCATCGGCAAGTAGGTGCGGCCGTGACGACCGCCGCCGACCTGCACGGCCCGCTGCTGGAGCAGACCGGGGCCTTCCGGGGCAACGCCCTGCTGCTGACCGGCCCGGCCCGCGTGGGCAAGCTGGACGTGGCGCGCGCCGTGGCCGCGCAGCACAACTGCACCGGGCAGAGGGGCATGTACGGCGAGGCCTGCGGCACCTGCCCGTCGTGCCGGGCCCTGGCGGCCGGCGCGCATCCGGACCTGCTGCTTGTCGAGCCGCGCGCCACGACGAGCACCGGCAAGGCCGCGCGGCGCAAACTGATCCCCATCGGCGCGGTCCTGTCGGGGCGCGACAAGGCCCGCGAGTACGAGACGCACGTGTTCGAGTTCCTGGAGGTGCGCCCCACCTTCAGCCGGCGTGTGGTGATCGTGCAGGGCGCCGAGTACCTCGGTCCGGAGGCCGCGAACGCCCTGCTGAAACTCGTGGAGGAACCCCCGCACGGCGCGCTGTTCGTGTTCCTCGCCGAGGACCTGCGCGCCGTGCTGCCCACTATCGTCAGCCGCAGCGCCCGCCTGACCGTCACGCCGGTCAGCGACCCGGCGCTGGAACGCGCCCTGCTGCGCGCCGGGCAGGACCCCGACGCGGAACTCGTGGCGTTCGCCGCCGGACGCACCGGGGTGCTGACCGACCCGGACCCCGTGCGCGGGGCGCTGCAGGATGCCCGCGAACTCACGAACGCGCTCGGTGAGAGTCTGCTGGGCGCCCTGGAGGCCGCCGAGGCGCTGGAGAAACGCTTCGATCCGGCCTGGCACCCCGAGACGCTGCGCTTCACATGGCGGGATCAGCCGCCGCACGTCCGCGCGCGCGCGGATACCGCCCTGACCGCCCTTCAGGAGGCGCTGGAGGCGTACGCCAGCCCCAGCCTGAGTTTCCAGGTGTTCGCGCTGGCCTTGCGGGACGCCTTCGGGCACGCCTGAAGCGGACGGTCCCCCCGGCGTAGACTGCCGGGCATGAGTGCTCCTTTCACGCACGGCGCGCTGCGCCTCTGGTCGGTGCCGACCGGTCCCATCCAGGAGAACGCCATCCTGATCGCCGGGGCCGGGAACGAGGGGTTCCTGATCGACCCGGGCGACGACGCCGAGCGCCTGCTGACGCTGGTGCGCGGTTCGGGCGTGACGGTGCGGGGCATCCTGCTCACGCACGCGCATTTCGATCACATCGGCGCCGTGCAGCCGCTGCGCGAGGCGCTGCAGGTGCCGGTGTGGCTGCACCCGGCGGACCTGCCGCTGTACCACATGGGCGCGCAGAGTGCCGCCCGCTGGAACCTCCCGTTCATCCAGCCCGCCGACCCCGACCATGAGATCAGCGAGGGGCAGACCTTTGTGGCGGGCGACCTGACCCTCACCGCCCACGTCCTGCCCGGGCACGCGCCGGGGCACGTGGTGTTCACCGCGCCGGGCCTCGTGGTCGCCGGGGACACGCTGTTCCGCGGTGGAATCGGCCGCACCGACCTGCCGGGCGGGAACCACCCGCAGCTGCTGGCGGGCATCCGCGAGCAGCTGCTGACCCTGCCGGGCGACACGGCGGTGTATCCCGGGCACGGCCCGCGCACGACGGTCGCCACGGAAGCGAAGACGAATCCCTTCCTGCAATGAGGACAGCGCCGCCCCTGGTCAATGGGGCGGCGCTGATCGGGAAGAGGTTAGAAGCCGCTGACGTTCAGGCGGCCGCCGGTGACGGTCTTGCCGCTGAGGCTGGCGGTGGGCGTGGCGCTGCTCAGGACCGCGGCGCGGATCTGCGCGGCGGTCGCGCCCGTGTGGGTGCTGGCGTACAGCGTCACGCCGCCCGTGACGTGCGGGGTCGCCATGCTGGTGCCGTTGTAGCTGCTGTAGGTGTTGTACGGCACGCTGCTGGTGATCGCCACGCCGGGCGCGCCGATGTCCACGGTGGTCTTGCCGTACTGGCTGAAGGACGCCAGCGCGCCCGCCTTGTCGATGGCGGCCACCGCGATCACGCTGTCGTACCCGGCGCCGGCGGTCGTGTCGTAGTTGCTGGGGTAGCTGGCGGTCGTGTCGTTGTCGGTGCCGCTGTTGCCGGCAGCCGCGACGAACAGGATGTTCGCCTTGGCCGCCACCACGATGGCGTCCAGCAGCGCCTGCGAGAAGCCCCCGCCGCCCCAGGAGTTGTTCAGCGCGACGATGTTCAGGCCGTGGCGGTTCTTGAGGTCCACGAAGTAGTTGATGGCCTTGATCGCGTCGGCGCTGTTGCCGCCGCGGCGCCCCAGGAATTTCCCGCTGATGAACGTGACGTTGTGGTTCACGCCGACCACGCCGCCGTCGTTCGCGGTGCCGCCGATCGTCCCGGCGACGTGCGTGCCGTGCGCGTCGAGGCTGCCGCGCGTGCCGCCGTCGTACACCGTGTTGTCGTTGTTCGCGAAGTCCCAGCCGCGCGTGTCGTCGATGTACCCGTTGCCGTCGTTGTCCTTGCCGTCCACCGGATCGAAGGGGTTCAGCCACGCGTTGCCCCTGAGGTCCGGGTGGTCGAACTGGTACCCCTCGTCGATGATGCCCACGTACACGCCCTTGCTGCCGGTGTGCCCGGCGGCCCAGGCGGTCTCGGCGCCCGAGCCGAAGTTGCCCTTCATGCCCCACAGCGTGCCGTTGGTGTAGTAACTGTCGCTGGGCAGGGCCTGGGTCTGGTACGTCCAGTTGGGTTCCGCGAAACGCACGAGGCCGCTGGCCTGGAGCTGCTGGGCCTTGGCCGTCACACTCTGCCCGTCGGTGATGCGGGCGCGCAGCAGCGCGGCGCCGTTCACGGTGGTCAGCGTCTCGACGGACTGCACGCCCAGCGCGCTCAGGCTGGTCAGCGCCTGACTGTTCACGCCGCCCTTGAGCTGCACCAGGAGTTCGCCGTCCACGAAGGTCGGCGCGCTGGCCTGGGCCGCGTCGGGGGTGAGCTGGGCCGGGGTCTGTCCGCAGGCGGCGAGGAGGACGGAAAGGGTGAGCAGGCCAAACAGACGGGTACGGTTCATGCAGCCTCCGGCGTGATGGGGCGCGGGGCCCGTCACGGTGAGTGGAACGTATGGAACGGTCTGCAAACCATAGGCTGCTCTGCAATCGGTCATTTGTGAAACGAATTCCATTACCTGTCCCGCCATCTGGGGGTAGCGCCGGAGCGGCGGCAGGCAGAGCGAGCCCGGCAGCGCGGCTGCCCGGGTGGCGGGGTGACCCCTTCCGGCCCACGCGCCATGCCACAATGCGGGACGTGATGCCGGGAACAGGGCTGGGACCGGGCGCGCAGGCGGCTGCGGGCCTCACCGACGTGAGCTACAGCACGAACACCGCCAACGCCCTGATCCACCTGTACCGTGCCGAGGTCGGCAAGATGACCGCCTACCGCCAGCGGCTGGACATGACTACCAACTGGTCGGTCGTGACCACGGCGGGCCTGGCGTCCTTCGCGCTGGGCGACGTGAACAACAGCCACGCGACCTTCCTGTTCGCGATGTTCATGAACTACTTCTTCCTGCGCCTGGAAGCCCGCCGCTTCCGCACGTACGAGATCGCGCATCACCGCGTGCGGATCATGGAACGGTTCTTCTACCCGGCCATGCTGGGCGACCGGGTGGACCCCGGCTGGCACCAGCTGCTGCTGGCCGAGCTGAGCAAGCCGCGCAGCCCCATGAGCCGCGCCGACGCGCTGGGCTGGCGCCTGAACCGCAACTACCTGTGGATCTACGCGGCCGTGCTCGCGGCGTGGTTTGCGAAACTCGACCTGGGCCAGCCCAAGGGCTGGGTGCTGGAATTCCCGGCGGCCTTCGAACTCGCCGATATCGGCAGTTTTCCCGGCTGGCTGGTGTTCGCGATCGTGGGCGGGTTCTACCTCTACCTGATCGCCCTGGCGGCCCGTGCGGCGCGCACCTATCCGCTGGAGGAGGGCTGATCCGCGTCGACTGCCCGGACCTGCGCTTCCCGCCACAGCTGTGCGCCGGCCAGGGCCAGCGCCTGCACGCCCAGGCTGCGCGCGTACCAGTGCGGGCGGCCCGCGAGGACGCACGCGCCCAGCAGCAGGAACTGCGTGGCCAGCCCCAGGTTGGCGCTCAGGGTGTTCACGGCCAGCGGGGTGTACGCCTGCCGCTGCGCCGCCCCCGGCGTGGCGGACCCGGTCACGCGGCGGAGGCGACTCTGGAAGGCGTGGTCCAGCGCCCGCTCCTGCGGCACGAAATAGGCGCTGTACACCGCCTGGAGGGCCCCCAGCACGACCGGGTGATCCCCGGCCTGCGCGGCGGGCGCCCGGAAGACCTCCCCGCGCGCGGCCCGGTACTCCCGCTCCCACAGGAAGTCCACGGTCAGGATCAGGCTCTGGAGCAGCGTGACCGGCACGCCCGCGCGGCCCAGGACCGCCACGTTCAGCGCGAGGTTCACCAGCAGGTCGCCCTCGGTATCCAGGTACCGGCCGGTCTCGGTCGTCTGGCCGGTCGCGCGGGCCAGCTGCCCGTCCAGACCGTCCAGCAGTGTCTTGACCTGCAGGAGCAGTGCGGGGCGCAGGCGTTCGCCGCGCCGGATGAGCAGCGCGGCGTACAGGCCCAGGGCGGTATGCAGCAGCACCACGTGCTGCGGGTTGACGTTCAGCCGCGCCAGGGGTGGCACGAGCAGCTGCGCTGCCGGGCGGAACAGACGTTCGCCCGCCCACTCGCGCGCCGGACGGGCCTTGCGCGTGCGGGCGAGCCCGGACTCTATCGGCGGCCCCCGTACTTGGGGGCGCCCTTGCGGACCCCGGCGTAGCGGTTGCGTTCCTTGCGGCGCTGCGCGCTGCTGCCCTGTCCCGGCTTACCGGGCGCGGCGGCCTGGGTGCGGCGGGGCGCGAAGGTGTCCATGGTCAGGAAGCGCGCGGCCGGGATGTACAGCAGCAGCACGAACAGCAGGCTGCCCCACCACGTGTTCAGGGTGCCCTTCAGCGGGGTCAGTTGCAGCAGCCCGCTCAGGAGCGTGGCGACCAGCGCGAACAGCATGACCCGCACCGTGAGTTTCAGCATCTTGCCCGCCGTGAAGCCCGGCGCGGGGTCCGGGGTGGTCAGCCAGCGCCAGAGGTTCACGCGCCCTCACCCTCCGCGCTGTCCGCGCCGCCGGGGGCGGGACGGGCCGCGCCGCCGGACGCCACGCGGTCGCGGAACGCCGCGAGTTCCGGGAAGTCCGCCTGACCGTCCACACTCAGGAGCAGCGTGGGCTTGTGCTGCCGCTCCGCGAGGCGGGACAGCGCGCTGGCGGTCGCGCCGTCCCGCGCGCCGCTCACGAACACGAAGCCCTTCACGGCGCCCTTGCCGCCCAGCAGCGACACCGCGCCGAACAGTTCACGGTCCCCGGCGGTCGCGCGGGGCTGCTCCATGCGCTCGGCGCGCTTCAGGACGTCCGCGACCGGGAGCTCATGGCTGAACACGCCGTACAGGCCCAGGTCATCCAGCGCCGCGCGCAGTGGAGCGGCCACCAGCGGCTCGCTCAGCAGGGCGCGCGGGCCGATCACGGCGACCGTCGCGCGGCTCGCGCGGGTCAGGGCGGGCTGCGCGGCGCGCGGGTCCTGCGCCATGGGCCGCACCTTCTCCAGCGCCAGCCGCACCCGCCCGGCATTCTGCGACACGCGCAGGCCCAGCTCGGTCGCGGCGCCCTCCAGGCCCTCGGGACCGTCGGGCACGCCGATCAGGGTGGGCAGGCCGCTGATGCGCCGCGCGAGCAGGTCGGGCAGCGCCTCGCTCCAGGCGTCACCGCTCGCGGCGGGCCACTGCGCGAGCAGCACGGCGTCCACGCGGCCCATCGACAGGATGCGGCCCAGCGCGAGCTGCACGCCCAGCGGTTCGTTCGGCAGGCTCTCGCGGCCCAGCGTCAGGGCCTCCGTGTCGTCCAGGGCGGGCAGAACCGGCTCGGAGCCCAGTTCCTTCAGGAACGCCGCCCAGTAGCCCGGGAGGCGCGCGGCGTGAGTTTCAAGAAGACCAACCCTCATTCTGAACAGTGTACCCGCGCGCGGGGGGCTAGGTGTCCACGGCGCTCCGCGCGCGGGACCGGGACCTCAGCCGCTGCCTTCCTCGGCGTCCACCTTGCCCTCCTGCTTGGCCTGGGTGGCCTGCTCCGCGATCTCCACGTCGTGATCGTCGATGTGCCGCTGCTCGGTGTGATTCTCGAAGAGGTCCTGCCGGGCGCGCAGCTTCGACTGCGGCTGCTGAAGGTCCCCGCCGCTGCCCCGGTGCACCCGCTGGAAGAACACCAGCGCGCCCCCCGCCAGCGCCAGCGCGCCTGCGAAGTACAGGGTATCCAGGGGTTTGTCCCAGCGCACGAAATGCTCCAGGAACGTCACGCCCAGAATCACGATGATCACCGACACGACCTTCTGCTCCAGATCCGCGAGGCTCTCGACGCCCAGCGCGGACGTCAGGTTCAGCGGCGTGATGAACAGCGAGTACAGCCCCACCCCGATCAGGTAGAACACCACCGCCTTGAGCATGGTGCTCACGATCTCCAGAAACTCCACGGCCAGCCGCCCCTGCTGACTGGCGATGCCCTGCGTGAACGTGTCGTGCCAGGAATCCCAGATGGTGTGCAGCGCCAGCAGCGTCCCCTGCAGGAACAGACTGAACGACACGAGCAGCACGGCAATCACCGCGATCAGCACTACGAAGCGCGTGCGGCCGATCAGTTCGCTGAACCACTCGCGCCGGGACGGTTCGGGGTTCGGGGAGCGCGGGGCAGAGGAGGGGCGGGTCACGCCTCCCATCATCCCGGGCCGCAGGGACGCGCAGTGGGGGCGGGCCTTCACGCTTGCCTGAAGGTCAGGGCCGCTGCCAGACTGCCCGGCGTGACTGACGTTCCGGACCGCCCCACCCTGCCCGACGCCCTGAAACGCGTGCTGCCCGCCGCCCGCTGGGAACGCGTGAGCGGCGGCCAGAGCGGCGCGCAGGTCTGGCGATCCACCCGCTACGTGCTGAAAGTGCAGCCCCGCACGCCGCACGCGCCCAGCACCCTGCAACAGGAACGTGAGCGGCTGCGCTGGCTGGCCGGGCGCATCCCCGCCCCGCAGGTCGTGGCCTTCGAGACCGGGGCGGACCGGGACTTCCTGGCCATGACCCGCCTGACCGGCATCCCCATGAGCCACCCCGACGCCCGGCTGCACCCCGAACGGGTCGTGAACCTCCTGGCGCGCGCGTTGCGCGAACTGCACGCCCTGCCCCTCCGCGACTGCCCGTTCCGGCAGACGCTGGACGTCACCCTGCCGCTGGCCCGCGAACGCGTGCAGGCCGGACTGATCGACGCCCATGACTTCGATGACGACCACGCCGGACGCAGCGCCACCAGTGTCTTCAACGAACTGGCCCGCACCCGCCCCGCCCATGACGACCTCGTGGTCGCGCACGGCGACGCCACGCTGGACAACATCATCCTGAACGGCGAGTACGTGGAAGGCCTGATCGACGTGGGCCGTCTCGGGATTGCCGACCGGCACGCCGACCTGGCACTGGCCCACCGCAGCGTCCGCAGCGAACTGGGCGAACGCTACGCCGGGATGTTCCTCGACCTGTACGGCCGCGCCCTCGTGGACGACACGAAACTAGCGTACTACCGCCTGCACGACGAACTGTTCTGAATCTGGAAGTGGGAAGTGGTGAGTGGAGCGTGGAACCCCCACCCCACTCACCACTTCCCACTTCCTGCCCTTACGCCTTGACCCAGGTGCGGAGGTAGTCGGCGACGAGTTCGCTGACGTTCACGCCGTCGCGGGTGGCCTTCTCGATCTGGGCGGCCTTCTCCTCGCGGGTGATGGGGAGCCACAGGGCCACGTACTCCTGGCCGCCTTCCTGCTTGAATTCCCCGCCCAGTTCATCGCGCTGCACGAATCCGGTTTTCTCCATGTCTTCCTCCGTTCCGGCCTGCATCAGCCAGTGGGTCACGCGGGCTTTCAGGAAACGCCATTCCCGGCCGACCTTGCGGCCTGGGATCTCACCGCTGCGCACCAGGGTGTAGGCGGTGGTTTCGCTCACCTTCAGGTAGGCGGCCAGTTCCTCCAGGGTCAGGACCTCGTCCGTGGGGATGTTCGTCTCGTTCATTCCGGCACCTCCTCTCAGGTGAGATTATCTTGCGCTATCTGATGACTGATATCAATAGATGGTGCAAGATGATATCAGCTGATACTGAATGCGCTTCGTCGCCTGCCCCCCGGTCTGCCCGGCCTGCCCGTGCTCTACTCGGGCTCATGCGCACCCTCGGCCGACTCGTCTCCCGGCACCCCTGGGCGGTGCTGCTCGCGTGGCTGCTCGCCGCCGCCCTGAGCCTCCCCTTCGCCGCGCGCGCCCCCGCCGCCCTGACCGCCGACCCCGCCGGCGGCCTGACGGACTCCGAAGCCACCCGCGTCACGGAGGTGCTGCGCGACCGCTTCGGGGAACGCGACACGAACACCGTCGTCCTCGTCACCCGCAGTCAGCCGCCGCTGGGTACCACCCAGGGGGACGCCACCTACCAGCGTTTCCTGGACGGCCTGGAGGACGTACCCGGCGTCACCCGCGTCACCGCCGCGCAGGGCGGCGGCCCCTACCGCACCCGCTCGGCGGACGGCACCCTGGCCCTGACCCTCGCGCAGATTCCGCTGCTGGACGGCGCAAGCGAGACCCTGCGCCGGGTGCGCGCCTACACCGCGCGGACAGAGAGCGCCGCGCTGGACATCCGCGTGACCGGCGGGCAGGCCATCGGGGACGACTTCACCCAGTTCGCCGAGAGCGACACCAAACGCAGCGAACTCGTCGCCCTGCCGCTGATCGGGGCATTGCTGCTCGTCGTGTTCGGGGCGCTCGTCGCCACCGGCCTCCCGCTGGCTGTCGGGATGCTCAGCATCAGCGTCGCCATGGCCGCCCTGTACGGCCTGACGCACGTCATGGCGGTGAGCACCTTCGCGCAGAGCGTCATCACCATGCTCGGCCTGGGCGCGGGCATCGACTACGCCCTGCTGATGGTCAACCGCTTCCGGGAAGAGTTGAACCGCACGCCCGACCCGCGCCGCGCCGCCGAACGCACCGTGCAGACCGCCGGGCGCAGCGTCGCCTTCAGCGGCCTGACCGTCGCCATCGCCATGGCGGGCCTGATCCTCCCCCCGATCGCGTTCGTGCGGTCCATCGGGATCGGCGGCGTGCTGGCCGTCCTGCTGACCGTCCTGGCCAGCCTCACCGCCCTTCCGGCGCTGCTGGCGCTGCTGGGCGACCGCGTGAACCACCCGCGCTTCACCCGCTTGAACTGGGCGCAGAGCGGCGCCGCGTCCGGCGCGTGGACGGCCTTCGCGCGGCGCGTCACCGCCCGCCCCTGGTTCGCCGTGCTGGGCAGCACCGCCTTCCTGCTGCTGCTCGCCTCGCCCGCCCTGAACATCCGCACCGGGTACGCCGGCGCGTGGGGGCTCACGCCCGGCGTGGAGAGCCGCGACACCCTGAAAGACGTCGAGGCGCTCGGCGCGGGCGGACTGCTCAGCCAGTTCGAGGTGATCCTCGACCTGAAGGGCCAGCGCTACACCCCGGAGAATCGCGCGACATTCCAGGCGCTCGTGACGGATCTGCGCGCCCTGCCCGGCGTGAAGGGCGTCCTCAGCCCCTTCCTGACCCCCAGCGACCTGGCGGGCACGAATGGAGGCAGCACCGACCAGCTCGCCGCGCTGAGCGCCCTGACCACCCGCTCGTTCAGCCGCGACCGCACCCTGCTGCGCGTCACCGTCATCCCCGACCGGACCCTCCCGGCCCGCGAGATTCCCGCCTTCGAACGGCAGATCCGGGGCACCATCGAGGCCAGCGGGTACGCCTACCTGCTCGGCGGCGCCCCGGTCGGCGGCGAGGAATTCAGCCGCGCCATCACCGACTCGCTGCCCACCGTCGTCCTGGCCGTCTTCGCAGGGACCTTCCTGCTGCTGATGGTCGCGTTCCGCAGCCTCCTGATCCCCCTCAAGAGCATCCTCATGAACGCCCTGACCGTCGGCGCCGCCATCGGCCTCGTGACCCTGATCGTGCAGGAAGGCGTCCTGGCCGCGCCCCTCGGCATTCCCGGCGACGTCGGCGTGCTCGATGCCAGCCTCCCGGTGCTGCTGTTCGCCGTGATGTTCGGCCTCAGCATGGACTACGAGATCTTCCTGCTCTCCCGCGTGCAGGAGGAATACCTCGCTGGACACCCCAACGACGAAGCCGTCGTGCTCGCCGTCGGCCACACCGCCCGCATCATCACCAGCGCCGCCATCATCATGTTTATCGTCTTCAGCGCCTTCATCTTCGGACGTGTCGTCGCCAGCAAGAGCATCGGCCTGGGCCTCGCCATCGCCGTCGCCCTCGACGCCACCCTCGTCCGCCTCGTCCTTGTGCCCGCCTTCCTCAAACTGGCCGGAAAGTGGAACTGGTGGCTCCCCGCGTGGCTCGACAAGCGCCTGCCGCACATCCGCCTCGAACACTGAACAGAGGTTGTGGGGAGTGGGAAGGGCAAAAGAAAGGGGGCGACCGGAACCTGCGGTCGCCCCTCTGTCTTCCTACAACCCACTCCCCACTTCCCACTTACACCTCGGCGTGCTCCTGCTCGCGCTTGCGGCGCAGGAACCACGCTGCGGCCGCCACCGCCAGCACCCCCAGAATGATCTTGCTCGCCGGACCCACGTACTCCTCCACCCGGTCGTAATGCTCCCCCAGCAGGAAGCCCGCTCCCGCCAGCACCGACGCCCACAACGCCGACCCGATCGCGCTGAACAGCAGGAACTTCGGCATCGGCATCTCACTCATCCCCGCCGGCAGGCTCAGCAGACTCCGGATCCCCGGCACCATCCGCCCGAACAGCACCGCCTTCGACCCATGCCGGTCAAACCAGTCATCCGCCTTCTTGATGTCCTTCCCACTCAGCGTCAACCACTTCCCGTGCTTGTCCGCCCACGCCACCAGCCGGTCCTCACCGAACGCCCGCCCCACGTAATACAGCGGCAGCGTCCCGATCACACTCCCCAGCGTCCCCATCAGGATCACCAGCACCAGATTCAGATCCCCACGCGACGCCGCAAAACCCGCCGACGGCATGATCAACTCACTCGGAATCGGCGGAAACACGTTCTCCAGCACCATCAACAGCAGGATCCCCAGGTACCCCATGCTGTCCATCAAATTCTGCACCCACTCGGCCATACCCCCGAGCGTACCGGGCCACCCACAGGGCAAGCGTCCACCCAAAATGAAGCCCACTTCACGCACGACCGCCCCCCACCCCCCACCCCCTACACTCGGCGCATGACCATCAAAGCCGTGATCTTCGACTTCGACGGCACCATCCTCGACACCGAAACCCCCGAATTCACCCACTGGCAGGCCCTCTACCGCCAACACGACCGCCAACTGCACCTCGGCGACTGGCAACGCGGCATCGGCACCTGGGACGCCTTCGACCCCTGGCTCGGCCTCCCCGACCACATCCAACAGGACCGCCACGCCACCCACGAACGCCTCCGCGCCGACATCCACCACACCATCGAACGCAGCGACCTCCGCCCCGGCGTCCGCCACGTCCTCGACGCCATCCGACCCGCCGGACTCCGCCTCGCCCTCGCCACCAGCAGCGACCGCGCCTGGGTCACCCGCTGGCTCCACCACCACCACCTGCACGACCACTTCGAAACCCTCGCCACCCGC
>CALPYF020000013.1 GCA_943327755.2 Deinococcus hopiensis KR-140
GATGTACGGGCGGCCATGCCGGACTTTCACCGGTGGTACAACCACGAGCGCCGTCATTCGGCGCTCGGCTACGCCACGCCCTGGTCTACACTCACCTCATCGGCGAACGCTCGTAACGCCGCTTGAAGTCAAACTTGGAGCACTACCCCCACTGGCATGCTGGGCCTCCTGCCGTACGGCTTCACCGTCCTGAACAGCAGCACAGCTGGTCGGACGCTCGCCACAGGTACCGAAGCCAACCGTATGGTCATCGGCATGAAGGTGCCACTGCAGGCTAGTCCCCAGGATGATCCGTACGCGTTCAGCTTCACGGCCATCCCAGTCAGTGACAGCCAGACGCGCGTCACGCAGAGCCGCGAAGGCATCCTCAGCAACAACAATGCGGGCGTGCAGGCGCGCGCTACGGCTCTTGGCGGCACCATCACGGTACTCAGTGGCAGTTCCTTACCTGGCACCCTAGTCCTCCCCAGTGTCCGCACAGCGGGCGACTTGGGCGCAGCGACACGGACCATCGTGGCGCCCGGACCATGACCTCTACTTGGCCAATCAGGGATACGACAGCGCCAGTGATACATCACAAATTCCCTTCTCAGATGCAGGGATCACCGCAAAGGAGACGCGTATGAACGACACCGGCTACCATCCTCTTTTACGCTCCAGGAGACATCCATGACCCGTCGACCATTGATCCTGACCACCCTGTTGGCACTCGGTCTGAGCTTCAGTGCATCCGCGCAGCAGAGCACCGAGACCGTTGTACCCACACCCAGTGGCTTGACATTCTCGGCGCAAGATGAAGGGAAGGTACTCATTGTCCGCCGAGGGCAGTTGGTTCTCGTTGATCCCCGGACACTCCCAGAGCTGCGGGGGGAACGGGGGCCAGCCGGTCCTCAAGGCCCAGTTGGCGCGAAGGGCGACACAGGTGCAGCCGGTCCACAGGGACCAGCGGGAACGAAAGGGGAAACCGGCGCGCAAGGTTTGAAAGGTGACACGGGCGCAGCTGGTCCCCAAGGCCCAGTTGGGGCGAAGGGTGACACCGGACTGACCGGTCCACAAGGACCGGTGGGTGCCACCGGAGCGAAAGGTGATACAGGTGCGGCTGGTCCTCAAGGCCCAGTCGGTGCTGTGGGTCCCGCAGGAGCGACCGGGGCGAAAGGTGACACGGGCGCAGCTGGTCCCCAAGGCCCAGTTGGGGCGAAGGGTGACACCGGACTGACCGGTCCACAAGGACCGGTGGGTGCCACCGGAGACACGGGGGCAGCAGGGCCACAGGGTCCCATTGGGGCGACTGGTCCTGCTGGGGCGAAAGGGGACACGGGTTTGACTGGGCCGCAGGGTCCCGTTGGGCTGCAAGGAGCGACGGGTGCTGTTGGTCCGCAAGGTCCTGCTGGTGCCACGGGAGCGAAGGGTGACGCTGGGCTCACGGGTGCTCAAGGCCCCACGGGACCACAGGGCGCAATTGGTCCGGTCGGTGCCCAGGGGCCAGTAGGACCGACGGGCGCAACTGGCGCTCAGGGTCCGACCGGTCCACAGGGCCCCGCAGGCCCACAGGGACCAGCAGGGCCGCAGGGTCCCCAAGGGCCGCAGGGTCCGGCTGGTCCCAGTGTCGTGCCACTGGGCATGCAGGATTCACGGTTACGGTTTCGGCTGAGCTAACTATCGCCTGTCCTGTGCCCCGCTTCAGCGGGGCTTCTTCGTGAGTGAATTGCCGCTAAGGTGATGCGCCTGTCCGATGGCTCAAGTGTCCAGATTTTCCGATTCATTTTGGAACCGATTGCGGGGAGCAGGTCACTATTCGCGGCGATTCAGCATTTCCCGCTGTAGCGAGGCGCAGAAGGTGCTACAGTCATCTCAGTTTCTCCGCGAAGGTCACTTCGCCCCCGTTGTCGAAATCCTGCCGGCCCCCACGAGGGCACCCCCTTTCACGGGGACCGGCAGGATTTCTCTTTTTTCGCTCAGGAGTGCGTCAGCAAGCAGTGTGCTGGCGCCCTCCCGGGCCCACACATTGACTGCTGGCGCACTCCGCCTTCACCGCCCATCCGTGGGCACAAGGAGTGCGTCATGCTCATCATCACCCGTCAGCAGTTCGCCGTTGCCGTCATCGCCCTCGCCCTGATGACCGCCGTCATCCTGCTCGACCTGCCCGCCGGTTTCGGCGTGGCCACCATCGCCGCTTTCCTCATCAGCGGTCTGATCGTCACCCTGCAAGGCTGGGAAGAGCACAGCACCCGCCTGACGCTCGTTCAGCGCAGCACGGACAACCTGAAGGATGGCCGGATGGTCATCCGCCTGCAGGCCGCTGGCCTCGCGCCCGTCACGCTGCACGTCGGCGACCTGATCGACACGATCAAGGAAACCCAACGCGAAGCGCGCTGGGACCGCATGCAGTCCAGGACCGTGCCCGTGAGCGGGCCCGTGCGTCTGATCATCCTCACGCATGGCGACACCAGTGTCGTCAACTTCCGCCCCACCAGTGGGGTCGGTTACCGGGTCATCGTGCCCACCAAGGAACTCCAGCAGCTGCTGCCCCATTAAGCCCCGTCCACCCGATCCTTCCCGGCACGAACTGCGTGCCGGGGTCCCATACGGGGCACGGCGCTGCAGCTTCGGTCCGGACCTCCACCAGGAGCATCCCATGACCATGAAACGTGAAATCTGGAGCGAGAAGCGCCACCAAACCGTACTTGCTGTCCCGAACGTGCTCGGGGAGGACGTGTTCCTCGAAACCCTGCGGAAGGTGAAAAACGACTACGTCCGGCTCACGGACGCCGAGACGTTACACCTCGCCGACATGGCGACCTCGGGAACCGCTGACCAGCAGAACTTCGCGCGCGACCAGCTCGCGCGCAACGCTGGCCCGCTCCTCCTGGAAGTCGCGTACGAGTACAGCACCCGTTTCGGCGGACTGCTCGAAGCGTACGACGGCGCCCTGCACCAGCTGAACAAGCTGTTACCGCGAGTCACCGAAACCGCCGACGGGAAAATCCGCCGGACCGGTTGGAACCCCAATCAGAACGGCTTCCGCTGGCTGGCCTGGGTGCAGTACAAACTGCCTGCAGAGATGCCCATGGCAGCCGAACGTCTGGTCGACGACAAGCGTGCCAGTGGCGCACCCGCTGCGATCGCCTCCGGGCGCTCCAGGCTCCTCGCCACGGTCGGCAATGATGGCGCCCTCTTCGACGAGTGGGTCCGCCTGGCCAAGACGACCCGTCCCGCGAGTCACCTCCCGAAAGGCCGGAAGAACCTCATCGTGAAAAAAGGCGGTCTGCGCCGCGTCACCGCGACCTTCCTGGCCGCCGGTGTCAACGGGAAGACCACCCCCACGAAAGCCCTCCCGGAAGCCCGCATCAGCGTGCTGCCCCTGACGCCCGCGTGGATCGCCCGCGCTGTACGAGCGAATGCCCGCGCCATCCTGGCCCGCCCGAAACTGAGCGAGTCGACGATGCGGCAGGCCCGCGCACTGGCCACCGTCACGGAACTGTGGGTGAACCGGAACGCGAAAGCGCACCGCCTCGACGCCGTCACCGGCGAAGACGGCGACCAGCGTCTCGCGGACATCCTCACCGCTGAACCCGTGGCGCCCCAGCGCTACGAAGCCCCGCTCCACCAGCTGGATCAGATCCGCGCCCTGCGCGCCTACCAGCGGTTCGGCCCCATCCACGGTGCGGTCCTCACTCGCCTTCCTGTCCGGGAACTCCTTCCCGTGCACCGGAAGCGGCAGCAGGAACGTCAGGTGCGGGACCGGTTCGCTCAGTTCTGCGAGCAAGCCGGTATTCCCGGCCAGGGACATGACGCCATCGCGGCGGCACGTCTCGCGCTGACCCTGACCGGTACGCCCCTGAACGCGCCCATGGATGATGTCCGTGAAGCGCTGCGCGGCGTGCAGGCAGCCCTGCGCGGCAAGACCGCCGTCTCCCGTCCGTCCCAGCTGGGCTCCGCCCTCCTGACGGCGCTGATCGGTACCCCCCTCCAGCGTGCGTCCAAGGACGACGAAGCCGTCGCCGGTGCCCTACACCGGGCCAACCCCACCCTCCTCTTCCGGTTCAACCTGGCGGCCGCCGTGCTCTATGGCCGGAAGCTGGACCGTCAGGGTAAGGCCGACCGGACCTTCGTGGCCGCCTGCGTGAAAGCTGGTGTGCGCATCAAACACGCGGAAGACGCACTTGATCAGCTCGCCCACGTGCCTATCACGACCCGCCGCGCCCAGCGCGTCCGGGTTCAGGGTGGCACCCGCTACGTCCGTCCCATGCAACTCGCGCTCGAAGCCTGTGCTCAGAGCGCCGACGCCCGGGCGCGCGACGCCCGACTGACCCTCCTCCGCCTGGAAGGCGAACTCGCTGCTGCTGAAGCTGCCGCGGACGTCGCCCCAGAAGCGGAATGGATCGCCGCCCTGGATCACGCCAAGGACATCCGGACCCAGTACCTGGCGGCGCATCGCGTCAGCAAAACGCTCACGAACTGCGCCGAAGCCCTCGAAGAGAGCGGCACCGACCTGAACCTGGGCCGCGCACTCCTCGCCCTAGTCGACCAGGACAACATCCTGGACGATCACCTGGCCCTGCAGAACCCACTCGCGTGGTGGGCTGACGCCTGGTGGGCTTGCCCCGCCGAGACGGACAGGGACGTGGTTGTGGTCCCCTTCTAACGTTCTTTCCCCATTGCGGTGGGGAGAGATCTCCCCACCGCTCCCCTGGAGCACCCATGAATGACCGACTTGATCTGGCCCAGCTCGCCCCCCACGCCCCCAAGCGGAACGTCGCCGATTTCCTTCGCCGGACCATCGACCCTGACTTCCTCGAACGCTGCGTGGACAAGCAGGCCAGTGTGGCCGCCCAGCGTGCCGCTGCCCGCAAACGCGGCGATGACGTGACGATCACGGCGCCCCTGGCCGGCGTCCTGATAGGCACCAAACAGCAGTACCCCGCCCTATACGACGCGTTCTTCGCCCTTGTGAAGGCTGGGGTCATGGCGCGCCACCAACGCACCGCGATCACCGAAGGCATGCCGTTCGCTGGCGTGAAGTCCGGCGACCGCGTGGCCGTGACGGAACGCGACTTCATTGACCCCTTGACCGTGCACACCCGCGAGGGCGTGGACATCGACCTACGCGCCGAAAGCGCCCTGGTGCGTCTCTCCCGCTCATGGATGGAAGTGGACCGCGTGTTCAACGCGGAAACCGTCCTCTCCAGGGGTGAAGCGGGCGCGCTGGAAGCCACCCAATTCGCGCACAGTGAGTATCAGGTCCTCAGCGAGAGCCTCCTGACCGAGGTGCTCGACGTCGAAGGCCTGCTCATCCCCTGGGACGCGTCACCTCGTGACGCCCGGGTTCTCGCCGAAACCATCAGTGACACGTACCTGCGCACCCGCGTCCTGGCTGCGCTCGATCAGATGGACGGCGTGGATGACACCCACCGCGTCTACCTCCACAGCGAAGGCCAACCCGCCTTCCGCGTCCGGAAGATTGCGCCCGTCGAGAAGTGGAAGCCGTACATGCCCACCCCTCCTCAGCGGACCGTCCCCGAACCCACCCCCCAGAAACGGCGCCCCAGCCGGACCACCACGGCGAAGAAACGTGTGGTCTCCGTCGCTGCACACGCCGACATGCTCACCCGCCTGAGCGCCCTCCGACAGGAACGAGAGACCATCTCCGAACTGATGGGCAGCGCGATCGAAGACGGGGACCTGCGTGAAAGTGCCGCCTACGATGAAGCCCGCACCCGCATGTTCGAAACAGACGCCGCGATCAGTCAACTCGAACGCGACCTGCTCGACGTGGAACCGGGTGACGTGGACAGCAACATCGGCCGCACCTTCGCGATCACCATCGCCGGCGTCCCCAAAACTGTCCGCCTCACCGACGGCCACCCCCAGATCGGCGAAGTCAGCACCGCCGGATCACTCGGTCAGGCTCTGCTCCACGCCACCACTGGACAGACCGTGACCGTCACCTCCACGCACCACCGCCTCGTGCCCACCACCAGCCGTCAGATCATGACTGCCGGAACCGTCACGAGTAAGCGCCACGTCCCAGAAGGCGTGACCGCACCAGCCATCAACGACGTGCACACCCAGTACACGTCCACACTCGTCACCTACAAGCGGGAACAACCAGTCCAGGTTGTGAACGTGATCCACATCCTCAGCATCACCTGAACCCTCAGCATCACCCCGTTGACTTCGCCTGCCCTACTGGTTGACCTTGCGTCCCAGGCCTGCACGCGAACTGCGCTCACCCGCAGAAGATGCCCCCGATTGACCTTGTGTCTCGGGGGTTTCCTGTTTCGTCACCCCTACGTCACACACACTCGGGGCATGCGACGACTCAGCACCGTGCTGTTGCCCGCCGCCCTCCTGCTGTCTTCATGCGGCACTGGGGCCTTCAGCAATCCATTCATTCAGACCATCGAGGTTACCCTCAATCCCAGTGCCGTCACCCTCCCACCGGGCAGCTCTACACGTGTCCAGGTGACCGGCAAAGTCAGTGGCACCACTGACACCGTCACGGGCCTGAACATCACCGCCCGCGAAGTTCCGGCGGAATTGACCGTGACACCCAGCACGGGCGCCCTGACCGTCGCCGTACAGTCCGGGGCGGCCCCAGGGACCTACAGCGTGCCGCTCGCCGTCACTGCCACGGGCGGGAGCGGTACGGCCGTCCTGGCCGTGACGGTCACCCCCACGACCCGTACGCCGTACACCGTCAAACCCATCACGGCCCTGACGTTGCGGCCCGGCCAGCAGCGCCGGGTCTCCATCACACCGGACCGCGCTGGAGAACTCGCTACCGACGTGCGGATCACCGGCATCACGGGCGCGCTGAGCGTCACGCGGGACACCGACCCGCTCGGCTTCACGATCGGCGCGGCGGCCACCCAGACCGTCGGAGCGTACGTCCTGCAGATCACGACGTCCGATGGCACACAAACCGTCACCACCCCACTCACCGTGAACGTTGAGGAGCAGAAATGAAAACGCGTCTGAAGATGATCATCCTGGGAGCATCACTGGCCTTCGGTTTCGCCTCCGCAGCCCCACTGGAGACCCCCCAGAACACGTACATGGGCGGCAGCATCACCCGTGAGTACCGCGCCAGTGATCTGAAGCAGGCGTACGGGATCCTCGACATCGCCATGGGCGAGATCTGGGTGCTCAATCTCCCCGATGACGTGGTGGATGTCATCACGTCCCGCGAGGGCGTCCTGCAGTTCTCCCTGCGCGGTCAACGGGTGGTGATCGGGGCGACGGCCAGCACCGGCTCATACCCCATCCTGGTGATGACGGCTGACAGCGTGTACTTCTTCCAGGCGCGCCTCGCGCCGTCCCGCGGTGGCGGGGTGCGGAACATCATCGTTCGCGCTGACCAGGCGCCGGAACCCGAGCAGCAGATCCCCGGCTTCCCCACCCAGGCCGCACCCACCAACGCGCTCCCTCAGACCAGCGTACCGGTCACTGCACCAGCAACTCCGACCACCACGCGTACACCCACCAGTACCCCTGTACCAGCCTCCTTACCCGCATCAACAGCTCGAACCAGCCCGGCGACGACCTCCACCCCGACCAGGGCGGTCACGTCGCAGGTCACCCCACAACCCGCCGCCTCTCCCGTGCCCGTGTCCCTTCCAGCACGGGCGGACGTCGAGTTTCGCGCCCTGACCAACGGGCAGCAGACCAGGGTCTATTACCGGATCACCAACTCCGGGAGCGTCCCCGTCACGTTCGACGAACGGCGCCTCACTCTGAACGGCGTTCAAGGCCTGGGGGCGACGGATGCCGTGGTGCGCGTCAACCCAGGCGAAACGAAGTACGGTCAGGTCGATCTGACCACTGCCCCCACCAGCATCAACGCCCAGTGGCAGGGCAGCAGCGTGGATGGGCAGGCGGCCGCCGAGGTCATGCGGACCGTCACGGTCGAGCGCCTGGGTGCCAGTTGAGTGAACCCCTGAACCGAGAAACGTCCGCCGATGCTCTGGCGGACGTTTCCTCTCTCCTGCACGACCTAGCCCTCGGGAGCCGCCGACTCGCGGATCTCGATGGCCGCGTGGACGTGACGGCCCTGGTGCAGCAGGATCTCCTCCGGGTTGTACATGGCGTCCTCGGCCCTGTGGTCACCCTGGGTGCCGCTGGCCGGGCGTCGTGCCAGCTCGCCAACCTGAGACCGCTCGCCGCCAGCACGGCCACGGATGAAGTGGCGCTGCGCGAAGCGACCCTCATGGCCGTCGCGCGTGGGTACACCGTGACCTTTGTGGGGTCCCGCTCACTGCGCCTGAACGATGCCGCCGGGCGAGAGCACGTGCTCTACATCCGCGTGTCGAGTGGGCCCCCCAGCACGAAGTGGGTGGCCACCCTCATCCGGCGGCACCGCAGCACCCTCCGACTGCACTCCAGCACGCTCATTCTGGTCGTCACCCGGCCCGAGAACTACGCGCGGCAGGTCCAGTACCAGCGTCACCTTCAGGTCTGGGCACTCCAGTAGTCCACCGTGATGACCTCTACGTGCGGGTAGTCCGCCTTCATCCGGGCGGATCGGATCGCGCTGGGGGTCGCCCAGACCAGTCTGCTGTACGGTTCGAACTGACGCACCTTGCGGCGGATCGTGCGGCGGTCGTATCCCGCGTCGTACTCCATGGCGACCAACTCTTCCCCGTCCTTCATGACGGCGTCCGGTCGGTGAAAACGGCCGCCGCGGTCAATCGTCCACTGCTCGGCACTCGCAGCCAGCTGCCACCGCATGGCCGCCGTGCCTGCCGCGTGGGACAGGGAGCTGATCGGCACGTCCCGCAGCCTGGAGTCCGAGGCCGCGCGAAACGTCACGTCCACTGTCCAGGAACTCTTCCGCATGGGCTGCACGGACAGGGTCAGCCCAGGGAAACGCGTGCCGTCCAGCCCCACCCTGGACAGCATCGCGTCGGTCAGCACGTCGTCAACTGCGAGCAGCTCCTCGATCGCCTGCCGATTCCGGTTCGCCTGAGCGAGCCGGTCCATGGGCGTGGGGCGAGGGCTGGGAGGTGATTGAATCACTTCACGCTCACGTCGATTCGGATGGCGAGCGGCTCTCCGGCGGGCAGCTGTCCGAAGGGCACGACCTGCGCTTTGGTGTCCGGCACGACGAACGCCTGGGCCAGGTTGCCGCCCAGCGCGAGCCAGAAGTTCTGCGGGCGCTCCTGCGTCGTGACCAGGCCTGACGCGGAGTACGTTGTTGACTTGGCCGACTGGGACTGCACGAAGGATTGAACGCCAGTGAGCAGCCCATTCAGCGCCGTCCTGGCGGCATTCGGTGACGCGGTCCGCACACGCCCGCCAATACCAGGGCCGTCCGACGACTCCACATAGGCGGTGACAGGTACCTGCATGCCCGTCTGCGTGAGCAGTGTCGTGAAGGCCAGCAGGATCCGTCCACGGTCATCGAGGGAAGCCGTGCCCCGCCACATCGCCCCATCCGCAGAGCGTGCCCAGACGGGATGCGTGACCCCGGGATACACGGCGACCGGTGTCGTCAGGGTCGCCTCCACCACACTCCCCGGCATGGCCACATTGCCTGCGGCCGTCGTAGGAGCGGCTTGCGCGGTCGCACTGGTTGTTGCGGCTGAGGTTGCAGTGGGTGTAGGTCCTTCAGCCTGCGCCGTACGGGCCGCACTGGTGGATACGAAGCCACCAGCAGGAGCAGTCTGCGAAGTCACAGTGCTGGCGCTGACCAGGGCACCCGACTGCGCGGGCGTGGCAGAGGCACTGGAAACGAGACCACCCATCGCGTTGGCAGATGGCCGCTCCGTGGCCGCGCGAGACACCAAGCCCGTCGCCTGGGGTGCAGCCGATGTCGCAGGCGTCGTGGAAGTCAAGGCCGCACGCGGAGTCGCTGGCGCGGGCGTCGTCGCCACGACCGCGGGACGGGTCTCCGGCTGACTGGCTGCCCCTGCAGGTTGCTGGGAGATCAGGGCCTGTCGTTCGACGGGTGCCGCAGACGCAGCAGGGGCTACCCCGGTGAAGGCAGACGTAGGGGTGACCGTCACGGGGGTGGCCCTGGCCGTCACGGGCACGGGCGCCGCCGTGATCGGCTGTGGGGCCGCAGCCGAACCCCCGTACGGATCAGGGAGGCGCGTCGACGTGACGGGCACCGGCGTAGGGGTGACGGGCGCAGAGGTGACCGGCATGGGCGTCACCTCTGGGTATGCACTCTGCACGGGCGTGACCGGCTCGACTGGTGCTGGCGCAGCAGGCGTAGGGGTGACCGGTGTCGGCGAGATAGGTTCCGGTGCAGCCACCGGCGTGCTGCTCGGCGTGATCGGCTCAACAGGTGTGGGAGTGTCCTGCGTACTCTGCGGCAGGCTACTGGTCGGCGCGGCCGCGACCGTGGGGGTGACGGTCTCCGACACGGCCTCTTCACTCTTGGATGCGGCGGCCTTTTTCTCCGGCATCACCGCCGTGATCAGCACGGCCGCAATCAGCAGGCCTCCGGCGCCCACGACGAATGTGGCCGGACGCACCCGCCCCTTCCCTCGTGCACTTTTCCCCTGAGCTCGCTGGAACTGCGTGGTCAGGACCGTCATCGCGTTGCCTTTCTGACTCGCCTTCCCGAACAGCTCGCGGGCCTCCTCAGCCTGCTCGTCGATCACGGCCTCATTGATTCGCCGGGCCAGCGTGGCGTCCTGAGCGGAGACCTGCCCGAGGAAGGTCGAGAATTCGGGGCTCTCCGGCTCGACCAGCGTCAGGTCGGGGTCCAGGGCATGGAGTTGACGTTCGATCTCGGCGCGGTGTTCAGCGTGATATGGCATGCCGTCAGCGTGCCTGTCCTCGGGGTGACGACACGCGCCCCGAATTTCCGCCTGCATCTGGAATACCCCCGAAGGGGGGGGTACTTCCCCTGCGTGGGCGGTCACCCCCACGTCCCTCACGGTGCGGGATGGAGGTCCACCCATGAACACTCAGAACCCTGTCCGCCCCGTTTCCGCCCTGCACGCCGTGAACGCCCTGTACCTGCGCCTCGTGGTCCTACTCACGCTGGCCTTCTCGTCCAGCAGCTTCGCGCAGGCCACCCCCGAAGCCTTCCAGAAGAACATGGACGACAAAGCCGGGGTGTTCTGCAAGTACGTGAACATCCTCCCCCAGAGCAAGTGGGTCACGCTGGTCGCCCTCGTGTTCTTCATCATCGGCGCGATCCTGATGATCTTCGGCGGCCGCGGCGGCAACGTCTACCTCTTCCGGGGCATCGGCGCTGTCGTGATTATCCCCGCCCTGATCTCCCTGGGCGCGTCGTTCGGCATCGTCTGCTGACGGACCACGTATGGACGAGATTCCATTCCCACAGTACCGGAAGGGGGTCCCGAAGGCGGGCCTGGACGAGGTGACGCATTTCATGCTCGCCGTCGTCCTGGCCGCCTTCCCTTACTTCTTCATGCAGCTCCTCCTCGGCGACTGGGGGTTTGCCCCGGTCGTCTCGGGTGCCGTCGCGTGGGCCTCGTTCCGCTTCGTGACGGTGCCCATTGTCCGCTACATCTTCCAGCAGCTTCCCCCCGTGTTCCTGGAGCATTACGTCGCCACCGTCTACTTCCGGGGCGGCCTCGCCACCCGTCCAGACCCGGAACCCATTCCCTTCAAGGTGGACTGAATGCCCTACCACGACGTCGGCAACGCCCTGAAAGTGGCGGAGAATCAAAGTAACCTCACTCAGCAGTTGACGTACCACGGTCTCGAGAACGGCACGGTCTTCACGCTCGACAACAAGATGACGTTCGGGCTGAACGTCGATCTCCTGTCCGCGGCCCGGGCCACGCCGGACGTCCGGGTGGCCAATCGGGACCGCATCATGGCTGCGATTCAGGGGGCGCTGCCTGCCGGCGCCGTGGTGCGCTTCTACCTGGACAATCGCCCGGCCACCCGGACGGCACTCGCCCAACTCGCGCCCGTCGAGCGGGATGGCAGCCCCGTCGAGCGGATGCTCCAGGCGAATCACGCGGTCCTCGAACGCATGCGGCGTGGCCACTGGGTGAGCGACAGCTCGGCCTACTTCACGGTGACCCTCACCGTGCCCGGCCGACCCAAGAAGACGCCGTACAAGGACGTCAACCTGCAAGCCCTGGTCTCCAAAGCCGCCACGCTCCAGAGCCGCCTCGCCCGGCAGCTCACGCTCAGTGGGATGCGCACGAGCCCCATGTCCAGTGACGACGTCTGGGCCCGCATCATCGACTACTTCAATCCGGATATGGCCAGCGCGGAGAAACCCGTCTATCAACGGGATCTCGACGCCGGTGACCTGGCCGCCTACCGCGTCGGCCAGAAGCTCAAGAACAATCCCAAGGCGCCACGTCCCTTCGTGGCGACCATGCGCGCCCAGGTCGCGTGCAGCGGTATCGACCTGGACCATGACGCCTGCTTCACCGTCGGCCACACCCGGGTGGGCATCGTGTCGTTCCTCAAGCCGACCCGGAGCACGCACATCGGTGCCACGGAAGAAATCATCCAGGCCCTGGGCGGCACGCACTCCACGTTCATGGTCGAGTACCTGGTCGTGGACGCCCCGAAAGTCCGCGCGCAGATCAACGAGTCACTGGACAAGCAGGAAACAGCTGCCAGTGATCCCTCCATGAAAGCCGGGCGCGAAGTGTACACGCGCATCTCGGAAGGGACGGCCCTGGTGCAGGCCCTGGAGATGGGGCAGGTACTCACGGAAATGAGCATGCACGCCATCATCTTCGCTCGCTCTCAGGAGGAACTGGACGAACGGCGTGAGCGGACACTCGCGGCCTTCAGTTCGGTCGGGGGCTGCATGCCCCGCATCGCGTCGCACGCGGACGGCATTCACCTGTACCTGCAGAATGCGCCCTTCAGCGGGAAGCGCAGCGCGTATCAGGTGGCGGCGTACTACCGGAACGCGGTCGATTGCATGCCGCAGGCTGGTCCCTGGTCGGGAACGCGTGAAGGCGTGCTGCCCCTGCGCGGGCGACGGGGCAACGTGTTCTCGATCTCGCCAGTCGCACCGGGTATCCGCAACGCGGGCGTGGTGGTGGCGGGCAGCAGTGGTGGGGGGAAGAGCGTCCTGGTCTCCATGCTCGCTGCCGGGCTGGTGCACCGACATCAGGCATCCTTGACGGTCGTCGACCCGAAACGGGACTACCTCCCACTCTTCATGGCACTTGGTGCCGCAGATGCCATCGTCAGCATCAAACCCAACGCCCGGCTCCCCTCCGGCGAGCGGGTCCGCATCAATCCGTTCGATCTTCGTGATGAGGACGACACGGTCACTGCTGAAAAAATCTCGTACCTGCTGGAATTGATGCGCGCCCTGCGCATCAACGACCTGAGTGGGCGGCGCGTCAGCATCCTGCATGAGGCCATCCAGGTGTTCTACCGACGGTTCTCCCGGCCGATAGATCGGGGTGGGGACGTCGTGGACCGCTACACGGGCGAAGGGACCCTGACGGATTTCGCGGACATCATTTCGCGTCTGAACATCGTGGGTGACAAGCCCGTCCTGTCCGACCCGGAGCTGCGCCGTGAGGTGAGTGACGTCGCCAACGAACTCCGGGCGTACACGCGCGAAACGCCCATCGGGACCCTGCTGGACGGCCCGACCACCGTGAACGTTCAGTCCCGGTACCTGTACCTCGATATCAGCGGCATGATCGACCACCCCCAGCTCCTGACTATCGGGACGCTGCTGACCAACGAACTCGTCTGGAATCGAAGCATGAACTTGGAAGGCCGGAAGGTCATCGTCATAGAAGAAGCGGGGGTCGCGAAGGAGCTTCCTGGTCTCGTCCAGCTCACCAACCGCCTGTTCATGACGGGCCGTTCCCTTGGGATGATTCCCATCCTGGCCATGCAGAACATCGAAACTGCGAAAGCGTATAAGGACGTCGTCAACAACGCGAACACCCGCATCTTGCTGGCGAGCCAGCCGTCCGAGCGAGAAGATGTCGCGGCACTCTTCGATCTGAATGCGTCCATGCGTGCCCTGTACGCCTCGCTGGGCGGCGAAGCGAACCGATTCCGGGAGGCACTCATCCTCCAGAACGGCGGGAACGGGCATCTGGACGGCGATGTCGGACAGCTGTGGCTGTCCCGCGAGGCGTACTGGATGAGCACCAGCGTCAAGGAGGAAGCAGAGTACCGGGCCCGCGTGGCGACGGAACTGTACGCCGGGGATGAGGCCCGGGCCGCCATTCACATCGCGCAGGAGGAGCAGCATGCCGCATAGACCCACAGTGACCCGAACACTGGTGCTCACGGCCTTCATGTCCAGCGCCGCACTCGCCCAGGACGACATCCTCGACCCCATCAGCGGGGTGCTCGACGGCGCCAACAACGTCATGATGACCGTCGACTCCACCATCGCCATGCTCTCCAAAGCCATTGATCTACTCACGATGGTCCCCGTCATCGGACCGTTCGCGCAGATGCTCAAACCCATCGTCAACACCTATATGGACATGAAGACGACGATCATGCCCATCATCGACGCCGGGAACCGTGGCATGGCGTACGTCAAGCAGATCAACGAAGCCCGGAACACGGTCCGGCAGATGTTCAGTAACAGCAACTTCTCGGACCGCGTGAACAGCATCAACAGCCTGGTCGGGCAGTTCGGCGGCCTGAGTTCCCTGAGTGGGAACGCCCGCACCATCGACCCGAACGACCCCCGGGGTAGCGTCGCGCGCATCCTGTCGTCAGCAGACCAGCAGATCGCGGACGTGCGCTCGCAGATCAGCCAGGCCCAGTCCCAGCGGGACATGCCGAGGTACCGTGCCCTCGTGCAGCGGGAGGAGGAACTGAAAGGCCTCCGCACCCGCATCCGGCAGGCGGGGGAAATGGCGGCCAGTCAGCGGGACTCGATGAAGCTCGTGACCCGCACCAGTCAGGTGGCCGCGGACGCCGCGCGCCGCGCGCCCGGGCAGGCTGCAAACCTCCAGGCGACCCTGAGTGCCGAGGGCGCCCTGAAGATCCTGGGCACCATGGCCATCGAGCAACTGAACGTCAACGCGGGCGGGTTCGATGCCCTCAGTCAGCAGCTCGCCACGATCAGCCAGAACCAGACCATCACGAACGAGCAGAACGACCAGCTGCTCAGCCACTTCCAGCAGCAGGAGCGGGAGCGGACCGCGCGGAACCGGCAGCTCATCGAGGAGACCACGCGCCGCCAGGAGGAAGAGTACAAGTCCATGGTCAACCGCACGGACCTGCTCGCGGACAGCATCGGGCAGACACTCCGCCCGAGTGATGAGCGGCGCAGTGACATCCGCAGCCTGATGGGCGGCAGCAAGTGATTCGTGCGCTGCCCCTGCTGGTCCTGCTTGCCGGGGTGGCGCACGCCGCAGGCACCCCCGTCGAGTGCCCCACCGCAGCCGTCGCGTCAACCGCTGACGTGACCCTGAGTGCGTTCCTTCCCAACGCGCCCTGCCTCTTCGCTCAGAACATCGACCTCTGGGCGAGATGGGGTCTCTGGACTGGCATGGCGACCGTCGGCCTGACCCTGACGGCCGCGTTCTTCTTCTGGAAGCTCTTCGCCGCGGTCATGGGTGGGGCGCCGGAGAAGGCGCTCATGCCCTTCATGATCGCCGCCGTGATCGGCCTGCTCGTGTCCCCCGCCCGGGAGAACAAGGGACTGTTGCCCGACATTCAGGCCAGTGCCATGGAAGGATTCGTCAGCCTGTACAGCATGTCAGCAGCTGTAGGCACCCGCGCCATGACGGAAGGCCCAACAAGCGTGCAGGAGCAAACACGAGCGTTAGGGAAGAACGTCGCCCTGCTCGTCGCGCGCGGCTCTCAGGCAGCGGAGATCCGCAAGCAGCTGGACGCGATCAAGGCCGGAGAGATTTCGGGCGACTTGAAGGACCCCAACCTCGTGAACAGCCTGTACGCCCAGCAGCTGGAGAAGGATCAGGCTGGCATCAACCAGGCCTTCTCCGGGAACGGCTGGGTGTTCAACATCGGCTTCCTCCTCCTGTACGGGCTGTTTGCCATTTTCGCCGGGATCATCTTCGCGGTGGGGTTCGGTCTGCAACTGTCCCTGCTGCTGTTGCCCATCGCCATTGCCTTCCTGGTGCTGGGCCGATTCCAGCCCGCCGGGTACGTTGGTGCTTCGTACCTCGCGGCCATGTTGACAGCCGCGCTCATGCCGGTTGGGGTGGCGAGCGTCACCACGGTGGGCCTGAGCATCCCTGCGGCTCGCCTGACGCCGACGGTGACCAAGATGAACGCTGAAGTGGCCACGAACCTCCAGCGGTACCAGCGGAGTATCGATCAGGGGTGCAGCTTCACGGAGATCGGGTGCCAGCTCAACGAGCAGGTCATGCTCCCGATTCAGTCCGACCTGAGCAGCCTGAAAGAACTGTTCGGGCAGATGATCCTGATGGTGGCCGCCTTGATCGTCGGGCTGTCGATTGCCGCGTCCGCACTCCGCAGATTGCCCAGTGGCATTGCTGGTCTGATCGGGATCTCTGGCGGTGGTGAGTCCTCTGGCGTGGAAACTGGAGCGCTCACGAAAGTCCTGGGCGGCGCCGCGAAGCTGGCAGGCGCTGAAATGCTCATGAAAGCCGTGCAGGCCAAAGCTGTGGGCGGCATGCTCGGCAAACGAGGGAGCGGGACCTCCACTGGAGGGAGCACCGCTGGCGGGGAGAGTGCCGCACCAGGTGTGCCCAGTGGATCGGTCAGTGCATCCGGCAGTGTCCCTCCTGAAACCGTCACGGAAGGCGCTCAGGGCGCGGCGGCCACCAATCCCAATGTTCCGCCCGAAGCAGTCACGGCACCCAGCATGAGCACGCCGATTGGCGCGGGGTACGCAGCCTTCCGGAGTGCCCGCGAGAATGGTCAGGGACGCGCGGGCGCTGCGGTCGCGGGCGGGCGTGGCGTCGCTACGGCCGTGGGTACCCAGGCCCAGGAATCCTTCAGCACGGGCGCTAAGGCAGTGCGTGCGTCCGCCGGTCAGAGCCTCCAGGCAGCTCGGGCGCAGGTTGCCGCGTCCGCCTGGGGTGGAACGGCCAACGCGCAGAAGGCTGGCCAGGCCTGGGAAGCCGGTGTCGCTGGACCCGCGCGGGCCGTGCGGAATGACATCCGCGCCATCCGCCAGGATGTTGAGACGAGGCGCGGCCCAGACAGCACCAATCAGTTCGGGCCGCGCGACGCGGACGCCGCAGAGCTGCACCCGCGGGTGACCGTTGCGGAGGCTGAGGCGACCGCGACGGCGGACCGGGCGGCAGCCATCCGGGGCGCGACTGCGTACGCCGATGACGTCCGCCCCCCGAGCGGCCGGGCCATCAGTGCCATGCGAGCCCAGGGCGGTAGTGAAGGTTCTGCCCGTCCGGGACCCGCCATCGTGACCCCACGGCAGGCAACGCAAGACGGCCAGTCGCTCCGGGGAGAAGGAACGAACCTGCCGGCGTACTCCGGAACGCCGAACCAGGCGCCCCCACCCGCTCCGAATCCGCTGGATGTGGAAGCAGAACGGAACCGGCAACGGGCGGAGCAGGGTCCGAGACCCGCAGTGGTCCTGGGGGGCGTGCCGAGACGGGCCATGTCCGCGGCGTCCAGTGGCGGGCGTGCGATTCCGGGGGTGGACGTGAGTCCGCTGGGCCCGAGCCCCGCCCCTGCGCCCGCACCGGCCCCTGCGCCCACGCCCGCACGTGCGCCGTCCCGGAATGAGATCTCCCAGGCACGACTGGCCAATCGTGAATCGGCAGCGGCGAGCACGCCCGCGGCAGCGCCGCCCGCTTCACCTGCTCCGGCGCCATCGGCTCCGTCAGCGCCCACCTCGACTCCGGAAGCCCCGCCTGCCCCGAGGCCGACCACTGCACCGGCGAGTGAGACGCCGTCTGCTGCTGCGCCCGCCCCAACGCCAGCACCGGCCCCGACTGCTCCAGCGACCCCGACACCGACTCCTACACCTCGTCCCACTCCCCCTGCACCCGCACCGACGCCTGCCGCGACCCCCTCGGCTCCGGCTGCGCCGACTGCACCGACACCAGTGTCTCCCGCCCCCGCACCGCGTCCAGCTCCTGCCCCGGCCCCATCGACGCCTGCAGAGACGCCTACGGCGCCGACTGCACCGACACCAGCGTCTCCTGCTCCTGCACCCCGGCCAACTCCGGCACCGGCACCTCGTCCTACTCCTGCACCGGCACCGACGCCTGCACCTGCACCCCAGGCTGCTCCAGTCACGCCGAACCTGCAGTCAGCTGCAGCGACACCGGCAAGCACGCCCACGCCTTCATCTCCTCCAGCCCCCGCTGGAACCCCCGCCCCGGCACCCAAGGTCACCCCCGCCAGCGCCGGACAGACGAATCCGTCCTCGACGTCAGACCAGAAAGAGGATTGACCATGACACACGCCCATCAAACGGCGTGGAGAGTTCGGGGAGGCGCCGTTCGTGTCTCCCCGCTCTACACCCCCACGTCACCCGCACAGCCCCGCAGCACCCACCCCACTCCTCCCGTCAGCGTGACGGTACCGGCCATCTGGCGGCGTCTCTGGAGCGCGCCGTGACGCCCTCTCAACCGGAGCGGCCGCAGGCGAACCCGCCGAGTCCCGTCGCCATTGCGGCCATGAGCAGCACCATGCTCAGCGCGTCCATCCTGCTGATGCAAGCCCTGGACGTCGGTCAGCGGTCGGCTGCCCTGATCTACAAACACACCGGACTCGCGCAGGCCCGGCAGTTGAAGGAGGACGCCATGGCCGCCCTCCTGATCTCCTGCGGGTCGGACGCGAAGTGTGGCCCCTGGCTCAGCGCGCAGTTCTCCGCGGGCATGGCCGGGTACTGGCTGGCCCTCCTGCTGCCCGTCATCGCCATTCCCCTCACGATGAAATTCTTCCCCAGTCGCAAGGCGGTCCCGCAGAAGGATCCAGGGCTTGCCCGTTGGGAAAACAAGGCGGCACTGAAGCGGTACATGTACGTCAGTGACTCCACGAACGACCCGTTCATCGGCTTCCTCGGGTACCTCAAGAGCGGCGAGGTGGGCGGCACGTTCGATTCCAAGGACCTGCCACCCATGTACATCCCGCTGGAGGACTGGTGCCAGAACACCCTGGTGTGGGGCGGCATCCGGAGCGGCAAGACGACGTCGTTCTTCCAGCCGAACATCTTCCTGGGCGCCCACCTGGGCATCACGTGCGTGGTGTTCGACGTGAAGTGGCCGCAGAAGGACAGCGGGTTCTACGAGACGATCGGGTACTGGCATGCGCGGAAGCGGCGCACGGTCCTCCTCGCCCCGTACGAGCCGTATGGGGCGCGCGTCAACCTGATCGCGGGCGTCTTCTCCTTCTCGGACGCACTGGAGGTGGCGGACGCCGTGTTCCCACCACCAGAGTTCATGGAGGAACGCGGGAAGCACTACAACGACAAGAAGCGCTTCATGATCGCCGCGTTGATGTGGCTCCTCCGCACGGAGATGGGTGACCAGGCCCACATGGGGCACGTCCTGGAACACGCCATGCTGCCCGACGACCGACTGATGGAATGGGTCGAGACGGCCAGGGACGAGCAGGCGAAAGCGATCCTCACCGGGTACCGGGACGCGGGCGAGAGCAACTTCGCAGAGACGAAGAACGGCATCATCAGTGCCCTCAAAGTGTTCTTCAATCAGGATGTGGTCCGGGCAACGAGTGGCCTTCCGACCGAGACCACACAACTGGAGGAGTGCTTCCGCCAGCCCTCCCTGGTGATGGTCGGCATCAACCAGAAGAACATGATGGACGGCTCAGGCGAGGTGCTGTTCCGACTCTACAAACGCCTGCTGGATGCAGCGGCGATGCGCGTGGCGGCGGAGCAGGGCGGCCGTCTCCGGGTACACCTGGCGTACATGATGGACGAGCTGCCCAGCATCGGGAAGATCAACTACATGATGCGGTCCCTGGGAACGCTGCGCTCGTACAACATCTCCCACCACCTTGGAATTCAGAACGACGCGCAGGGCCAACTGGTGTACGGGGAGGCGTACTGGAAGGCCATCACGACGAACGTGGTGGCCCGCGTGATCGTGTTCCCGCGCGGCATCAATGGGGATGACGCGAAGAAGATCCGGGACCTGATCGGCAAGACGACCGCCACGGAAGTCGGGGTGACGGGTAGCCGCTCCATCCGCGTTCTGGAGCACGAGGGCAGCAATGCCGTGTCCGCCAAGCTCGTCGAGCGAGACCTGCTCTCCTACGAGGAGTTCTCTCAATTCACGCTGGGTGAAGCGGTGGTGCGCGTGAACGGTCACCAGCCGATCAGGACGCAGCTCGCGCCGATGACCATGGCGACCGTGGAGGGAAGTGGCATCAAGCCAGGGTCGAAGCCCAACCTGTTGCACGGGTTCTACCAGGAGACCATCACGCGTTGCCCGGGCGGCCTGGTGGCGTACACAGCCCGGATCATTCAGGACGGCGCACTCGCAGGCGCCACCAGTGCAGTGCCCCAGGGAGGCACGCAGAATGCGCCGTCACGCCCCGTGCCCGCATCGGTGGCACCACAACCCGTCCCCGCGCAGGGCGCGACGGGGAGTGCAGCCAATCTGTCAGTCGCTGAAGTAGTGCAGTGGCTCCGGGCGTGCATGGCTGAACTCATCGAGATCGAGCTACAACTGCCGGAGCGGGTGGTCACGGTGCGTGTGGACGGTGAGGCAGACCCTGTCAATGGCACGAATGCTGTGACGCGATTGGTGATCGGTGGACTCCTCGAACGGACCCGGACGGCCTCTCACGCCCGCCTGACCAAGAAGGCCCACGCCGCACTTCCGGCTGATCTGCAAGCCGATCTGGCGGACTATCCGGATGCCTACGCGGTCTACCGGTGGCTGCGGGATAACGCCCTGAGCATCAGCGGTACGCCCGAACGTGCGGCGTATGAGGCCCAGTGCGCGAGCACCGAACCCCCCACTACGCCGACCGAGCCTGCCGCTCAGGTGATCGACGGGACCCTGCTCTGCACTATGACCCGCACGCGGGAGATCTTCAGGGGTGAGGGCGTCCTCCGGTTCCCCCAGAAGCGGATCGGCAGTCGGGACCACAACCAGATCCCCGTGCAATCACTCGCTGCGACGGCGGCCGCCGTCCGTCAGGCGCGGGCCGCAGAAGCTGAACCGACTGGGGAGGGCAGGCTGTCCCGGAAGGAGCAGAAGCGGCAATCGAAGGTGGACCTCGTGAACAGTGTCGTGGGGGGGCCACCCAGCTCGCCCTGACGGTCAAGTCGTCACCCCGGCGCATGTCACGCTCGCGACATGCGCCGAATTCTCTGTCTCTTGCTGCTCTGCGCGTCCTCCGTGGAGGCGCAGAGCACTGCCGATGTGGCCAAGTCCATTCAGGGTGCCCGCCGGGAGGTGATCGCCGTTCTCCCCCGTGTCATGAACGAGGCCGTCGCTGCTGCACTGAAGGTGACGGCCGCCCGAGGCACCCGCGTGTTCCTCATTACTGAGCGGGCCACCGTGAAGCGCGGCGGGTACCTGCTGAACGTCTCGCATGGGCCCAGTGGCATCAACACATACCTCTACCCTGGGGCGATCTCCACACCCTGGATCCTCGTGGACGGGGCGTGGCTGGCTTCGGGTGCCGCACTGGATGCCGACCTCACGGCACCGGTGGCGATCACCAGGGATGCCGGCACGCTCTCCCGGTTGAACCTCTGGGCGACGCAGGTCACAGCGGCTGGTCCTACCCCGCGAGTGGATCTGCTGAAGCTCCGGTACGACAACGCCGGACGCCAGTCACCCCCACGTCCTGCACGGTGAGGGGTATGGAACCAACCATCGACCGTCTGCTTCAACGGATCACGTACCGCTACGAACTCCTCCTCGGGGTCACGCTCATCGGCCTGCTGTTCTGGCCCATGTTCGCGGGCCTGCCAGGGTTCGTCGGCGCTTTCTCGGTCATGCTCGTGCTCCTGCATGCCCGCAATCTCAGTCAGTACAAACGGGGCACAGAGGACGAAACCATCATGGACCGACTACTCAGCGCACTCCCCTTCCGCTACGAACTCCTCCTCCTGATCGCCACCGTGATCTGGGCCGTCTGGTGGTTCGCTGCTGGCATGACCGGCTGCATGCTGGGCCTCGGCATCGTGGCGCTCACCCTCACGGCCCGGTCCAGCTCACAGCTCAAACGGGGCACCGTCACGATCGGCGAGGCCTGATCATGCACGCGGATATCCCAGGCATCGCCCGCGTGACGCGGCGGGTCACGCTGCCCCCACAACCGGTGTTCGACGTCAGCACGGCCAGTGAATTCGATCATCTGCTGCGCATGTTGCCCGGCCGGGTGCAGGTGCTCGTCGAGTCCCGCATTCGGGAGGTCGAGGAGATTCGCATGCAGGCGTTCGGGCCCGTGGAGGTTCTGTACCAGCACGCGCATGTCATCTACCCGATCGAACTGACCCTGGATGACATGAAGGTGCTGGACTCCGTGGGGCAGTGGCGCGCGGACGGACGCCTGGGACTGGAGGGCACCCTGCACCGCTTCGGTCGACTGGACACGATGGGGCACACGAGCCTCGTCACCGTCCGCGTGGCGAAGGCCTTCGTCGGCCTGGCTGAGCCGCTCCGGGAGTGGCTGTCGGTCGCGCAGGATGGCCTGGTGATCATGGGACTTCCCGGGAGTGGGAAGACGGCGCTGCTGCGAGATTGCATCCGGATTCTGGGCGAGCGGCTGGCCGGGCGACTGTTCGTGAACGACTCCTCGAACGAGATTCTGGGGGACGGCTTTCAGCCTCACCCGATCACGGACTGGGTGAGTCGCGTGCCGATCGGGGACCCGACCTTGCAGTTCGAGAAGCTCAATCAGACGGTGAAGAACTTCCAGCCGCGGTGGATGGTGGTGGACGAGGTCAGCAGCCCGGGGGATGCCCGCGCGATTGCATACGCCCGGTCTCGGGGTGCGCGAGCAGTCATGACCTGGCACGCCGGTAGCCTCCGGAGTGCGTACCAGGAGAAGGACGAGCGGACCCTCTGGCCGCTCATTCAACGCAACGAGGAGGGCGTCACAGGGCCGCCCGTCGCGTCCCTCGGCATCCTCGTGCGCGGCCGCGGGGAGTACGTCATCTTCGAGAACCTGGAGGAATGTTTTGACGAGGTAGCCCACGACCGGTTACCGCCCGGCGTGCAGGTGAGCGTGGCGCAGGGCAGTCGCTGGGGGCACCGCGAACAGGCTTTGACTGGGTGACAGGAAGGGCAGGAAGAGGGGGGGAAGCACTGGCTTCCCCCCCTTCTCTTGTGTGGGGCGCATCACGGACGGGTGACGGGAATCACCTGCTCGCTGACCTGCACGCGGCCCTTCTGCGTCCTGATCCGCACACTGCCCACATCGTCTGTCCGGAGGAGCAACGTGACGGTCTGGTGGTACGTCCCGCAGGGGGTCATCAGTTCCACCGGCAGGAACACACCGCCCTTCCACGGCAGATCCAGCACGAGAACACTCAGGCCCGGCACGCGCTGGAAGTCCGGCGCCCGCAGCGTGAAGGCCCGGCCGGGAAGCTGTGCCCGGCCGAACCACCAGTGTTGGGTCGCGTGAGCCGGGAGGCCGTACAGACGTATGTGTCCGGCCGGTGCAGCATGCGCCGCGAGCTGTGCCTGAGCGACCTGGAGGTCCTGACTGAACTCTGCATCTGCGGTGAGTTGGAGATCGTCGAGACGCCGCTCGAGGTCAGTGGCGGTAGTCCAGCCGGGGCGGGCGTGAATGAAGGCGAGGCAGGCCTCACGCTCGTTCCGGGCGTCCATGGCGCGGGTAGTAGTTCGCCAGAATGAAGCACTCCAGAGTGGGAACGTGACGAAGATCAGCACGAGGGCCGGGCGTGTCCAGCGGCGGCAAGGACCGGCCTGTCCGGTCACTCGCGCGGCTCACGGCGAACAGCAGCGGGAACCGGGGTAGGTGTCGGTGCTGGAGCAGCTGGGAGCAAACTGACGACGTGATGAAGGAGGTCAAGCTGCTGCTTCATGACGGCCTCCTGCTTCTGGAGAAAGTCTGTCAGGCTAGCCTCAATGCGTGTGATCGGATCGTAAGGATCGGTAGGGGACGAAGGAACTGGCCGAGCAAGCAAAGTCCAGAGCAGAGGATTGCTGCAGGCCCGAATGGCTTCGACCTGATGCACACTGAGGCCAACACTGCGGAGAAGGTTGGCAAATTCAACGACTTGATCGAAGTCCGCACGCTTGATTTGCAGCTGATTGCGTTCGGCCGTGTAGATGGGAATGCCCAGGTGCGCGGCGCAGGTATTCATCACATTCAGGGCACTCCGGCGGCCGAGCCCAAGGCGGTCGGCCAGTTCATTGACGGTGGCGTAATCAGGTTGACGGTCCAGTTCAAGATTTGTCATATGACTACCGTAGATGTCCTGGGGGTGACGACTCGCAGTTCGCGCGCACTGCTGGTATCGGTTTGGCAGAAGCCCGAGTTGATCTGCTGCATCCCATTGAGCCACGGGGAGTCAGCCCGGAGGGCAAGCAGGCCACTCATCGCTACAGTCTCAATTCCTGGGCGCGTCTAGGTCGCACTCAGTCCCGCATGCAGTACCAAGCATGCCTTCCTTGTTCGATGCGTATGCCCGCATCAGCCCACCGCTCACAGCTGAGATGAACGGAGTCGTGCGGCACACGACGACCTCTGCATCATTCCGCTTCAGACGTCTCAGAGGGGGGCATTCGTACGATGTATCGCGGGAGTCATCGGCGTACCAGGAAGATGTCTACCGCCCAGCTCAACCTGCTACCGCGACCGAATCAGTAGATGACGGGCATGATGTGGCGATTTAGGTACCAGCTTTTCCAAGTGATCTCAGCATGTCTTGGCGGTCTTGGTTCGAACTCTTCCAGGAATTCTTATACCACTAGGCGGTTCTGGTTCCAGTTTTTCCAAGTTGATCTGATGTGACCTAATTTCAGCTTCAATTTGGCAACTTCGCGCAGCTTGGTCATGCTGGTTCCAGCTTTTCCAGATGGTTGTCCCCGATATGGCGGTCTTGGTTCCAGCTTTTCTAAGTGAGCCAAATAAAACTTGGCGATTCTGGTTCCAGCTTTTCTAACTGGCGGTGCTGCTCGCGAAAAAGCTGATGACCTGCCGTCCAAGCGCGTAATAATGCGGTGTTTTCCACATGATTGATGAGGCGTCTTCATGTGTGATGTGGGTTTCGTTTGGTCGAAAAAGGGCGTTACATAAGCGTCCCATCTGGGATGTTTTGGACCCCCCGGTCGAAGTGCCGTTTTTTCCCTGGTGGTGAGGGGGAAACCGTTACATCGGCATCATTTCAAATTGGGGATTTTATTGTGATTGGTTTTGTGGTGTGGTTCGTTTTTTACAGCATCGCATCCGGCTTTTCTGAGCGTGTCGTGAGTCGCCGCCTTTTCCGGCTCTCAGCCCATGCCTCAGCACCTTTCTGATCATGCCGACCAGGCCCACCCGACGACGCTCGGACGGAGCCGGAGCACAGCGGTGGCCCGCTCACGCGGGCCCGGCCGGGCGCATGTCGAAAGTTCTCGCCAGCACTCAACTGCCCGACGGCACCACCCTCTCGTTCGACGCGGGCTTCGATCCGCCTCTCAACATCCACTTCCTGGACGTGTACCGGGAGGGGGAAGAGGACCCGGTGTTCGAGTCCCTCTTCCACCACCCGGGCGGCCGCTTCTCGTACTCCATCGCGGACCTCACGGCGGACGTGACCCGCCTCGCCGGTCGCCCCCTACCGGAGCTGACGGCGGCCATCATCGCGCTCGGTCCGGTGCCGAATGAGGTCCGCGACCTCGGCCGCCTCTAACAGTCCTGGCCCGCGCACCGCGGGCCACGCGGCTTGCATGAACCGACGCCTGAACCTCCGCGCGATCACCCTCACCGTCATCGTCACCAGCTGGGCAGGTGGCTTCGCCTTCCTGTCTCTCACCGTGTCCTCGACCATCCAGGCGAGCACCCCCGCATGGTCCGGTACCCCATGAGTCCCCGCGAGCATGAGCGGCTCGCCCGCTCCCTCCTACAGGCGGCCCTGGATCACCAGCGCACGGCGCTCGCCTGCCCGGACGACTACCGGGCGGGCCTCGCCGCTCGCACCCTGGCCCAGGACGCCTTGCATCACGCCCAGCTCGCCGAGCCCCGGGTGACTCCGGTGGGCGTGATCATCCGTACCTGAACAGGGCCCGGCATTCACCCTGCCCGGACCGCCTGCCGTCCAGTCCTGGCCCGCGCACCGCGGGCCACGCGGACGTCATGCAAGGCACCCTGACCGGCGTCGTTCTGAATGCCACGACCACCGACACGCAGACCACCGTGAAGCTCGCCGGGATCACCGACAACGGGCACCGGGGCGTCACCTGGATTCACACGGTGACCTTCACCGGCCCCCGCAAACTGGCCACCCTGCCCGCTGAGGGCAGCGTCGCGCGCGTCACCTGCATGGCCACCCAACAGGTCTTCCAGGGCCGCGACGGGCAGAAGGCCAGTGCCGTGAGCTTGCTCGGCGTGACCCTCACCCCCCACGCCGGGCCGATCACGCGCAAGGGGTCCACGCCCTTCCTCCTGCAGGCCGTGAACGAGTTCCGCTTCGCCGCGTTCCTCACCCGCGACCCTGTGCGTAAACCCATCGGCGTCACTGAAGCGCGCGTGGGCGTGCGCGACCGGAAGGGGCACACGCACTACTTCAACTGCGAAGCCTGGCGCGCCCTCGCCCCCACCCTGGGCGCCCGACGCGCCGCCGCGGAACTCACCCTCACCTGCATCCTCCGCCGCGATCGGGTGGACACGGCGGCCGGCGCGCGTGCGTTCGACGTGATGGAAGTCATCGCCCTGAACGCCCAGGGGGTCGCCAATGCCGCAGACTGACCCCCGCGAACGGGAGATCCAGGCCCTCCTGCGCCTCATGACGACCGGGCGTCACCCCGACGGCCGACGCGCCACGTGGATGGACGAACAACACGCGAACACGCGTCTGAATCAATTACGCCGGACCTGACCGGTGGGGGGAGGCCACGCGCCTCCCTCCCTTTCTTCATGCTCCGCCAGTCGTGGCCCGCGCACCGCGGGCCAGGCCGCTCGCATGAGCCCACCCAACCTCATCCTGCACGCCACGACCTGCCTCACCCTGCTCGGCCTCACCGCGAAAGCCGCCCTCCGGGCCTTGGAGGACTCGTGGCAGATCCTCGACGCGGAGACAGGCCGCGCCCTCGGCACCCTCCAGGGCGACCGGGTCACCGTGGACGCGGCCACCCTCCTCCCGGAGGAACTGGACCGCTGCGTCGCCCCTCTGCTCGGCCCCCCACTCGCCACGCGTTTCTTCCAGCAGTTCCCCGCCGCGAGCGGTGACTGGTTCCTCTGTGTGCAGGGTGGGCACGAGATCTCCCTGCGCGCTCGGGATGACACGGTTCTCGCCAGCGGCCACCTGTTCGAACCCACGAGCGGCGTCCTCTTCGCCACCGTGAACACCTGGAATCCCCTCCTGCACACCCTGCTCCCTGCCCCTGTTCCGGTCGGGCCGGGCAGTAACGAGAAGCAGGCACGCCTGCTCGATTGGCGAACCCTTAACGTCACGCCCAGCATCGCTGACTCGGACACGCTCGCCTTCTACATCTCACGGACGGCACTCGACGCACCCGTACCCGTACGGCTGCTGGTATGACCCGGGGCACGCGGCCACCCGCACCGTGCTCCTCCTCTCGCAGGCGCTCACCCTGGAGACAGGTGAGAGTTGGCCGCACGGCCGCGCCCCGTACGTCTGAACCAGCCCTGGCCCCACCCGCGTGGGGCCAGACTGGCGTCATGCTCATCACCGTCGGCCGCCTCGGCGATTCCCACGACACTGGACACGCGGAGTACGTCGGACGAGGCCGGGGCAGCGTCCTCGGCAATCCCCTGCCCGTCATCGGACGGGGCCGCTGGACGGGCGAGGCCGCCGCGTGGACAAGTCACCTGATCCACTCGGCGCACCTCACGGGCACCGAACGCGAGCAGGCACAGCGGGCGCTGCACCGCCTCGGCTTCGAGCAGGGAGAGGCAGCCGCGCTGTACCTGCACGTCCTGCGGGAGCAGTGCCGGACGGACACCCCACAACGCCGTGCCGTGCTGCGACTCGCCGCCCTCGCCACGCAGGGCCCCGTGCACCTCCAGTGCTGGTGCACCCCGAAGCCGTGTCACGCGGAGCACATCCGCTCGGCCATCCTCGGCTACGCGCAGACGTTGGTCGAGAGGCGCGCGACCGCCGCACGGGCTACCGTGCTCGGCTGAACAGACCTGGCCCCGGCACGGCCGGAGCCACGCGCCGGGCATGGATCCCTACACGCTCACCCTCGCCCCGGAAGACACGTTCGAGGTCACCGCGTTCACGGCCGCGGAGTACTGCACGCCCTCCGGACACCGCCTCGGCCAACCGAACGCCACTGGCATCGTTGACGTTGCTCTCCTCTCCCGCGCGCACCGCCGCGTGGTCCGCGCCCCTGATCGGCTGTTCCTCGCGGACGTGCGCCGCGCCACGGCCGAAGGCTGTACCGTGTGGCTCATCCACCTGCACCAGCGGCCCGCCCACGGGTACGAGATCGGCGGCGTCACCATCCTCACGCCCACCGAAGCCGACGCCCAGGCGCTCACCGATCAGCTCGAAGCGGCACAGACGCCCGACGCGTGGGCCACCGTCACCGCGCCCTACCGCGCCGGTCTGTTCGACCTGATCAGCTCCTACCTCACCGGCGAACCCTGAACGCCCGGCGCGCCCGGCGGGGCGTGGGCGGAGACGGCGGCGGGCGCACGGCGCGCCCACCGCAGCCCGGCAACGCCAGACCCGGAACGCGCCGGGGGGTGGCTGCACGCAGTCCGCAAGCGGCCTGCGCGCGAAGGCGGCAATCCACCACCGACAGTCGCAAACCCCCAGAATCACCCCACTCCTCCATCACGCGGAAGGGGAAGGGACCGGGGTGGCGCACGCCGAACGCCCAGTGCGAGACCCCCGCTCACCGCTCCAGTCCTGGCCTGCGCCCGCAGGCCACGTCCCTCCCATGCTCAGCCGATTCGATCTCGTCGCCGATGGTCCCGATGGCCCGAACACCTGGCAGTGTGCGGTCTACGCTCCCAGTGTCACCACCGCCCTTCAGGCCACCCGCGCTGCTGGGTATGCCGGGACGAGTGCCTGGGACCTCGGGCAATTCGAACGGTCGGAAGGCATGACGCCCTTCGTGCTCACCCCCTCTCAGGCGTGGGACGTCCGGGGTGAGCGGCACGCATCGTTCGGGCGTGCCCAGCTCCTCTCCCCCCTTCTGCACGTCCACCTCCCTCCCGGAGACGTCGGCACGTCCAGTGAACTGCTGACGCGCTGGACCTTCCCCTCAGACATCCGGGCTCTGCTCGAAGCGGACGCGGGGAGCCCGGGCGAGGTGCACTGGATCTGGATGCACGGCGAGCTGCTGGGACGCCCTGCTGATCAGCCCGTCCGGGTTGTGGCACGACCCTCGTGACGCGGCGACCTGCCCATGAAGTGCTGGCCCCCTGCGTCGGGGGCCACCTCGCCTGCATGACCGGGGACGAAACACTGAGTGCGCAGCTGGACCGCCTGCGCGAGAGTTATGACGACGCGATAGAGGCGCTGGCCGAGCAGTTCGGCCTGATATGGACCGAGATGCACCCACGGGATGCCACGGCGCAGGGCGTCTGGCCACGCCTCACCATCGACGCCACGCCAGAGGGCACCATCACCTTCCAGGGCTTCCACTTCGAGTTCCGGACGTGCGTTCCCCTGGACTGCCGAGGGGCGTTTCTCGCGGCGGCCATCGCCCACCTGGACGCGTACCCTCGCCACGCGTACGACTGGCAGGCGATCCCCGAAGCGGACGACTGAAGCCCTGGCCCCCGACCCCGGGGGCCACCTCGCCCGCATGAACGGAATTCAAGCAGCTGGAGGTCGCCGACTGTGCGGCAGTGGACGCACCGCCGGGGAACTGTACCTGGAGTGCGGCCTGATGAAGGGCGGCTCGCCCATCGAGGACCGCCTCATGGACCTGCCCCTCGAGGTCGACCCAGTGGAGATGGGGGTGAGTGCCATCGGCATCAGCACCTTCACGGACGAGCATGGCGTCACGCATGTCCTGGACTGGGTGGGCGCGGACTCCTACCCGGAGATGGCGGACTTCATCGAGGAGGCGCGTCGCAAAGGCGTCAGTCGCAAGGTCAGTCGCACGGCGCCCCTGGGGGACCTCACCTCCCAGAGTTGCCTGTACCTCCTGCACCCCAGGGCCGTCGTCAAGAACGCGAGCACGCTGGCCACCCCCGACGGATTCGCCTGCCCATGCGGGAAGGGGCACACGGCGCAGGAGGGCTGCATCGGTCTGGGCTGGCACGTCCAGCCGAACGCCGGGGAGGGCCAGCGCCGACTGGCGGACGGCACCTACCCCGTCAAGGCACCCCTCTCCCCTGCCCCGGACTACGCGCTCGGCGTGTTCATGGTCGTGCCCATCACGGCCCTCACCGTCATCCAGCACCCCGACCCCACCGTCCAGGCCGACCGGGAGAAGCGGGCGGGACAGAGCGGCCTCCCGGTCTTCGTCGCACAGGAATAACAGACCGGGGTGGCGCACGCCGGACGCCCAGTGCGAGATACCCGCTCCCGCTCACGCCGGGCCACGCACGGTGCGCGGTCCACCTCTTCCGGCAGTGGTGGCCCCCGGACACCCGGGGGCCATGACATTCGTATGCCGACCGATGCCCCCCCACCCCTGCTCAACGTGACCGTGCCCACGCCCTTCAGTACCGCCGTGCCCCTCGACGACCTCACCGAGGACACGCACGGCGCCAGCAACCACCTCAAGGGCGCGCTGCGCTGCACCGGGCAACTCCAACCCATCGTGCTGGAATCCCTGCCCAGCGGCGAGTACCGCATCCGGGATGGGAATCGCCGCGTCGCGGCCGCCCGGTCGCTCGGCTGGACGCACGTGCAGGCGGACGTGTACGCCGGACTGACCGAAGCGCAGTGGGCCCTGGTGGTCGCCGGAGTGCACAACCGCAGTGCCAACCCCGTGGAGGAAGCCCGCCTGTACGGCACGCTCACCCAGACGCTCACCGAGGCGGGCATCGCCGCGAACACCGGCGTTCCCGTGCAAGTCATCCGCGCCCGCCTGTCCCTGCTCAGCCTGCCGGGCGACGTCCTGGACCTGATCGGGACGCGCACCCTGAGCCTGAGTGTCGCCGAGCGCGCCGCGAAACTCCGGGGCGTGCACGCCGAGCGGGCCGTGCGGGAGATCCGGGAGGCGGAACAGGCGGGCAAGCCGTTCACGGCTGCGCAGCTGAAGGTGGTCACCGTGGCCCGCGCCAGCAGCCTCGGGGCGCGCCTCATGGCCGCGGCGCCGCCCCCACCCACGCTGCTGCCCCCAGAGACGATCCTCGCCGAGGAAGTCCGGGCGCTCTGCGAACGGCGGGGCGTGAGCGTGCAGGCCCTGACGCAGGTCCTCACCGGGTCGGTGCCGCCCGTGACCCCCGTGCAGGCGGCCCACGTCCACCGCGCCGTGGTGCACTGATGGCCCCCACACCACGCACGAAACGGAAGACCCGGACACGGCAGGGCACCCTGCACGAGTCCCTCTACCCGGCCGTGCGCCGCATGTACCCCACCGCGACGCGAGTCGTGCGGCACGAACGGCTGACGACCCATGGCCGTCACCGCCGTCCGGTGCTCGACGTGACGCTCGCGGCGTTCGATGCGCAGGGCCGGACGCTGATGGCCCTCCGGCCGGAGGAGATGCCCGAACTCCACGACGCGGTGACGGCCCGGCATGGTCCGGGGTACGTCTCGCTCGACCTCTGAGATCGCTGCATGCATACCACGCAGCCCGTGACACCGAAGCAAGACCGACGCCAATAGACGGCAGATGAGTTCACCTCGCGGTCAGTTGTGCGCTAGCGTGCCCGTCATGACCGAGCGTGTCCACCAGCTCCAGCGGAAGACGGCCGGGGCAGCTCGCCCCGCACGGCCGGACCTCCAGCGCCCGGCTGAGGAGCTGGCGCACCACCACCGCGCCCTGCAGCGGCAGACAGCCCGCCCGGTCACGGCTCAGCGTCAGGCCGTCGCCCCGGTCCTGCGTGCGGCTGCCCTGGAGGGGCAGGAGACGGCCCGCCTGACGACCGCGCGCACCCAGCTGCAGCGGCAGGTGGACGCCCTGGCTCCCCTGCCAGCTGCTCCGCGCAGCGCGCCCACCGCCGTGCCCGCGGCGCCCACGACCCCGTCGGATTGGGTGACCGTGATGCGCGCCCGCGCCGAGGGTGCCGAAGGTCAGCGCCTCGATGCCCGCGCGTACGGGGAGTTCCAGGCGCTGCAGCGGCAGGTGGCGCACACCCTGGCGCAGGGCTTCCGGCAGGACCGCGGCGACCCCGCCGCCCGGTACGCCACGTACGGCACGCACCTCGCGACCCTGCAACGTCACCCGGTGAGTGCCCCCGTCTCTCGGGTCGTCCTGGGCCTGGTGCCCTCCAGTGAGCGGCTTCCCCTGCAACGGGCGGCGGACGAGGCCCTGCAGCGTCTGCAGGCCCAGGAACAGGCCGCCCTGAACGCAGAGACCTGCCACTCGCTGCAGCGGCAACTGGCTGAACTCGACGCAGAGGCCACGCAGCCCGTGTTGCAGCGCATCCAGGCGCGGCGTGGCGGGGGCGCACCACTGCCGGAGGCCGTGCAGCGGCACCTGGAGCAGGGCCTCAACCATGACCTCAGTCGTGTGCGCATCCACGACGACGCGGAAGCCGACAAGTTGGCCAAAGGCGTGAATGCCATTGCGTTTACGACAGGCACGGACATCTTCTTCCAGGCGGGGCGGTTCGAGCCGAACACCCAGAGCGGCTTGGAACTCCTCGCGCATGAGGTCACGCACACGGTGCAGCAGAGTCAGGGCCGCGTGGGCACCGGCATCGACCCGGACGCTGGCCTGGAAGCGGAGGCGCGCGCCATGGGCGCACGACTGGCCCAGAAGACCACCCTGCCGACGCGGGCCACCCAACCCCAGCCTCACTCGACCGTTACACCAACCACGACCTTCCAGCGGCGTCCCGCCGCGGGAACGGCGCCCGTCCGCACGCCGACTCCGCAAGCGGTCGGTCGGGTCGGCATCATCACCCACTCCGACGGAGCCAACCTCCGCACGCAACCGGACGCGCAGGCCAGCAAGGTCCTGCCACAGCCTCTTCCGGTCGGCACGAAAGTCGGCGTGATCAGTCAGGCGGCGAACGGCTGGAGTCGGGTGTCCCTCCCGTCCGGGCAGAGCGGGTGGCTTCAGACCCTGCGCGTCACCACGAACCTGCCCGATCCCGGCTCGCGCCTGATCCGGGTAGCACAGCAGACGACCGCAATTGGCGTGGCGGAACGCTACTACCGCGCCCTCGTGCGGCCCGGTCAGGACCTCCGGTATTACGTGAATGTGCTCGAGCAGGTGAACCGCCAGCGGGGGACAGGCGCGTTCCAGGCGGGTCAGACCCTCCAGGCGGGCAGCCTGCTGTGGGTTCCCGGCGCCGCGTATGCGCAGACCCTGGCGGGGACTGTTCAATCCGGCTCGATCACGGGCGGAGCCCTGGCACGGGTCAATGCCGCCATGGGGCAGAGTCCCGGCGCGAACATCATGCGTTCCGTGCTGGAGTCGCCGCAGTACGTGCGGGAAGTGCTGGGGGACGCCTGGGTGACGGTGAAGGAGCACTGGCCCGTGATCCTGGCGACGACCACGGCGCTGATCGGCGCGGAGTTGCTCGTGGGGGTGCTCGCGGCCGCGCCGGAACCCACCACCGTCACGAAATTCCTGGCGGTGGGCCTGCAGGGCATCATCACAGCCGTCGCCGGGGTGGGGGCCGTCACGGCCGGAGCGGCCGCTCTCGAAGCGGGCGCGCGGTGGCTGAAGACGGCGTGGAGTTCCCGTGGGAACGCCACGCAGATCAAGGTGGCGGCCAAGGCGTTCCTGACGATGATCGGGCAGACCGTAATGGCGGTCGCCAGTGCGGCTGGGGTGCGCGCCAGTGCCGGGCGTACAACGGCCCTGCGCGGCCTGTACACGCGGGAGCAACTGGTCGCCCAGATCGGCAACAAGGCCACGTACGAGGCGCTGATGGACGTCCTGGCGGCGCGGGGCGTCAAGACTAACAACGCGCAACTGCTGGGGAATCTCCTGAAGAAGGTTCCGGATCCCCTCGAGCTCAAGGGCTTCCTGCGCAAGGTGGACAAGCCCAGCGAGTTCCTGGCCACGCTGAACAAGTACCCACTGAACCGCGTGCGTCAGGTCCTGGCTGAGATCGACAGCCAGAGCATTCCGCCGCAGTTCGCGAGTCGACTGCTGACCCTCAATCTCGAAAATCCCGTCCCGACCAGGCCGCTGAACGCGGCGCGCGTCGCCTTACTGAACCAGAAAGTGCCCGGCGGAGCGGCCGACAAGACCTTCGGGGGCAAATCCGTGGTGCTGCGCGAAGAGCTGACGCCCACCCAGGCGGCGCAGGACAAGGCGGCAGGCGCGCGGTACCAGGCTCTGCTCGACGACATTCTGGAACGCAGCCCCTACGTCTACCGCTACACCACACGGTTCGCCCTGAACAAGGTGCGTGAGAACGGCTGGGACATCCGCGAAGCCTTCATGACCAACGTCCTCGTGAAGAATCCCAACGACGTGAGCCTGGGGGCACAACTCAAGCCCGCCTGGTACCAGTTCAGCGACGGGAACCCTGATGTGGTCGTCAAGATCCCCAGGCGCCTGCTGAAAGCCTCCACCGTCCCACGCCCCTCCGGGAATACGGCGGAAGTGGCGGGCTGGGAATTCACGACGTCCGCCTATCCGGAAGCGGGGAAAGGCGGGCTGCTGCAGTTCATGGGCACGCTGGACAACGGTGTCCTGGAAAGTGGCATCAAGACTGGCGAGATCGAAATCATAGAGCTGTCGGGCGGCACGTCCCGGTTGCCGCGGCCCCGATAATGACTCGCACCACACGCGCCGCATCAGGAGAGCCATGAACAGCGAACGACAATTGGACAATCAGGGCAACGCCATCGGCCTCTTTCGATCGGCCTTCCAAACTGCGGTTGGACACTTGCAGGAGACGCACCAGAACCTGCAAGACGTGTCTCAGGAGGAGCTGCTGGCCGCGACTGCCGCGCAGAAAGCAAGTCGCGCCTGGTACTTCGAGAACGATGGCGTGACCCAGCACGATCTGGACCTGTTCGATGAGGTGATGCTGGATTACTGGGCGAGCCTGCTCGACTGCCTGAAGGACCCGAGGGCCGACACGACCGTGGACGCCTGCCTCAATCTGCTCTTCCGCTGAACAGGGGAAGCGCAGCCGGTCATTACTTGATCTGTCAGTTGACATCCAGAAGTGTTCGAGTGATATGGAATCAAGCGCATAGATCGCGTTCCATAGGCGATAACTTGCGGCTGTCAGACCCTCAGCAAAATGATGGGCTGCTCGATCTGGGCTTCCTCCCGAAAACTGGACGGGATGAAATAGAGACTCTGGCTCGCCCTTGCCAGTCATAGGCTGGGAAGTGAGGCCCCTATGAACAATCGGCAGTTCAGCACCTGAATAAAAATCGATTCCCGTTCCGCAGGCCTGCAAGTGCGCTTCACACACGAGTCTTGATTCATGTGCCTCACGACCATTGGAATGTCTTGGTCACAGGGGTGCGTTGAGCAGGCTCTGGAGAAGTGGCAGCGCCTCTGCGGCGGGTCGCCGGGCCGCCGCAAGCACAGCATGCACCTGCTGGTCTGTCAGATCCTCGAAGGCCATCAGGCCCATCGGCGACAGAGGCCGGCCCAGGCGCACTTTGATGAGCGTGAGGGCCATGGTTCTGGGGTTGGTGTCCAGGTCCGGCGCGGCGTCCGAGATTGGCGTGGCCTTACGCTTGGGTGCGACCGCCTTTTGGGCGCTCGTTCGGGGCTGGGGGATGCCCTGCGTCCACTTTTCAGGGTGACGGATGCCGTCGACGATGCTGGCGGGGAGGCTGCGGGGTTTCCAGCCGGTGGTCAGGGCCACGTCGATCTTGCGCAGCACTGGCTCAACCCGCTCCGGATGATCGGAGGCCAGGGATTCCGCCACGGGCCGGGTCACGCCCCGCGCGATGAGGAGTTCGGCCAGCTCAGGTTGCGGTGCCGACACGAACTGGTAGGTCACGGTGCCGCTGAACCCGCGTCCTGTAAAGGCGGCGCCTTTGAGGTACCCCTGCTCCTGCAGGTGCTCGTGCGCGAGGGTCAGGACGCGCCGGGCATTGTCCGCGCGGGTTTCGTCGATGCCGCAGGCGCGCACCCAGTCCTTCATGGGTACGGTGAGTTCTGAGGCCAGTGAGCCGTCCGCCTGAATGCGGTGCGCCTGAATGACGCGGTACAGGCTGCGGGCGGGGGCCTGCTTCAGTCGGGCGAGAAGTTCCGCGTCGAGGATCTGGTAGAGCCCGGCGCGAATGGCGTCCGCGAAGGTGGGACTGAAGATGACTTCAATGGGGAGTCGCTCGTCGAGTTGACGGTGCTCGAAGGGTTGCCGTGCGCCGCCGGAATCCACGAGGCGCAGTTCGCTGATGATGCCGACGACGCTGGTCGCGCCGGTGTGCCGCTGGTCCGTTTCGTTCCAGCTGGTGCGCACCATACTCCAGCGCACGCCAGCCAGGCGGAGCAGCGCTTCACGGAGTCGCACATACGACCGGCCGCCGACGTCCAAGCCAGCCATGCGCAGGATGTCGGTGGGTTTGACTTCAATCCGGTCTCCAAGGGGGCATCCGGCTCGGAAGAACATGGTCTGCAAGGCCAGGAGCACGTCGCTGTCGGTTCCGTGGGGCCGGCCGTTGTTGGCGTGCCCTTCGATGCGGTAGAGGGTGTTGCCGATGGCGTAGTCGACAGTCCATGAGGTGGATTCTTTCGGAAGGACCTTCTGCACGCTGAAGATGCCCGCCAGGGTCATGTCCAGTTCGTTGATTCGCAGGGGGTCCACCCCTTGATGATATCAGTCAAGACTTCTTAAAAAGATTGATTTGTTGTCATCAAGGCGGGGGGGCAGGCCTGATTTTTATTGTGCTGGACGTGCCTGCACGGGATAAATGAGATGCGTTACCTCACAACGCCCGATGAAATCCCTCACAACGCCCGCGCCATTCCCTCACAACGTCCGCTATTTCCCCTCAGAACGCCCGCGGTTTTCCCTCACAACGCCCGGCCGTTGGTGCCCTCCGGGAATCGCGTAGTGCGGCATGGATCGGGGGTTCTGAGTGATTTCATCGGGCGTTGTGAGGTGATACTTCGGGCGTTGTGAGGTGTTTTCACGGGCGTTCCGAGTGATGACGTCGGGCGTTGTGAGGGATTTGTCCTGATCCTGTCTCTGCGCCTATCGGGCGTTGTGAGGGATGTTCATACCATCACCTGCCTCACCGAGATCCCAGCGCTGGCCCACCGCGGGTGGGCCACGAGACGAGCATGACCATCAGCACCAGCAGCGTGTTCTCCTTCAAGACGGCGAAGTTCCCTGGACTCGGGAAGGGCGGCCGGGTGCAGATCCCACAGCATCTGCACAGCCAACTCGACACGTCCAACCGGATGCGCATCATCCCGTGGGCTGCCGCTGAAGCAGTCGCCCAGGTCCTGCTGGGCCGCGTGGAGGCTGAACGCACTCCCAAGTCCCTCACCGTCCAGACCATCGACAAGGACGGGCAGCCCGTCCTCATGGCCTCCCACCCCGCCCAGGCGACGTGGGTGAATGCCGGGCAGACCGTGCGCCCGTACATCCTCCTGATCGCCGAAGCCCAGCTCGCAGCCAAGCACACCGAACTCGCCGAACGCTGGGGCGAACTCCTGCACACCATCGACCGGCACGCCGTCACCCTCCCCGCCACTGAGGATCAACTGGCCACGCTCAGCTACACCGCTGAATTCAAGGATGATCTCCAGCGCGTCCTGGACACCCTGTACTACACCGGGAAGCTCTACGCGGACACCTGCTCCTGGATCACCGGGCCCCTCTCCGCCCCCGCCGCGTGGACGCATTCCCCGGTCCTCCTCGGGCAGTCCCCCCGCCAGCCCGGCGAGCCCGGTGCGGATCTCAGCGAGGAAGGCCGCCTCACCCGGCGGGCCGCGTACGGCATCCGCGCCCTGCTCGTCGGCCCCACCGGCTGCGGGAAGACCGAACTCGGCAAGCGCGTCGCCCTGTCCACCGGTTCGACGATCGTCTCCCTCAAGGGCCGCCCCGGTCTGGAGGACCGCGACATGATTGGGTTCATCTCCCCCACCCTGCAGGGCGCCCGCTGGGTGGACGGCCCGCTCGCCCGGGCCATGCGCCTCGCGCAGCAGGGCACACGCACCACCCTCCTGATCGACGAGCTGCTCCGCCTGGACGCGTACCACCGCAACGCCCTGATCGGCCTGCTCGACGACGTCAGCGCCACGGAACTCAAAGCCACGCTGGGCGTCGACGTGCCCGACGGGCGGTACTACACCCTGGATCTCCCCGGCGCCGGTGAAGTCCTGTACGCCCCGACGCGCCTACTCAGCGTCCTGTGCACCACGAACGCCGGCAGCTCGTACACGCAGAGCGGCGAGCTCGACCCCGCCCTCCTGCGGCGCTTCCAGCGTGTCATGTTCGTCTCGTACCCTGCCGAGGCGGTCATCATGCCGGTCTACGCGAAGGCGGCCACACCTGGGACGGCGCGCGTCGCGTACGCCCTGGAAGTGGCCACGCGCAGCATGACGGTCGACCAGGGGCAGCTGCTCGCCCGGCCCATGAACACCGGCATCACCCTGAACTTCCTCGCGGAAGTGCAGGACCTCGTCCAGGCGGGCCTCTCCGAGACCAACGCCTTGCGCGAGGCGCTGCTCGTCACCGTCACGCCGTTCTGCTGCGAGTTGACCGACGAGGGCCTGCCCGACCCGGCGGCCGTGAATGCCCTGAAGGCCCGCCTGGAAGAGCAACTCCGCAAGGGCCTGCTTCACAAGGCCGCGTGAGGCGGTGGCCCCCTCCGGGGGGCTTTCTTCATGTGGGGAGTTCTGGCCCCCAGACGCTGGGGGCCACGGTATACGCATGACCCAGCAGAAATGGTGGCAGACCCCCCGCATTCAGAAGTGGGCGTGGGACGCCTGGCGGTACTACTCCTGGCGGCCCACCTACCGCCTCACCCTCACCCCCAGCGAACCGTCCGCCTACGTCGACATGGTCAATCACGTCGTCGTGTGCAACCCCGAGTACCCGTACCCGCCCCTGCACCTCGCCCGCCACGTGCGTGGCCTACCGGCGGACCTGCACGAGTTCCAGCAGACCTACCTCGAATCCCTCATCGCGCACGAGGCCGGGCACACGCACCACTCCGGTCTACTCCCCGCGGGGCTGCACGGCCAGCTCGTGAACATGCTCGAGGACGAACGCATGGAGCGCCTCACCGCCGTGGACTTCCCGCACCTCACGGCGCTGTTCCAACTGGCAGCGGACGTGGACGCCGCGCACGCCATCGAACAGGGTGGCCTGGGTGGAGACGTCCTGCGTGGTTGCCTCCTGCACCGCTTCACTGCCCACCATCCCACGTGGTCGTTCACGCCCGATCAAGCGGACGCAGGCCTGTGGCCCGAGGTGAAGGCGATCGTGGAGGAGGCCTGGGTCGCCCCCACGTACGACGCGGTCGTCGACGCCGCCCGGCGCATCCTGCAGATCCTGAATCTCCCCGAGCAGGCGCCCGAACGCGAGGAGTTCCGGTTCTTCCTCGATGGAGGTGGGCAGGCCCTGCTGCCGCAGACACCCGGTCCATCCCTCCAGGGGAGTGCCGCTGGAGACGGGCCCGGCCAGTTGCACGGTGCGGAGCCCCGCCCGATCAAACCGGAGGTGGATCCGCAGGTGACGCCCCGCGCCGAGTACCTCCAGGCCCAGGTGCATGGTGAGGCCCGCCGCCTCGCCGCAGCCCTGTGCCCCCCGGCCCTGCCCGACCGGACGCAACCCAGCCGCGACCGCGGCCGCTACCGGTACGACCGGCACGAGACAGGTAGCGAGCGCCCCTTCGACCTGAAGGTCGGCTCGAAGCGCCCCGGTCCAGCACACCTGCGGCTCGCGATCGACGTGAGCAGCAGCATGAACCACCAGGACCGCGTGGCGCACGCCCGGCGCATGGCGTTCATCCTGACGCTGGCCGCGCAGCAGAGCGGCACGCCCATCCTGGCCACCGCGTTCGCCGATGATGCGCAGACGCTCATTCAGACGGGCACGCTGCCCACCGCCGCCCTGAATGCCGTGGCGGATCTGCAGGCGTACGGCAACACCCGCCTCGCCCCCACACTCCAGGGCCTGTGGTCCCCCGTCCTGCCCGGCCGGAGTATCACCGTGATCCTCAGCGACGGCGCCCTCATGGAGCGTGATTACACCCAGTGCGCCCAGCTGCGCGCGCGGCATGATGGCCTCGTCGTGCCGATCCTGCTCGACGTGCAGCCGGACGTGGCGGCCGCGTACGAGCGCGCGTTCGGCCCCTGCGTGCTGATGAGCGATCCGGCCCAGCTCACCACACACGTCCTGACATTCCTGCGCACCCTGCTCCGCTGAACCCGGCAGGAGTGGCCCAGCCAGGGGGCTGGGCCACGGGAGGCGTATGAGTCTCACCACAGCCATCGATGCCTGCGACCTGCGCGCCCTGATTGCCACGCACTGCGGCGCACCGGCCGCCCGGGGCCTCGGCACCAAGGGCGGCACCATCCATGATCCCCGCCCCGGCATGCAGGAAGCCGACCCCAGCTTCAGCGTCTGGCGCAACCGCGCCGGAACGTGGATGTGGAAGAAGCGCGGGCGCAACGCCGGGAGCGGTACCGCCTACACCTTCCTGATCAGCCTCGGCTTCAGCGGCCCGGACGCCCGGGCGGAACTCCTGCGCTTTACGGGCACGCCCGATCAGGGCTTCACGCCCAGCACCGCCACCGAGAAACCCCCCGTGGACGTCCTCGCACTCGCGCAGGAGGCACTGGCCGACCTCCGCGCGGTCGCGCACCGGGACGCCGAGGCACTCCGCCGGCGGCTCACCCCCCTGCACGAGGACCATCCGGCCGCGAAGGACCTCGCCCGGCGGGGCCTGTGGCCCCCCAGTGAACTCGACGTCGCCGCCCTCGGGAATGACCTGGTCTTCGCCGTCCGGGGCCCCACCGGGCGCGTCGTGAACTTCAAGCGGCGCGTGCACGGCGCGGCGCGCAGCAAGTACTCCGTCATGATTCCCGGCCACGGCACGCCCGCTTGGTGCAACCCCCGGTACGGGCAGGCCAGCCGCCTCCTGGTCATCGAGGGTGAACTCAACGCGGCCGCGGCCTGGCGAGTCATCCGGGAGTTGGGGTTGGACTTCGACGTGCAGGGCCTGCCCGGCACGGACACCACACCCTTCCTCGAAGGCCTGGACCGCGAGGTGTGGGTGTACGCCGACGCGGATGAGAGCGGCGAGCGTATGCGGGCCCGCATCCAGGATCTCGCGTTCCGTGTGGGCGCGCCCCGCGTGCGGCAGATCCCCGCCCTGGCGGAGGGAGACTTCTGCGACGTGCTCGGCCGCGCCGGGGTGCTGGCCCTGGCTGACGTGTTGCACGCTGAGCAGCACCAGGACGTGGAACCGGACTCCATCGCCCTCTGGCCGGCGCAGCTGGAAGTGCAGCACGCCGCGCGCCTCACCCCCCTGCTCGGCGTCACGCAGGATTACGCAGGCTGGCCCCTGATGACCCGCTCCTGAACCCCACGCCCACGCCCCCCACTTGACACGGTGGGGGGCGTGTTGCTCTTCATTGAGCATGATCAAGGTGATGACCAGCAAGGATGGACCCGTGTGCGCCGCGTACCGCTGGCCGATCGGCGAGGCGATCGTCGACGCCTTGCGCGCCATGTACCCCGCGCAGCGCGTCTGGATGGTCCCCAGCACCGCCGCCGAGGTGGAGAAACTCGGGCTGGAAGTCCTGACCACCGTGCAGGACACGGAACGGGCCGACGCGTACCGGGTGGCCATCCAGGGTGAGCGCGTGGAGCGCGCCCTGCACCGCCGCACCCTGCGCGGTCTCGTCCGCCGGGGCGCGGTCTTCCACAACGGCACTGCCACGGGCGAAGCGACCAGCATGGAGGAAGCCGAACGACTCGCCCGGGAGACGTACGACGAGGCCGTCCCGAAACTGAACCTGAACCTGCGCGATCTGCTCGGCCTGCCGCCCCTTTAGGTGTGGCCTCCTGGCGGAGGCCAGGTCAGGGTCATGCACCCCACCCGACTCCGCCGCGAGAGCGCCCCGCACCGTGCCCCCCGCAGTCTCCCCCACCGGCCCAGCCTGCACCAGCCACGCCTCCCCCACCGATGATCCCACCACAGGCCGCACGCGAACCGCGTGCGGCCACGTCCTGCATGGAACGACCTTCCACCAGGAGACCCCCATGATCGAGATCCCGAAGACCTTCGAAGAGCAGGCCGCCCAGCGCATGACCCTCTACGCGGACGCCCTCCACACCCATGGCGTGTTCCCCGGCGCGCCCCTCGCGTTCGTGGGTGTCCTCACCACCGGCCTACCCGGCGAGGTCATCGAACTGGCCCTGATCACTCCGGGTGCCGAGCACGTCTGGCGCGCCCAGCCACTCGGGTCCATCGAGGGAGGTGCGTACCGGCGGCATGGCCTCACGACCCTGGACCTCGCGAGCGAGCCGCCCTTCACCCAGGTGTACCCGCAGGTGCTGGAGGTTCTGCAGTCCGCCGGTCCGGTCACCCTGATCGCGTGGGCGGGGCGCTTCATCACGGCGGCCGTGGCCGCCAGCCTTCCACCGGGTACACCGCCCCTGACGCCACTGGACCTCCAGGCGATCGTGGACGAGCAGGACTGGACGCTGAATCCGTACGCGCGGTACCTGCCGAGCCTGCCCGGCATGGGGTACACGGTCGAGACGCCGCAGATCGACCCGGCCAGTGCGCTCAGTCACGCGCGCGCGCTCCAGGCCGTCACGGCAGCGCTGCTGGAGCGCCGCTCCACACGAACCATCCCACCCCGCTGGTGATCCAGCACGTGTAACTCAAGGAAGTGGCCGCAGATGCGGCCACCTTTCCCTTCGAGAACGTCAGAGATGGCCTGTCCGCGATGCGGCCCGGCCCCGCCAGCGCGCATGTTGTATTTCGCGAGCACGAGCAGTGACTTGGACGACCTGGACGCCCACCCGGACATTGGGGTGATGACCGGACCGCGCGTGGGTGGACTGGGCAGCATACTGACGTCCCAGCGCCCCTGGGCGTCGGACTGCGACGCCCTGAGCAAGCACGGCTTCCACTATGACGAGTTCGTCGAGCACCTGCGGCGCGTGCACGACCCGGAGTTGATCGCCCGCTGCCAGTTCGTGGTGGTCCCCGATGTCCCCGGTTGCGGACGCAGCACCCTCGCGGCATTCCACGCGGCCGCGCCGGAACTCGCCGAACTGGGGTTCCCCCTCGCGTACTGCCTGCAAGACGGTGCAGAGGAACTGGAGTTGCCGCCCTGCGACGTGGCCTTCCTGGGCGGCAGTGACCCCTGGCGGGAGGCGGTTGGCGCCGCGCTCCTGGAACGGGCGGCCGCTGAATGCCTGCGAACCCACGTGGGCCGCGTGAACAGCGCGCGGCGCGTCCGGCACCTGAGTTTCTGCCATTGCGACAGCGTGGACGGCACGTACGTGGGCTTCCGAGGCGTGGAGCGGGGCGCGCGGGAGATCGGGTCGTGGCTGCGGGGCGCGGCGGATGAGAAGCTGCTGGGCGCGGCGGACCTGCGGGCCATGACGCTGGACCCGGCGCGCGTGGCGCGCTGGCGGGAGCGGCGTCGCCCCGCCCCGCGGTGGGGCGAGATGCAGCCCGGCACTGAGCGGCTGTTCTGAGGCATGCACGGGGCACCTTGTAAAAAGTGTTCAACATTTGTACCTTACTCTCGTGCCCCGAAAGAAGCGGACCCCAGATCAGCGACCGGAGGGCGTGGTGCTCACCTCTCAGCTCCGCCAGCAACTGCCCGCCGTCCTGAGCGCGGTGCAGCGTGGGCAGGAGTTCACCCTGAGGCACTACGCCACCGACGTGGCCCGCATCGTTCCCCTCACGACCGTACCCAAGGAGACCCCCATGCGCCCCACCATGACTGTCCTCGCCACCTACAACCAGGCTGGCGGCAGCGGCAAGACCAGCCTCACCCGCGACCTGGGCTACGCACTCGCCACTCGCGGTCACCGGGTTCTCCTCATTGACGCAGACCCCCAGGCCAGCCTCACGCGGTGGCTCGGCCTCTTCCAAACCCCTGAAGACGGCTCGGTCCCTGCAGCCCTGAGCGTCCAGGCCACCATCCGCCAGGTGCTCGACGAGACCGCCGACACCCTCCCTCAACCGATCCCAGCCTTCGACATGGACGTCATCCCCTCGAACCGCCACCTCAAAGGCGCCGAACTCTACCTGAGTGGACAGCTCCCCGAAGAACAGGGCCGACTGCGCCGCGCCATTCAAGCCCTCAGTGACCGCTACGACTACGTCCTGATTGACACACCCCCCGCGGACAACGCTCTCGTCCTGGCCTGCATTGCCGCAAGCGATCTGATGATCATGCCTGTCACCGGCTCAAAGGGCCTGGACAACATCGACAACGTCAGCCGGGTCATTCGGCAGGCCCGTGCCATCAACCCGGGCCTGAACTTCGGTCTGTTCGTCGTCACTGGCTACAACAAAAATCTTCTCCACGACGCCGAGGTATACGACGCCCTGACGCAGGTGTATGCCGATCTCGGCCCCACCGCGCCGCCCATCGCCTTCCGCCCCGGCATCTACAAGGATGCGCCCAACGCGATGCAGCCCGTCGCGGTGTACCGACCCAAGAGTCCGGCCGTGCAGGAGATCGATGCCGTCACGGACGCGGTCGTGCATGCTGCCGCCCGCCAAGCTCAGCTGGTGGCCCCATGAGTGGTCGGCGTGGCCGGCCAGGTGGTCTCTCCCTGCACGACCAGCAGATCCGTGCGCAGGCGTCAAACGACGAACTGAATCAGGTGGTGAAGGCAGCGTACGCCTCAGGCGTGCACGAGATCCCGCTGAGCGAGATCGACATCACGGGCGACTGGAACCCTCGAGGCAGCCTTGGGAATGACCCATACGGCGAGGCGGATCTCGCAGGCCTGATGGCGGCCATCCAGGAATACGGCCAACTACAACCAGTCCTACTGCGCCCCCACCCTGACCGCACTGGTCCCTACCGCTACCAACTGGTCGCTGGGTGGCGGCGGTACCACAGCCGCCGTCTACTCGGTGACACCGTCGTCCTTGCGAGCGTCTACAGCTTCCGGGATGATCAGCTTGACGCGCTGTCCACGTTGGAGAACACGCAGCGTGAGGAACTCGATCAGTTCGAGGTGGTGCGCGGTGTGTTCCGGACGCTCGCCGCCCAACTGAATGTCGAAATGGATGCCCTCCCTGGCTTGATGAGCCGCGTCCTGAAGACGGGCGAGGATCCCCACGACCTGCAGGACAAACTTAAAGTCCTCACCAGTGCCAGTCTCTCTACCTTCAACACCAAGTACGCCCGCGTGCTGCGGTTGCGCCCGGCAGAGATTCGTGCGGTGTACGGCCGGACGGTGGCGCCCACTGTCGCGCTGGAACTTGTGCGGCTGGGCGAGCGCCCGGAGCGAGCCACTCTCCTTCAGCAGGCCGTCGACGGCGCCTGGACCACCCGAACCGCGAAAGACCGTGTGAACGAAGTCCTCAAGGGCACACAGGAACGCCCTGAGGTCTATGACGCTGCTCTCCGAGTCACCCGGCACCTGAAACCCGCTCGACTCGATGCCCTCACCACCGAACAGCAGGCTCACGTGCATAACCTGCTTCGCCAGCTTGAGGAGGCGTTTGCGCCATCCTGAGCCAGGCCTTGCCGGGACGAACAAGAGGAGGCGATATCGCCTCCTCTCAAGCTATTCGCCTTTTCCAGTTCGCTCTTGCATCCCGGGGTTGATGCGCGTCAACCCAGCTCCACACCCGGGGTTGATGCGCGTCAACCCAGCTCCACACCCGGGGTTGATGCGCGTCAACCCTGTTGTAAGGAAGCTATGGCCCGTGACCAGGTCACGGGCCCAGTCGGGCACATGTCACTGATCAGCCTGTTCGATGCCGTGAAGCCCGCAGCCCAGCCTGCCCGCAAGGCCAGCCAGGGCAAGGTCAAGAGCAAGGGCGCCGCACACCCCACTCAGGCCGCCCCCGCTGTGATCACAGTGGATCCAGCCCTCGACGCATTCCGGATGCGCTCCGCGCCGACGTACGCTCCCGCCTCCAGCGCCGAACCCTACGGCGTAGAGGCTCTGCCCATCGTCAGCACGGACGCTCGCCTGAAGGCCAACCAGGCCGTCCGCGACATCCTCGCCCGCGGCGTCACCCCCGCCGACCACGCCGCCCTGCGCGCCTGGAGTGGTGAAGGCGGCCTCGGCGAGCACAGCGCCAGCACCAGCGCCTTCTACACCCCCGGCGAACTCGTGCAGGTCGCGTACGACCTCAGCCAGGCGCTCGGCAGCACCCGCCGCATCCTCGAATTCAGCTGCGGTGGCGGCGCCTTCCTCGCGCGCGCACCCAAGTTCAGTGACGTGGTCGGCGTGGAACTCGACGAGACCAGCGCCGCCGTCGCGCAGGCTCTGCACCCTCACGTGACCGTCTGGAACGCCTCCTTTGAGACGTACACCACGCAGAGCGAGGACGCCCCGTTCGATCTCGTGATCGGCAACCCGCCCTTCGGCACACGCGGCGCCCAGGCGAGATTGCACCGCCCCGACCTCCGGCAGGCGCACTGGTACTTCGTCCTCGAAGGCCTGCGCCGCGTCACCCCCGGCGGCCTGATGACCGTCGTCGTGCCCGAGAGCATGCTCCGCGTGGACAGCGACCGCCCGCACCGCGAGGCGCTGATCGACCTCGCGCACCCCCTGATGCTGTCCGCCGTGCCCGAAGGGGCCTTCCGGGCGGCCGGGGCGGGCGTCACCACCGTCCTGCTGGTCCTGCGCCGCCACGATGCCAGCGTGACCGAAGCGCTGGCCGCCCTCACCCACGAGGAGCAGGCCCAGCTGCGCGAGCAGCGCCTGACGCACAGCGGGTACCTCCGCCAGATCGTGAACGGGGAAGGCGTCTTCTACCGCAGCGGGACCGAGTGGAAGCTCCAGTACGCCGGGGAACCCCTCGGCACGCCCCGCCACCAGGCCAAGATCGGGGACGGCCGCTTCGGCGACCCCGTGTACCCCGGTGGACTGCGCGTGGACCTGGCGACCCTCACCAAGCAGGCCAGTGCGCGCGTGAACGACATCCTGACGCTGCCCGGCGCGCTCGCGGCCATCCAGACCCTGTTCGGCTCGAAGCCCGTGCCCGGCAGGCCCGCCCCCAGGCGCACCCCATCACGGACGGAGAGACCAGTGCGTGCGGCACGTACCGCTTCCAGGGCGGCCACTGGCAGTACGGCTCGCACCTGAGCAACCCCGCCGTACTCAGCGCCCTGACCGTCGCCCAGGCCATCACGGCGGCCCGCACTGGCCGGCAGCACGCCGCACGCGACACGGCCCTGCGCCTGCACGACACCCACCTGAGCACGCACGGCGCGTACGACCTGACCCTGCTGCGCCGCGCTGCAAAATCCGCGCCCGCCCTGCACGCGCTCGTCGAAGCGAACGGGGACGTCCCGGCGCTCCTGACCGAACTCACCGACCGGGAACCCCCCATCACGCCCGGCACGGTGGGCGAGGTCGCCCACCAGCTCGAAGCGTACGGCCTGCTCACCATCACGAGCCTCGCCCAGTACGCTCAGGTCACGGATGGGGACGCCGCCGCGCACCTGCTCGCCCAGTACGCCTTCACCGGGCACACGTGGGAGGCCGCCAGCACGTACTACCGGGGCCGCGCGCACGAGAAGGCCCGCCTCGCCGAGACCCTGGCCGCCGATCACACCGGCACCGAGCGCCAGGCCCTCCTGCAACAGGCGCAGACCTGCCGCGAACGCGCCCTCTGGGTGGACATCACCGACATGACCCTCGAGGCGCGGGACCCACTGATCCCCGAGCACGTCCTGGCCGACTGGGTGAACGCCAACCTCGGGACCTGCGTGGCCGTCAAGCGCAACTCGTGGGACGCCGACGGTGCGCCCGTGAACCTAATCCAGGCGGTCCGCGGTGAGCACGGTGTCACCCTGCGCCTGCGCAACGCCCTGGATGACGAGCTCGCCCTGAAGGAGCGGCAGGCCATCAGTCCTGGGCGCGTGCGGGAACTGGAGGCGTACCTGAACTTCCGCACGCCGGTTGAACCGGTCGTGAACCAGGACGTGAAGACGCCCGAGCAGATCACCGCCGAACGCCACGCGCATCAGGCCCGCGCGGTACAGTTCGAACGGCAGCTCGCCGCGCACTTCCGCACGTGGCTGCTCGGCAGTGAGCACGTGGGCACGGTGGAACTCACCCTGAACGAGCACCGGTACGGCCTGCTGACCGCCACGCCCGACCTGCGCCCCCTGACGCTCCCCCGGTACCAGGGGCCGCTCGCGCATCCCTTCCAGGCCGGACACGTCCGCGCCGCCGCGCGTATGGACGGCGTCATCCTGGACTTTTCAGTTGGGCTTGGGAAGACTTTGACCGCGCTGATGCTGGCTGAACTGCTTCTCCAGTCTGGCCGCGCCCGCCTGCCCGCGGTGGTCGTGCCGCTCTCCCGCCTGGGGGACTGGGTCATGAACGCCGCCACGGCCCTCCCGGGGTTGCGGATCAGCGTGATCGGCGGGGAACCCGTCCGTGCGCCGGACGGCAGCGTCGCGCTGGACGAGGACGGCGAACCCAGGGTCCTGACGGACACCGGGGACCGCCGCCGCGCGAAGATCGCCGCGCTCCTGACCAGTCCCCCGGATCTCGTGATCTTCACGTACGAGGCGTTCGAGATGACCCCCATGCTCGAAGAGACCCGCAAGAAGTACGTGCAGAGCGACGAGACCCTCATGAGCGCGCTGGCCACCACGACCACGTTCGACGAGCGGCACCGGAAGATGGGCGGGCACCGCGCGCTCGCGGCCGGGGAGAAGTTCACGCAGCGGCACCTGGGGCGCGTCAAGGTCGCCACGAGCACCGACGTGCCCTTCGAAGCGCTCGGCATCGACGCGGTCCTGTGGGACGAGGCGCACGCGCTGAAGAACACGTACGCCGCGCCCGCCGTGTACGGGGACTCCAGCCCGAAATTCCTAGGTGGGGGAGGGGAGAGTAACCGCGCGCTGGACGGCAACCATAAGGCCCGCTTCATCCGCGAGCGTGGCGGCTGCACGGTTGCCCTGAGCGCCACGTGGTTCACGAACAGCCCTCTGGAGATCTGGAACATGCTCTCCCTCGTAACCGACGCGCTGCCCGCGTACGGCATCACGAATGTGCAGGCCTTCACCGCCCGCTTCTGCGTGATCGAACCCCGCCTGATCACCCTCCCGGAAGGGGACGTGGAGTTCCACTCGTGCGTCGTGGGCTTCCGGAACCTGGACGAGCTGCGCGCCATCATCGGCCAGCACGTCATCCGGGAGACGGAGGACACCTGCCAGATGCACGACCGCGTGGGGATGCCCCTGCCGCCCCTGACCACTGTCGAGCACCTGTTCGACCTGCACCCGGTCGTGCAGGACGAATACGACGCGGAGCAGGCCACCATCAGCGAGGCTGAGAGTGACGGGGAGAAGCACCTGTTCTCGATCTTCTCCCGCCTGAGCAAGCTCACCCTGCACCCCCCGCTGATGAACGTCCAGGCCCCGAATGCCCGTTTCGCGGCGTGTGTCGAGGCCTGCCTGGCAGCCCGTGCCCAGGGTGGCCGGAATGTCGTGTTCATGTACACCGGCGGCGAAGGCGGCATGACGTACACGGCCCTGCGCGACCAGCTCATCGCGGCCGGGTACCCCGCCGGTGAAATCGAGATCATCACCGCGAGCACGCACCAGGGTGGGGAACGCCTGACGGTCGAACGCCGGTTCCGCCGTGGCGTCCTGACCTGCGTCATCGGCAGCAGCGTGATCGAACAGGGCGGCAATTACCAGGGTGCCACCGACCTCCACCACCTCGATTACCCGCACCACCACATGGCGTTCGTGCAGCGCATCGGACGCGGCCGCCGTCAGGGCACCTGGGTGAAGGAAATCCGCAACCACGTGTACTTCGCCCGGGGCAGCTTCGACGTCATCCGCTTCCAGAACATGATGGGCAAGAAAGGCTGGGCGCAGCAGGTGTTCGACCCCACCCTCACCAGCTGCGAGAACACCGACGTGGGCTTCGACGGCGAGGAACTGGCCGTCATGCTCAGCCGCGACCCGGACGCCACCCGCCACGCCATCCGCGCCAAGCGGGAGGCCCGGCAGGCGGAGAGTCACGCCGCGAGCCTGCTGGCAGACCTCACGGTCATCCGCGAGTACCTCGAAGCGCTCAGCCTGCTGGAGAAGCGCGACCGGACCGCCCGCAGCCGCGAGCACGGCCCGAGCACGCAGGACGTCGCCGGGATCAATCGCCTGGTGACCGCCCTGCGTGGCCTGCACGGTCAGGTACAGGCCCTGCGCGCCGCGGCGAACCCCATGGCTGCCCTCACCCGCCTTCAGCAGCCGATCCTGTGGGTGGAGGGCCTGCCCATCCACGCTGGGCTGACGTTCGAGCACCAGGGCAACCCCGTGACCGTCCGGGACCTGCGCGGCGCAGACACGGGCATCCGGGTCACGGACGTGGGTGGGAACGTGGACGTCATCGCGCACGTGGACCTTGCCAGGGCCCGGCACGTGCAGCCCACCCGCACGGAAGGCGCGTACGGTGCGGAAGGCCTCACCCGCCTACGCGCCGAACTTCAGGAGCGCATCCTGAGCGCTGAAGTCGCGCCCCAGACACCGGCTCAGCCTGCGGTCCCCATCCAGCTCGCCCCGGTGACGGAGATCCAGTCTGTTCCAACGCAGGACGCAGCTCCGGTGCAGCAGACCCAGGCGGGCCCGCTGGTCGCGGCAGCAGACCCGGTGGTGGAGACCACGCCCACCCCGCGCCCCGCACCCGCCGTCCACACCGTCCAGCGCCCCCCGCTGCGCCTCCGGTACGGGCTCACCGTGACCGAGCAGCTCCCCGCCCGCCCCGCGCAGGTGTACGCCATCCAGGGCGACACCCTCACGCCCGGCGCGTTGGACGGCTGCCCGCTCGTGATCGTCGAGTACCGCGCCGAGCGGGACGTACGGATGGTCACGCTGGTGTTCCCGGACCCCACCCGCGCGGCGCAGACCCGCACGCTCCTCCGGCAACAGGACCCCCGAGTCCGCGCCCGGATGGATCAGCTGCTGCTCGCGGCCATCTGATCAGAAGCTCTGGCCCCCAGCAGGGGGCCACGCGGGCATCATGCATACCACCACGATCTCCTTCCACCAGCCCCAGCCGCCCCTGAGCACCACCCTGACCTGCACGCCCGACCCACAGCAGGACTTTGTCGCCGACCACAACCTGGGGACGCTCACCCCGGACCCCACGCCCACCAGCGTGCCCATCCGGGACGGCCTGCACTTCACGCCCGCCTGGAGTGAAGCGGACGAAGCCCGCGTGCGGATCACGTTCCTGGGCTTCACGCCTGAACAGGCCCTCCGGGAAGCACGGACGGACGCGATGCGCGCCGCGCGCCGCCGGGCCCTGTGCGGTGTCACGTGGCACGTCCAGCGGGTCACCTGCCGGGTCACGAACGCGGCCGGGGAGGTCCTGGCGTGCCGCACGATCGGCGGGATCTCCAGTGACCTCAGTGGCGGGGCACGCGCGCAGTTGGAAGGTGACCTCACCAGCGAAGCGCTCGCCGAGGCGCGCGACCGGGCCATCCTGGGGCTGAACTGATGCAGCGGCACACCAGTCTGGACGGGTTGAATGCCGGCGACACCGTGCGCGTGAACGCGACGTGCCGCATCCCGGAGTGTCGCGGGCGACCGGGCATGATTGCGTTCATGTACGCCGCGCAACCTGCCTTCGGCACGCCGGCGGAATTCATCGTGGATGTCGACTTCATTCTTCGGCCTCTGGGCCGGGAGGAGTTCGATGTCCCTGCGGCGCCATGAGTGGTGGCCCACCCGGCTCCCGGGTGGGCCAGGTCGCCGTCATGACCTATACCCAGCCCCGTCCGGCCCCCACCGCCCAGCACGCCCCGATCCTCCCCGACGACAAGGCCCGCGCCGCCGAACTCTGGGAATCCGTCAAGGGCACGGTCCTGGAGGACGACTTCCGCCGTGTCAGCCGCGAGCACCCCGACAAGGACGCCAGCCGCATGCACTACCTGGCCTTCCTCGCGGACATCGAGGGCCTGTTCGCCGCGCCTGAAGCGGACCCGTGGGAGGCGTCCCAGCCCGCCCCGGTCACCCAGCCTGTCCTGAGCGCCCCGCAGCCCGAGCCCACCCCAGAGCCCGAGCCGCAGCAGTCCACGCCCGCTACGGAACCCGCCCCGGACCCCGAGATGCAGCCCGACGCGACCCCCGCGCCCGAGGAGGGCGCCGCTGAATCCGAACCCGTCAGCGACGCGCAGGACGCCCCCGCGCCCATCGCCACGCTCGCCGCCCCGGTGCACAGCGGCCTGATCGCCCAGCTCGCCGGGCTGCTTGCCGACGGCGGGGAACTCACCTTCCAGCTGCTGCGGGTCGGGGGAGACGTCACCATCGGCATCTTCCCCAAACCGCACCCCGGCGAGGCGGCCCCTGTACCGTTCATGCTGACCGAGACGCCCGACTGGATGGACGCGAACCTCGTGACCGCCATGCAGGGCTACGCCGGGGCGCGCCGGGATGCCTTCAGCGTCGCCCAGCAGGCCGCGCAGCGTCAGCAGGCCGCGAACAAGAAGGCGGCCGACAAGCCCGCCCCCACCCCCGCGAAGGCGAAAACGAGCGTCCTGACCCTCAAGGCCGCCGAGGGCACGACCCTGAAAGGCACCCTCGGCGGCAAGGACGTCCCCCTGGTGGTCGGGAAGAACGACGTGCCGCAGGGCACCCTGGAGATCGTCGCCACGCACCCCGCGTTCGGGGAGGTGAAGAAGACGGTCGCCACGCACGCGAACAAGGAGCACGACTTCACCGAGCAGCAGGGCGCGCGCGTCACCGTGAACGTCACCCCGCAGAGTGCCACGCTCGAAGTCACCAAGGGCGACACGGTCATCGCCCTGCATCACGGCATCGAGATCCTGCTCGCGCCCGGCACGTGGGTCGTGAATGCGCAGGCGGCCGAGCACGCCACCGCGAATCAGACGATCAGCGTGAAGGCTGGGAAGCCCCAGGTGATCGAGATGACACTCAAGGAAGAGCAACGCCTCTTCTGACAGCGCTGGCCCCCTCTGGGGGCCATGTCGTCTGCATGAGCCTGCCCCACTTACACGCCGCCCTGAACCGTACCGATTGGGCCGCCCTCGCCGAACAGAAAGAGGTCCTGGCGAACGAGGTCGCCAGCATCCGCTCCGCGAGGGCGCTCCTGGCCGCGCACGAGTGCGACTCGGCCGCTGACCTCGCCCTCGATCAGGCGGAGTCGCTCGACGGCATCCTGCACTGGATGGATGCGCTGATGGACGCCGCGCAGCAGGATGGGTTCCCCGTCGTGTTCCACATGGCCTCCAAGTGACAGTGCTGGCCCCCTCCCGGGGGCCACGCGAAGCACATGACGAATCCCACAGTCAGCGGTCAACCCCAGGATCTCACCCGTAAGTTCGAGTTCGACGGGCACACCCTCGCAGACCCCAACCCGAAGATGACGCCCGAGCAGGTCAAACAGTTCTACGCCCCCACGCACCCGGAACTCACCACCGCCGGGATCGGGAGCCCCGTCACGGACCTGAAAGCCGGGACGATCACCATCACGTTCATCAAGAACTATGGCCGGAAAGGCTGATCCGTGCCCGCCCCGCACGCCACTCGTGCTGGACGTGCCCCGGCAGGGGCCGTCCGGGGCGCTCGACGCCCTGCGCCGCAGCCTGAAGACCACGCGGGGCGCGCCCGAGCCGAGCGCAGCCCAGGTGCCCCTCCTGCCATAGTCGACCAGCTCATCTCAGTGGTGCCGCGCGCCGTGCCTTCCCTGGCCGGCGTGCGGCCCCTTGTGCTTCAAGCGGACCTGGATGCCGCCGAGCGGATGTACGAAGAAGGTCTGCGCAACGACCCCATCCCGCTCGTGACGCCCCTGCTGGGCACCGTTCTCCCGGACCCCGGCCCGGACGGGACGCTCGACCAGCGCCTCCAGCGCGCCCTGACGGCCGCCCTGCGCACCGACGGCTGGACGCTCAGCGTGCAGAACGAACGTGGCCACCTGCACTTCCGGGGGGAGACGGACGTGTCGTGCACGATTGACCTCCACCGCCTGCACGCCGCCCTGTGGCCCGTGGACCGACACCTGCTCCCAGGCCTTCTCTTTGCACTGGAAGTCGGGTCCAGTCGGGTCACGCCCATCGTAGGCCCGCATGGAGCGTCGTTCATCTGTCAGCAGCACTTCAGCACGGAAGCCCTGGCGGAGTACACCCTGCCAGAACGCTTCGAACGGCCGGACCTGGTCCTCACGGAGCGGGATGCCGTTCGGGCCGCGCGACGACTGGGCATTCCACACGGGCAGCAGGTGCAGGACGCGTTGCCCTGGCCATACTTCCGGGATCTGCTGAGCCTGGAGGACACCCTGGCACGCCTGGAGCAGGTGCTGCCCCGTGTGCCCGCTCTCGGTCCACTCCTGACGCTCCTGCCAGAGTTGCACGCCGCAGACGGCGCGTTCCTCCACCCCACGGACGACGAGTGGAGTGATCTCTTCCATGACCCGATCCCGCACACGTTCCTGACCATCACGGGTGGGGACGATGACCTGAGCCTGGACACCATGAACGAGTTCCTTCAGAACCACTGGGAGTGCGGGAACGTCAGCCCCCAGTGGTGCGTGCAGGTCGGCCGGAATGGCGAGGGACACGACCGGCTCGCGGCGTACCTCCAGCACGCGCCCAGGATCGCCGAGCTGGCCGCGAAGTGCGTCGGCGTGCTCGATTTTGCCAATCGGAGTCTGCCAAAGCCATGACCGTCGCCCAACCCCAGCATTTCCAGAATGGACCTGACGCTTCTGGATCAGGTCCGTGATACGTCCAGAAGACAGCCTCGTGTGGGATAAGTATCCAATACAGTGACCGCATGCGGCACGACGGTGAAACGTGGGTCGAGCTCGGTGGTGTGCGCCAGTGGGTCCGCATTGCTGGATCGACCTGTAACACCGTGCCCCTCATCGTCCTTCACGGTGGCCCTGGAGGTCACCACTGGGTCTTTGAGCGGACGGCAGGAACACGCTTGGAGACCGAGCGCACGGTGGTGTATCACGAGCAACGCGGCTGCGGTCGGAGCGAAGCGCCCGCTGACTCAGCCGCATACAGCATTCCCATACTTGTTGAAGACATTGTTCAACTCATGACCTGGTTGAATGTGCCGTGCGTTGATCTGCTCGGGTATTCGTTTGGGGGCGGTTTGGCCCTGAAGGTGGCACAGGTCAGACCAGATCTGATCAGACGAGTGATTGCGCAGGCTCCTGTCCTTGATGTGTGGCACTCAGAGATCGTCGAGTACCAATTAGCCGAGTTTAAAAAACTGACCTCGGCGAGCGAATCAGCCATGCCGAATCGAAGAGTATGTGAAAGCTCAGCGGAAGAGCTTGAGCAGATCTGGGCCATGGCAGGTGAATCACTGGTGAATCTATTCCTATTTCAGGACGCTGCGCATGGTGCTCAAAACCGACAGTGGTGGGCTGAAAGTGGATTGATCAATACCGGGGAGATGCAGGCCGCATTGGCCTGTAGCCCGCACCATGAGGCCATCGATAGAACGATCCAGATACCAACGCTTCTCCTGATGGGCTTACATGATCGTAACGTGCCACTTTCGTCTGTCAGGCGGCTGATGAACAACGTGGAGGATGTGAGGTTGATTTTGTTTGAGAACAGTGCGCACTTTCCAGACATTGAAGAAGTCGACGCTTACGTCCGCGTTGTTCTGGATTTTTTATCTGCTGTGACGTCGTGATCAGGAGAAGAGCCGACAGTGCGACAGCGTCACGTCAACACCGTTCAGTGAGATGGCGGTCCCCACTGTTACCTGAATGAAACGCACCGTAGCTGTGGCCCACCCCGATGTGGGCCACTCGAAGGGCATGGTCAACGTGTTCCTCACCCCAGCCCCGGAGCGGCGCACCCCCACCCCCCTCGCCCCGGAGATGGCCCTGCTCCTGTACGGCGGCCACCAACGCGCCGCGATCCTCAAGCACCCCGTACACGACACCCCGCAGGGCTACGTGCTCGGGCCGGGCCAACTCCTCAGTAGAGAGGATCAGCAGCGCCTCGTGGACTTCACCGCCGGGACGGGGTTGACGTTCACGGTGCCGACGACCCTGGCCACCGGCGTGCACTGCGTGTGCTGGTGGGTGCCGCCCCACACGCGGCCCCTGCTGTTCGATGCGAAGTACGACGCGGCCCGCTCCGTCGCGCGCCTCAGCGGCCAGCCCGTCCCGCACCCCGGCCTGGTGTTCATCGCCTCGCCCGGCACGCTGACCGTGTACGCCGTACGCGGCGATCAGCGCCCCACCCCAGCCACGGCCCTGTGCCACGCGCCGTACTGGAACATGTTCAGTTCCGCCCAGGTGTGCCGTGGCACCACCCGCTACCCGGAGGCCTGCACGCCAGACACGCAGGACGCGTGGGAAACGGCGTTCTTCCAGTCGGTGTTCACCGGGCCCAGCCGCACCGATCGGTACATGAATTGGAGCAAGAGCTACGAGGAACTGCTCGATGAGGCCAGGGCCCAGGGAGCCTTCCCGGACAGCGCGCTGCTGGAGACCGGGCGAATCCTGGCGGACCTCGCGTGAAGGGCTGGCCCACCTTCGGGTGGGCCACCGCGCGCGCATGGAGGAGCCCACATGCCCCGACTTCACCCCGACCCTGCGCGCCCTGCTGCCCACCGGAACGCGCGTCATTCCCGCGCCCAAAGCAGCCGACCTGCAATCCCCCGACCTGAAACGCCTGACCGTCACCCTGAGGCAGAGCGGCGCCAGTCCCGCGCAGAGCAGCCCGCTCGTGCCCCTGCTGCTCTGATCCCGGCCGTTCCCCGCCTGGACGGCGTGACGCCCCTGATCCTCGACGCGGACCTGCGTGGCCTGGACGCCCGCGTGCAGCTCGCTCTGCATCAGGACCCAGCAGACGTGCTCCGCGCCCTGTTCCGGGATCTCCTCCCCGATGAACCGGGCAGCGCCCCGACCCTTCAGGCAGAACTCAACCTGCTGGCACCCCTGGAGGACGCCGAGGTGACCCTGCACGCCTGCACGGACCAGGTCACGCTCACCGTCGAAGCCAGCGCGAACGGGTTCACGCACCTGCCCGCCCTGCATGCGGCCCTCGCCCGGCGTGACCCACACGTCCTCCCCGGGATCCTTGCCGCACTCGAAACGCACTCCGCGCGCCTCACCCCGCAGTTCGGGCCGCGTGAAGCGCATGGGCTGGCCGAGCAGTGGCACCACGAGGACCGCGTCATCGAGGACCTCCTCCAGGAGCACCCGGACTGGGACACCCTGACGAAGCGGGACGTGATCCGCCTCGCGCGGCGCAGCGGCATCCCGCACCCCTGGGTGGTGCGTGACGAGATGCCCTGGCCGTACCTGCGGGACGTGCCAGGCCTGGACGAAACCGTGGCGCGCCTGCGGTCCCTCGTGCCGGACTTCCCGGCCCTCGCGCCCCTGCTGCGTGCCCTGCCGGAGTTGCGCGAGGCGCATGGCGCCCTGCCGGCCATGACAGCCGAGGAGCGCGGCAGCGGTCTGCTCGACCACCTGCCCGGTCGGGCATACAGCCCTCTGAAGGAAGGGGCAAGCGCGATGGTGGACGTGCTCGATGAGGTGATGGACCTGCACTGGCAGGGCGGGGAGACCGGCGCGGCCCTGCACCTGATCCTGCACGACTGCGACGCGGACCGCGCGCGGCTCGCGGACCTGCTCACGCACGCCCCGCGCGTGGAAGACGCCCTGAACCGCATTCACGACGCCCTGACGACTGCGGAGAACACGTGCTCATCCTGAGGGCGACTGCCCCACAGAATGAATGTCATGCACTTGTGTCAGCACGTGCGTTCACGCCATCATGGGCGACAAAGGAGGACCACCGATGCGCAACCGACTGAGCAAACTCATGCAGGACCTGCTGGCCACCCGAGAAGGCACGGCGGCCGTGCACCGCGCCGCGACGAACGAAGAGGGATTCGTCCGGACCGTTGTCAACGGCAAGCGCGTCGTCGTGGCCACCCGTGACGGCCTCCGCAACATGCAGCGCAACAGACCGCGCCCGACCGTCAGCAGATGAACATCGCCTTCCCGGTCCTGCTCCTCACCCTGGTACTCCTACCAGGGTTTTTGTTGCGCTACGGCATGTTGCGCGGCACCTACCGCCGCAGCCCCATCACCGCCCAGACCGTGACGGCTGACCTGGGCAGCGTCACCTTCTTCAGTGCGCTGATCCACCTGTTCTTCGGCTGGGCAACATTCAACTGGGGCGTGGCCCCAAAACTCGATGTCCTCCTGCCCCTTCTCCTCGGTCAATTCGGAAAGGACAGCGTGTTGCTCACGACGATCCTTCAGGATCTCGGCGGGCGCCCCTGGGTGTACATCGGGTACTTCTTCGGGACCAGTGCAGCCGCCTACCTGCTCGGCCTGGGGCTGCATGACAGCATGCGGCGCGGCACCCTCGCCCGACGGCTCCCGCTGATCAACGACTGGCACGACCTGCTCTCCAGAGACGCCAACCGTCAGCCGAACCCCAATGGCGGCCCCGACCTGCTCCCGGACGTGTACATCACGACCGTAGTCGATCTGAAGATCAAAGATCAGCCGGTGCTCGTCCGAGGCCTCGTGAAGGACTGGTTTCTCACGCCGGCGGGCGATCTGGACTACATCGTCCTGAGCCGGGCATTCCGTCGACCCCTGAGCGCCGAAAGTCCAGCAGGCGATCCAGATCCGGTCACAGGGGTTGACAGTCGCTACTACGACATCAGGGGCGATCACTTCATTCTTCGTCGCAGTGAGATGATCACCCTGAATGTCCTGCACCTATACATCGCGGATGACTCTTCATCTGAACCCCTGCCCACGCTCGACGCCTCGTCCTGAAGCGGGGAGTTCTGGCCCACCGCCAGGGTGGGCCAGTGCACGCGCATGCCCTTCCAGGTCACGTACCCGCCCAGCCCCGCCGAGCTCATGCCCCAGCCCCTCCTGCCCACCCTCGCTCTGCTGATCTACGAGCGCGCCACTCAGCACGGCAGCCAGGTCCTCCTGCGCAAGCACGCCGTGCGGCAGGACGAGAGGGCGTGCACGCTCGGACCCGCCCAGGCGCTCACCCGGGCCGACGTCAACGACCTCACGCGCCTCCTCGCTGGTCAGGGCCTGCAGCGCACCCGCCCCACGACCCTCGCGGTCGGCCTCCAGTGCGTCGCCTGGTGGCGGCCGCCCGGCCTACGCCCCATGCTCTTCGACGCAAAGTACGCCCAGTCGAGGAGCGTCGCGCGCCTGTCCGGCATTCCGGTCCCTCACCCAGGTCTGGTCTTCGTCGCCACGCCCGGTACGCTCAAGGTGTACGCCGTCACCGGGAACGGGCTTCCCACGGACGACACGCCCCTGATGCACGCCCCGTACTGGAACATGTTCCCCGGCGGGCAGCTCTGCCGCGGTACCACCCGCTACCCCGACTCGTGCACACCTGCCGCGCAGGACGATTGGGAGACCGCGTTCTTCCAGTCCGTGTTTACCGGCCCCAGCCGCACTGACCGGTACATGAACTGGGGCAAGAGCTACGAGGAACTCCTCAACGCGGCCCTCGCCGCCGGGACGTTCCCCGAACAGGTCCTCATTCCCGCTGGACTGACCCTCGCCCAGGCCCTGAGCTGACACCCGAGAGTCCTGGCCCCCTGACGGGGGCCACGCGGGCATCATGCACACCCTGACCTTCGACCCCAAGGACCCCGTCCGCCTCATTCTCGTGGGCGTTGGCGGCACCGGCAGCCTCATGCTCACCCACCTCGTCCGACTCGACCAGGCCATCCGCGCCCTCGGCGGCGCCGGCCTGCACGTCACGGCCTTCGATCCGGACGTGGTCAGTGAAACGAACCTCACCCGGCAGAACTTCGCCCCCGCCGACATCGGCCGCCATAAGGCCGTCGTGCTCGTCGAGCGCTGCAACCTGTACGCGGGCCTGTGCTGGGACGCGTACCCCCGTACCCTCCAGGACGGGGACGTGAAGGGTGCGCACGTCGTCATCAGCTGCGTGGACAGCGCCCAGAGCCGCCGGGCCATCCACGCCGCCTTCCGCTCCCAGCCCCCGCAGTACTGGCTGGACTGCGGGAACGACGCGGCCACCGGGCAGGTCATCCTCGGGCAGGTCCGTCAGAGTCCGGCGCGCCTCCCGCACGTCCTGGACCGCGACCCCACCATGCACACGGGCGTGGATGATGACCGCCCCAGCTGCTCGGCCGCGGAGGCCCTGACCCGTCAGCACCTGTTCATCAATCCGGCCGTCGCCCTCCAGGCGGTGCAGCTCCTCGGTGAACTCCTCCTGAACGCGAAGACCCCCACGTGCGGGGCGTTCATCAACCTCGCTGAGCCACTGCGCGTCGTGGCGCTCCCCGTGCCCGAGGGACAGCCCGACGTCCCGCGTGCCCGCCGCCCCAAGCCCCTACTCAAAGCCCGCCGGGAACGCCGTCCCCGCCGTCCCGCCGCATGACGCCCATCCCGACCATCTCCGAGGAGGAGTTCATCATATGGCTCGACTCGCACCGCACCCGACAACCCCCGCTCCGCACGCTCGCCCAGCGTACGCGCGCCCCCGAGGCGCTCACCCGCGCCCTGGTCAAACTCACACGGACGCAGGAGCGTACGCCATCCGACCCGCGCTTGCCCCCACCACCCCTGCTGCCCTGATCCCACATCGCACGGCACCCCTGAACGTGCCCCGCGCGCACCGCCTCCCCACCGGGTACGTCATCCGCCCAGTGGAGGAGGGCGTCATGGACGCCGCGTGTACCCTCGCCCTACACCTCACCCAAGTAGGCCTCATCCCCCGCCGCGCCCCCCGTCCGGGCGAGACGCCGGAGTCGTACTCCCTGAACTCGTATGTGGAGACCTGGCGGGCAGATCTCAGCGCGCCGGACGTGCTCCTTGATGTCACTCTCCTGTGCGGGTACTCGCAGCACAACACGGCCACCATCGGCGTGGAGGTCCTGCCCCAGTCCGGCCGGGTGCTGGACCTGCGGGCCCTGCGCGCGGATCTGCGCGCCCGGGACCGGTACCTGTTCGGCGCCCTGATGTTCGCCCTGCGCGCAGCTCTCGCCCCGTACCAGCCTGTCTTCACTGGTCAGGACGCCGTCCAGGGCGAGGAGGCCCTGCGGTTCGGGGAGATGTGGTGGGATGACCACCTCGAAGCGCTCAGCGAAGCCGAGCACGAGGAACGCACCCGCGAACCCCGCGCGCGTGACCTGTGCCGCTGGCTGCAGCGCCAGGGCGCGCCCACGCCCTACGACCTGGGCCGCACGTACCCCATGGACACGTGGACTGCGCCAGACGACGTGGCCCGCTCCCTCCAGGCCCGCCTGCACGCCCACCGGGTGGTCCCAGGGCTGACGGAGGCCGCGGACCTGCTCGCGCACCTCGCCACGCTGCCCTTCGAGTGGCGCACCACGCGCGCCTGGGCCGAGGACAGCCTGCACCCGGGGGTGATCGACGTGGTGATCTGCCAGGACACCCCAGAGCGCGACCCCGTGCTGGAATTCCACCGGGACGTGACCGACCTGCTCGGCATGCCGCACACGGAGAGCCCCGTCGAATCCCTGGCCATGCTCGAAGTCCACGACTGGGCCTCACACGAGGCCGCACTGAGGTACCTGCGCGCGGTCGCGGACGTGCAGGCCCGCTCGCGCGCCATGTGGGACGCCCTCACCCGCGGCGCCACCTCGTGACGTAGCCCTGGCCCCCTGCCCGGGGGCCACGGACGCGTATGAGCGAACTCAGCCTTCTGGACCACATGGCCCGCACTCACTTCCCCGCTGAACCGGCGTGGCAGGCCCGCCGGGCCCTCATCGACTTGCTGGATGACCTGGATCACGAGACGCTGCGCACCCTCCGCGTCCAGCGGCACCAGGCACCGAACGCGCCGGACGCCCCCGCACTCGAACAGGGCACGCTTGGCGCCCTGATCGAGGACTACGTGCACACCAACCCAGGAGTCACCGCCGTGGAGGTGCAGCAGGCCTTCCCACACGCCCACCCCGGTAACATCACCGACGTGCTCGCCGACTTCAGGGCGAGCAGGCGGGTGCGCGTGATTCACAAGCACCTGTACCCCTGGTCGCCCGCCGCAGTCTCCACCCCGTGAAGCGCTGGCCCCCAGCTGGGGGCCACCCCGCACGCATGAGCGCCACCATCACCATCTCCACCGAGCGCACCCAGCGCGCTGCCCCCGCCCTGCACGAACCGGTCCTCGCCCTGGTCCTGTACGCGCCCGGCGGCCAGGACGGCCTGAACAGCGCGTACACCCGCAAGCACCGCATCCGGCACGACAGCCGTGGCCGGGCCATGCTGGGCGCCGCGCAGGCGCTGACCCACGAGGACGCCCGTGACCTCCTGATGACCCTGGGCGGCCGGGCTCTCACCCCCACCCGAGAGAACACGCTGGCCACCTCACCCACCGCGTGCGCCTGGTGGATCCCCACCGGGGAACGAGCCCTCCTGTTCAACCCCAAGTACGCCCAGGCCGGCAGCGTGGCCCGCTTCTTTGGGCAATCCGTGCCCCACCCACCGCTGGTCTTCATTGCTGGGCCGGGCAGCCTGAGCGTGTACGCCCTCCGGGAGAACACGCGCCCCACCCTGGACACGCCCGTGTGCCACGCGCCGTTCTGGAACATCTTCCCCAGCGGACAGGTGTGCCGGGGGTCCACCGCGTACCCGCAAGCCTGCACGCCGGACACGCAACCGGACTGGGAGGCGGTGTTCTTCCAGTCGGAGTTCACCGGGCCGAGCCGCACCGACCGGTACATGAACTGGGGGAAGAGCTACGAGGAACTGCTGGACGCGGCGCAGGCGCAGGGCACGTTCCCGGCCGAGGTGCTCGTGGACGCGGGGAAGACCCTCGGGCAGATCCTGACCTGATCGCCGTCACCCCCAGGCACGTCACCCTGCGGGACATGGACACGCCGCCGGTCACCGAACCACACTTCCCCTCGCGCCTCGTCCTCCTCGCCGACAACGACGCGTGCTGCGCCCGGCTCCAGACCGGGAAGGACACCTCGGTGACCGGCCACGGGCCTACCATCGAGGCCGCCCTGACGCACCTGGCGGCCCAACAGCCCGTCCTGCTGCCGCCCGCCCCAGGCCTCGACGTCCCCCTGACGCCCGGCCATCACCTCACCGTTGAACTGCGCGTGCAGCAGCCGGACTTCGATTTCGTCTTCGCGGCCTGGTGGACCACCCCACAGGGCCGCGCGCTCCACCGACCCGTCCTCGCGGAGACCGCCCCGCAGGCCATGGCGGACCTGCTGGCCGCCCACCCTGACCCCGCCGCGATCCGACCAACCCAGTCACGCCCGGGCGGCACCCGCACGCCCGGTCCCACCCGGAAGTAGTGCTGCACCGCCCGCCCAAGAGTGATGGCCCCCGGGCGTGCCGGGGGCCACGGGCACGCATGGCCCAGACCACACAACGTCCATCCCGGTTCATCCCTGGGGAAGTCCGCGCCGTGCAGGGCGATCAGACCCAGACCGTGCCCTGCGTCCGTCTCGCTGACCTGCCCGGCGCTGCACTGCACCGCATGCAGGGTGACGCCGGGTGGGCCCTCACGCATGAACGCTCCGGGCTCGCCATCCGCGCCCTGCTGCCCACGGAACGCGTCGGGCGGCGGCTGATGCGTCGCCTCGCCGGGCACAACTTCGACCGGGAGCAGGCCGAAATCATCCGGGACGAGGAGCTCACCGCTGACGTGCTCGGCCACGCATCCCAGCTCACCGGCGAGCAGCTGTACGCCCACAACCCCGACGGGACCTGGACGCTGACGTTCTGACCCGCCCCCATTCCACCCCAACAGGAGTGACCATGTTCAACCCCAATGGATACGACATCAAAGGCGTGAAGTACCTCCCCACCCACGACGGCGTCGCCTTCACTGGCACGCTGTACAAGGACGGCAAGCGGATCGGCAGCGTCGAGAACGGCGGTACCGGCGGCCCCAACTGCGCACACTTCGATACGCGTGAAGGCGGGACCGCCTTCCGCGCGTGGGTCGCCACCCTCGGCACGCACACCTACCCCGCCCAGAATGGCAGACCCGAACTCACCGTGCCGTTCGACGAGGAGACCGCCATCGAGTGCCTGCTCCAGATCGACGACGCGCGCCGCGAGGCGCGGGCCTTCGACCGGCGAGCCCAGAAGGCCATCGTCTACCGCGAGGCGGGCGACGGACCCGATCAGTACCGCAGCGTGAAGTTCGCGTCCACCCTGACGCCCACCCGCGCCCTGGCCGCCTACCGGGCCAGTGCCCCCTGGTGGTCCCGCGTGACGGAGGTCTGGCACATCGGCGAAGGCTGGAAGCTGGAACGGGCTACACCCCAGGACTGACCAGGGCTGGCCGGGGGGGTTGCCCCCCGGCCCACCTGCTCTTGATGACTCTCCACGGCTTCATTCCGGTCCTCACCCACCGCTTCCCACTCGACGCGCTCCTCACCCCGTACGTGGAACGTTACGCGCCTGCCGCGCTGATCAGCGCCGCCGAACTCCGCGCCGCGCCCGGCGCACCCCTGCCCGCCTTGCCCCTGATGATCGACAGCGGCGGGTACCAGGCCCTGGACGCCCACGCAACCGTCGTAGACACCGGACCGTTCGCGGCGCTGCACGTGCCCGGCGCGGTCCCACTCACCCCACTGGACGTGTATGACCTGCAGCGGTCCGCGCGGGCTGCCGTGTGCTTCACCCTGGATTTCCCGTCTCCCGCTACCGCGACCACCGACGAACGTGTCCGCCGCCTCCACCTTGGGGAACGCAATGCCCTGTGGGCCCTGTCCCAGATCCGCCCCGGCACCCTGTACGCCAGCGTCCAGCCCGGCCAGGACCTCACCGCGGTTCTCGCTGCCCGCCCGGACGGCATCGCCCTGGGCGGCCTCGCCCCGCACAGCGCCGACCGCGACCGCCTCCGGCACGAGATCCGCACCGTCCGCGCCCAGCTCCCCGCCGGACTGCCCCTGCACGTGTTCGGCCTCGGGCACCCCGACTCCATCCACGCAGCCCTTTCGGCCGGCGCGACCACCGTGGACTCCAGCAGCCCGCAGCGCATGGCCGCCAGCGGCCGCGCCTGGACGGGGGAGGTCATTCCGGACGCCGCCCCACACGAACGCCTGCGGCTCGCCGTCACGAACCTCCTCACCGCCCTGCACGCGGACGTGCCCCTCGCCCTGCACCCCGCGTGGCGACCCCTCACCCCCAGGAGAAGCGCGTGACCAGGCCAGCCCCGATCACCGCCCTTCCCGTCCTCTCCGGCCCGGACCTCGCCCTGGCGTGCGGCGTCACCACGCTCCCCGTCAGCGCCCTGATCACCAGCCCCACCGGGAGCGGCAAGACCCACCTCGCCCGCGAAGCCGCCCGGCACGCCCTCACGTGCGGCGAACGCGTCATCGTGACCGTGCCCACCAAAGCCCTCGCGCACGAGATCGCCCGCACCTGGGCGGACTTGCCCGGCCGCGTGCAGGCCTTCACCCGCGACCAGCCCAGCCCCCCGTACCGCGCCGCGCACGTCCTGATCATGACGCCCGAACGCCTGGACCTCGTGACGCGCCGCTGGCGCCGCCACCACCCCTGGCTCGCGCGGGTGGGCCTCCTGATCACCGACGAGATCCACACCATCAGCGACCCCGCCCGCGGCGCCGCCCTGGACGCCGCCCTCACGCGCCTGCGGGCCACGCTGCCCCTCCTGCGCGTCCTGGCCCTGACGGCCACCTGCGGGAACCCCCGCGTCCTCGCCGACTGGCTGGGCGCCCTTCACATTGGAGGTGGCATCCGACCGATGCCACTTACCTGGACTGCCAAGACCGTCCGCGCAGTCGCTGACAAACCCGCCGCCCTCCAGCGGGTGCTCACGCCCGGGGAGTCCACGCTGGTGTTCGTGCACGGCCGCCAGCGGGCCGCTGATCTCGCCGCGCACCTCAAGAAGGCTGGGCATGCCAGCGCCGCGCACCACGCGGGCCTCACGCCGGGCGTGCGTGCCCAGGTCGAACGCGATTTCCGTGAGGGCCGTACCCGTGTCCTGATCGCCACGCCCACCCTGGAAGTCGGCGTGAACCTCCCCGCTGAGCACGTCGTTCTGTACGACCTCACCACCTTCGGTCTCGATGGGCGACAGGCTCTCACTGTGAACGCTGCGTGGCAGCGCGCCGGACGCGCCGGACGGCCCGGCGCCACGCGCGCCCACGTCACGGTGCTCGGCACCCGCGCGGAGCAGCCCGGCCAGTACGAACGCGGCCGCTTCGAACCGCTCAGCAGTCCCCTGAGCCGCGGCGAGCACCTGCTGGGTTTCCTGCTCGGATGCGTGGACGGCGGGTACGCCCGCACCCGCGCACAGGCGACCCGCATGGCCCAGCAGACCTTCGCGGCGCACACCGGCACCCTGAACGCCCCTCGCGCCGTGGCGACCCTCCTCCAGCAGGGTGCCCTCGCCGACCACGGGGGCGTGCTCAGCGTCACGCCACTGGGCCGCGTGGCCAGTCAGGCGCTGCTCCCTGTGCCCGTCGTCGCGGCCGTTCGCGCCCTCCCACAGGACCCGACGGTGCTGGACGTGCTGCTGGCCGCCGCCGCGCATGTCCGCCTGCCCAGCCTCGGGGACGAGTCGCGCGCCACCCTCGTCGGCGCCCTGATGAGCGTTCCGTCCCGCACGCTGGACGCGGGCACCGCCCCGCCGGACGCGGTGATCGGCGCGGCCCTCCTGCACGCCACCACCCACCACGGGGACGACGGGGCCGCGGAGCTGAGTGGCCTGCACGAGCCAACCCTGACGGCCCTGCGCGAGGAAACTCTCCGCATCGTGAGCGCCTGGCACGCCCTGTCCCCCAGCATCAGCGTGAACCTCACCCGCGTGAGCCTCGCCGCGCAGCTCCCTCCACTCACCGCGACCCTCGCGCTGCTCAGCGGGGTCGGGCAGGTCACCGCCCGCGCACTCAGCGCCGCCGGCGTCCCGGATCTCCCCACGCTCGCCCGCACGCCCCCCGCGCAGCTCACCGCTGCCGGATTCACGCTCCGCACCGCAGAACGGCTGACCCAGGCTGCCCAGGCATACGGCCCGCTCACCCTGAGCGAACCCACCCCCGCGCCCCGCACCCGGACGGTCCTCGCCGACCCGGCCCGGCTCGCCCGCGCACGCCTCTTGACGGTCACCCCCACGACACACGGCTGGACGGTCACCGGCGGAAGTCAAGCACGCACCGTCACCCGCCAGGGCGAGGCCTTCATCTGCGACTGCCCGGATGGCGTGCAGCTGTGCAAACACCTCTTGGCCGTGGGATTGCACCTGGCGTGATCGACGTGACGTCCTCGCAGCACTGGCCCACACCGGGGGTGTGGGCCAGGACGGCAGCATGCTTACCCCTCTGACGATCAGCGTCCCCGGCGCTCACAAGCCCGCTCCCACCCCTCAGCAGGCCCTCGAGGACCTCCGCAAGGTGGCCCGGCACCGCCCCGCCCTGCGCCTGCGCCTCAAACGCCTCGCGCGCCTGCTCGCCGCTGGCCGCGCCCTGAAACTCACCGGCGACCCCTGCCGCGTCCAGGCCACCGTCACGGCCCTGCGCGCCTACGCCGCAGAGGGACCTGTGGTGCTCACGGCCGTCACCCCCGACGACATCCTCGCCGGTCTCACGCGTGGACCCGTGCGGGTCAGCGTGCACGACCAGGACGGCTGGCCCATCTGCGAGTACCGCCTGTCGCACGCCACGGCTGGCGTGGACATCCTCTGCCGGGACGGCCGCAGCCGCTTCCTGCCACGTGACGAGTTCCGCGCGCAGTTCCGCCTCGCAATCTACACGCTCCGCGTCCCCGCCACGTGGGTCGCCGAAGATGCCCCCGTTCAGCAGGAGCAGGCCGCGTGACAGTCACCCCCACGTCAGGCACCGTGCACCCTATGCCGCACCAGATCGCGTACACCGACGCCAGCCTCGCCGTTCAGGACGTGTACGCCCTGGCGGCCGTCGTGAACGGCGTGACCATCACGACCACCGCGCGGGCGCACACCACCCAGCAGGCTGAACTGCAGGCCGCACGCCTCGCGGTCCAGCACGCCGATCCCGGCCCCCTGCACCTGCATGTGGACTGCATTGCCACCGCGCACGTCCTGACGGGACTCGCGCGGTCCAAGTCGCCCCTGACCGAACCTGCGCAGGAGCTCCTCCAGCTCGCCGCGGAACGGGGCGTCGCCCTGCACGTGCAGTGGATTCCCAGAGGGGAGAACGCCGCCCACCACCCGGCGCATCACACCGCCGGGCACATGCGTACCCACCGCCGCGCCCGCCGGGTCCACCTCCCCCCACTCCCCCCCAGACCCCCGGTCTGGTCGTCCGCCTGCGCCACCACCCGGACGGCACATCCGCCTGCGGCGGTGGACTGCGCGCGGTCGCCCACGGGCCCCTGGCCGCCCTGCGCATCCTGATCGACCTCGCGGGCCGCGCCCCGCCTGGCGTCCGCGTCCGGGTCCGCGGCGTGCCGCCCTATGCCGCGCACCTCTGGACCCACCCCGAGCACGCGCCGGACGACCTGCTCGCCTCCCTCAGTGCAGCCCGCTGCACCCTCTCCCTGCGCGGCAGCCGACTGCACTTGATGACCCCGTGACTTCACCCCGCTGGTCTGCCCACCACGTCCCCTCACCCCCCAAGGAGTCCGACACCATGACCACCCCCCACCTGACCGACCTGCTCGACCGCTACGCCACCCTCCGCGACACCATCCTCGGCCTGGAAGCTGAACGCGACCAGCTCGGCGCGGAACTCAAAGCCGCTCTGCTGGACGGCGAGACCGTGCAGACCGACCTGTACCGGGCGGAACTGCGCACCTCGACCACCGTCGAGTACCCCCTGGACCGCTTCCGGGAATGCTTCGGGGACGCGGCGACCCTGGAGGTGGCCACCATCGACCGGAAGAAAGCCGATCGTCTCGCCACGGCCGGGGATCTGGACGCGGATACGCTCGCCAACCTCGCCGTGAAGAAACCCCGCGCCCAGAGCCTCGTCCTCACCCAGGTCCGCGCATGACCGGCAGCAACGTGCAGCCCGCCGCGACCGCCGCCCCACAAACCGCGGCCACCCACACGGTCACGCTTACCCTCGCGTCCGGCCTGACCGTCCACGTGGCCCACCGGCAGGACGTCGACGGGGAAGCCATCGTGATCGAGGCGCCGCAGGGCAGCGGCGGCTTCCATCCCACCTGGGCTGCCACGTGCGCCGCCCACCTGGTCGACGGTGCGGCTGGCACCTTCAAGGACCACAGCGATCCCCTGGAGCCCGCGAGCGTCACCCTGCACCCCGCCTGCCTGACCCTGAGCGTGCACGGTGGGGACGTCACCCTGCACGTCACGCCCGCCGACCGTCAACTGCTCGCCGACGCCATCACGGCCGTCGCGGCCGCCACGCCGGAGCGGGTCGCGTGATGGTCCTGCACCGCCTGGCCGCGCACTGCGAGGGCGATCTGGTCGCCCTGGTCTCCCTGCTGGACGTTCTCGACGAGGACACGCTTCACGCCGCCCGGACTGAACGGGCCGCCCTGCCCACCCCACTCGCCCCGCAGCCCCTGAGTGCCGAGCAGCTTGACCAGCAGGCCCTCGCGGACGAGCGCACAGCCCAGCAGCTGGGCGAGCTGCGCGCGGAGAGCCTCGAGGCGTCCGGGCTCCCCCTGCCGGACCTCACCCGTCTGGACCGCCGGGCATACCTGTGCCTGGAGCTCGCGAGCCTCCTGCGGGACGCGGCCGCCCTGAGGCGTGAACTCGCCCTCGACCTCGCCTGACTCCTGGAGTGCCCATGAATCTGCTCACCCTGTTCCTCGCGTACGTCGGCCTGCTCGCCACACTCGGCACCCTCACGGCCGCAGTCATCGCCGTGAAGGTCCGCCGGGGCCCCCGGCACCCGTAACCAGTCCTGGCCCCCTGCCCGGGGGCCACGTGAGCCGCATGCTCACCGCGATCCTGTCTGTCCTGATCCCGCTCGCCCTCTGCCGCACCCTGTACGGAGGTTCCATGCACCCCACCCGCTCCAACGTCCCTTCTGCTGGGAGCCGCGCGTGACCGCCCTGGCGAGTCTGCTGCTCACGCCCCAGGGCACCCCACCTACGGCCCATGACGCGACGGGCTGCATGGCCGTGTGCGCCCTGCTCGTCGCGGCGCAGCAGCATGGTCTCGTGCCGATCCTGCCGGAGGACGCGCCCCGTGCCCGCGCCGCAGACGGGTACTGCGGCGACCATCTGAAACGCGTGGAGCCCGGCGAGGTGGAAGCCCTCTCCCTGGCGAGTCGCGTGCAGGAGCACCCGGACGCCCCGGCGTACCTGATGCACGAGGGCACGCTCCTGGTACTGGAGGACGGCCGCCTGATCTTCCGGGGGGTGCACCGGCACAGCGGACTGGAACGCGCGTACCGGGACGTCCGGTACGGGACGCTGCTGGGCCTCCGACACCGCCTGCCCGCCGAGCACCTCCTGACCTTCGAGCAGGTGCCCCTGTGACGGGCGGCCTGATCCCCAGGCCGGACCTGATCACGTTCGAAGGCGAACCCATGGTGATCGGCCGGGTGAGCGTCTTCGCGTACCTGGACGGTGAGCCGACCGGGTTCCTCCTCGGGACGGACACCGAGTCGGACGCGCGGCTGCTGTACCATGCGACCCCAGCAGCGGTGACCTGCTTCCACCTGGACGCCCTGGATGCCCTGAACGACGCCCGCCTGACGCCGTTCCTAACGGCGCTGCGCCGGTGGAACCGGACGGGCGACGCCCAGGCTGCCCAGGAGGTCCTGACCCTCTGGGAGACCCCACTGGCCCGGGAGCTACTGCTGGCCCCCACGCTCCTATGAAACACACCACCAAGACCACCCTGCGGCAGGCCCTGAAGGTCCTGTCTCCCACCACCCTGCGCATGTTCGCCATCGAGATCGGCCTCGTGGAGCACCGGCGCGGCCGCGCGACGAACGAGGTGACGTCCGCGCAGCTCGCCGATCACGTGCACGCCCACCCGGTCCGGGCACGGCAGGTGGCGGCGTCCCTGCGCGCCGCGTCGAAAGATCCCCGCTTCCTGCCGACTCTGGAGGCGCTGGATGGGGTGCGGGGGGCGGGGCCACTCACGCTGAGCACGTGGACGCTCACGCCCGAAGGCCTGAACCGGGTGCGGGTGCAGCACGGTCAGAAGCCGCCGGTGTGGGTGGAGTACAGCACGGACGCCCGGGTGGGCCTGATTGCCCTCGCGGCGCCTGACGCCACGGTGGCGGCCCCGGTCCTGCCATCGACCTTCCCGGAGACGGTGGGGAAGGAACTCCCAGCGTTGATCCTGCCACCCGCCCCTCGCTGACGCACCCTGCAGTTCTGGCCCCCTCCCGGGGGCCACGTGACACGCATGATCGAAGCCAACGACAACCAGCAGGTCACCCAGTCCCCGACAGCAGCACCTCAGCCCCGCTCCTCGACCGTGCAGCTGAGTGCGCTCGTTCAGGACCCTGCCACGCTCGAACGTCTCGCACTGGCCCTTCAGCACGCCCCGGACGCCCTGGCGGACGTGCTGAGTGTGGAACTGCCCGGGCTGCTGGATAGCGTGGGCGCGTACCACGTGGCCTGCCCGGGGTGCAGCGCGAAGCATGTGGAATGCACGCTCCTCGAAGCGCCGGACGAGACGTGGACGTGCCCCACCTGCGGGGTGGCGAGTGCTGCACACGACTGGATGCAGTCCCGCCGCGCGCTCCGCGCCTGACCAGCCCTGGCCCCCACTCCGGGGGCCACGCGGCCGTCATGGCAAAGCTGCTGATCACTCTCGACCCCGCGTGCCCTGAATAGCTACCGCAAGCCCTCTCTCAGGCCACCGGGAGTGAGATCGTCGCCCTCGAACGCGATGGACGCACCCTCTATGCCGCGTGCCGCCGGGTGGGGCTCACCACGGCCCTGATCGGCACGGTGCACCTGCTCGACCATCCCCTTCCGAAGGGGAATAATGCTCCGCTGACCAAGGAGAGAGAGGACCGTAATCCCGTGACCGCTGGCACGAAAATGGGCGCATACGCTTTACTGAAAACCTGCTGGATGCATCACTCAATGACAGTTGTCGATGACATGCGGAGTCCGTTTTCTTTCCGGGTCGGTGACCAACGGAAGCGGTCTACTCCCAGATTGAGCGGAGCGTGTCCACCCTCGCCTGCCAGGCCAGCACTTGCAGGTGGGCATTGGCCTGATCCTGACCACCCATCGCCGTCCAGGGCACCGAGATGTAGGTGGGGAGCCCTGGCAGGCTGAGCGAATGTCCCGCGGCAGGGTCAGTGAGATGCTGTACGGGCAACTTGGCCTGTTCACGCCTGAACTGGGCCACCTGGCTTAACTCCATGGCAGGCCAGACCTGATCCTCACCTCCACTGACCAGCAGAACCGGACCGGCAATCCTCTCGACCGGGATAGTCGCTACCGCGATGTCCTCCCTAGATGCCCGCGCCACTGCTTCCCGGTGAATGGGCGTCATGTTATAGGGGCCTGATCCACCGAAGAACGCCGACCAGTCCGTCTGGTAGGGAATATAGGGGAGGGGATTGCCGCCCCATGCCCACGAGGACATCGGCTGACCCGCCGGAAACTGCCTGGTCCGGTCAATCCCCTCAAAGATCAGCCCGCTAGAAGCGATGGCCGCCACGGCACCCACGTCTGAAGGGAACGTAGACCCGATGAGCAACGCGGCTTCCGCTCCCTTGGACGCGCCGGTCACGCTGACACGGCGCCCGGCCACTTCGGGCCGGGCGCGCAGCCAACAGAGGGCGTCATGGAAGTATTCCAGGGGAATATTGATCAGATCGGCAGGCAGCGTGGAGTGTGGAACGCCGAAATAGGCCAGATTGAGGACTATCAAGCCCTCAGATGCCAGGAGGGCGGCCACGGTGTCATACAGGCCCCCTTCTGAACCCCCCAGAAAGAGACACGCTCCACGCAGGTCTCGCCCGGAGGCCGGTGCCAAGAGTTGCCCGTACAGCCCGTTGTCACGCACATCCTCCACCTGAAGGTCAGGCCAGCGGGAGAGACGCCGCGTGGTCGCTCGGGCCTGTTCCTGATCACCCACCGTGAGAGAAAGCGTCAGGTCGTACCCACCTGGCGGCAGTTCGAAGAACGCTGGAAAGAGGTCAGGGCGCGGTCGCAAGCTCCAGATCAGACCGGAAGGGTTGATCCCCTGGTAGCTGCCGTCCAGGGCAGGATCGCGGGCCAGATTGAGCTGCCCGTCACCCCTCGTTCTGAAGCTCGCTGAGGACCGCCACACCTCACCGTGCAGATCGGTCGTTTCGGCCGTGACAGTGACTCCGGTAAGCGGAGGCAGATCACTGGCTTGAAGGTTGAATGGGGCGGACAGGAGCGCGTCGGGTGTGACGTTCAGCAGCATAGGGAACCTCTCCGGCACGGCACGGCCGGGTGGTGGAAGGTGAGTTCAGTTCAGCAGGAAGCCGAGTTCGGTGCCCTCTGGGGTGTCCAGGGTGTAGGCAGAACCTGGGTGGTGGCCGTCCTGACTGGCCGCGAGGTAGATGGCGCCATACGTGGCGCTGAACGTGCGCCAGTCGTCCCGGTGGAGCGCGCAGACCACGGGAGTTTCCGGGAGGGTCATGAAGCGGACGCGGCCCTGTCCGACCAGTGGCTCAGCCACAGGGAGGCACACCTCGGTCTGGAGAGGACCGCTGAAGTAGTCCTGCCCGTGGTAAAGGCCGAAGTCCATGCCCTGCACCTGAACCCCAGCGGTCTGGGCGTGCTGGCGTAACGTCCAGACGCTCTGGCGGTAGTAGGTGTCAAAGCTCTCCGCTTCGGCATTCATGGTGAGACTCAGGACATGCTGCGCCTCCCAGCAGCGGTACCGGACGCTCACGCTGGGTAGCACCCGCCGTCCATTCAGTAGTTCCCCTACCTCCAGCAGCAGTTCACGTTTTCTCTGAAACTGTTCGATGAGGCGTCGCTCGTGCCGTTCGAGAATCGCCGTGGCCTGCTCCGGGGAACCGCTGAGAAGGTCGTTTAATTCATTCAGGGGAAGGTCCAGGGCGCGCAGATGGGCGAACCTCTGGCCGAGCGGAATCTGTTCCGGGGTGTAGTACCGGTACCCGTTGTCCTGATCAATCTGGGCAGGCGAGAGGATTCCGCTGTCGGCATAGAACCGGAGTGCGGAGACACTGAGGCCGACCAGGGACGCAAACTGTCCGATGGAGAGCAGTTTCATGCTTACCTCCTAGGCGTCAGTGTGAAGTCTCAGGCCGCTTGAGAGTCAAGGGCAACACCCCAAGGTGTCTGCGGTTACCCGTTGTTCGTACCCCCGGGGCACGCCAGGACATGCGCGTGACCCTGACGCCCGAGCACGTGGACGCCCAGGTGGCGTGAAGCCCTGGCCCCGCCCCGGGGCCACGCCTCACGGATGCCGAGAACGCCCCGCACCCCACGCACGCCCGAGCAGGCCAGTGCACGCAACGCCCAGCGCTGGAATGACCGCCAGCGTGCCCGCCTGCCCCTGTTCATGGACGCCGGGCTGGAGGGCGACCTGATCCGGACTGGCGTCCTGCGCGACCGCCGCCCTGATCATCAAGTCCGGCTGAATGAGGACCTGCGAGAGCGGCTCGGGGCGCTGGAGGCGGCAGCGGCCGTGCGCGGTGAGCAGTTCCGCCGCTCAATGAAGTCCCACTGCCCAGAGACCTATCCCGCTGCGCTGCGTCAGTTGCGCCGCCTGCGGGCGCTCGCGCCGAGCCTGCGGCGGGCCATCCACACGAGCGATCACTGGCTCACGGCGCTGCGCCGCGCGCTTCCCGAGGGCGCACTCCTGAACATCCTGGACGAGATCTGGACAGAGCACGCCCAGACGCTGCGGCAGCTGTCAGACATCGACGCGCGCATTCAACGGAAGACCGCGCTTGGCCAGGTGAACCCCTGGCACCCCGTGGACTGAAGTCGAGATCAGAGGAGCAGCGTGACGAGGCCCGCGGCAGCCACACCACCAGTGAGGTACACGGGCATCCGTCCGAGGGCCGCTGTGACCCGCTCGCCAGGCCGAACAAAACCAAGCGTCCACACGTTCAGAAGGGCCAGCGCCACGACGAACCCACAGGCCAGCAGGACCGCCCAGTGCAGGAGCGGGAGAGGGAACACGACGGCCAGCAGGACGCTCACGAGAAGCGCAGCGGCAATCAGGAAGGTCTCCTGATCGGCCGTCACGAAGCCACACCAGTACGAGTCATAGGTCTACTCTGCACAAACAGGGCTGCCAGGGGCAAGACCACGCCCGGTCCGACGAGTTCACCCGCGCGCTCCTGCAGGAAGGCGGCGGGCACACTGAGCCCGTCCGCGCTCACGACGAAGAGCATACCTGTGGGGTGCGCCCAGACGACGTGCCCGCCCAGCTCCCGGGCGTGCGGCCACGCCCCCATGCGGCCGGTGACGGCACACGCCGTCCAGTGGCGCACCCACGCCGCGAGGGCCGGGTGAACGCCGCACAAGCGGACGCCCTGCACCTGACGGGCGAGGTGGAGTCCCGACTGGGGGTCACGGGTGGTGACCGTGAGGTGCGGGGCGAAACCGCCGCCGTGCGCGGTAGGCGTATCCAGGGTTGGGTGGAAGGCCTGGACACTGAGGAAGCGAGTCTGGCTCACGCTGTACCGGACGCCGCCGGTGGCCAGGGTGAAGCGGACGGTGGTGACGTGCAAGGTCTCCTCGACGAGATCCTGCTCATTCAGGGCGGTCAGGGGCTGGACGTGGTAGCGGACCTGGCCGGCCTGGGTGTTCAGGAGGTGCGCGACCCGCAAGGCATTCGCTTCCGGGCAGTGCAGGACGTGCAGTGGGGTGCGGACGGGGCCGCCGGGGGCGTCGTGGGTGCGCAGGAGGGCGAACACGCCGGGAACGGGCGCGCCATCGTGGGGGTGTGGGGGGAGGGACATAACCAGAGCGTCCCGTGCGTAGGGGTGACGAGTGCAAAAACATGCGGTCCCAGTGGACCCGGTGGTCAGGGGTGGCCTGCCCGGGGGGCAGGCCAGGGCAGAGGGGTTCACGCGTGTCGCACGCCGATCACGCCCGTTTCGTCCTCATTCCAGGAGCACCCCATGAACGAGATTCCGCACCGCAGCAGCCTCGTGCTGGTCGACGCCATCGGCACCCGCATCACCGTGTACGCGAACACTCCGCAGGAACTCCGCGCCCTGCAACGCGAGTACGGACGGCGAGGGTACCGCCCCGAAGGGGAGATCCCGTGCGGCGGCCTCCAATTGCCGTACGCGCAGCACGACACGTTCGACTGGTCGCTGATCGGCGCGACCCCGTGGACGAGCCCGGATGGAGAGCGGGGCGTGATTCATGACGGCAGCTTTTACAAGCTCAGGGAGCTCGAAGCCGTGGACTCCAGGAAGATGAAGTTACCTCAGGCCCTGAAGTACAGCCGTGGGGCCCGGGAGACCGACCCGGAGCACCTCGTGGAGGAATCGAACGGGGAGTTCAAGTACCGGACGCTGATCATGTTTCGGGGTGGCGGGAAGGCCATGCCGGAATTCAGCCTGCCGGGCGGGCAGCGGCAGCGGCACGCGGTGGGGCCCGCGCAGGAGAACGCCGCCGACTGACCCGCGAGTGGGGGAGAGGACCGTGCCTCTTCCCCTCCCGCATGCCTTCGCTTCAGGGGTGGCCCCACCGATGCGGTGGGGCCAGGCCGCGCTGCAACCCCACGCGCTCTGTCGTGGCGTTCAGGAGACCCCATCATGCCTAAAACTGCCCCACGTGCCCGCCCGATCCCCTTCACCCCTCGACTGACGCCACCGGACGCCCGGTTTGCAGTGCCGACCCTGAGCGCGGACGCGCAACTTGCGTACGACCGTCTCTCCCAGGATGGACGGCTCTCCCAGGTGGCCCTGACCAGACTCGTCGGGGAAGCGCGGGCAGGAGAAGTGCTGGCGGAACTCACGGCGGCGTGGCTGGCTGTGGAGGTGCCGGGGGGCCTGGAGACGCGCACGGGCCGGGCAGGGTACATCGCGCCCGTGGCGTGGGTGCCGGCAGCGGGTCTGCTGGAGGTGGAGGCGGCCGCGCGGCTGCTCTCTGGGCGCAGTGGGCTGCTGGGGATGTTTGCGCGGGCGCTGGACATGGATTCGGCAGGGGCGCTGGGGGTGATGCGGGCCCTGGTGATGCTGGGCCTGGCGCAGGGCGGTCCGGTGGGGGCGACGTTCGCATTCCGGGTGCATGCTCAGGATCAGGTGCACGTGCAGGAGGTCCAGGCTTGCCCGCCATCTGGCGGGCATGTTCGCCTGGAGGCGAGTGTGGTGGAGGCGCCGGTGAACGGTGAGGGTGATCGCCATAGCGTGGTCACCCCTACGCCGCATACCGTGAAGGCAGGAGGCGAGCGTATGACCCGGTCTATTCCAGCGCAGTTCACGGTCGAGCAGCGGCAGTTCATGACGGCCGTCACGACGTCGAGACGACACCTGTTCCTGCGGGCGACCGCCGGGGCGGGGAAGACGACCACGTTGACGGAGGCGGCGTGGCACCTGGAGGAGCGTGGCGTGTACTTCGCGTACAACCGGCACGCCGTCTCGGACCTCCAGCCGCGCTTACCGGCCCGGGTGCGCGCCCTGACGCTGCACTCGCATGGATTCCGCCTCCTGCAGCAGCAGCTGGGCAGCCCCTTGCAGATCCTCGACGAGAAGGGCCGCCTGGTCGCGTCCACGGTGATCCCGGACCACACACAGCTCCATGCACCGGCTGCGCGGGCGTGGACGATCGCGCGCGAGGAAGGCCTGCATGTCCCGACGCCTGAGCAGGCGAAGTGGCTGGCGGACCGGGCGGAGTGGCCCGCGGCGCCCGACGAGCTGGTGGACTTGATCCCCGTGTTCCATCAGGTGGGCGCGGACCTGTGGTCGGACGCAGGTGCGGCGGACTTCACGGACCTGCTATGGCTGCCGGTGACGCTCGGGTACGGGGTTGGGAGCCTGTCCCTGGCACTCGTCGACGAGGCGCAGGACCTCACGCCGCTGCGGCAACGGTACGTGTTGCACCTGCTGGGCCTGCGTGGCGCGTCAGCGTCCCCTGGGCGGCTGATCTTCGTGGGGGACAGCGACCAGTCGATCTACACCTGGGCGGGGGCTGACCCCATGGCACTGTCCCGCCTCAAAGAGCGCGTGGACGCCTTGGAACTTCCGCTGAGCGTGTCGTTCCGCTGTCCGCGTGAGGTGGTGCGGTACGCGCGGGCGCACTCGAGCTTCATCCGGCCAGCGCCGCGCGCGGAGCCGGGCATCGTCGAGCATGTCAGCGCAGAAACGGCCACGTACGCTCGCGGGGACGTGGTGCTGTGCCGCACGAACGCACCGTTGATCCGTCTGGCGCTGGAGTTGATGAGTCGGAAACTCAGTGTGGCGGTGACCGGGCGGGATCTCGCGCAGCGCCTGCGGGACGGCGTGACGGAGGCGTTCCCACCGGACTTCGAGAACGACATGGTGACGGACCTTGTCCGGGCGTACCTGGAGCCAGTTGCTGCGCCACTGAAGGCGCGGGCGAGTACGGGTGACCAGGGAGCCCGGCGGGCGCTGACGGAACTCCTGGACGTGGGGCGTTGCCTGCGGTACCTGGCGTGGGTGGTGTCGCGGCGCACGGGTGCGGGAACCCAGGCGGATGCGCTGACGCTCCTGGGGCAGCTGTGCCGGGAGGACGCGGAGGCGGACGTGCTGCTGGCGTCGGTGCACCGGGCCAAGGGCAAGGAGTGGCCGCGCGTGACCATCCTGTACCCCGAGCTGATGCCGCTGAGTCAGGGGGACGAGGCGGAGGAGCGAGCCGTGCAGTTCGTGGCGGTGACGCGCGCGCAGCGGGTGTTGCGGTTCGCATACGGGAAGGAGGCGTGGGCGGCGCAGCAGCTCGTGGTGCCGGGCGTCCTACCCGCTGTGGAAGTGGAGGAGGTCGCACCTGAACTGCCTGCCTGGGCCGAGGTGCTGGAAGGTGTTGCTCCGGTGCCCTCGCCCGTTCTGGCCGTGTCGGTGCCGCCGCCCAGCTCGGGGTGCCGGTCGATGCTGCCGGCGCTGCCGCAGGGGGGACCGCCGGTGGCGACTCTGACGGATCTCCGGGGGGCGTGGCCGCTGTTCGGTGGGGGCACGCCCATGCCGCTGGGTCTCGTACGCGAGCGGCTGGCGGCGCTCGCTGAGGAGGATCGGACCTTGCTGCGCACGTGGGCGGTCGACGGTCTGACGCTGCTGCAGGGCGTGGAGGCGCCGTACGTGGCGGTGCACGAGGTGCACCTGGCGTTGTTCGAGCGGGCGGCGCGTCAGGCGCGACTGGCGATTCCGGCAATGTTCGGGACGGGCGTGCCGGTGTGTGTGTTTGAAGGGCCGCTGTTGCGCGTGCGCCTGGCGCGGAAGGTGCGGCTGAGCGGGCGGGTTCTGCGGGTGGCACTGGGGGACGTGGAATTGCGGTTCGACCGGGCAAGTGGGGAACTGCTGGATGGGGCGGAACCACTCGCGCCGTTCATCCGGCCGGCGGAGTTGGGTCGTTTGCAGGCCAGCTGACGGGGACCAGTCACCGAAGGCGTTCGCAGAGCTGTTCAGTCGGCGGGTGAGTGGGTGCCGTATCGTGACACATCTCCACCTGATTTCGAGGCGAAGTGCCCTGGGAAGGCGTGCACCGTACCCCCTGGGCGCCTCTGTGCTGGCTTTGAAGCCACCAGCAAACGTCTCTGAGTAGGCAGAGACGTAGATGATCTTGCTCACCCGTTTCCGGCCCGCCTGAAGCTTCCGGGGCGTGCATCGTTTGCTCGGCAGTTCAGCCACAGATTCCTGTGAAACGACGAAAGCATTTGATGAGGCACCGATCTGAGCACCCTGTCCGGGGCAGTCGCAGGCAGGTCCGTCCCCGCAGATTTCAGAGAGGGGCAGGGTTGAGCGTTGCTCTGCACTGTGCTGGAGCCGGGGGGGTGGATACGACTGCCGCTGGGGACGTCCGGTCTACGACATGGAGAGGTCTTGGGTCCCGGGATTCCCGAAGATGACCGGCAGGTCCGGATCGGCGCCTGATGTGATGATTTGAATGTTTTTAAAGAAAGAAAAAATGATGATCATCATCAGGGAGCGCAGAGAGACGCGTCCAGCACTGCGTTTTTCGACGATTTTCCTCAAAACATACGGGAAAATGGACCGGATTTCCCTCAGAACATACGGGTGTTGACCCGGCCGGCGGCCGCCATTCCCTCAGAACATACGGGCTTCTTGTTCACAATCTCCCTCAGAACATACGGGAGCAACTCCACTGCATGCCTCAGAAACGACGGGTGAGGTCAATCGGTCTGTCCGGGGGTTTCCCTCAGAAACGACGGGCTGTCGTCGTCACCACGGCAGGCGATCCCTCAGAAACTACGGGAAACGAGCTCCATTCCGCCTGATACCGTCCAGGACAGCGTTCATCACGAACTTCCCTCAGAACATACGGGATTAGCGGTAAGAGAGACGGCCCACGTCCCTCAGAAACTACGGGTGGCCCCTACCGCCCCGCGACGGGTCACCTACTGCGGCGTCACCAGGAGCCGCAGATCAGCGATCGCGTCCTCGACCGCATGTGCACCAGCGTGCATCCGACGGGTCATCTCCCGGACCAGTTGCCGCCCGTCGACGCGACCCACTCGGATCGCCTCCTCAAGCAGCCCACGCTCGTGTGGACTCAACCGCTTCATGACCCCCACCACTGACAACTGCCGGTACACCCATTCGTAGAGGGCCGCGCCGGTCAGCCCCTCGATGTGCGCCTGGACCCGTGCCTCCAGGACTTCGATCTCCTGATCGACCTTCGGCCCACGCTGACCGGCCGGCTGCTGACCTGAACGTGATCCCGTCCCCCGCTTTTGCGCTGCCCCTGCACCAGACGACGCTCCCGCGCCGTATCCGGGAAGATTGGCAAAATCCTCCGGGCGCTGCACCATCGACACCAGCAGGCCACCCCGGTTCCCGATCGGCCGCTGCGACGTCGCCACGTAATGGTCGAATCGGCGGGCCGCTTCCTCAATCCGGTCCGGGAACACCAACGTCAGCCGCACCGCGACCCCCTGCTTGACTCCGCGGTCCATGAGGAGCGTCACCAGCTCCGGATGGTCCGAGACGGCCGGCGGCCCGAACACGTACCGGATCATCTTGTCTTTCCCGCGCCCGGTGATTTCCACCTGCCGCACGTAATTGTTGGCCAGCAGTTCCTCATGGGCCGGCCGTAGGGTCCGCTCCACGTTATCCGGCCGGTCACTGACAATACCCAGCCGACTGGCCCACCCCATCAGCGGAAACTGCAACTCCTTCGCGAGTCCACTGGGCGCCGCGTCGTCGAACTGCAACGTGTCGAGCTGCCGGTACACCGCGCGGACCAGCGGTTGACTCAACGTCCGGTAGAACTTCAGGTCCAGCGGTTTGATGTACCCCGACCGCAGGCTGTCCATGATTGGAGGCGCGAGCTGCACGGTGATGACACTGGTCTCCCGAACTCCGGCGGTGGACCGCTGGTACGACAGGTAACTGACCTGAGCGAAAGACTGCGTCGTCCAGCGCTGCGTGCCCTGCGTGTACCAGCCCTCGTCAATGGTGTACTGCGCCTTGTTGAGACGCACCAGGCTCTCCTCGAGTGACCGGTAGTACTGCGCGGAGTCTGGAAATCCCGCCGCTTTCAGCAGACCGTACGCCGAGACCGTAAAGGGTCCGTCTGGGAGCCCGGCCTCAAAACAGAGGTTCAGGAGGCCCACCATAAAATCATTGTCGAGTCCGTGTGGAATCACCTGCTGATCAATCGTCGAACAGGTGATGATGACGGGCCGTCCATCTGGCGTGACAATGTTCTTCTGCCAGGTCCGCAGGGTGGCGGGAACCGTCTTCTGGCCACTGATCAGCGACAGACGCCCGAGGTTCAACTCGTCGTACCCGCTGCCGCTGTCGATGACCATGGGCTCGCGGCTCTCCTTCTTGCGGGGGGCCATAGGCCCGATTCTACGGGACTCGCCTGCGCCCGCCCGCGCGACATCGGCCTCCATGTCCAAACGCCGTTCCGAATCTGCAGGCGCCCGCGCTGGGGCGCAGGTCCTGCACCCCCTTACCCTTGCGTTGCCATCCGTCCAGGACAGCGCGCGTTCGGCCGTGGCCTGCCGGTGAGCCTGCTATCAGACCTGAACCCGTGACTGCGCTCCCTGAGTTGCCGGGATGCTGCGCCGACCCACTGGTGATGCGGCGCCATTTCTTACAGAAAAGGGTGTGGGCGGAAAGCCCATGGTTTTAACCCTGGGATGGATAGCCCACGTCTCCCGCAAGGGAGGCCGTGCTGATGCTTCTGTCTGAAGCGAAAGCGCCGCCGCGTGCTATGCTGGAACAGCAAAAACCCGCCGCCTTTCTGGGGAGTCAGGCGCGGGGGACGGCGAACACCTTATCAAGGAGGTGACGCACATCCAGACTACCACGCATCTCAAGGCGTTCAGGTATCGCCTTCGCCCAACCAGAGCGCAGGAAGCTGCGCTGAACGAACAGTTGCGTCTGTGTCGCAACCTGTACAACAGCGCGTTGCAAGAACGCCGAGATGCCTACCGCAAGGCCGGGAAGACCGTGACCGGGTACGACCAGATGAAGTACCTGACGGAAATCAAGGCCGCGCTGCCGGAGTACAAAGGGGTCTACTCCCAGGTGCTTCAGGACGTTCTCAAGCGGCTGGACAAGGCGTTCAAAGCCTTCTTCCGGCGCGTGAAGGCAGGGCAGACTCCCGGCTACCCGCGCTTCCAAGGGCGGGACAGATACGACTCCATCTGCTACCCGCAGTCGGGGTTGAGTGTCTCCGACAGGGCGGCGTACTTCAGCAAAATCGGCAACATCCGAATCCGGCTGCATCGCCCACTGGAAGGCAAGGTCAAAACGGCCACCATCATGCGGGACTGCGGGGCGTGGTACGTCAGCTACGTGTGTGAGGTGGAAGCCCAGCCGCTTCCCGAAATGGGAAGCTCGGTGGGCGTGGATGTGGGCACCACATGGTTCTGCATCACCTCCGATGGCGAGTTTGTGGAGAACCCCAGGCACTTTCAGACCGCCATGAAGAAGCTGCGTGTGGCTCAACGTGCGGTTGCCCGCAAGAGAAACAAGCGGAGCAACCGCAGGCGAAAAGCCGTTCAGCGGGTCGCCAAACTGCACCGGAAGGTCAGCCGTCAGCGACTCGATTTCCACCACAAGACCGCTCTGGGGCTCGTCCGGGAGAACGACTTGATTGCTCACGAAGACCTAGGCGTCGGCGGGATGGGGCGGGGCAACTTGGCCCGCAGCATCCACGATGTCGGTTGGGGGCAGTTTTTCTCCCTCCTCGCTGTCAAGGCAGAATGCGCCGGACGACGAGTGATTCGCGTAGACCCCCGGTACACCTCTCAGCGGTGCAACGCCTGTGGGCACACCTGTCGGGAGAACCGGGTCAGTCAAGCGCGCTTTCGATGTGTCGCCTGCGGGCATCAGGAGAACGCCGACCTGAACGCAGCGCGAAACATCTTGGGGCGGGCTGCTCCTTCAGGCGTTAACGTAGCGTCAGCGCAAGCGTTGCCTGAGAAGCCAACGGATTTATCCGTTGGTAGGTCACGCCGTCCGGTCCTGCCGCCTGCTCTTGAGCGAAGGCAAATACGCAGGGTCCTGCTTCCGCTTTGACCGGGACAGGACCCTGCGCCTCAGTTCGTTCACTCCAGTTTCTTCCGGATGGAGGCGGGCATCTTCGACAGCCAGCCATCGAGGTCCTTCTGCTCAGCCGCCGTCAGCGTCTTGAGCCACCTCGAACTTCCGAGCAGCCGGGCCACCTGACGCGTCGGCGCCGTTTCCGACGCTTGACTCTGGAGCGTGCGGATCTGTTCGCGGAGCTGCGCGCGCGTCGCGCCGCCGTGTGCCAGTTCGATCAGAGCGGCGTGCTGCGCCTCAGGGGCCTGTGCAATCTGCTGCGCGGCGGTGTAGGCCAGGCCGCTCCGCACGGCGTCGAGCAGGGCTGGGGGCCAGTTCAGGATCTTGAGTTTGTTCCGAGCAAACGACGTCCACTGCTCGCCGAGAGAGCTGAACAAGGTATCGAGCGCCGCGTGATCCGGTCCAGCGGGCTCACGCAGCATCTGCATGAGCCGAGCCCGCGTTTCAGCCAGGGGAATGTTCAGCACCTGCGAGACCAGTTCCAGTTTGGCATCAACCTCGTCGAGCGTATTCAGGTCGTCCCGCTGCAGATTCTCGATCAGAGCCAGGCGACGCGCTTCGGGGTCGTCCATCTCCCGGATGACGACGGGAATCTCAGTGAGCTCGGCCTGCTGCGCGGCACGCCAGCGCCGTTCCCCGGCCACAATCTCATACCGGTCCCCGACTGGGCGAACCAGGATCGGTTGGAGGACGCCGTGCGCCCGGATGCTCTGCGCCAATGAGTCGAGGCTGTGCTGGTCAAACTCCCGCCGCGGCTGTATTCCGCCGACCATCAGGCGGTCCACAGGCAGGAGACGGTCTGGGGCGCTGGGTTGCGTCAGATCTGGCGCGTCAGGACCGAGCAGTCCTACGAGGTCGCGGCGCCGCTCGGGACGGGGGCGGCGCGTCACGCCCTGACCTCGTAGGGAAGATCCAGGGCGGCGGCGACATCTGCCGCCGCCTGTTGCACGTCACGGTGAACGGGACTGCCCGGTGCGTACGCCCCGACGGGCGCGCCCTGGGCCGTCGAATCGAGCCAGACCGCTTCCCGCTGGGGAACTGGGGTGGCCAGTGGCGAGAGCGCCCGTTTCAGATCGGCCAGGACTTCCCGGTCGTGCAGGCGCCGAGCGTCATAGAAGGTGGGAACGTAGAGCGCGACCGTGAGGTCGGGGCGCACCTCCTGGTACTCGGCGAACGCGCCGTGCAGGCCTGGGAGCGCGTCCAGCCCTTTTTGCCGGGTGGGAATAGGGACGAGCATGTGATCAGCCGCGAGCGCCCCCAGAATCGAGAGTTGCCCCAGGCTGGGCGGACTGTCGATCAGGACGAGGTCATACTCGGAGCGGACGTCTTGCAGGGCTCGTCTGAGTCGGACCTGCGCCCCGACTCGGCCCATCATCTGCCCCTCCGCGACCGCCAGGCTGACATGCGACGGAACCAGCGCCAGCCCATGGACCTGGATGGGTGTCGGCAGAGGAAGGCCCTCGACGGCGACGGGGTAGACGGTCTGACTGCGCTGCACATTGTCGATGCCCAGCCAACCGGTGAGGTTCGCCTGAGGATCCAGGTCGATCAGCAGCACCCGGCTGCCCGACTGGGCCAGCTCGTAGCCGACGTCACGGACCAGGCTGGTCTTCCCGGCCCCTCCCGCATGATTGAACACGGTTACTGTCTTCACGCAGTCAGGATAGCCTCTGCCGCCCGCCGCTGTTATTTGATCAAATAACAGCGGCCAATGGGTGCTCAGAGAGAGGGTAGGCGAGGCCAGTTCGTACGGTCCCAGCGCGTGGTCCTCCTCATGACTGTGATGCCTTCAACTCAGTCAGAGCCCAGGGTCTCGTCCAACGGACGCCTGGGTTCCCTCAGAACATACGGGCCATTTCTGATGGCACCCATACCATGACACTGCAACACCAGACCGTGACTCCAGGGGGGCGGGTCACTCGCACGCGCGGCCGTCCCCATCCCGGTCGAGCTTCGAACTGTACCCGGGTTGGCCGCGCAGCAGCGGCGCTTTCCCGGCCGCCCGCACCGCCGCGCAGTTGGGATACACCACGCTGGATGCGGGCGTCGGTGGCGTGACGCTGGAGGGTGCCTGGGTGCGCGTGGCGGCCGTCCCGGTGCCTTTCGCCGCGCTGAGCGTGTACGCCCCGCCGTGCTGCACGGTCACCGTGACCGTGCCGTTGAGGTCCGTGCGGTAGATCGCCGCGCCCACCTTCTTGTACAGCGTGATCGCTTCCGCCGTCGGGTGCCCGTAGTTGTTCGGCCCGACGCCGATCACGACGTTCGCGGGCCGCACTGTGGCCAGCCAGCGGGCGTTGTCCCCGTTCCTCGCGCCGTGGTGAATGCTCTTGTACACATCGATGGGCCCCAGGGCAGCGGCGGGGTACTGCCTCAGCCACGCGGTTGTCTCCGGCGTTTCGCTGTCCCCGGTCATCAGGGCGCGGAACGACCCGTACTGCACGAGCAGGCCGACGCTGCTGGTGTTCTGATCCTTCATGCCCGGTGGTGGGGGCAGCACGGTGAGTTTCACGCTGCCCAGGTTGATCGTCTGCCCCTTCGCGATCAGACCCTGCGTCCCGGCCTGCTTCGCGGTGGTGACGAGCTTCTGCCAGATCTGCGTGGTCCCGGCGAGCCCGTTGTTCAGGAAGTACTTTGGCCTGAACGTCTGGACTGCCGGAACCAGACCGGTGATGTGGTCCGAGTCCGCGTGACTGGCGACGACCAGGTCAAGGGACTTGACCTGGTACTGCGTGAGCAGGGCCTTCAATCGCGCTTCGCTGCGGCCGCCGTCGTACAGGACGCTCTTACCTTCCGGGCTGGTGATGAGCACCGCGTCCCCCTGCCCCACATCAAGGAAGCGGATGGTGAGTACGCCACCCGGAGCGGGCTGGGCGGAGACCAGGCCCAGGCCCAGGGCCGCCAACGCCCCCCAGCGCCTCACAAGTCCACCTGCCCCTCGGGACTGCCCGCGTTGAGGTCCGTCAACTCTGCCTGGGCGTGCTGGGTGCGCCGCCGTGTCTCTGCCCGGTCGATCCGGACGTGCCGCTCTCCGTTCTCAACGTGCACATGCACGACGTCGCCTTCCTGCACGTCCCGGGGCAGGTCACTGAGAGGCCACGTCTCGATGGTGCCATCGGCGAGCTCAACGCGGGCGCGCTCGCCTTCAAGGCCGTCTACGATCACGCTCGTGGACGTAGGGTGTGACGTGGACGGGCCAGAATCGTCGGGCATGCGTCACCGTAGCACCTGGTCAGGGTGTGCACCGCGTGGAATGAAGGCACGTCCAGGACATTCCAATGGCCAAAGCGTGGCGTTACTTCAGCCCCGTCCCGGCCGCTTCCTGCGCGGCCTCAGGATGCCCGCGCCATGAGGGCGAGACCGTGCCCGGCGCAATCAGCCACGCGCTGCCGCTGCGCCACGCGGGCAGTCGTCCCTGCGCAGCCCACGCGGCTACGCGCTGTTTCGGATGCCCGTGCAGATCCGCCCATTCGGGCAGTGAGACCGCCGGGAGCGTCAGGCGTTCCGCTCGGCTCAGGCGCTTGACCACGATCACTGGGAAGGCCGTGCCGTCCGGTCCAGATTCGTCCGGCCGGATCAACCAGCCGACGCTGGACCGCCACGCGCGTACGTCACCTCGTTGCGCCCAGGTCAGCGCACGTCCACTGCCCAGTCGGTGCGCTGCCGCCCATTCCGAGAGCAGCACGGCCGGGGGAGCGGGATCGGGCATGTGCGCAGTGTGCCATGACCTGCCCGTCTCTTCACGTGCTGATCTGCTGGTCACTTTCGTCCCCGCCTCAGCCCGCGGGCCTGTACCGTACCGGGAAGGAGACGTCATGCCCGAAGCCCTCAGGTCACGCCCACCCTCCGCCGTCACCCCCACCAAGGCACCCGCCGCGCCCGCTGCGCCGGTGAAGGTACCCGCGACCACCTGGCCGCCTGCCGTGCTGGCGGAACTGCAACGCAACACTATTCAGATCCGGAACCGCTACGGGAAGCCTGACCAGATCGCCGCGTACCTCCACGACTGGATCCGCCGGCATACCCAGGAACAGCTGATGGACAAGACCGTCAAGGCGAACCTGGGCCCCTTGGGGGACATCATCCCCGACTGGGCGGAAGGCGTCAGCACCAGTGTCGCCAACGGCGTCCTCGGGGCGGCCGCCGCTCAGGATCTCACGACCGGCAGCACCCGACACCTCACGCAGACCCGTCACGACGCGGACCGGGTCGGCCTGACGAACTTCACCGGCGCGTACCAGGCCCGGAACGTCTTGAACGGCAGCGCGAACATGGCGCTCCTGAAAGGGCTCCTCTCGGCGATCGTTCCCGCTGACCGCGCGGGCGTCGCTGCAGCCTACGCCCGTCTCAACGGCGGGAAGACGCTCAGTGCGGCTCTCGGGGAACTCGTCCGCGATCCGAACGCCCGCGCACCCCTGATGGCCCTCCTCGCACCGCCCATGAGCGAGGCGGTCCTCGCGCACGACGCGTTCCTCGAACAGCTCGCCGTTGGGCTGGTGTACAGCAACCAGTCGGCCCGCGAGATGAACACCGACACGCTGGACGAGCGCCGGCACAGCAATCCAGCCGCGCTTCTCGCTCACTTCGGCTTCACGGCCGGTCCGCTCGTGTCCGGCCGTTGGGGCTTCCAGATGCGGGTCTTCACGCCCATCCCCGGGAAAGCGAAGTGGCCGCAGCCGATCGTGGCATTCCGCGGGACCGAAGGCGTGCAGTTCGACGTGAAGGGCGACGCGAGCGCCAAGAAAGCCCAGGCCGCTGGCAAGAACGGGCCGGAGATCGATGAAGCGCGCCAACTGGGCCGGGAAGGCACCGTGGACTCGGTCATCGGGGACGCCAGCCCCACGCAGATCGGGTGGCTGCAAGTACAACCCAACCGCAAACTCATCGAAGCGAACCTCAGCCGCCTCAAGGGGAAAGCGGTGTCCACCGGGCACAGCCTCGGCGGTGGTATCGCCCAGCTGGTCACCGCGCTGTACCCTCAGGCCTTCGCGTCCGTCGTGACGTTCCAGGCGCCCGGGATCGACGCGAACGAAGTGAACAAGCTTCGCCGTTACAACGCGGGGGACGGGAAGAACGCCCCCATCACGGCCCGGCACTACCGGGTGGATGGGGACATCGTGCCCACCGCTGGCCAGCGGATGCTCGACGGGACCATCGCGTATTTCGACCGCACCAGTCGCCCGGCCGGGACGACCACGCCGTTCAGCACAAATGTCGCGGAGAACGTGACCGCCGGACACGTCACGCCGATGCTCAGCACGTACATCCGAGGATTGAAGCCCGTGCATCCCGACCTGCAGGTGATCGTGAGCCAGGGGCTCCGAGACGAGGCCACCCTGCAGGGCGGGAAGGACAAACGGGACGTGCAGATGACATTCTCCGGCGCGTACGGTACGGCGCAGGATCCCAGGATCAACACGGAAGCCAACCGGAAGAAGTTGACGGGGAACGTTGATCTGATCCCCGGTCAGGATCCCTTCGAGGCGGTCGTGTACGCGAACATCGCGTACAACACGCTGCTGTCTCATGTGGAGAACGTCGCGGCCGACAAGAGCGTCAAAACGCTGGCGGAGTTCAGGCAGCGCTGTGACGCGATCTTCCAGAGTGGCCGCCCGCTCCCGCTCGACCCGGACGACGTGAGTCTCGCCCGCATCCTGAACCTGGATCACTACGAGAAGGATTACGACGCGCGGCCCATGGCGACGGGCGTGGGGTTGCCGGTCTACCCTATGAAGAGCATGCCTATCGTCACCTACCTCAAAGACGGCGTGAAGATCCCTCCAGAAGTCCTCACGCAGGTTCGCGCCCGGCTCCCGCAGATCTGGCTCGCATGGAGGGGCGAGTGAAACCCGCGCTGCTCCTGTGTGTTTTCCTGATCGCCTGCCGACCCCCCGAAGCTCAAGTGCAACACACCAAGGGAAACATGGAAGTGACAGAACGCGTCAACCAAGAGCTCGTCGCCTACTTCTCCGGTCCTGAGTTCAAGGCGTTCGACGCGCAGGAAGTGTACGGACCGGACATTCAGGGCACCCATACACTGGGGTTCGTGTCCAGCCTCAGTCGGGAACAGGTTCGCGAACAGGTCGCAGCGATCATTGAGCCGTACGTCGAAGATCAGGTGTGGGCGGACGATTACGGGCAGCTGCACGGATCGTTCGTGTTCAAAGGCGCTCCAGACCTCCGGTTCGGGGTCGGCATCGGCATCCTGTCGAGCGACGGGGAGACGTTCAAGAATCATCCGGAGCTGCTCAAGGGGTACCAGACGGACATCGTGTACACGCAGCCGTTCCGTTGGGAACCGCAGCAGTAGCCCAGAGGTGGTGGAAGAGGTTCCGAATGGAGTGACCAAAGAGGGTGCAGCAGATGCCGAAATCGACAGGGCACTGCACCCTTGGAACGCCCATCTGAGGCTTGGCCCAGCACGTTTTTACCGCTTTGGCTCGGTATTCCGGTTTGTCGTGACGGACCGCAGGCACGGGATCCAATTGTTTAATACCGCGTGACAGCGTAGGTCTCTGCCAGTGCCAGCACGTCTTTCGGGTTGAGCACGCCCTTGAACCACACCACCCGTTCCCCGAAATCACTCGGGTCCACGCCCGCCCGCTCCAGATTCAGCCGCTCACTGACGCACACGATCACGTCCGTCCGCTCCGCCTTGCGCAGCAGATCGAATTTTTTTCTCAAATACTCGGGCCGCCAGTACCCCACGATCTCCACCAGCACACTCCGGTCCCCCTGCACCAGGCGGAAGTCCGGCAGGATCACGCCCCCCGGCACCGGCACGAGATCCACCTCACGCTCGAGCGTCCAGGGCGTGTCCAGTTTCGCGAAGCGCTCCGAGAAGCCCGACTCCAACGCGCTGTCATGCTCCGTCGGCGGCGCGTAGTGACTCACGTACCCATCCTCACTCGTGAGCTGAAATGACCACTCCGTATCGCCTGGGTCCACCCAGGCGAGATCCTTGCGGGGTTTGAGCGTCGCGCTGAGGTCCCATTTGGTGACGTGCAGCAGCGCCGGGAGGAACTTCGCCATGCCCAGCCCGTAGCGGGTGGTCGCGCCGAACAGACTCGTCGGGCCGTCCAGGGTCAGCGTGAAGCCCAGCGCGGCGTCCCCTTCCACGGTAGCCATCAACCCGAAGAACTTCAGGTACTTCAGGAGCTGCTGGTAGCGCGCCGGTTCGTTCCGGCGCGCGGTGATCACCAGTTCCGTCGCCCGGTACAGCAGGCCCTGCGCCTGCGCGAGGTCATACCGGTGGATGAGTTCTAAGGGCGCGGGCGGTTCGAACGCCACCAGCGTCTGCTGATCCGGCAGGTCCGCGTACAACGCGGCCTGCAGGGCCTCCGGAGAGACCGGGGCGTCCGTGCTCAGGGACCGGGAGGCCTGCTCGAGAATCTGGGCGGCCGCCCGGCGACTGGGCACCACCTCCTGCGCGAGCGTGAACACCCGCTCCCGCGCGAGGCCCGGCTCCACCGGGCCGGCCGCCTCGAAGTCCCCCATGTTCGTCAGGAGGTGCGCGAGGCCCCGCAGAACCTTGAAGTCCTGCCGGCCCGCCTCGAGCGCGCGTAGATCCTCGTCGAGGTCGGCGCGGCGCTGCCCGACGTTCGCTTCGAACAGCGCGATCAGGCGCGCGGCGAGGTCGAGGTTCTGGGTGGTGGGCTTCAGGCGGCGGGGCTCCACGAGCCCCGCCTTCACGCGGAAGAGCAGCAGGTCAGTCGGCAGCATAGGGGAGGGGAGAGGAGCACTGGGGCATGGGGGTCGGGTCAGCCGGCATTGAGGTCCTGATACGAGTCGGCGATCTCCCGCGCATTCATGCTGCCCGGATACTGTCCGCGACGCTGCTGACTGACGCGCTCCTCGCTCGTGCCCTCGGTGATCACTTCATATAGCACGGCCTGTTTGCCCTCGGCTCGGCGCAGGATCCGCCCGAGCCGCTGGATGTGTTCCCGTTCGGTCGCGGTGCCGGACAGCACCACCGCCACGCTCGCCTCGGGCACGTCCACGCCCTCGTTCAGCACGCGGCTGGTGACCAGGATGCGGTACGCGCCGCTGCGGAACCGGTCAAGGAGCGCCACGCGCTCCTTGACCGGCGTCTGGTGCGTGATGGCGGGAATGAGGAACTCCCGGCTGATGCGGTACACCGTGGCGTTGTCGTCCGTGAAGATCAGCGTCCGCGCCTTCGGGTGGTTCGCGAGGACTTCCTCGAGGACGCGGAGTTTGCCATCGGTGCCGTACGCCAGGGATTTCGCCTCACGGTGCGCGAGCATCGCGCGCCGCCCGTGGGGCGTCCCGCTCGCCATGATGAACTGCTTCCAGCCGTCCAGTGACCCGAGCTTGATGCCACTCAGGCGCAGGAAGTCGTTGCGGACCCGGATCAGGTCGTCGTAGCGGCGCTGCTCGAGCTCACTCAGGCGCACGCGGATCACCACGTCCCGGTAGTCCGCCAGGGTGTCGCCCGCGAGGTCCTCGGGGGCGACCTGGAAGACCACCGGGCCGATCAGCCGGTCGAGGTCCCGCTCACGCCCGTCGCTGCGTTTGGGCGTGGCAGTCAGGCCGAGACGGTACGGGGCGATCCCCATCTCTGCGATCACGCGCGTGAAGTCGCTGGGGAGGTGGTGGGCCTCGTCGAAGATCTGCAGGGCGTACCGCCCGGCGAGCGTCTCGGCGTGAATGGCGGCGGAATCGTAGGTGCTGACGAGCAGGGGCGTCTCGTCGTGACTGCCGCCCCCGAGCAGGCCGACGGGCGTGTCGGGGAACGCGGCGGTGAGGCCGGCGTACCACTGCTGGAGGAGGTCGAGGGTGGGCACGCAGATCAGGGCGCTGCGGGGCGTGTCCCGCAGCGCGAGCTGGGCGACCAGGGTCTTCCCGGCGCCGGTGGGGAGCACGACGACGCCGCGGCGACCGGCGCGTTTCCAGGCATTGAGCGCCTGGGTCTGGTGCGGGTAGGGCGTGACGTCACGGGCGTACCCGAGCTGCAGGGGTTCGAAGGCAGCGGCACTGTCCTTGAAGGGGAGACCGGCGGCGCGCAGGGCCTCGACGATCTCGCGGTAGCGCCCGCCCGGGGCTCGCCAGGACTGACTGCGGTCATCCCACGTGAAGAAGTCACGGACGGCCTTGGGGGCGTCCTGGGTAACGAGGGTGCCCCGGTCGAGGCGGAGGGCGAACACGCGCTTATGTTAGCGGGAGGGGGAGACCAGGCGTCGTGTGTGAGGTCGCGTTCGCTGAGTACAGTCGAATCGACCCTGGACTGGATGCCTAGTCGAGGGAAGGACGTCGTGACTCAGGTCGATGGAGGCGCTTCCCACTGCTGCCGCTACCAACCGGCGTGTGACCGCTGAGCGAGGGCGACGTGCTCGCGCGGCTGCTCGCGCTGAATCTGGAACGGGCGAACCTGGAGACCGGCGAGGTGTAGCCTGAGCCATGTACCGACGCGTCGACCGGTTGGACGGGGTGGTCTGGGCACTGGCGGCAGTGTACGCCGCCGCACTCATTCTGGTGCGGCTGGGTGCGCCGGCCGGCGGACTTCTTCCTCCCCTGCTGATTTCAGGCCTCGCGGCCGCATTGATGAGTCGCATGACCACAGAGGTCCGCGACGGTGAGTTCACGGTCTCGTTAGGGCCCGGATGGTTGGCCACTCGGATCCCGACCCGGAGCATCACGCGAATTGACCGCGTCGAATTGCAGCCATGGCAGGGCTACGGGTTGCGCTTGGGGCCAGGGCGACTGCTGTACCGACTGTGGGGGGATGAGGGCTTACAGCTCACTTTAAGCGGCGGGCGAGTGCTCACCGTGACCAGCACGGACCTGGGCGGCCTCACCCAGGCCCTGCATGCCGGCTGATGCCGCCGGTTCAGCGGAGACGACGGGCAATCCCCAGCGCGACCAGAACACAGGTGGCGCTGACGAGGAGGCGGGCCAGGGTGTGGCGCTGGAGGAGCGTGACGTCAACGGTTACGGGCAAAGCGGCCATCATAAGGAGCAGGAACGCGAGGGACGCGGCGGGGTTCATGGTGACTTCCTGGCACGCGGCGTGCGGAGCAACCTCGAGTGATCAGTGGGACGTCTGCGGTGACGTGCCGTTCAGGAGTGGCCTGCGCCACTGAGCTGGCAGTGGCATCAGCCACGCAGCAGTCAGGCTCAGCGCCGCGATCACGAGGCTGCCCAGCACATCCAGGGTGTGGTGTGCGCCGATGCCGAGTCGTCCGGCTGCGATGGCCAGGGTGCCCAGGGCGAAGGCGGGCCACGCGCGGCTCAGCCACGCCATCGATCCGGTGATCAGGGCCGCCATCAGGACGTGGTCGCTGGGGAAGCCGTTGTCCGTCGACGCGTGCGTGAGGGGCGCGTAGTGCTCGGCGATGAAGGGGCGGGGATCATGCACCGCGTGACCCAGGAAGAGGGTCAGCAGAATGGCGATCACACCGGAGCACACCATGCGGAGCAGGAGGGCGCGGGTGAGGCGGTGGCGGCGCAGGGCAAGGACGGTCAGGAACCCCGCTGCCAACACGGCAATGAGGTCAGCGGCGAGGAACACGACGGTCCGACCATTTGCCGGTGAGTGGGTGGCGGCGTGGTGCAGGACCTGCTGCAGGGCGTCGGTCATGATCAGAGTGTGCGCGCCGTCTGGCCCACTGCCATCCGCAAAAAGAGGGTCGCGCTGAACGTGAAGTGGATCAGGGAGGCGCGCTCTGCTCCAATGACGTTGGCTGTCCGCCGCTGTAACGATTTCCAGCTTTCCCAGCCCCGGCTTCTGCCCGGCGTGGGGTCACGTTGAAATCCAGCAGGATCCAGCTCTCGCTGCTGTTCGCCATCGTCGCGCTCAGCAGCGCTTCCTACGCTGGCCCCTGGTGGACCGATGTGAACACACGACCAGAGTGCTGGAGGTTACGGCGCAGGTCGCTTTGAAACGCACCAGTCAGTCCTGGTTTGCCCGTGTTGGTCCTCGTCGCGCAGTCCCTCAGCCGTCCGCGCTGCCCAGCGACCAGGGGTTCTTCCTGCTCCTGGGCAGCGTTTCGCGGGGGGCCGCCGTTCTGGGAACATGTCGACCCTCAACGGGGGAAGCCCGCATCCTCTCACGGCACGGTGCAGTTTCTGGCTACAGGCTTCAGACTTGGCAGCACGTAGGACCAGGTGGACGTGGTGTTCTGCCCATGACTCGTGTACTTCACGCAGAGACCACTTGATTTGAGCGCGAGAGCGAGGGGTGGGTCACCGTGACGCGTACTCGACGGAATGACCACGCCCTGTCGCTGGCCCTGGCGGTTCCACAGGTGAACGGTGTTGTACCCGGCACCAATGAGGTACTGACTGTCTGATGTCCAGAGCAGCTGCCGCACGAAACTGCGTTCAAGAATCAGCACCGGCCGTCCTATTTGGGCCAGTCGCACTTCGCATCCCTCGAAGCGGAGCAATTCCCAGCAGAAGCGAACGGCCGCTGCCTTGCGGTCCGGGCTGTACTGGGTTTCCACGTGTTCCCAGCGATAGTCATCGGAAACCGGGCTTTGTACGGTTGCCTGCTGTCCACCCGAGAAGGTCACCACGACCGGTGAAGGGGAAGAAGCACCCACCAGTGCAAGCAGCAATGCGAACATGGCTCACTGTACGCGCCGGTTCTACGCTCGCCGCCCACAGGCTCTTGATCCCTGCGTCAGTTGAGAGCGTGCCAGCGTGACGCTGCGCTTACGTCTGTACAGGACGGTGGTGGGTTTCCTGGGCTCGCCAGACCTTGCACGGCTGACCAAAAGCGCTCCGAATCAAGACGCGGATCAGCAAACCAGAGCTGAAGCGCAGAACCAGAGAGGCCTGCGTCGGGGGCGCTGTCGCAGCGGACGATGAAGCCCCGGCGCTCCGGGCCAGCGTAGGGTGGGCGGCATGGACGTCCGAAACCTGACCCTCATTGAGATCGCGGATCTGCTGGACGAGGCGTGGCTGGCCGACCTGGGCACTGGGAAGGACGGGCTGGACGAAGCCACGCGCGCGGCGCTGGCGGACCGCCCGGGCTGCGACGAGGACCTGCGCGCCGAGGTGTGGGCCGCGTGGCGCATCGCGCGCTGCACTCCCAGGATCAGGACTTCGGCGAGTACCATGCCCAGTATCACCTGCTTGCTGACGCGCATGTAAGCCACTCCAATGAGGATAGCTTGACCCTGCCGGCGTCCACGGCTGGCTTCCGTATGGAGGCCTCCAGAACAGCATGCGGCTAGAGCACGTACCTTCGGCCAGCGAGGCAGACGACGCAGGAAAACGTCCAGCGTGCAGGCCCCAGATCGGTCTGTTTGGCTTTGGTCATTTCGAATAGAGCCCCAAAACACATGAGCAGATGTCCAATGCCAGGGCGTATGACCCATGTGGCGCACCCCCGCTGGTCAATCTGGCGTGACAGGGCCCCCTCGCCTGGGTACGCTCCAGGTATGACTCTGACGGCAAGGCCCCGTCGCGTCGCCGCGCTGTGCGGGACGCTCGCCACGCTGTCCCTTTTCGCGACTCCAGCACAGGCGCACCGCAGCGGCTGTCACCGCTGGCACTCCTGCCCCAGTGACACCGGCAGTTACGTCTGCGGCGACCTGGGGTACACCACGTTCTGCGGCCCTCGTGTGGCGACCTTCGTCCCCGCTGCGCCCGCCAGTCCTCCCTCCATCTCGACCGCCTCGCTGAGGTACACCACCGCGGCTGTTCATCTCCGTGCGAGCCCCAGCGCACAGGGCGTCACGCTCACCACGCTGGCCAGCAGCACGAAAGTGAACCTGATCCTCTGCGGGAATGGCTGGTGCCGCGTCACTTGGCAGGACTACACCGGCTACGTCGCCCAGGCGTATCTACGCCCATGAACTCCAGGAGCATGGATGTGAGCAGCACTGAAGGCAGGAGACGGGCAGGCGCATTGGCCCTGCTCCTGGCCCTTCTGGCGGCCTGCCACCACCGCACACACTGGATCCCCGTGGATGCCCGGTGCCACCAGGCCCCACGGTGACCTGCGGCTTGCCGCCGCCACCGACGCGATAGAGGTTCCCTGGCACGCCTGAGTTGCCAACGTCCTTCTCCAGTGTCCATGCCACACCGGCCACACTGTTCCCGCCCTGACCTGTGGAGGTTTCATGATCCGCCTGAACATCATTCTCACTGCGGCCCTCGCCCTCACGCTGGTCGCCTGCCAGGTGTCCACCCCCGAGACCGTGACGCCGTTGGAGCGACCTGTTTCCGAGGCCACCTTCTCCGCCGCTGAGGGCTGGTCGATGCCTCACCCTGGCGTGTACATCCAGGAGGTCTACGCGGCGGACGGCACGCTGAAGCGGGAGGGGTATGTCACCACGACACCAGATGGACTGCAGTGGCTCGCCGCGCGGCGCCAGCAGCAGCTTGACGCCGTGGGGCGCGGCGAGCCGCTCCACCTGAGTGGGGATGTCGAGGTGCGCAGGGCGCAGAAGCTTCACACCTTGAACACGGTCATCTCAGCCGCTCAGCGTGAAGGGCAACCTTGACCGCCTGATGGATGTGGGGTCGCCTGTCGTTGGAGCGAGACCGCGATCAGCATGCAGAGGCGATCAGTGAGTACCTTCCGCTGCAGGCCAGGTCCCCGGCACGGATAGGACGGGCCTGGGGCCTCCGAAGCGTCACGGTTCCAATTCGACTTTCATGCCCCCATGTCCTGGATCTGAGTACGGCCAGAACGTGGTGTCTCCCAGGGGGCGACGTCTTTCAGGGCGGAGACTGAGGGTCGTCACCGGGACCAGCGCACTGGAAGCCCAGAGCGGAACAGACGACTGCTTCATGCGCGGAGATACCGGTCGATCAGCAACCGCCGGGTCCTCGACGCCAGCAGACCCTGTGCGGCAGGGCATATCTGACCTACTGCGCGCCTTCCCAACTGACCGCGGTGCCGTCACGTTCCAGGTCTGTGACGGAGCCACCCTCCACCCACCAGTGTCGGGTTGCGACCCGGCGGACCAGTTCACGGTCATGCGACGCGAAGATCACCGTTCCGGTGAAGGCGTCCAGGACCGCCTGCACGGCCTCAATGGCAGCGGCGTCCAAGTGGTTGGTTGGCTCGTCCAGCACGAGGAGGGGCGCGGCCGTCAGGCTGAGCCGTGCCAGCGCCAGCCGGGTCAGTTGCCCCCCGGACAGGTCCGTCAGGGGGCGGTGCAGTTCACGAGGGAGGCCCAGCCGGGCCAGCGCCGCGTACATCGCCTGCGGACTCAAGTGCGGGTCCGCAGCCAGCAAGGCGTCCTCCAGGGTTTGAAACCCGGCATATTCTTCGTGCTGCTGACCCGCCCACTGCAGCGTGAGGTCAGCCCGGCGGATCACCCCGCCGGCCAGCGGGCTCTGACCCGTGAGGGCGCGCAGTAGCGTGCTCTTCCCGGCGCCGTTCGGGCCGATGACGGCGATTTTCTCCCCACGCCGCACGTGCAGGTTCAGCTCTGCGAGGAGAGGCTGTCCGGCCACCTCCAGCCTGCCGCCGTGCACACTCAGGAGGTCGTTCGGCCCGTGTGGGATGGTGCCGAACGCCACGCGCACCAGGTTCCGGTCGGGCAGGAGGCGTTCAGGGGCGTCCATGCGGTCCAGACGCCGGGCCAGTGCCTGCGCGCGGCGGGCCAGCGTGCGGGCCACGTCCTGCGCGCGCATCTTGGCTGAGCCCTTGTGCCCGGGTTTCTTCCGCCGGTGGTTGTACCGGTCCGTACTGGCCGCCTGCTGCGCCACGCGCCGCTGCTCGTCTGTCAGGGCCGCCACCTGCCGCTGGTGCGCCTGATACTGCCGGTCTCGGGCCGCGCGCAGGGTGGCTTTGACCGCCATGGCGGCCGAGTAGTGACCGGGGTAGACGCGCAGCTGACCGCGTTCCAGCTCCGCGCAGCGGGTCACCGTGGCGTCCAGGAACGCGCGGTCGTGCGAGACGATCAGGAACGCGGCAGGACTGCGCTGCACCCAGTCTTCGAGCCACTCCAGGCTGGGCCAGTCCAGGTGATTGGTCGGCTCATCGAGCAGGTACGTATCGGCCGGCGTGAGCAGGAGCCGCGCCAGCAGGGCCCGGCGGCGCTGCCCCCCAGAGAGGCGCGCGGGGTCCCCATCTGGACGCAGGTGCAGGGCACTCAGCACTTCGGTGGCACGCTGGTCGAAGTCGTACCCACCCAGGTCACGCCAGGCCTCCTCCGCTGCCGCGAAGGCGTCCAGTGCCGCGGCGGTGGGGTCCTCGAGTGCCTGCTGACTGAGGTGCAGGGCGTGCCCCGCCTGGCTGAGGAACGAAGGGCGCACGGCGTCCAGGATGGACGAGCCGGGCAGGTCTTCCAGTTGCGGGAGATACGCGACGCGACCACTGCGGCGGACCGTACCGGCGGAGGGGGTCAGTGTGCCGTTCGCCAGGCGCAGCAGGGTGGTCTTGCCGCAGCCGTTGGGCCCGAGCAGCGCGACACGCTCCCCCGGATGAAGGTCAAGGTGGACGTGGGTGAACAGGGGGCGGTCGCCGTAGGACAGGGCGACATCGTGAAGGACAAGACTCAAAGGACCACACTCCAGGCAGGGCGGGGCGGCCTCCGCGGCGGGCGCGGCAGGCCAGGGACGTCAGACGAGGGGTCTGATCGTGCTCAACGCGTCTGCAGGACGTTCATCGCTCTGGATGATACGGGTCGACAGGGGCCGTGCCGACCGCCAGATGGCCTAGCGCTGTGAAGGCGTGCGGCGGAGAGTGGCCCATCAGGTGCGCGTATGCTGGCTTGACCATGGCGTTCCAGCTCCCCCCACTCAGCGCGGCCCACCGCGAAGACCTGATGCGGGCCCTCCAGGCCACCCGTGACGCGATTGAACAGGCCCTCACGGAGTTGGAGCAGGTCAGTAGCGCGGTGGCCGCATCAGACCTGATGGCGAGAGTGGTCGCTCCGGCCCTCAGCGCGAATGAAGCCTTGCTGGACCACATCAACGATTCAGCTGGGCCACCCCCACTGGACGAGGCGGCAGTAACTTATCTTCAGCAGGACGCCCGCACGCTCCAGGACTGCGCCGGGGCCATCCTGGCCACCGTCGAGGATCCGGCCGCACTGAACGGCGCACGGCGCGGGCGTCTCCCGATGCACGACTGGGTCGAAACGGCGTTCGTGGCCACCCTCAACCTGCGAGATTTCGCGTCTCCCAGCTGGCCACGGGTGGAGCGGGCTCACCTGGCACTCGGGTATGAGGTGGTCGCTGCGCAGCGGTACGTGCTGTATGGAGAACGCCGGTTTGGTCCAGTGGCGCTGCCTCCAGGCCTGCACCAATTCCCTCAACGGCCTTGACGGCGCACTCGTTCGCAGCTGCATAAGTTCACGTGTCCTGACAGGGACGCCTGCGCCGACTACACCAGTTCGGACGCCGCCAGGGACCGCGGAACCCACGACGCCACGTCCATCGCAACTGGCCTGCCTCTAGGGTCTTGGATCATCAGCAGCGCCTGACGCTGCACGCGCACCGCGTGATTCGTGTGGAGCAGGTCAAGGAGAAGCAGGGGTAAGGCACCGTCTGGCCAGCCTCCGATAGACCAGCAAGATTCGGCCAGCAGTTCAGCCGAGCCACCTGAGGCCAGCACCTGATGAATGAACGGCACGGGCAACTCATGCACGAGAGCCCGGCCCACTTGGAAGAAGAGCACCTTTAAGGCGGGGTCCCCCGAGTCAGGCGGGTCAGGAGCGTGTTCAGAGTGTCGCTCCGCGTGGCGGCCAGCCAGGCTGGCGATGGGAACAGGACGCCGCCCAGCTCATTGGCCTGCCGGGCCTGGAGCAGTCAGTTCAACAGGTGACGCCGCAGCCGGCCAGTCGGGCGTCCAGCGGTCCTCCATCCATCTGACGATACCTGAATGCCCCCCGGCAGATGGGTAGATCAGTGACGAGCGAAGACCCACAAGCCCCGAAGCACATGAGACCCGCATCACTCAGGGCATCCAGTAAGCTACGACCTATCAGATGAAGGTCACACCTCCCTCGCACTCTTCGGTGGGACGCTCGTGAGCGGCCGAATCCATGTGCGGTGTACCGTCGACGTGGACCCCACTGGCTGCCCGACCCGTATCCAAGTGGCCGGTCACACATGGTCAATCGAGGGAGCCCGTCTGCTGCCCACCCGCCGTCTCTGGCGACTGAACCGGCCGTCACGCTGGCAGGTGTCCTGCGCCACCGTCACATTGGAACTGTACGCGCAGGAGTACCGCCCCGGCGCGGCAGGCCTGACCTGGTGGTGGGTGGTGATCCCCGACGCTGCCCTCGCGCCACTGATGCTGCAACGCAGTGTGCGTGGAGGTGGCGTCCGCCCGCTGGAGTCCCGCTGACAGATCTTGGATGCTGGGCCGCTCGGGCAGACCAGTTGGCGGCGCAGTGGCCAACGGCCGCAGTCAACCAGTGGAGTGGACAGACGGTTCCGTTCTCTACTGAATTAAGGGCTTGAGGTCGGGCCCTCTGTACCGAACATCTTCAGGTTGAGGCTGTGCTGGACGCAAAATTCCTGAACGTATGATCGGTCGCGAATCGGCACAACAAACGGCGGTGTTTTGGGTGTGTGACCATCCCAGAACCCGCCGATCTCCAGCGTACTGAACTCACCCGCCATTTCAAAGCCTGCGTGCCCTTCCTGCGCCACGACACGCTGCAGCGTGTCGTGGACGTGATCTTCGCCATGGTGACC
>CALPYF020000014.1 GCA_943327755.2 Deinococcus hopiensis KR-140
AGCGGGCGCCGGGGTCGGCGCGGGGGCCGGAGTCGGCGTGGGTGCGGGGGTCGGTGCGGGGGTGGGTGCAGGCGTGGGGGCCGGGGTGGGTGCGGGGGTCGGTGCAGGCGTGGGGGTGCCGCCCAGGTTCACGCCCAGTTTGCCCATCGCGCCGGGCACGCTGATCTGCCCGAAGCCCACGTTGTTGTTCTTGCTGCCCGCGTTGCTGGCACTGGTGTACAGCGCGTTCTTGATGCCGTCCACGCTGGTACCGGGCTTAGCCGACAGCAGCAGGGCCACGGCGCCCGCCGCGATGGGGCTGGCCTGCGAGGACCCGCTCAGCGCACCGTACTGCCCGTTCGGGAACGAACTGGTGATCTCCACGCCGGGCGCGGCGATATCCGGCTTGGTGAACACACCCTTGATGGTGCTGTTCCAGTTCACCGGGCCGCGGCTGCTGAAGCTGGCCACCTGACCGTCCTGCCCCACCGCGCCGACGCCGATCGCATCGGGCAGGTTGCCGGGGCTGCCGGTGCTGGCGGACGCCGGGCCGAAGTTACCGATGGCGAACACCGGCACCACACCGGCCTTGAGCATGTTCTGCACGGGCACGATGAACTCGTCGAAGGTGCCGGGAATACCCAGGCTCATGTTCACGACATCCGCGCCGTCGTCCGTATCGGCGTTGTTGTCCGGGTCCAGCACGTACTGCATGCCGGCGATGACCTGCGCGAAGGTGCCCTCGTTGTTGGGGAGCACAAGTGCGCTGATGACCTTGGCGCTGGGCGCCACGCCCACAGTGTCGCCGACCAGCAGGCCCGCCGTGTGGGTACCGTGGTTGGTGGTGTCGTGGGGCTGCGCGCCCGACACGCGGTCACCGTCCGCGTTGAACTCCGCGAACGCGGCGACCTTGCCGTTCAGCTGCGGGTGGTTCGCGTCGATCCCGCTGTCCAGGTGCCCGATCCTGATGCCCTGGCCCTTGAACCCGGCGGCCCAGGCCTGCGGCGCGCCGATCTTGGCGAGGTGCCACGCCTCGCCGGGCGCAGCCGCAGCCGCACTGAGCGCCACGGCCTTTTGCGGCTTGGGAATCTGCACCTTGAAGTTCTCGAACACGTCACTGACGATCGGCAGCAGCGCCACGGCGCGCGCCTGCACGGGCGTCATGGGCAGGTAGATGCTCTGGTCCAGCCACAGTTGTGTGGCCTTGCCAGAGTTGAGCGCCTGCCCGATGAACCCGGCGGCGGGACCCAGCGCCGCGAGGCGGCTGGCGAGCTGGCCGCGCAGGTTCTTGAACTGCGCCCGGCCGCGGGCGTCGTTGGCGAACTGGAAGCGGACGATCACGCCCACCTGCGTCTGGTCGCCCTTCTGGGCACGTTGCAACAGCGTCGGGGAGAGGCGCCCGGCGTTGGCCTCGCTCAGGCCACCCAGGGTCAGGGCCGCGCCGAGCATCAAGAGGTTTCGCTTCATCATGAGGCCCAGCCTAGGGGGTGGTGCGTGACGGCCTCTGAATGGAACGTGAGGAGACCTTGACGTCCGGTCAGGCGAGCATCAGCCGCGCGGCCACGGTCTGGTCCGGGGCAGTCAGCGGGTGTACTCGACGATCAGTTCCCGGTCGAACTCGTCGACCTTCCGGTCGATCATGCTCTTGCGGCTGTAACTGAGGACCACGCGCCCGGTGGCCAGTTGCAGCAGGTTCAGGGTGCCCCGCACGCCGTTGCCGATCTGGGCGTTGTTGCCGATCATGCGCCACTGGAAGCCGCTGCGGACCAGCAGGCCGCGGTCCGGGTCGTCATTGGCGGGTACCGCGACGGGCCGGGCCGTGAAGCCTTCCGGGCCGCGCATCTCGCCGGTCTTCAGGTCGATGCTGACGCCTTTCAAGACACCGTTCATGTACGCCGCGTCCCCGAAGGTCACCCGGCCCACGTCGCGACTGACGTTCAGCCGGAAGGTTTTCCCGGTCGACGCCAACGTGTTCTGGAAGACGATGTACCGCTTGAAATCCTCCTGGGAGACGTTCAGCCGCTTGTCGTACGTGGGAGCGATGCCCCGGGCGGCGTTCAGGGTGATCTGCCGCAACACCTCCGGATCTCCGCCGGCGCTGGCGACCCGCCACTCCAGTTCCAGCGTGGAGATGCTGGGGCGACGTTCCAGCAGGGTCACGGTCTGGCCGGCCTGCGGGAGCAGCGCGGCGATGCGCGACTGCCATCCGGCGGGCAGCGCGGGAGGCTGGGTGGTCGCGGCGACGGCCGCGACGCTCAGGGCGCCCAGGGTGACTGCGATCAGTGGTGTGAACCCCGCCGGCCTCATTCCCTGTGAGAATAGAGCCGCCGGGTGAGAGTTTCCCGCTGGGGCGCGGCCCGAAGATGAATGAGGCGGTCAGCCCCGGATCAGCTGACCCGGGACCGGCCGCCTGCCGGGAAGGCTCAGGCCTTGCCGACGCTGCCGAGCACGCGCATCTTGTGCTCGATGACCTGGCTCATGACGTCGCGGGCCGGGCCGAAGATCTTGCGGGGGTCGAATTCCTTCGGGTTGGCGGCCAGGGCCTCGCGGATGCCGACGGTGCTGGCCAGACGCAGGTCGGTGTCCACGTTCACCTTGGCGATCCCGAACTGTGTGGCGCGCTGCAGGTCCTCGTCGGCGATCCCGGCGGCCTCGCCGATCTGCCCGCCGGCGGCGCGGAAGCGCTCGACGATCTCCTGCGGCACGCCGCTTGAGCCGTGCGCGACGAGGGGAATGCCGGTCAGGCTGGCGATCTTCTCGATGCGCGCGTGGTCGATGTAGGGGCGGCCCTTGCCCTTGAACGCACCGTGGCTGGTGCCGATGGCGATGGCGAGGTAGTCGGTGCCGGTCTGCTCGATGAACTGCACGGCTTCCTCGGGGTCGGTCAGGAAGGCGTCCTTCTCGTCCACGACGATGTGCTCCTCGATGCCGCCCAGGCGCCCGAGTTCGCTTTCCACGCTGATGCCCATGGCGTGCGCGGCTTCCACGACGCGCTTGGTTTCCTTGACGTTGTCCTCGAAGCCGTGGTGGGAGGCGTCGATCATGACGCTGGTGAAGCCCATCTTGATGGCCTTCAGCGCGCTCTCGTAGGAGCTGCCGTGGTCGAGGTGCAGCGCGACAGGCACGGTGGCCCGCCTGGCGAGGTCGATGACGATGTTGGCGAGGTCCTGGCCCCCGTACTTGATGGCGCCCTCGCTCATCTGCACCATGACGGGGCTGCGCAGCCGCTCGGCGGTGTGGATGATCGCCTGGGTGATCTCCATGTTGTTGGTGTTGAACGAACCGACGCCGTAGTGGCCGGCGCGGGCGGGAATCAGGATGTCGTTACCGGTGACGAGCATGTGAATACCTCCTTGAGCGTCCCCACTCTACCCGGAGTGACCGTGATTACACTCGGGGGCCGTCCACATGACTGGGCCGCGCGGGGTAGACAGGGGACTACCATGCGGGCATGACCACCCCCTCCCCCGCCCCGCTGGCCTTCGATCTGGACGGCACGCTGTCGCGCCGCGCGCAGAGCATGACGGCCAGCGCCATCCGCGAGATCCTGAAGGTCACGCAGCAGCCGGACGTGATCAGTTTCGCCGGGGGCCTGCCCGCGCCGGAGCTGTTCCCGCTGGACGAGGTGGGCGCCGCGAGCAACCGCGTGCTGGATGTGTACGGCCCGGCGGCGCTGCAGTACTCGACGACCGAGGGGCACGCGCCGCTGCGCGAGTGGATCGGCGCGCAGGCGGGCATCCCGGCGCGGAACGTGCAGATCGTGACGGGCAGCCAGCAGGGCCTGGACCTGCTCGGCAAGGTCCTGATCGACGAGGGGGACGTGGTGCTCGTAGAGGCCCCCACGTACCTGGGCGCGCTGCAGTCCTTCCAGCCGTACCTGCCCAGGTACGTGCAGGTGCCCACCGACGACGGCGGCATCGACGTGGACGCGCTGGAGGAGGTACTGAAGACCACGCGCGCGAAGCTGCTCTACGCCGTGCCGAACTTCCAGAACCCCACCGGCCGCACCCTGAGCGCCGAGCGACGCCGCCGACTCGTGGAACTCACCGCGCAGCACGGCGTCCTGCTCATCGAGGACGACCCGTATGGGCAGCTGCGCTTCACCGGTGAGGCCGCACCCAGCCTCTACAGCCTGGGCCTGGACCTGCACGGCGACGCGGACCGCAACCACGTCATCTACTCCAGTTCTTTTTCCAAGACGCTGGTGCCGGGCCTGCGCGACGCGTGGGTGCAGGCGGCCGCGCCGATCATCAATAAACTGATTCAGGCGAAGCAGGGCGCGGACCTGCACACCCCCACCTTCAACCAGATGATCATCGCGGAACTCGTGGACAGCGTCCTGCCCCGCCAGATCGAACGGGTCCGGCAGGCGTACGGCGAGCGCGCCCGCCTGATGCTGGACCGCATCCACGCGGACTTCCCCGCCGGAGTTCAGACCACCACGCCCGAGGGCGGCATGTTCCTTTGGCTGACCCTCCCGCAGGGCGTGGACACCCAGGTGCTGCTGCCCCGCGCCGTCGCGCGCAAGGTCGCGTACGTGCCCGGCAGTCCCTTCTACGCGCTGGGCGGCGGCGAGAACACCATGCGCCTCAGCTACAGCAACGCCACGCCCGAGCAGATCACGCGGGGCATCCGCGCCCTGGGCGACACGCTGCGCGAGGCCCTGGCCGGAGCCTGAGCGTCCCGTATCATCAGGCGCGATGAGTGACGCACCGCTTGGCGTGTTCGACAGTGGCGTGGGCGGCCTGAGTGTCCTGGGGGACCTGCGGCGGGCGCTGCCGGGCGAGGACCTGCTGTACCTGGCGGACACGGCGCACGTGCCGTACGGCGCGCGGCCCGACGGGGAGATCCGTGACCTGACGGCGCGGGCGGTGTCGGCGCTGCACGCGCGGGGCGTGAAGGGTGTGGTGGTGGCGTGCAACACCGCGTCGGCGTTCAGCCTGGGCGACCTGCGTTCGCGCTTCGACATGCCGGTGATCGGGCTGGTCCCGGCGGTGAAACCGGCGGTGCTCTCGACCCGGTCGGGGGTGGTGGGGGTGCTGGCGACGCCGGGCACGATGCGCGGGACGCTGCTGGCGGACGTGATCCGCGAGTTCGCGGACCCGGCGGGCGTGCAGGTGCTGAAGGCCGTGAGTACCGAACTGGTCCCGCTGGTGGAGGCCGGGCAGGCGGACTCCGCGCGGGCGCGTGAGGTGCTGCGCGAGATCCTGACGCCGGTCGCCCAGGCCGGGGCGGATGGGCTGGTGCTGGGCTGCACGCACTACCCGTTCCTGGCGGGCAGCATCCGCGCGGAGTTCGGGGACACGTTCACGCTGCTGGACAGTGGCGCGGCGGTCGCGCGGCACACCCGGCGGGTGCTGGAGGAGCGCGGCCTCCTGAGCGCCCGGACCTCGGGCGGGACCGAGGCGTTCCTCGTGACGGGCGACCCCGCGCGGGCCGCGCCGGTCGTCACGGACCTGCTGTCCCGTGCGCTGGGGGCCGCGAACGTGCAGAATGAGGGGGAAATTCACCGGGCTCCGCCCAGAATCGAGCGCATACAGACATGACCCAGCCCATCCGCGAAGGCCGCGACCTCCTCACGCCCCGTCCCATCACCGTCAAGCGGGGCGTGAACCCGCACGCGCCCGGCAGCGCGCACCTGATCATGGGCCGCACCGAGATCCTCGCGACCGTGACCCTGGAAGAGAAGGCCGCGCCGCACATGCGCGGCAGCAAGGAAGGCTGGCTGACCGCCGAGTACTCCATGCTCCCCCGCGCCACGAACGACCGGCAGGCGCGCGAACGGAACCTGCAGAACGGCCGCCGTCACGAGATCCAGCGGCTGCTGGGCCGCGCGCTGCGTGCCGGAATGGACCTGCGTCACTTCCGCAACCAGACGCTGTACGTGGACTGCGACGTGCTCGTCGCGGACGGCGGGACGCGCGTGGCGAGCATCCTGGCAGGGCACGCGGCGCTGCATGACTTCTGCGACCGCCTGATCCAGAAGGGCCGCCTGACCGACTGGCCCATCTCGCGCAACATCGGCGCGGTCAGCATCGGACTGGTCGGCAGCGAGATCCGCGTGGACCTCGATTACGCCGAGGACAAGGTCGCCCGCGCGGACCTGAACGTGGTCGCCACGAGCGACGGCCTGATCGTCGAAGTGCAGGGCGGCGCCGAGGAAGGCGTGCTGACGCACGACGAGTACGTAAACATGCTCGCCACCGGCACGCGCGCCGTGCAGGACATCATGGCCGACCTGACCCGGCAGCTGTCCGTCATCCAGGGCATGTAACAAGAACTCCGGTTGAAAGGTCTGCAAAATCTTTCAACCCTAGCGGATGCGACTCGTAGAGCTGCGCAGCAGAGAAGGAGAGAAATGGGTTCCGGGCGTGGAGTTGGCGACCCGGTGCGGTTGCGGGTTGTGAACGAAACAGACGGAATCCGTATGAGCCCCGCTCCGCTTCACTCAAGGGTTGCCCAAGCGTGGGGGCGCACGAGGGCCGGGCGCGCCTGCGCTAGACTCCGGGACAGTTCAAGGAGGGCAAGGCATGAGTGTGACGAGATTCATCGGGCGGGCGCTGCTCGCGAGCATCTTCATCAAGAGCGGCCTGGATCACCTGCAGAACCCCGAACCCATCGTGCGCGCGGCGCGCGGCGCGGAAGTGCCGGAACCCGAACTGGCCGTGAAGGTCAACAGCGGCGTGATGGTCGGCGCGGGCGCGCTGATGGCGGCGGGCCTGCTGTCCCGCCCGGCCAGCGTGGCCCTGGCAGCCAGCCTCATTCCGACCACCGTGATCGGTCATCCCTTCTGGGACAAGCAGGGCAAGGAGCGGCAGCAGCAGCAGACGCAGTTCCTGAAGAACCTCGCGCTGTTCGGCGCACTTCTGATCGTCAGCAAGGAGTAGACGGTTGAAAGGTGATGGTTGATAGGTGGGGTGACCCTCTATCGACCATCACCTGTTCACCATCACCCTCTACAGGACGCGCAGACGGTAGAAGATGCCGGCCACCGCTACAGCGAGGGCCACGGCAAGTCCAAGCACGATCCAGATGCCTTCCGGGCTGTCGTGGAAGGGGATGGGGACGTTCATGCCGAACACGCTGGTCACCAGGGTCGGGATGGCCACGAGGATGGTCGTCACGGTCAGGACCTTCACGACCTGATTGACGTTGTTGCTGATCACGCTGGCGAAGGCGCCCGCCATGCTGGTCAGGATGTTGCTGGCGATGGACGCCATCTCGATGGCCTGGAGGTTCTCGATCAGGACGTCGTCGAGCAGGTCGCTGTCTTCCTCGTACATCTCGAAGATACGGTCGCGTTTGACGCGTTCCATCATGGCCTCGTTCGCCTTCAGGCCGGTCAGGAAGTACACGAGGCTCTTCTCGAGTTTCAGGAGGTTCAGCAGCTCGCGGTTCTGCTGGCTGTTCTCCAGCTTGTCCTCGATGGCGTCCACGCGCTTGTTGATCTGCCGCACGTCGATCAGGAACCGCTGGGCGTTGCGCAGGAACAGCTGCAGCGTCAGGCGGTTCTTCTTGACAGTGCTCACGCGGCGCACCAGGCCGCCCAGCACGTCCTTGATGACCGGGTTCTCCGGCAGGGCGCACACGGTCACGAGGCAGTGGTCGGTGTGCAGGATGCCCAGCGGGACGGTGTCGTAGGGGATGTCGCTGTCCTCGGCCAGCCGGTAGCTGGTCTGCATGATGATCAGCAGCTGCCCGTCCTCGCGTTCGAAGCGGGAGCGTTCGTCCGGGTCGAGCGGGTACGACAGGTAGTCCAGGTCCAGGCCGGTTTCTCGGGCGACGCGGGCGAGTTCTTCGGGGCTGGGGTCGGCGGCGTTGATCCAGCAGCCGTCGATGTAGCCGTCAATGGTGTTCAGTTTGCCGCCGACGCTGCGGTAATACGTCAGCATGCGCGGCCTTCATGGTGGGGCATGGGGCGACCTCCGGGGATGGGTGGGGCGTGGTCAGAGGTCGACTGGGCGGTTCGCCGTCCAGGGTATGGGGGTCTGGGGTCACGTCATCACCTCCTCGGGGGTCACGCGTCCATGTGGGGCGCGGCGGGACCCATGCTAGCCCCGCCGGGCGGGGCGCGGCAAGGGACACCGGGAGGCCCGCCCCCGGGGCAGCAGGCAACGCGCCTCCCGCACCCCGGGCAACCGGGAGGGGAGGCGCGTTCAGGGGTGGATTCAGAGGCCGAAGTGGGCGCGGTTCTTCTCGATGAAGCTCTCCTCGCCGCCGGGGACGTCCTCTTCGGGGAAGATGGCGCTGACGGGGCAGGCGGGGACGCACGCGCCGCAGTCGATGCACTCGTCGGGGTGGATCAGGAACTGGTCGCCGCCGTCGTAGATGCATTCTACCGGGCAGACTTCCGTGCAGGCCTGGTCTTTGACGCCGATGCAGGGGCTAACGATCACGTGAGGCATGAGGGACAGTATGCACACCGGGCAGCGGGGGCGCAAGGGCGAAGCTGGACAGGATTTTCATCGTTCAGCGCGAGAAAACCGAGCGGTTACGTCAGGATTGGAACGCGGTTCAGTGACCGGGTGGGGTGACGTGCAGCTGCGCCTCGGCCAGGGTGAGGTCGGCGTCCTTGTCCACGTCGGTGCCCACGGCGGCGTGCGGGGTGATCAGCGCGCGCGCCTTGACGCCCAGCAGCCCGGAGACCTTCTCCTCCAGCCGCTGCACGCTCAGGCGGCCCGTGAGGAGGCGCAGCAGGACGTCCCACCCGATCAGTCCGGCGAGTTTCAGGGGGGCCTTGCGGGCGGCGAGCACCTCGCGCAGGCGCGGCAGGAACTGCCCGATCAATGCCGGGTCCAGCAGGAAGAGGTTCCCGCCGGTGAACGTGCCGTCCTTCAGGCGGGCGTAGGTGCGCTTCACGCCGGGGTACGCAGCCTCGCAGACCTCGCGGCGCACGACGGGGTACACCAGCCCGGCGTCGGGGGCGCTGTCGAGCACGTCCCGGATCTCCTCCGGGCGCAGCATGGGCACGTCGGCGGTGACGACCAGCACCCGCTCGCCCGGGGCGAGGCCCAGGTCGCGCAGGGCCTCCACCCCGGCCTCGAGGTTGCTGAGCAGGGTGCCGTGGTCGGTCACGCGAATGTCGATCAGCGGGTCGAGCTCAGGGGTGGTGGGCCCCACGTACGCCACGCGGCCCACGCGGTCGCTGCCGCGCAGGGCCCGCAGGACGTGCAGGGCCATGGGGGTGCCCGCGACGGGAATCAGGGGTTTGACGTTCACGCCGTGCGCGGCGGCGAAGGGGTCGCCGGGATCCCCGCCGCCCAGCACGACGGCACTCCAGCGCGGCACTGAACTGTTCATTGCCGCACAGCGTAGCAGACGCCCCCGGAGCGGGCCCTACCCCGGCAGATGCAGGGTGACGCGGAAGCCCGCGCCGGGCGCGCTGCCGATCTCCAGCGTGCCGCCGTGCAGCCCCGCCACGTGCCGCGCCAGCGCCAGCCCCAGCCCGTGCCCGCCCCCACCGGACGCGTCCGCCGTGCGGCTGGCGTCCGGACGGTAGAACGCCTCACCCAGGCGGGCCAGGGTGGCGGGGTCCACGCCGGGACCGTCGTCCTGCACGGTCACGGCCGCGCCGCCCGGCACCGCCCGGACCTGCACCAGCACGGTCGCCCCCGGCGCGTGCCGCACGGCGTTCGTGGTGAGGTTCCAGATCGCCTGCCCCAGCAGCACCCGGTCCCCGGGCACCGTGACAGCCTCCGCACTGTCGAGGTCCACGTCGGCCAGCGGATCGAGTTCCCGGGCGCGGTCCACGGCGTCGGCGGCCAGGTCCCGCAGCGGCACCGGGGCGCGCTGCACCGCCGCCGGATCCCGCGCCAGCAGCAGCAGGTGATTCGCCAGGGTGGACAGCCGCGTGATGTCCGTACCGATCTCGCGCAGGTCCGCGCGGTAGCGCTCGGCGTCGCGGTCGCGGGCCAGGGTCCCCTCGACCCGCGCGGTCAGCGCCGCCAGCGGGGAACGCAGGTCATGCGCGGCGGCCCGCAGGAAACCCTGCTCGCGGTCACGGGCGTCCGCGAGGCGCGCGAAGCTCTGCTGTAGCGTCAGCGCCAGCCGCGCCAGTTCGTCCCCTTCGCCCGCACCGGGCAGCGGGCGGCGCAGGTCCCCACCCTCACCGATGGCGTGCGCCGCGCCCTCCAGTGCCCGCACGGGCCGCAGCAGCCGCCCGGCCACCACCCAGCCCACCAGCAGGGACAGCAGCAAAGCCAGCGGCACCAGCGCCGTCAGCGCCCGGACGAACGCCTCGCGGGCCTCCCGCAGCGAGCGGGCGTCCACCGCCACCTGCAGGGCCACCTGGGGCCGCAGAGGCCGCACGAGGATCAGGTGCGTGCCGCTGTCCCGCAGTCCGGGCGTCAGGTCAGCGGGCACCCCGGACGGAAAGTTCGGCGTGCCCACCGCGACCAGCCGCCCCCCCTGCGGCGCGATCACCCGCAACTCCACGCCCCGGCGGTCCACGTCGTCCGCAATGCGTTCCAGATCCGACTGCGAGATGCTCACCGACTGCGGCCCCAGCAGCGGCCCCAGCAGATCGTCGTCCGGGCGGGGACGCAACAGGGCCTCCACCCGGCCCTGCACCGCCCCGAGTACACTGCCGACCCGCTGCTCCTGCGCCTGCCGCAGGAACCCGTTGACCGACCAGTACAGGCCCGCCGCGACCAGCAGGACCGCCACGCCGGTCGCCAGGGCCGCCCACAGCGCCAGCCGCGCCCGCAACGTCAACCGCATCGGCTCTTCCCTGCCCCCCTCAGCGTTCCACGCGGTAGCCGCGCCCCCGCTCGGACGTGATCGCCTCCGGGGCCAGCTTGCGCCGCACGTAGCGCACGTATACGTCCACGATCCGCGCCTCACCGTCGAATTCAGGCCCCCACACGCGGTCGATCAGGTCCTCGCGGGTGAACCAGCGTTCCGGGGCCTGCGACAGGACCTCCAGCAGCGCGTACTCGCGGCCCGTCACGGCCACCTCCGCGCCGTCCCAGGTCACGGTGCGCGCCACGGTGTCCAGCGTGCCGCGCCCCTGCGCGAACGCCACGCGCGGGGCGCCCGACCCCCGCTCGCGGCGCGACAGGGCCCGCAGGGTCGCCAGGAGTTCCGGCACTGCGAACGGCTTGACCAGATACGCGTCCCCGCCCAGATCCAGGCCCTCCACCCGGTCGCTCAGCTCGCCGCGCGCCGTGAGGAACAGGATCGCGGACTCCACACCCTGCTCGCGCAACTCCCGCGCCACGGCGAAACCGTCCATGCCGGGCAGCATCACGTCCAGAATGACCAGCGGGTACTCGCCCAGCGCGGCGGCCTCCAGCCCGGCCGGGCCGGTCTGCGCCCAGGTGACGGCGTACCCGGCCTCGCGCAGCGCCTCGGCGGTAGGCTGCGCGATACGGGCGTCGTCCTCCACGAGCAGCAGTCTCATGAACCTCAGTGTAAGCGGGCCGGTTAACGGGTCGTTAGCCGTCCGATCAGCCCCCCAGGGCGCGCCAGATCGTCCAGCCGAGCAGGCTGAGCAGGGTCAGGACCGTCAGTGCGGCGCCCGGGATCAGCCAGGGCAGGCGCCGCTGCACCCCGAGGCTGCGGGTCTGCGCCTGGGCCAGGACGGGGGTGGGGAGGGTCCGAGCGGCCAGGGCCAGCAGGGTCGGGACGATCAGGATGTCGTCCGCGACGCCCAGCACCGGCGTGAGGTCGGGCAGGAGATCCAGCGGCAACAGGGCGTAGGCCAGTGCCAGTGTCGCCAGAAGTTTCGCTCCGGTGGGTGTGCGGCGGTCGTTCAGGGCGAACAGCAGGGCCAGTGCGTCACGCCATACGGCCCGGACTCGGGTGATCACGCCACCCAGTACGCGCCCGACCTGCCCGGAGTTCCGTGCTATCCTGCCAGGATCAGCTGCTCCAGGGCAGCTCTGGAGGATCAGCAGAACCCGGCTCGCCCCGCGCGAGCCCACGTGTACCGCGAGGACACGTTCACCAGACCCGGGAACCCGCACGCAACCGAACAGCCTTCCCCCGCCCCGCGCGGGCCGAGTGCCGTTGCCTGCCACCCCCGAGTCTGCGCTGATCCGCCGGACCCGGACGGGTTCCCCATGTCCTGACCGGTGTGTTACAGTACTTGCTTGGTGACCCGCCGAGCGGGTGCAGCAGGCCAAGGCCGCCCAGGGCAGCGATCCCTCGGGCGCGCGGCAGGAGGAAACACCATGTTTGCAATCATTCAGACCGGCGGGAAGCAGTACCGCGTGCAGGAAGGCGACGTCATCCGCGTCGAGAGCCTGAAAGGCGAGGCGGGCGACAAGCTCGACCTGACCCCCATCTTCGTGGGCGGCGACCAGACCGTCTTCGGCGACGCCGCCGGCAAGTTCACCGTGAACGCCGAAGTCGTCGAGCACGGCCGTGGCGAGAAGATCTACGTGCGCAAGTACAAGAGCGGCATCCAGTACCGCCGCCGTACGGGCCACCGCCAGGACTACACCGCGATCAAGATCCTGGGCATCAAGGGCTAAGGGAGGATACCGACATGGCACACAAGAAAGGCGTAGGTTCGTCCAAGAACGGACGTGACAGCCAGCCCAAGTACCTGGGCGTGAAGAAGTTCGGCGGCGAGCAGGTCCTGGCCGGGAACATCCTCGTCCGTCAGCGCGGCACGAAGTTCAAGGCCGGCCCGAACGTGGGCATGGGCCGCGACCACACCCTCTTCGCCCTGGAGAGCGGCAAGGTCGTGTTCAGCAACCGTGGCAACAAGGGCCGCTTCATCAGCATCGAAGTGCCCACCGCCGCCGCCGCTGACTGATCAGCGCGGCAGGTTTTTTCGCGGGAGCGCCTCAGCCCGGTTGACGGGTCAGGCGCTCCTTTGCTGCTGCCCCCACGCGGGGCGGCGTCGTACAGTGGCACCCAGCAGTGGTGCCGGGCGGGGACGCACACGCGCCTTGCCCCAAGGGAGGTGAGGCCAGTGGCGTTTCGTGACGTCCTGAATATCGAGGTGGCCGCCGGGAACGGCGGGGACGGCAGCATGTCCTTCCACCGCGCGAAGTACATGGAAAAAGGTGGCCCGGACGGCGGGCACGGCGGGCGGGGCGGCAGCATCATCCTGCGCGCCATCGAGGGCGTCGAGTCGCTGGAGCGTCTGGTGGGCCGCCGCAAGTTCAAGGCCCCGAACGGCGCGTACGGCGAGGGCCGACTGCGTCAGGGTGGGGACGGCGAGGACGTCTTCATCGACGTGCCGGTCGGCACGACCGCGTTCGACGAGACGACCGGGAAGGTCATCGCGGACCTCGTGCGGGTCGGGCAGGAGAAGGTCATCGCGCGCGGCGGTTTCGGCGGGCGCGGGAACAGCACCTTCGTGAGCAGCACCCGTCAGGCCCCGCGTTTCGCGGAGCTGGGCACGCCCGGCCAGAAGCGCCGCGTGCGGCTGGAGCTGCGCCTGATCGCGGACGTGGGTCTGGTGGGCTACCCGAACGCCGGGAAGAGCAGCCTGCTCGCGGCGCTGTCCCGCGCGAACCCGGCGATCGCGGACTACCCGTTCACGACCCTGTCGCCCATCCTGGGCGTCGTGGACCGCGTGGACGCGAACGGCACGCCGGTCGACGAGCGCTTCACGCTGGCGGACATCCCGGGGATCATCGAGGGTGCCAGCGAGGGCAAGGGCCTGGGCCTGGAGTTCCTGCGGCACATCAGCCGCACGCGCCTGCTCGTGTACGTGCTGGACGTGACCCGCAACCCGGTCGAGGAGCTGCGTCAGTTGCAGGGCGAGCTGCGCGCCTACGACCCGACGCTGCTGGATCAGGTGTCGCTGATCGCGCTGAACAAGGTGGAACTGACCGACGAGGATCTCGCGGCGATGGTCGTGGATGAACTCGCGGAGTTCGGCCTGCCCGTCGTGCAGGTCAGTGCCAAGGGCGGCGAGGGCCTGCCGGAGCTGCGCGAGGCGATCTTCCAGATGCTCCCGGACCGCGAACTGTGGGCGCAGAACAACGCGCTGGAGATCGAGTCGGACACCGTGCGCGAGGAACCGCTGCGCATCGAGTTCCGCATCGACCCGGCCGCCCGGGGCGTGGGCATCATCAACGACGGTCAGCCCGAACGGGTCTGGGCGGTATACGGCGGGGGCTTCGAGGAACGCATCGTGCGCTTCTCGCGCTTCATGGACGAGGCCGCCGAGTACCTGGGCAACGTCTTCAAGCGCCAGGGCCTGTACAACGCCCTGAAGCGCGCCGGGGCGCGCGAGGGCGACACCGTGGAGATCGGGACGTTCCGTTTCGAGTACTTCGACGACGAGCAGCAGCGCTGAGCTTCCGCTGAACGGTGACGGCCCCACAGCTGATGTGGGGCCGTTCGTCTTGGGACCTGTCGGTCAGCGGGTCTCGCCGTACGCGCCGCTGCACGAGGCGCCCTTCTCGGGGGCGGTGCCTCCCTGCTCGTACTTGTCCAGGAAGGCCTTCAGGCGGCTGTCGTCGGCCTTCTCGACCTTCAGCTGCGCGCCCCACGCGCTCGCGGCGACCGGGGTATCCAGGCCCTCGTAGGGGCTGAGGATGGTGTAGGGGCGGCCCTCGACGAGCTTCTTCAGGGCAGCGACCTGAGTTGCGTCCAGGTCGGGGCGGTAGGTGATCCACACCGCGCCGTGCTCCAGGCTGTGCACGGCGTACTCGTTGTACAGCGGGCGGTCGTACACGCCGCAGTTCTGCCACATGGGGTTGTGCGGACCGCCTGCCGGGGGGTTCTCGGCGTAGATCAGTGAGCCGCTGCGGTGATCCCCACCGGCGTACGTGAAGGTCTGGACGCCCTCGATGGATTTGGAGCCGCAGGCGGTCAGGGCGAGCAGGAGCAGGGGCAGCGCGCGTTTCATGGAGCTTCAGAGTAGCCGCTCCGCATGAAAACGCCCAGGGCTGTTCTACCCGCCTCTTTCCTATTCGCCCGCCTCGGCCTGACCGCTGCGCGTGGGGGCCGCGTCGAACCCGGGGGGCAGCCCCTGCGGGAACCCGGGGCCCGTCAGGTCCACGGCCTGCCGGTCGGGCATCAGGTTGCCGCTCAGACCGCGCTCCTTCAGCACCGGCAGGAAGGACGCCATGACGTCCGGCTCGCCGTGCACCAGCCACACGTGCGGGGTGCCGGTCGTGCTCAGGAACGCCAGCAGGTCGTCCTGGTCGGCGTGCGCGGAGAATCCGCCGATGGTGTACACGTGGGCTTTCACGGCGATCTCCTCGCCCATGATGCGGACGTGGTCGGCGCCGGTCACGATCCGCCCGCCCAGGCTGCTGGGGGACTGGTAGGACACGCTGATCAGGCTGGTGCTGGGCTTCCACAGGTGGTGCTTGAGGTGGTGCTGGATGCGCCCGCCGGTCATCATGCCGTTGCCCGCCAGGATGATCGCCGGGCCGTCGTACCGGTTGATGCGCTGCGACTCGGCGCTGGTGGGGACCACGTGCAGCGTGCTGGGCCGGAAGGGGTCCTCGCCGGCCTGCAGGGCGTCGCGGACCTCGGGGATGAGTTCGTCGCCGAACTCGAAGTACTCGTGCGTGGCGCGCGCGGCCATCGGGGAATCCAGGAACACCGGGATGCGCGGGACCTCCCCGGCGTCCATCAGGCTCTTGATGGTGTGCAGGATCGTCTGCGTGCGTTCGATGGCGAAGCTGGGAATCAGGATCTTCCCGCCCTGCCGCACCGAGTCGCGCAGCGCGTCGCGGAATTCGGCCAGGGTGGCGGGCCAGGGGCGGTGCGTGCGGTTGGCGTAGGTGGTCTCGATGACCACGGCGTCCGCGTGGGGTGGCGGCGTGAAGTCCAGTTGCAGCCCGCTCTCGCGGTTGCCCAGGTCGCCGCTCATGATCAGGCGGCCGTCGGGGCTCTCGATCAGGAGGTACGCGCTGCCCAGGATGTGCCCGGCCCGCTCGGGCGTGACCTTCAGGCCCGCGACGCGGGTGGTCTCCCCAAACTCCAGGTGGGGGCGCAGCAGCGCCAGCGCGCGGTGCACGTCCTCCTCCTCGTACAGGGGCGGGGGCACCTGCTCGTCGGGGACGCCCTGGCGGCGGGCGCGGCGCAGGTCGTGCCGGTAGCCGTCCACCTGCAGCCGGGCGCTGTCGAGCAGCACCGTCTCCGCGAGACCCGCCGTGGGTGCCGTGCAGTACATCGGCCCGCGGTAGCCGAGTTTCACCAGCAGCGGCAATCTCCCCACGTGGTCGAGGTGCGCGTGCGTGAGGATCACGGCCTCCAGCCCCTGCACGTCGAACGGGAAGCCTTCACGGTTGCGGGCTTCCAGTTCGTCGTTCCCCTGGAACAGACCGCAGTCGATCAGGATCTGCCTCTCCCCGACCGTCAGGAGGTGCATGCTGCCGGTGACGGTCAGGGCCGCGCCGAAGCTCTGAAGTTGCATGTTCCGGAGTGTACGCGCCCCCCCCGGGGGGCCATGCCACTGCGTCAAGGTCTGCTGAAGACCCGGATGGGTTCACGCGGGCGCGCGTCATGTTTCAGTGGGAAAAACCGGGCATGCTGTGAAGAATGAGTGGGCCCCTCGCTGCCATGAACCGCGTGGAGCGGGTGCGTCGCCGCGCCTATCTGGCGGGCGCGGGCGGCTCGGTGGCGGCCCACCTGTTCATCGTGTCCGAGCAGGTGGCGCGGCGGGACTGGGCCAGCGCGGCGGCCTTCACGCTGGGCCTGCTCATCTCGGTCTGGGTGACGGTGGCCCTGACGTGGCTGCGCTGGCCCACCGCGCGCCTGAGCAACCTGATCGTCACCATGGTGACCCTGTCCACCACCGCCGAGTTCACGCCGCTGCTGACCGCGCCGGAGGTGCAGACCGGGTCGTTCCTGTCGTTCCTGATCATGATCGCGATCTGGTTCGGGCTGCTGCCGCTGCGGGTGGCGGTACCGGCCACGCTGGTGGCGTACCTGCTGTTCGCGGGGCTGGCGGCGTCGCGGCCCACGCACGACCTGAGCCTGCTGGCGTACCTGGCCTGCACGACCATCGTGATCGGCATGGCGAGCAGTTTCGGTCAGCAGATCACGGCCTCCCAGCAGGACGCCGCGACCTTTGAGCAGGCGGCCCTGACCGACCCGCTGACCGGCCTGCCGAACCGCCGGGCGGCGCTGGAGCGCCTGCGGCACCTGCACGCGCTCGTGCAGCGCGGTGAGCACGCGGGCTTCACGCTGGTCCTGCTGGACCTGGACCACTTCAAGCAGGTGAACGACACGCGCGGGCATGCGGTGGGCGACGAGGTGCTGCGCGCGCTGGGCCCGGCGCTGCGGCAGGTGCTGCGTGCCGACGCGCTGCTGGCCCGCTGGGGCGGCGAGGAGTTCGTGCTGGTCATCCCGGGGACGGGCGCGCAGGAGGCGCAGGCGGTCACGGCGCGGCTCGACGGGCTGCTGCTGCCGCTGCCCGCCCCGCTCCCCGAGGTGACGTTCAGTGCCGGGGCGGTCCTGGGACACGAGGCGGACAGCGTGGCCGGACTGCTCGATCTGGCCGACCGTCGGCTGTACGCCGCCAAACGCGCCGGGCGGCGCCAGCTGCGCTGGGACACGTTCGGTGGGACCACGCGCGCCAACTGAACACCGGCCTTCACCCGATCTTCATGCCCCCCGGGCGGGAGGGGAGCGCGGGTGTAGGTTCAGGGCATGACCCAGTCCACTGACCTTCACGGCACCTCCGGTTTCCAGCGCGTCCTGGTGGGCGTGGACTTCTCGGCGTCGTCGGCGGCGGCGCTGGCACTGGCCCGCGCCCGCTTTCCCGGCGCGACCCGGCGACTGGTGCACGTCACGGACGCCCGCGTGACCGCCGCGCCGGACCTGATGGGCGGCGTGACCCCCGCCCTGCCCGACCCCACGCTGCTGCACACGCTGGAAAGCGCGGACGGTCAGCGCCTGACCCGCGAGGTGCAGCCCGGCGAAGAGCAGGAACTCATGGTCGGCGACCCCGTGACCGGCCTGCTGGACGCCGCGCGCGAGTGGGGCGCAGATCTGATCGTGGTGGGCACGCACGCGCAGGGCGCGCTGGAGCACTTCTTCGTGGGCAGCACCGCCGAGAAGATCGTGGCCCGCAGCCCCGTGCCGGTCCTCACCGTCCGGGCAGGTCAGTGAAATGCACCTGTGTGACGCGCAGGCCGGGCCGGTGAGCGCATGAAGGTCGGCGTGGTGGGTGCCGGGCTGGTCGGCGCGACCGCGGCGTACGCCCTGACGCTGCGCGGCTCATGCAGCGAACTGCTCCTGACCGACCTGGACGGGGACCGCGCCCGCGCCGAGGCGCAGGACATCGCGCACGCCGCGCCCGTCAGCCACGGCGCCCGCGTCCGCAGCGGCCCGCTGGAGGACCTGCACGGCAGCGGCGTGGTGATCGTCGCGGCAGGCGCCAACCAGAAACCCGGCGAGTCCCGCCTGGACCTGCTCCAGAAGAACGCCGCGATCTTCCGCGACCTGATCCCCCGCGTGGCCGCCGCCGCGCCCGGCGCCGCCCTGCTGATCGCCACGAACCCCGTGGACCTCCTGACGGACCTGAGTGTCACGCTCGCCCCGGATCACGCCGTGATCGGGTCGGGCACCGTGCTGGACTCCGCTCGGTTCAGGCACCTGATCGCCGCGCACGCCGGGGTGGACGCCACGCACGTCCACGGCTACGTCCTCGGCGAGCACGGGGACAGCGAGGTCATCGCCTGGAGTACCGCCACCGTCGCCGGGCTGCCCGTCGCGGCGTTCATGGACGCCCGGGACCTCCCGTGGACGCCCGGGATCCGCGCGCAGATCGAACGGGACACGCGGGAGGCCGCCGCGCAGATCATCGGCGGGAAACGCGCCACGTACTACGGGATCGGCGCGGCCCTGGCGCGCATCACCGAGCGCATCCTGGGTGACCGCCGCGCCGTCCTGACCGTCAGCGCCCCCACCCCCGCGTTCGGCGTGAGCCTCAGTGTGCCGCGCATCCTGGGCCGCGCCGGAGTCCTGGGCACCGTGCTGCCCGCCCTGACCCCGGACGAGCAGGACGCCCTGCACCGCAGCGCCGAGGTGCTCCGGAAGGCCCGCCAGGCCCTGGACACCTAAACCCCCGCCGGGACGACCTCAGGGGCGCGGCGGGGTCGTCGGTGCTACGGGGGTCGTCGGTGCTGCGGGATTCGTCGGCGCGGCGGGCGTGGCCGCGCCACTCCCCTCCTCACCGTCGACGAACTCGCCCGTGATGGTGCCACCCTCGGCCTTCTCGGCGTACACCTCGTTCCGGTCGAGGTCGTACACGATCACCCCGGCGCGCAGGGTGTCGCCGCCCTGGACGCTCTCGGCGGGCTGCTCGGCGGTGCCGTACAGCCGCGCGACGTTGCGGGTGTCGTCGTACTCGACCCTCGCGGCGCGGCTGGTGCGGCCCCCGCTGGACTTCAGTTCGACGTTCCCGACCAGGGTGGTCTTCTCGTCGTCTACGCTGACCTCGATGCGGTCACTCTTCCCGGTCAGGGGGTCCCTGTCGCTGCTGCGCCGGAACGTCACCGGCCCGTCGATGCGCGCGATGCCGTCGGCGCTGTCGTACACCAGCTTCTGCCCCCTAAGTTCCGTGCGGCCCTGCGTGACGATCACGGTGTCCGGCGCAGGCTTGGGCGTGGCCTGCACCTCGCAGCGCGTGAGGCGATCCGTGGCCTTCTCCGGCACTTCCTCAGGGTTCAGGAAGCGGGCGGTTCCGGCGCTGGCCTCCACGCGCCCGTCACTGCCCTCCTGCCCCTCTTTCGGGGGCAACTGGGTGACGACCGCCAGCGGCACGCGGATCACGTTCTTGTCGATGGTGATCTGCACGCCCCCCGCGCCAGTCTCGCTGAACACGGCCAGGGTGGGTGTCTCGGGCGGGTCGTCCCCGAGGGGCTGGCAGAAGGCGAAGATGCCCGTCTCGTCGGTGGTCCCGGTGCGGACGATGACGATCTGGCGATCCTTGCCGTCCTTCTCGCTGCGGCGCACGAGCGTCACGGTCGCCTGCTCCGCGCCGGGCTCCGGCGCGGCCTGATCTTCCGTGGGCGGGTCGGTGGGGGCCGGCGCGGTGGTGGGCGCGTCCTGCTGGGCCGCGGCGGGCGTCAGAACGCTCCCGCCACAGAGCAGCGCGGTCAGAAACGCGGCAGTCAGGCGGGAGCGGGGCATACCAGGGAGTTTACTTCTCGCCGGTGAGCTTGAACTGATCGGTGGGGATCTTGTACGCGGCGTTCAGGGCGCGCACGCGGGCCAGGTCGGTGCGCTGCTCCAGGTAGCCGCTGGCGGGGGCCTTGACGGTCACCTTGCTCTTGCTGTCCACGCTGACGGCGTTCCCGACGACGTAGGCGACGTTCTTCTTGTCGTCGTAGTACACGGCGTCCCCGGTGGTGGTGGTGGTGCCCTGCACGAGTTTCACGCCGCCGCGCACGTACAGCGTCTTGGTCTTGGTCAGCGCGCGGACTTCCTGACCGGTGATGATCAGTTCCTTCTGGCTGCCCTTGGCGGCGCGGGTGAGGCTGGGGCTGCCGGTCAGGAGGGCCAGTTCGCGCTGCTCGTCGAACACGAGCTTGTCGGCCTTGCCGTTCTGCACGCCGTTGGACAGGGTGACGCCGCCCGTGCTGGTGGAGCGGTCGTTGTCCACGTCGAGGCTCATCTGCGCGGCCTTGATGGTCACGGTGTCGCCGTCGGTCTTGTCGGGCGTGAAGGTGGCGCTGGCGCTGCCGTTCAGAACGCCCTGCCCGGTGGCCTCGCTGTACGCGAGAGCGTTCCCCGTGGCGGTCAGGCGGCCGCGGACGACCTTGACGTTCCCGGTGAAGTCCGCGGTGCGCTTGCCTTTCGCCTCGATCAGCGCGGTGCCCTTGGGGGCGGCCAGGACGGCCTGGGAGGCCTCGATGTTCAGGGTGCTGACCCTGGCCTTGACGGGGTTTCCGGTGAAGTTCAGGGGCCCGTTGCGGACGTCGCCACGCGGGGCGCCCTCGATGGTGATCAGGCGTTTGCCCGCGTCGGTCTGGGCCAGGACGGGGGCGGTCAGGGCGAGGAGGGCCAGCAGTGAGGTCGTTTTCTTCATGGGAGTCTCCTTGACGGGATCAGGTGAGGGGGACGCGCTTGCCGTCACGGCAGATCTCGGTCGGGTCAAGCGGAACGGAGTATCTGGAATTCGGCGAGGCATCCAGGATGCTGAAGCCGAAGGTCATCTTCAGGTCGCGGATGGTGCCGGTCAGGCTGGTGGAGTTGATCTTGGCTTCCGTCGCGCTGAAGCCCTGGCCCTGTTCGATCTTCACGGGGGTCTGCTCGGTGCCCCTCAGGTCGATGTCGGCACACTGCTGCACCAGGGTGATGCGGGCCTGACGGGTGGTCATGGTGTCCTGCGCGTCGATGGTCAGTGAAGGTGTGGCCAGGGTGGCGTCCAGGATCTCGCGCCCCGTGAAGCGGCCCTGCACCTGTTCTTTCAGGAGCCGTTGTCCTTCGGTGATGCCGGTCAGGGTGGTCAGGCCGTTCAGGGGGTCGTTGCGGACCTCGGCGGCCCTGAAACTCCAGGTGGCGTTGACGTCGCCGGACGGGTACAGGCGCAGTTGCACGCCGCTGAGCCGCGCGCCGGACTGGCTGGCGTCGAGGCCCGGGGTGGGCAGCAGGGCGAAGATCAGGGCGAACGCCATGATGCCCACCAGCGCGTACAAACCGACTTTCTGCACGGGTCGCACTTTAGCGCGCGGGTCTCATGAGAGTGATGGGGCGCAGGTGGGAGCTGCGGCGGCGCGGCGCTAGGCTGGGCAGCATGATCGATTCGCACACGCACCTCGACTACATCGACGACCCGGCGGGCGCGCGCGGCGAACTGGGCCTGAGTGCCATGGTCTGCATCGGCGCGAGCCCCGAGCACGCGCGGAACGCGGTGGCACTGGCCGAGCAGTTCGGGGACGTGTACGCGACGGTGGGTCTGCACCCGACCGATACGGACGAGGACAGTCCGGAGACCCGCGCGCAGATCGAGGCCCTGACCGGGCACCCGCGCGTGGTCGGCATCGGCGAGAGCGGCCTGGACGACTACTGGGACGACACGAAACGCGCCGCGCAAGTATCGGCGTTCGAGTGGCAGCTGGACCTCGCGCGGCGCAGCGGGAAGGTCCTGGTCATCCACACCCGCGATAAGGCCGGGCAGGACAGCGCGCACCGGGGCGTGATGGACGTGCTGCGCGCGTGGCCGGACGTGCCGGTGATCCTCCACTGCTTCAGCGGGCACCCGGAACTGCTGCGCTTCGGCCTGGAGCGCGGCGAGCACACGTACTTCGGGTTCGCGGGAAACACCACCTACAAGAACGCGCAGGAGATCCAGGCAGCCGCCCGCGACCTGCCCCTGACGCGGATGCTGCTGGAAACCGACGCGCCCTTCCTGGCCCCCGTGCCCAAGCGTGGGAAACCCAACCGGCCCGGTTACGTGCGGCACACGCTGGAGTTCATCGCGGCCCTGCGCGGCCTGAGCCCTGCCGAACTGGAAGCCGCGACGGACGCGAACACCCGCCGCGCCTACGGGCTGCCCGAGGCCTGACGGACAGGCACGATACCTCGACTTGAGATGCATCCAAACCAGAGGTATCGTGCAGGTATGAACGCCCGCGAGCAACTCCGCCTGCTCATCCTGGCCGTCCTCGACCGCCAGCCGGAACACGGCTACGCCATCGCCCAGGCCATCAACACCCGCAGCGAAGGCCTCCTGCGCGCCCGCGAAGGCACCCTCTACCCCGCCCTGCACGCCCTGGAAGCCGAGGGGCTCATCGAGAGCCAGGAACACGAAGTCGCGGGCCGCACCCGCCGCGAATACCGCCTGACCGACAAGGGCCGCGCCGCCCTGGCCCGCACCCGCCGCGACTGGCAGGCCCAGGTCAGCGCCGTGCAGGCCGTGCTGAGCGGAGGAAAAGCGTGAACGCCGCGCTCTGGCTCACGCGGGCCACTCAGAACCTCCCGGCAGGCGTCACGACCCGCGTGAGCCGCGACACGCTGGACCACCTGCACGACGCGGGCCTGCCAGAGCACGCCGACGTGAAGGCCGTGCTGGGCGACCCGGAAGCGGTCAACGCCGACCTGAAACGCCTGTACCTCACGGTCCGCGAATCGCACCGCCTGGGCATGACTCCGCCCCCCTGGCAGGGCTGGCTGCGGGTCGGCGCGCTGCTGAGCGTAGCGGGGTTCCTGCTGCTCGAACCCCACTCACCGCTGGCCGGACAGGGAGTTTGGAGCGTGCTGTTCGGCGCCAGCGTCCTGCTGCTCGTGCTGGCCACCGCGCGCCTGCACCCGGTAAGGCGCGACCGCTGGCGCGACCTGACCCTGAGCCTGATCGTCGCCTTGCCACTCCTCGTCGGCAATGACCTGCTGGCGGGCGTCCCCACCCTGCCCCTCACCCTGACCCTGACTCTGCTGATCTCCCTGCGCCTGAGCACACACATGCACCTGGACGCCCGGATACGCCGCACCCTCCCACTGGAGACCGCATGACCCTGAACGACTGGCTGGACGTCGCGCTGCGCGACCTCGCCCCCGCCGCGCGGGACCGCATGACCGACGAGTACCAAGCGCATGTGCAGGACGCCATGACGGGCGGACTGACCGACCCGGAAGCCGTCGCCACCCTGGGCGACCCCGAGCAGGTGAACCGCGCGCTGCGGCGCACCTATGCCACGGCCAGCGAACTCGACGTCAAGCCAGGTACTGGCACCTGGCGATTCATGCTGGGCACACTGATTCTGTACGCCACAGCAACACTGATCTTCCTGGCCGTCGGTATCGAATCTGCCTTGGGGTCCGTGACCGGTTCTCTGACAGCCCTCGCGTTGACGTGGCTGGTGTGGCGGCTTGCGCGCAACCAACCAATCCCAGTGCGGAACTTCCTGTTGAATCAGGGCGGGGCTTGGCTCATGAATTTCAGCTTATGGCTAGGCTGGGAGGTGAAGGCGTGGCTGGGGGATCCGCCGCCCGTCCAGGCCATCCAGTGGCTGCTGCCGGTCCTATGGACTGTATGGATGGTGGAGTCTGGACGCCGGGTTCAGCGCGTCCACCGTACCCTGAAGCTGGAGGGGCGAGCGTGACGGCGGGCCCGTTGAAGCCGGATCTGGCCGCCTATCTGGATGAGGTGACGGCGCCGTTCCCGGAGGATTCGGCGGCGCGGATCCGGGCGGACCTGACCGGGCATGTGCTGGAGGCTGTGGCGCCGGGTGAGGCGGACGCTACGGCCATCCGGGAAGCGCTGGCGGCACTGGGTCCGGCAGCCGAGGTTCGGGCGGCGCTGGAGGGGCAGTTCTTCACGCAGGCGGACGTGGCGTGGCTGGAGCGGGACGGGCAGCTGCGCCGACTGCTGGCAGATGGCGTGAAAGGTCCTGGCAAGCCGTGGACGGCGCTGCTGGGGGGCGTGGCGGGCGTCGGGGTGCTGACGTGGCTGGTCTGCGGCTGGCCGGGAGTCCCCGCGCCGTTCGCGCTGCGGCCGTTCACGTGGGTCGTGCCTGCGCTGCTGGCTCTTCAGTTCATGCTGGTGCTGATTGATTTCCCACTGGGCATGCGTCGGCCCGCACGGTCCGTGGCGGTGCTGCGCCGGGTGTCTGGGAAGCTGATGGCGCCGCTAGGATTCGCGCTGAATCTGCCGGTGTTCGTGCCGTCGGTGGTGTCCGAACCGGCCCTGCTGGCGGGGGCGCTGGGCGCGGCGCTGCTGTGGGCGTGCCTCACGCGTCCGCGTGAGGCGCTGGCGCTGGCCGGGAAGGCGTGGCGGGGCGCGGGGTGAGGACGGCATAGTGAGGGCATGACGACGCTGGACACTGCCTTTCCCCCCGCTGCCCTGACTGTGCTGGACGTGATCCGTGCGCGCCGCACGGTGGATATCGGTCTGCTGAAACCCGATGCGGTGCCGCGCGAGGTGGTGGAAGCGATTCTGGAGGCGGGGACTTGGGCGCCGAATCACGGGCGTACCGAGCCGTGGCGCTTCACGGTGTTCATGGGTGCGGGCCGCGCGAGGCTGGCTGAGGTGTTTGCGCAGGCGTACGCGGCGGGCGGCGCGCCGGACCGGGACAGCGAGTCGGCGCTGGAGGCGCAGCGGGCGCGGGCGTGGCGGGCGCCGCTGTGGATCAGCCTGGAGCTGCACATGCCCGAGAAACCGAAGATGCCCGAGTGGGAGGAACAGGCGGCTCTGGCGTGCGCGGCGCAGAACATGTGGCTGGCGGCGACGGCGTTCGGGCTGGTCGGGAAGTGGGTGAGCGGGCCGGTGATGGTCAGTCCGGTGGCGGCGCAGGCGCTGGGCGCGCCGAAACTGCTGGGGTTGCTGGTGCTGGGCTACCCGGCGGCCGAGCGGCACGAGGCGACCCGCGCGCCGCTGGCGGACAAGGTCACCTGGGTGGAGTGACCCCTACAGGTTCTCCCTGAAGAACTGCACGCTGCGGTTCAGCGCCGTGCGGAGGTTCCCGGAGAGGTTGTGGTTGTCGCCGTCGTAGCGGTACGCCTCGACGCCCTGCCCGGCGTTTCGCAGGTCGTCCGCGAGGTTCTTCTGGAAGGAGTACGGGACGTCCTTGTCGTTCGTACCGTGGTGCAGCTGGATGGGCCGCCCGTTCAGTTCCCGCAGGTACGCGTTGGGGCTCAGGAGGCGCAGGTAGCGGCGGTTGACGGCGTCCAGGGTGCGTTTCTCGCCGGGGGGTGGGTTCCAGTCGGTCGCCAGGACGTCGTAGCTGGCGATCACGCCCGCCCACAGCGACGCGGCTTTCAGGCGGGGGTCGACGATCATGGCTTTCAGGCTCAGCTGCCCGCCCATGGAGTGCCCCCACAGGCCCAAGCGGTCGGGGTTCACGCGCGGGTCGCGCCGGAGGCTGGCGGCGGCGTTCAGGACGTCCACCGTGTAGCCGGGGTCGTCGTACCCGCCGAGCGCCTGTCCATCGCTGCTGCCGTGCCCGCGGTAGTCGCTTTTCAGGGTGACGAAGCCCGCGCGGGCAAAGGCGTCCTGGTACGCCACGTAGCGTTCCGTGGTGCGGTACTCGGCGGGTGGGATGTACCCGTGGTTGAACACGATGGCGGGCCACCCGCCCTGCGGGGGTGTGCCGCGTGGCACGGTCAGCAGCGCGTTGATCCGCAGCCCCTCGGACTGGTAGCTGACGACCTGCCGGGTGTAGGTGCTGCCCGCCGCCAGGGTCTGCCGCACGGTCAGGGGGCTGCCCGGATACTCGCGGGCCTTGAGGGCCTGGATGCTGACCGGGTTACGGGCCACGACGGCCTTCAGCGCGGTGTCACCCAGGTTCTGGAGGGCTCCCCCGGTCGCGGGCGGGGCGGGCGGGGCCGGGTCGGTCGCCTCCGGCTGGGTCCAGGGCAGCGGCAGGGCGTCCGGCTGGGTGAGCGCCACGTACCCGGCGCCCGCCAGCAGGGCCAGCAGCGTGAGGTTGATCAGCGCACGCACTACAGGCGATCCCTGAAGAACTGCACGCTGCGGTTCAGGGCCACGCGCAGGTTGCCCGAGAGGTTGTGGTTGTCCCCCGGATAGACGTAGTTGCCGCCGAGCTTGCCCAGCGGCCGCAGCTGGGCGGCCAGGGCGGTGTGGAACGCGACGGGCACGTCCTCGTCGTTCGTGCCGATGTGCAGCTGAATGGGGCCGCCCAGGTCACGCAGGTAACTGTTCGCGCTGAGGGTGTTCCAGAAGGCGGGGTTCGCGCGGGGCGTGCCGTACTGCTCGACGGCCCGCTTGCGCAGGTTCAGCACGGCGCTGGGAATGCTGGCCGGGACGGGCGCGCGGCGCGTCCAGCTGTTCATGAGCTGGTCGTAGTCGCCGACCACGCCCGCCCAGATCACCCCGGCCTTCACGCTGCGGTCGATGACCATGGCCCGCAGGGTCAGGAAGCCGCCCATGGAGTGCCCCCACATGCCGATCCGGGCCGGGTTCACGCGCGGGTCGCGTTTCAGGCTGCCCAGGGCGTTCATCACGTCGGTCGTGTAGCCCGGCGCGTAGTACCCGCCGAGCGCCTCGCCCTGCGAGCTGCCGTGCCCGCGGTAGTCACTCTTCAGGGTTACAAACCCGGCCCGCGCGAAGGCGTCCTGGTACGCCACATAGCGTTCGGTCGTGCGGTACACCTTCGGGGGCACGTACCCGTGGTTGAACACGATAGCCGGCCACCCACCCTTCGGGGGTGTGCCCCGCGGGACGGTCAGCAGCGCGTTGACCCGCAGCCCCTCAGACTGGTAGCTGACCACCTGCCGTGTGTAGTTGCTCCGGGCGGCCAGGGTCTGCCGCACCGTCAGGGCACTGCCCGGGTACCCGCCCTTCTGGAAGGCCGTGCGGGCCGCAGGAATACTCATCTGACGGGCATCCACGGCGTTCAGCGCCGCCTGCGACTGCGCCAGCGCCCCGGTCAGGTGAAGCAGCCCCACGACAGGAAGAACTCGAAGCAAGAACATAGGTCAGGCTACGGCCCCCTGTCCCCGCTGCACTGCGTCCTGGACGACCTTCCCGGCTTGAGTCATTGCACAGCCCGGCCTCATCTCCATCCCTCCATGTTCCTCATCTCCGGACGCTTTGCCGGAACGCCCGCCGGCGCATACCTATGCACAGATAGGCGCTGCCCGACAGGAAATTTTTCTCAGTAGCACTGAGACGAATCTGAGATTGTGCTGAACAAACCTTGCCCCCAAGCGGGGGGACGCGTATCATCTACACCCATAGCAACACAATTCCCGGCGTCAACCCGGGAGCCCAGACAAGTCTCACCTCGACCCCAGCTGACTCGGGGAGCAGGTGCGAGGCATGCATGGGCATCCAAGGAGATCACATGAAGCGATACGGCCTTCTGTTCCTCACCCTGACCGGCGCGCTGCTGACCAGCTGCGGCGGCCCAGCCGACGGCACACCTCCCACGGCCAGCGTCACGGCCAGTCCCAACCCCCTGATTGCCGCAGGCACCGTCACCTTCACGGCGCAGGCCAGCGACGCGAGCGGCGTGAATCAGGTGATGTTCTACGACAACGGCACCCTGATCGGCACCGACGGCACTGCCCCCTACCAGGCCACCAAGGCCTACACCTTCGCCAACAACGGTGATCACGCCATCACCGTGCAGGTCACCGACAACAAGGGCAACATCGGCCAGGCTGCCACCACCCTGAAAGTCGCCATCGCGGACGCCTTCGAACCCAACGACAGCGTCGCGGCGGCCAGCCCCCTGAACATCGGGGCGACGGCCAACGGCGTCATCACCGCCCAGGCCCGCGACATGGACTACTTCAAGTTCACGGCCGCAGCGGGCGACATGCTCAAGCTCAATGTCAAGAGCGTCAGCGTGGACGCCAAGAGCACCCTCGATCCCTACGTCGTGATCCTGATGCCCGACGGCAAGACCATCCTAGAAAAGGATGACGACAGCGGCGCCGGTCTGGAATCCGAGATCCGCTTCAACGCGCCTGTGGCCGGCACCTACACCGCCGTCGTGACCAGCTTCGCTATCCACGACGACCCCACCGCCACCGACGACAAAGTCACCAACACCTACCAGATCGCCCTGAGCCGCCGCTAAGGCGCCCCGAAGGAGTCCCACGTGAAGAACACCCTGAAAACCGCGTCCCTGTTGAGTCTGGCCCTGCTCCTGGGCGCCTGCGGTACCAGCACCACGCCCGCCACCACCACCGCGCAGCACGACGGTTCCCTCCTGAAGACGGCGCAGGTCGTCACCGACCGCTGGTTCGTGGAACTCGAAGGTGATCCCACCAGCCTCAGCAGCCAGAGTGTCGGTTCGCAGCAGGCCACCTTCCGCGCTCAGGCGGCCAAACAGGGCATCAAGTACCAGGAGATCAGCGCCTACCAGACGCTGTTCAACGGCTTCGCCGTGCAGGCCAGCAGCAGCGAGATGGGCCGCATCTCCCAGATGCCGGGTGTACTGGGCATCTACCCGATTCACCGCGTGGACGCACCGGAAACCACCGTGGACCTCAATGCCACCGTGACCCCCGAGATGTTCTACGCCAAGGGCATGACCGGCGCCGACATCGCCCAGAACGAACTGGGACTGAGCGGCAAGGGCGTCAAGGTCGGCGTCATCGATTCCGGCATCGACGTGGATCACCCGGCCTTCAAGGGCCGCATCGTGGCCGGATACGACTTCGTCGGTGACGACTACGGCAAGGACGGCAAGTACGTCCCCGTGCCCGACAACAACCCCGACGACTGCGGCGGTCACGGCACGCACGTCGCTGGCATCATCGGTGGATACGATCCCGGCAACTCCCGCGAGGGGCGCCCCTTCGCCGGCGTCGCGCCCGAAGTGAGCTTCGGCGCCTACCGCATCTTCGGCTGCGGCGGCAGCTCGTACGACGACGTCATCCTGGCCGCCATGGAACGCTCCGTGAAGGACGGCATGCAGGTCGTGAACATGAGCCTGGGTTCGGCCTTCGACAACTGGAAGGAGACCCCGCTGGCCAAAGCCGCCGACCGCATGGTGAAAAAAGGCGTCGTGATGGTCGCCTCCGCAGGCAACAGCGGCGCCAGCGGCACGTACAGCATGGGCGGCCCCACCATGGGCGATCAGGTCATCTCGGTCGCGTCTGTGGACAACGCCAAGATCGATCTGGAAGGCTTCGCGCTCTCCAACGGCAGCAAGGTGGGCTACTACGCCGCCACCGGCGCGCCCGCACCCAAATTGGGCACCACCCTGTCCATCACGAAGAAACCCGGCAGCACCACCACGACGACCAACGACGGCTGCACGGCCAGCGGCGGCTTCGCGGCCGGCAGCCTGACCGGCAAGGCCGTCCTGATCCGCCGCGGCAGCTGCACCTTCTACGAGAAGGCCAAGAACGCCCAGGACGCCGGTGCCAGCGCCGTCATCCTGTACAACAACGCCGCCGGGTACATCAGCCCCACGGTGTCCGGCACGCCCGCCATCACGATCCCCGTGGTGTCCATCAGCGACACCGACGGCGCCAAGATCGACGGCCTGATCGCCGCCGGCGTCAGCATGACCTTTGACGGCAGCAAGGTCAGCATCAACAACCCCACCGCCAACGCCTCCAGCAACTTCAGCTCCATCGGCATGAGCGCCGAACTGGAATTCAAACCCGACCTGGGCGCTCCCGGCGGCAACATCTACAGCACCTACCCGCTCAGCGCAGACCCCGCCGGGTACGAGGTGCTCAGCGGCACCAGCATGGCCTCCCCGCACGTGGCGGGCGCCGCGGCGCTGCTGCTGCAGGCCTACCCCAACACGGCCGCCAAAGACATGCGCACGATGCTGATGAACACCGCCAGCCTCCGCTGGTACCTGAACGGCAGCACCCTCGTGACGGGCCTGCCCGACTACGCGCAGCGTCAGGGTGCGGGCATGATCAACATCGTGAACGCCTACACCAACTCGGTGCGCGCCACGCCCGCCAAGCTGAGCCTCGGCGAGAGCGCCACCTTCGCCACGCGCAGCAAGGTCGTCGTCCTGAAGAACACCGGCGCGCGCCGCGAGGTGTACACCGCCTACAACTACCCCGCCCTGACGATCGGCGGCACCACCCTGGCCCCGACTCCCGTCCAGAAGTACGCCACCATGACCATCAACGGTCAGAGTGCTGATACCGCGAGCGGCGTGGAGATCGTCGTGCCCCCCTTCAGCGAAGTGGAACTGAACGTCGTGGTGACCCCTCCCGCCGGCGCTGCGGACAAGGCCCAGTATGGCGGGTACGTCGATCTGGAAAGCACCACCAGCCCCAACATCGTGGTGCCCTACGGCGGCTTCGTGGGCGACTACCAGAGCATCCAGGTGCTGGGCGACCTGATCGTGAGCGGCAAGGCGCAGAACTTCCCCGCGCTCGGTGACGACGTGGCGGACACGTACTACACCGAGGGGCAGACGGTCGCCAACCCGATCGACTACACCTTCAAGCAGGTCGCGCTCGACTCGACCAAGCCCACCGAACTGACGCTGGACGCCCCGTACGTCATCGCGCAGATCTCTCACCAGGCGCGCAAGCTGACCATGGAACTGCTCGACGGCAACGGCGCCGTGGTCGACACCCTGCTGAAGCAGGAGTACCTGGGCCGTAACTGCACCAACGACGTGTCCAAGACCAGCAGCACCTGTGACGCCTACAACACCTATGGTTGGGACGGCAAACTCAGCAGCGGGAACGCCGCCGCGAACGGCACCTACCAGCTGCGCGTGAAGGTCCTCAAGGCGCTGGGCGACGAGAGTGTCGCCAGCGACACCGAGGTCTACACCAGCCAGAAGTTCATCGTAGCGCGCCCCTAAGGCCTGCACTCAAAACGCCGCCCCCAACCAAGGGGGCGGCGTTCTTCGTTCAGATCAGCGCAGGTGTTCGAGGATGGTGTCGATCACGCCCTGGAGGGTCAAAGGCCCGGTGTCGATGATGCGGGCGTCGGGGGCGGGTGCGCTCTGGGTGGTGTCCTGGCGGTCGCGTTCGGTGAGGGCGGCCTCGATGGCGGGGATGTCCTCGGGGCGTTCTTTCGCGCGGCGTTCGGCGCGGACACGGGGGCTGGCGGTCAGGTAGAACTTGTGGGGCGCGTGTGGGAAGACGTTGGTGCCCATGTCGCGCCCCTCGGCGACGAGGGGGGCGGGGAGGGCACGCAGCTGGGCGTCCACCCACTCGCGGATTTCGGGGAGGGCGGCGACGGTGCTGACCCCGCCGTCCACGCGGGTGCTGTGCAGGTCGGCGGTCAGGTCATGGTCCGCGTTCCAGACGCGGTTGCCGCTGGCGAGGGGTTCCAGGCGTACGCCCGAGAGCAGGGGCAGCAGCACGCCGGGCTGGGCGAGGTCGACCCCGGCGTTCAGGCCGAGGAGGGTCACGGCGCGGTACAGCAGGCCGCTGCTGACGTAGGGCACGCCGAGGGCCTGCGCGACGCCGGAGGACACGCTGGATTTTCCGCTGGCGGCGACGCCATCAATGGTCACGATCATCAACTGAGCAGTCTACCGCGCGGCCCCCTGCCCCGGCGGGCGGCACATCCTTCGGGTGACGCGGCGCCCGCGTAGCCCGCTAGACTGTCACGGACCATGAAACACGCTGCCCTGATCCTCACGGCCCTGCTGGCCCTGACCGCCTGCCAGAAGAAGGACGACGCGACCACGACCGACACGAAGACGGACACGGCCGCGACGGACACCACCACACCCGCGACCGAGAACCCAGCCACCGAAACGCCCGCCACGGACACGAAGACCGACGCGGCCGCCGTCACCAAGCCCGGACCCCTCCCCGCCGGGTACACCGAAGTGCCATTCCTGACCAATGAGCCCAAGCGCGAGTTCACCAGTGAACCCGACATGGCCCTCACGGACGGCAAGGACTACTACGCCCTGATCGACACGAGCAGGGGCCAGATCCTGGCGGACCTGTACGAGCAGGAGACGCCCGTCACGGTGAACAACTTCGTGTTCCTGGCCCGCAACCACTACTTCGACGGCATCCGTTTCCACCGCGTGATCGACGGGTTCATGGCGCAGACCGGCGACCCCAAGAGCGTGGACGAGGCGAAGAAGGCCGAGTGGGGCACCGGCGGTCCCGGCTACCAGTTCGCGGACGAGTTCCGCCAGAAGCTGACGTTCAACAGCGGCGGCATCCTGGCCATGGCGAACAGTGGCCCGGCCACGAACGGCAGCCAGTTCTTCATCACCTTCGAACCGACCGACTTCCTAAACGGCAAGCACACCATCTTCGGGAAGGTCGTGACCGGTGACGACCTGCTGCCCAAACTGACCCGCACCATGGACCAGAACAACGCCGAGGTGGCGGGCGCCGTGGCGGATCAGATCCTCACCGTGCGCATCCTGACCAAGGGCTGAAGTCCCGTTCCCTGGCGGCGCGCTTCCCGTGCGGGGGGCGCGCCGCTTCCGCGTCTACAGGTCCAGGTCGGTGGGGGTCGTGGAATGGGCGGGAATGGCGGTCAGCAGGACCTCGTACTTGCCGGTCACGAACACCTTGAAGTCGTGTTTCTGGAGGCCGCGCCGGGCGTTCGTGACGTCGGCGGCGAGGAGGCTCAGGTCCGGGCGGGCGTAGTTGCGCATCCGCGCGCCGTACGAGAGCGTGCCGTCCCGGTAGCGGGCGTTCGGGTACCCCAGGATCAGGCCGCCGCCCGGCGTCAGGTGCTGGCGGCGCAGCGTGGCGAGCAGCACGTCCTGCCGCACGCCGGGGCTCTGCAGGAGGCTCAGGGCGAGGATCAGGTCGAAGCAGCCCAGGTCCGGGGGCAGGGCGTTCACGTCCGCCGCGTGGATGACCGCCTGGGGATGGCGTTCGCGGGCGGCCTGCGCGGCGGCCGGGTCGAGGTCCACGCCCACCACCTCGAAGGTGCGGTCCGGGAAGGCGAGCGGCAGAGCGTCCAGTTCATGCCCGGCGTTCACGCCGAGGGCCAGCACCCGCCCGCCGTGGGGGGGGGTCACGCGGCGCAGCGCCTCGACGAACGTGGCGAGGAACACCGGGTCCTCCAGTTTGTTCACGCGGGCCCAGTCGCCGTCCGGGCCGTACCCGGCGTGATCCGGGTCGCGGGCCGGGGCATGGGCGCGCAGGGTGAGGCGCACCCGCCCCTCCCCTGCCCGGTCCGGGGTCAGCAGGTGCGCGCCGAGCAGGTCCGCGAGGTCCGTCCAAGTGCTCCAGGGGCGGTGGATGCCGTGCGGGGTCCCCTCGCCCGCGTACAGTCCCAGGCCCGCGTCGGGGTCGGGCACCTCGAAAGTCACCTCGCCCGCCGCGCGCAGCCGGTCACGCACGGCGGGGAGGAGGACGCTCATGGGTTCGGTCGTGAAGCGCACCAGCACTGGCCCGTCAGTACCCGTGGTGCTTGACGACGGCACCCTGGCCTTCCAGCCAGCGGGTGACGACGCCCACGGCGGCCTTCACGCCGGTCGTGATGATCGGACCGCCGAACTTGGCGAGGCGCACGAGGTGCGTGCCGTCCTCGCGGGCGGTGATACCGATCAATACCTCCTGGGTCAGTTCGCCCTCCACGACGTGCGCCAGGACGACCCAGCCGTCGCGGCGCAAGCCGGCGTACAGGTCGAGCAGGATGACCGTCCACGCGCCGCCCTCGTCGGCGTTGCGGCTGCCGGGGTTGCGTTCGGTCACCTTCTCGAAGGTCTGGGGGTTGAAGGTGTCGGGCAGGGTCAGGACGGCGTGGGGCACGGTGGTGGGGTCCTCCGGGTAGGGCGTGGTCGGCCCGTGCGGGACGGGCGTGTGGGCGGTGGGGATGAAGCGGGCGTGGTTGACGCCCAGGCCGAGGTCGCGCCACTTCAGGGCGTACTTGGTTTCCAGCGCGGCGGCGGGTGGGTCGGTGCGTTCGACACGCATGACGCCGCTGGCCTCGGCCTGTTCGCACGCGAACTCGAAGTACTCGTCGTGGTCGGTGGTCAGGAGGATCATCCCGCCGGGCTTCAGGCGGCTGGCCGCGAGCTGGAAGAACGGGACGCGCAGGAGGCGGTGGTCGGTGTGTCCGGCCTTGGGCCAGGGGTCGGGGAAGTTCACGACGATCAGGTCCAGCCCCGCGTGCGGGATGACGGACCGCACGAGGACGTCGGCGGGCATCTTCGTGAGGATGGCGTTGTCCAGCCCCGCGTCCCGCAGGCGGCGGTGCGCCTTCAGCAGCGACACGCCGGAGAGTTCCACGCCCAGGTAGTTGGGCGCCTCGGGGAAGGTCGCGGCGTGGTGCGGCCAGAAGCGCCCGTCCCCGAAGCCGACCTCCAGCACCCAGGGACGGTCCGGGGTGTCCGGGTACAGGCGCGCGGCGCTGTCGGGGAACCGGAAGTCGCCGAGGCGGGCGATCATGCGCGCCCCCCGGCCAGGTCGGCCCGCAGGTCGTCGGCGAGGCGGGCCGCGTCACGCAGCACGCTGCCATACGTGTGCTCGCCGGGCGTGCACTGCCCCAGCATCCGCACGCGCTCCAGGCGGTTCACGCGGAAACCGTCGAGTTCGCTGGGAGCGGGCGTCAGGAAGCGTACGTCGTACGGCGGTTCGACGCCCTCGCCCTCGGCGCGGCGTTCCGCCCCGATCAGCCAGATGCCGCTGGCGGTCAGGTCGTCCGCGAGGAAGTCGTACGCGACCTCGCTGAGACGCCCGGCCTCGTCCATGGTGTCCCCGACGAGCAGGCGGCCCTTCAGGAACGCGCCGACAGCCAGCACGCCCAGCCGCGCGTGCAGTTTCGGCCCCTCCCAGGTGGACAGCACGATCTGGGTGTCCTCCTCGTCCAGCGCGGTGACGGTGCTCTGGAGGAGGTGAATGCCGCTCGTCTCCTCCACGCGGGCCTTCAGGTGGCGGTGGAAGGTCCAGCCGTCCGTGTCGGGGAGCAGCGCCGCGCGCACTTCCTCGAACAGACTGCCCTGTGGGAAGGTCACGCCCGCCGTGGTCGGCTGGTACAGGTTCCCCAGGTGATCGAGCGCCTGCGACACCAGCAGCACGTCCAGTCCGGCGCGGGCCAGACGCCACGCCAGCTCGGTGCCCGCCAAGCCGGCACCGACCACGGCCACGTCATACAGATGCCCCGGTTGCGGGCGACTTCTCGGAGAGGGCGAACCAAACATCACCGGCCAGTGTACGGTTTCGGGGGAAGTCGAACGCGGAACGGCCGCACCCTTTACCCTGTCCCCCATGTCCGACGACGCCCCATCGAACAGTGGCTTCGCGTTCCGGTCGCAGGTGCGCGCGGGCGGGGAGCGGGTGCTGGCGTTCCTGTCGCGTGAGTACCGGCACTCGGACGGGGCGACGTGGGCGGCGCGGCTGGCAGCGGGTGAGGTGGAGGTGCGGGGCGTGCCGGCGCGCGGGGACGAGGTGCTGCGCGCCGGGGACGTGGTCGTGTGGCACCGCCCGCCGTGGCGGGAGGAGGCGGTCCCGCTGGACTACGCCGTGCTGCTGGAGGACGACGCCCTGGTGGCGGTCAGCAAGCCGTCGGGTCTGCCGACGCTGCCGGGCGCGGGGTTCCTGACGCACACGCTGCTGACGCAGGTGAGGTTGCGCTATCCGGGGGCCAGTCCGCTGCACCGGCTGGGGCGCGGCACGAGCGGCGCGGTACTGTTCGCCCGGACCGGGGCGGCGGGCGCGGCGCTGTCCCGCGCGTGGCGGGAACATGAGGTGGGGAAGGTGTACCGCGCGCTGGCCGTGGGCGAACCGGAGTGGGACGCGCTGGACATCCGCACGCCCATCGGGCCGGTGCCCCACCCGCGCCTGGGGACGGTGTTCGCCGCCAGTGCCGACGGGAAGGCGTCGCGCAGCGTGGCGACGGTGCGCGAACGCCGCGCCGGGCAGACGCTGCTGGACGTGGCCATCCACACCGGGCGGCCCCACCAGATCCGCATTCACCTCGCCGCGGCCGGGCACCCGCTGGTGGGCGACCCGCTGTACGGCCCGGGCGGCCGCCCACTGCCGGACCTGCCAGGACTGCCGGGCGACCTGGGGTACCGGCTGCACGCCTGGACGCTGCACTTCACGCACCCCGTCACCGGGCAGGCCGTGCGGGTGGAGGCCCCGCCGCCGGACGCGCTGCGGACCGCGCCGGAACGCTGAACCCGGTGCAGACGGCCGTGAAGGCCGCCCGCTGTCAGGCGCGGGAGACACCCGGCGGGGCATGATGGAGACATGCGCCCGCCCCCTGCCAACCGCCGCGCCGCCTGGCGCAGCGTCCTGCGGGGCAGCGTGCGCGGCGCGCCCGCGTGGCAGTACGCGCTGCTCAGTCTGACCCTGCTGTCGGCCGCGCTGAGCGCCGTCGTCATCCAGGACGTCGCCCGGCACCAGCGCAGCCTGCTGATCCTGGCCGACACCCGCGCCGCCGCGTTCACCCTGAGCGCGGCGCACTGGCACGCCCGCATGCCGGTGCCGGCCGCGCCCCCGGAGCAGCGCGCCGCCCTGCGGGCCGAGGCGCAGGCCAGCCTGGACGACCTGCGCCGCCTGTCGGGGCAGCTGCGGCAGCTGAGCCGGCAGGATCTGCTGCTCACGCACCTGCACCCGCACGATCCCTGGAGTGGCGCGCTGGGCGCGCAAGTCGACGCGTACGCGGACGTGACGCAGCGGCTGCTGCCGCTGGCCGACCAGGGCGCGTGGGGCGCGGCGGCGCAGCTGGACGACGCGCAGGTCGAACCGGCCCTGCGGGCGCTGCGCGCGCAGCTGCGCGCGGCGCGCGACACCGAGATCCGCACCGTCGAGACCGGTCAGGACCTCACGCTCCTGCTGACCGCCCTGACGGCGCTGGGCGCCCTGGCCACCGCCGCGCTGCTCTCGGTGCGGCTGCAGCGCACGCTGGCGGAGGCGAGTGCGTGGCACGCGCAGGCGCAGCGGCAGCGGGAACGGGAGGAACGCGATCCACTGACGAACCTGTGGAACCGGCGTGGCCTGACCCGGCAGTTCACGCTGGCGCAGGCGGCCGGGCCGCTCAGCGTGGCCGTGGTGGATCTCAACCGGCTCAAGGCCATCAACGACCTGGGCGGGCACGGCGCCGGGGACGCGTACCTGACCCGGGTGGCCGACGCCCTGCGCGCCGCGCAGCCCGCCGGGGGCGCCACGGCCCGGCTGGGCGGCGACGAGTTCGCACTGCTGCTGCCGGGCCACAGCCCGGAGGAGACCGAGGCTCTCCTGGCGGGCGTGTCGGCGCAGCTGCACCTGCCCGGCGAGGCGCTGCCGCCCTTCGCGGTGGGGGTCGCGCCGGTTACGACCGTCACGTCCCTGGACCGGGTGCTGGCCCTGGCCGACGCCGCCATGTACGAGCACAAGGAGCAGCAGCGCGCCCAGGTCACGGGGGATACCCGGCTGGGCGCCAGCGTGGACGAGTTCACCAGCCGCCTGGAGCAGCTCGCCACGCCGCAGGCGGTGCTGGAGGAGGGCCTGGGGCTGGCGCGGGACGTGCTGGGGTTCCACGCCAGCGCGTACCTGAGCCGCCAGGGGGCGGCAGACACCTTCACCCTGACGCACCTCGCGGGACAGGTGCCGCCGGGCCTGCGGGCCCTGCTGGGGCGTCCGTTCACGGGGCAGCGCGGCCTGACGGCCGAGGTGCTCGGGAGCAGCGAGGCCCGCTGGAGCAACGACTACCCGGCCGAGGCGCACGTCCTGACCGCCTGGCTGGACGCCGGTCTGAAGAGCGTGCTGATGGTTCCCGTCCGTTACGGCGGGCGGCTGATGGGGGTGATCAGCCTGCTGCACTTCGAGTGGCGCGTGATCACCCCGCAGGCGCGGCGCCTGACCGAGGCGCTCGCGTCCCGGCTGGGCCACACCTTCGAGCAGCAGGCGGCGCTCGAGCAGCTGCGCCACGCCGTGCAGGGCGGCCTGCTGGCGCTGGGCGCGGCGCTGGAGGAACGCGACCTGGAAACCGCCGGGCACACCGCGCGGGTCGTGGCGCTCTCCGAGCAGCTGGGCACGCAGCTGGGCCTGAACGAGACGGCGCTGCACGCGCTGGAACAGGGCGCGTCCCTGCACGACATCGGGAAGCTGGCGATTCCCGACGCGATCCTCCTCAAGCCCGGCCCGCTCGACGAGCAGGAGTGGGTGGTCATGCAGCACCACGCGGCGCGCGGGCACGACATCGCCCACCGGCTCCAGGGGCTGCTACCGGCGACGCTGGACGTCATCCGGCACCACCACGAGCACTGGGACGGCAGCGGCTACCCGGACGGGCTGCGCGGCGAGCAGATTCCGCTGGCGGCGCGCATCTTCGCGGTGTGCGACGTGTACGACGCCCTGACCCATCCGCGCCCGTACAAGGAGGCGTGGCCGCACGAGCGGGCGGTCGCGGAGATCCGCGCGCGCCGGGGCACGCACTTCGATCCCCGCGTGGCCGACGCGTTCCTGGCCCTGATCGAGGCGCGGCGGGCCGGGCCGCCTGTCACGCCCGGTCCGCCGCCCGGCGACGCGCATCCCTGATGCCGCGCCCGGCGGTCAGGTGCAACGGCTCAGATCTCCTGCAGCGGCAGGGCCGCGAGCCATTCGGGCACCGCGTCCGGGGGGTAGGTGTCGAACACCAGTCGGGTGAGGGACACCAGGGGGTAGCCCTGGAGGTCGCCGCCGTCGGCGCGGCGGTCCACGATGCACGCGATGCCCACGCAGCGGCCCCCGGCGGCCTCGGCGGCGCGCACGGCCTTCAGGACGCTCCCGCCGGTCGTGAGGACGTCCTCGACCGCGACGAAGGTCTCGCCGGGGGCGACGGTGAAGGCCTCGCGGATCTTCATGCCGCCCTGTCCGTCCTTCTCGGCGAAGATCGCGCGGGTGCCGTAGTGCCGGGCGGTTTCGTACGCGAGGACGACGCCGCCCATGGCGGGCCCGATGACGAGTTGCGCGTCGATGCCCGCGCCGCGCAGCGCCCCGGCCAGCGCGCGGCCGATCTGCTCGGTGTACTGCGGGTGCTGGAGGACGGTGGTGCTCTGCAGGAACTTGGGGCTGTGGCGGCCCGAGGCAAGCAGGAAGTGCCCCTCGTGGTACGCGCCGGCCTGACGGTACAGGTCGAGGATGTCGAGGCTGGCGGGGTCAGCGTGGGTCATGGTGTCAGTATCCCATTCTTCGCGCGCGGGTCCGGGCATCATGGCGCATGGACACCGTGACCTTCCCGGGAGGCGTGAAGCTGGGCGCGCGCCGCCGCCTGCTCGGCATTCCGCTGGCGCAGCTGGCGCGGGACGCCCATCTGCAGCCCGAGCTGCTGCGCCGCCTGGAGGCCGGGGAGTTCGATCCGCGCAGTCTGCACCGGCTGGCGCGGCAGGTGCTCTCGCACGCGCTGGACACCACCCTGGACTGACGCGCCGGCCGGCCTGCTCCAGGCGTAAGCCGGGTGGCCGATTCGCGCGGCGCGCCCCGCGCGGCATGCTGCGAGCCGCAGGGGGAACCCTCACCGACCGGGCCGGACCGGCGGGGCACACTGCGCCTCAGGAGCTCCCGGCCTCCGCCCTCTCTCCCACCTCCCGGAGGTCCCCCCGCGTGAATCAGGCGTTCGTGGATGCCAGCTGGCAGGAACAGACCGGTCCCGACGGCCTTGCGCGCGGCGTGGGCGGCTGGGGACTGGTGCTGCTGCGCCCCGGCACGCTCCCGGCGCGCTTCCAGGGGCAGCTGCACGCACCGGACAACAACGCCGCCGAGGTGCGCGCCGTGCTGGAGGCCGTGCGGGCCGCCCCTGCCGGGGAGCCGCTGACGGTGCACACCGACAATCAGGCGGTGATCGCCTCGGTCGGGCGGGGGCGCGGACCGGCGCTGCTGGACGAGGACGCCCGCGAGGTGCAGGCCGAGGCCCTGGCGCGCGGGGTGACCCTGCGGGTGGTGTACGCCCCCCGCACCCGCCGGCACATGCAGAACGCGCATGACCTCGCCAACGACGCCCGGCGCGGCACCGGCAGCGTCGGGCTGCTGAACACGCGCTCCGACGTGCTGATCGAGCAGCGCCCCGCCCAGCCCGAGGCGCGCGTCAGCCTGCGCCGCCCCGGCGAGCGCGTCACGGCGCACGTGCCACTGGACCTGACCTCCGAGGTGCCGCCCAGCGCCCAGGCCCTGCTGGCTGCCGTGGGGCTGGCCCTGCCGGGCGAGGTGCTGCTCGTGCGGCGCGCCAGCCGCGTCGCGCAGGCGCTGTGGCAGCGCCCCGAGCGCGCCCTGCGGCCCGCCGCGCAGGCCCAGCTGCACCACGCCCGGCGCGCCGCGGACGAGAGCGGCGTGCAGGTCGAGTTTCTCGGGACCGGCTCCTGACCGGCCCCTCCCACGCCCGGAAGCCGGGTCAGGACGCGGCGGCGCCCACCGACCTGAAGTCGTCCCAGCGGCCCAGCAGCGCCCGCCACTCCTGCTCCGTCAGGGGATGGGACAGCCCGTGCCCCTGCCCGAGGGGGCAGTTCAGGTCCCGCAGCGTCGCGAGCTGCGCCTCGTGCTCGATGCCCTCGGCGGTCAGGTCCAGCGGCAGGTGCCGGGTCAGGCCCAGCACGGCCTCCAGCAGCGCCCGCGCGAAGTCGCCCCCCGGGCCACCCGGCAGGTCCTGGATGCAGGACCGGTCGAGTTTCACGCCCGTGATGGGCAGGGCCCGCAGGCGCGACAGGTTCGAGTACCCCGAGCCGAAATCGTCGATGCTCAGGCCCACGCCCAGGGCGCGCAGCTCCCGCAGGGTGCGCGCGGCGCGCTCATCCTCGTACAGTGCGGCGGTCTCCGTGAGTTCCAGTTCCAGCTGACTGGCGGGCAGCCCCGTGTCGTGCAGGGCGCTCTGCACGACCTGCGGGAACTCGGCCTGCAGGAGCTGCACGGCGCTGACGTTCACGCTGACGGTCGCGCCGCCCCAGTGCCGCGCCGACCGGCAGGCCTCGCGCAGCACCCACGCGCCGATCGGGGCGATCAGCCCCACCCGCTCGGCCACCGGGATGAACTCCCCGGGCGAGACGGCGCCCAGCTGCGGGTGCGTCCAGCGCAGCAGCGCCTCGGCCTTGACGGGCTTCAGGTCCCGCAGGCGGAACACCGGCTGGAAGCGCAGCGTCAGCTCCTGCCGGGTCAGGGCGAGGCTCAGGTCGCGGGCCAGCACCTGGAAGCGCTCGGTGGCGGCGTCCTGCTGCGGCTGGTAGCGGCGCACCTGCCGCCGCCCCGCGCACTTCACGGCGGACATGGCGCTGTCGGCGTGCCGCAGCAGCTCCTCGGGTTCGGTGGCGTCCTCGGGGTAGACACTCAGGCCGATGCTGAGGGTGATGTCCATGCCCACCTGCAGGCTGGGCCGCGTGGGGACGTGCGTCAGCAGCCGCCGCGCCTCCCACTGCGCGGCGTGGTCGTCCGCGCCGGGCAGCAGCAGCACGAACTCGTCGCCGCTGAGGCGGTACACGCCGCTGCCGGCCGGGGCCAGCCGCTGAAGTTCCTGCGCCACGCCCCGCAGCAGTTCGTCACCGGCCGCGTGTCCCAGCGTGTCATTCACGACCTTGAAGGCGTCCACGTCCACGACGAGCAGCGCGAACGGCTCGCCCCGCACCGTGAGTTCCCGCAGGTGTTCGTTCAGGCGCACGCGGCCCGGCAGGCCGGTCAGCAGGTCGGTGTACACCAGTTCCCGCAGGACGCTCTGCTCTCCCCGCGCGCGGCCCAGCAGGTCACTGCGCCGCAGGAAGTACGACGCGCCGTACAGGCTGACCAGCGCCGCCAGATTGATCTGGATCAGGGCGCGCAGGGCGTCGACGTTCAGCGCCGCGCCGCCCAGGACGGGCCGCAGCACCACGAGCACGCTGGAGGCGAGCACGCCCGCCATCATCCAGTTCAGGACGCGCCGCACCGGGCGCGACAGGTCGGTCAGCATCGTCCAGGTGATGACGGCGGGCAACCACACCAGGGTCTCGAGCAGCTCGGGCAGCAGGAACTGCGGTTCGAGCAGCAGCGCGATCAGCAGCAGTTTCACGTTCAGGAAGACCGCGCTGCCGGCCGTGAGCAGCGTCGTCACCTGCCGCAGCGGCCTCCAGCGGTACCGGGTGGCCAGCCAGCTGAGCACCAACACGCTGCTCATGGCGAGGTACAGCCACGGGTCGATCAGCCGGTCCCAGGTGTCCCCCCGGCCCAGGAGCAGCGCGAGCACCACGGACCCCTGCACGGCCGGCAGCCCCCACAGCAGCATGCGGCGCCAGGTGGTCAGCAGGTCATGGTGGTCTGCGGCTCCCTCTCCCATCTCTGGCCAGAGTAGGAAGCAGTTCCACACAGAATTCATACTGCCCGGTCCGTCCGGAAGACCCGCTGGGCACGGTGAAATCCGTCCACGCCATCCTGAACGCGAAAAACCTCACACGTCGCCCCTGAACGGGGGGCGGCGCTATCCTGCCCTCCGGAGGTTCACCCCGTGTTCAACCTGTTCCGCAAAGCGCCCGCCAATCCGAACGTGAAACAGGACGACCCGCAGACGTACCGCGTGCGCGTCCGCACCCGCCCCCACGGAGAGGTCGTGGAGTTCCGCTTCACCAAGGGCGCGCACATCGGCGTCGACGACGACGGCACGTACCTCTTCCGCAAACCGGTCGTGAGCCCGCAGCACTTCGACCGGGGTGAACTGCTCGTGCGCTTTGACCGCAGTTACCGGGTCACGGCGACCGAGGGCGAGAACGTGGAGTTCATCCCGGTCGGCGACTGGGAGTAGGGATGCGGGGCCGGGGCGCCCCGCCTACCTCACCTCGTGGAAGGTTTCCTCGGTCACGCGCTGCGGGAACTTGCGGATGAAGTCCACGGTGCTCAGCGCCTGCGTGCGGTGACAGGCGATGGCCTGGAGCTTACGCACGATGAAGGGCGTCACGTCGTGCCGGACGTTCGGCGGCAGCCACTCGGCGCGCAGCGCCTCGTTCTCCGGGGCCGTGTCCGACGCGTAGTACCACAGCCGGGGCCGCTCGCCTTCGGGCAGGGCGTCCCAGGCGGCCTTCACGGCGCGGTGCGTGGTCACGTGGTCCGGGTGGCCGTTGCTGCCGTTCGGGGGGAAGGTCAGCACCACCTCGGGCCGCAGACGCACCATCGCCTCGCGCGCCACCTCGGTCAGGGCCTCCATGGGCTGATCTTTGAGGTACTTGTCCGGGAAGCGGTGGTGCTCGAAGACACTGCCGCCCGCCTGCGCCCCGGGCGTGGTCAGCCCGATGACCTCCAGGCACGCGGCGAGTTCCACCTCGCGCATGCGCGCCAGTTCCTCGGGCGTGTCGCACAGGCCCAGCGTGCGGCCCGCCTCGCCGCGCGTCAGGGTCACCAGCCCGCAGGGCGACCCGGCCTCCAGGTGCCCCATCAGGGTGCCGGACGCGCCGTACACCTCGTCGTCCGGGTGCGGCACGATCAGCAGCAGTTTCAGTCCGTCACTCATCCGCCCAGCATAGGCCCGCGCGCGCGTCACCGCGTGGGGCACGCCCCGGGTACGCGGCTTCGCATGCGCCGCCTGCCGCTGCTCGCCCTTGCCCTTCGGGCGGCGCGGACCACGTGAGCAGCGGATGCGGCTTCAAGCGGCCCCGCTGACACGCCGGGGGTGTGGAAACGGCGTAGGCGTGCTGGCGGATGCGGCCCGTGCCGGGCGGCCCGCATGATGGGCGCATGACCGCCCCACAGCCCTTCACGCTGCGCGAACCGCGCAAACCCGACGATTTTCCCGGTGTGGCGGCGGTCCTGAACGCCGCCGATCCCGACTGGCCGGTCACCCCGGACCTCCTGAGCGTCTGGGACGCCGCGCACGACCCGGGCCTGTACCGCCTGGAGCTGGTGGCCGAACAGGCGGGCCGCATCGTGGGCGCGGGGCAGATCGGACATGACGATTTCGCCTTCGAGGAGTGGCGCTACTTCGGCGGGATCACCGTTCACCCGGACGCCCGCGGGCAGGGCGTCGGAACGGCGCTGTACGGCGCGCTGATGGATGTCCTGCGGGCCCGGGGCGCGCAGGACATCCGCACCATGCTCAGCGATCAGGACCGCGACGCGCCGGGCCGGGCGTTCCTGGCCGCGCGGGGCTACGTGCGCACCTGGGACCGCTACGAGTCGCGCCTGCACACGGCCGACGCCGACCTGAGCGCGTTCGACGACCTGATGACCGCCGTGGCGCAGGGCGGGGTGCAGCTGCGCTCGGTGGCGGACCTGGCGGGCGACCCGGCGCGGGACCGGCGCCTGTGGGAACTCGACTGGCGCCTCTTCCAGGACGTGCCGATGGGCCAGGCGCTCACGCGGCGCCCCTTCGAGGCGTGGGTGAAGCAGGAACTGGACGACCCGACCTTCAGCCACGAGCTGTCATTCGTGGCGGTGCGCCCGGACGTGAACGACCCGCAGACCGGTCCGTACGTGGGCTACAGCACCCTGATGCGCAACCCGGCGGGCTTCTATGTCATCGGCATGACCGGCGTGCGCCGCGAGGACCGTGGGCGGGGCGTGGCCAAAGCCCTGAAGGTCGCCGCGATGCGCGCCCTGGCCGCCGCCGGGGGCGGCGAGATCCGCACGTTCAACGACCCGCCCAACAAGGCGATGCTGGGCATGAACCGCGCGCTGGGCTTCCGGCGCGGCCCGACCCGCAGCCGCTACGAACTGCACCTGGACCCCGTGACGGGCGAGCGCCGCCCGGTGCCGGTGCCCGAGGAGCTGGCGTGAACGCCTCTTCCGTCACGCCGACCTTCACCGTGCGCGCCGCCACGGCCGCCGACCACGCGGCGCTGGCCGACCTGATGACGGCCGTGAATCCCCGGCACCCCCTGAGCGTCACGGCGCTGGAACACCACCTCCACTCGCTGCGCACCCACCCGCTGGGCCTGCACGTGGCGCTGTGGGTGGCCGACCGGGCGGGCGAGGTGCTGGGGGTGGCGTCGGCCATGCAGTTCGGCGGGATGTTCCACCCGGACCGCTACCACGCCGAGATCGGCGTGCACCCCGGGCACCGGCGGCAGGGCGTGGGCGCGGCGCTGGCCGGGACGCTCACCGCGCACCTGGAGGACCGCGGCGCGCGCGAGGTGCTGGCCGGCGCGTACGAGGACGAGCCCGCCAGCCTGCACTTCCTGGAGACGCGGGGCTTCACCGAGGTGATGCGCTTCTTCGACAACGTGCTGGACATGGCGGACTTCGACGCGGACGCCTGGGCCACCCGCGCGCCGCTGCCCGCCGGGGTGCGGATCGTCAGCTACGCCGACCTCAGCGCCGAACTGGGTGAGGATGCCGCGAGGGACGCGTACTACCACGGCTTCCTGGCTGCCCGGGCGGACGTGCCGCGCACCGCGCCCGCCACGCCGGTCAGCCCCGAGGATTTCCGGCAGCGGCTGGCGTCCCCGCGCTTCCTGCCGCGCGGCACGCTGCTGGCCGTCACGCCGGACGGCAGCGTCGCCGCGCTGTCCGAACTGGAACAGGAGGACGACCAGCCGGGGCGCCTAAACACCGGCCTGACCGGCACGCACCGCGACTGGCGGCGCCAGGGACTGGCCCTGGCCCTGAAGGTGGCCGCGCTGCGCGTGGCACGGGACCTGGGCGCGCGGGAGGTCTGGACCGGGAACGCCACCACGAACCGGCCCATGCTGGCCCTGAACGAGCGCCTCGGCTTCCGGCCGCGCGTCGCGTGGATCGAGATGAAACGCGGGGGTCTGACAGAATGATCACCGTGACCCCGCTGGCGGCGCACGAGTGGGACGCGGCGGCCGCCATCCTGACCGGCGCGAACCCGCACGAGCCCCTGACCGGCGGGGAATACCGCCGCCAGATGCAGGAGCAGCAGGACTGGGGCCACGGGTGGGCAGCGCTCGTGGCGCGGGCCGGGGCCGAGGTGCTGGGCGTGGCCGGGTACCACCAGAATCCCGGCTCGTTCCACCCGCGCCGCTACGGGCTGGATCTGGCGGTCGCGCCGGGCGCGCAGGGACGCGGGGTCGGCGCGGCCCTCTGGACGGCACTGGACGCCGGGCTGCGCGCGCGGGGCGCCGAGTCCGCCCGCATCCTGGCGCGCGAGGATCACCCGGTCGCGCCGGGGTTCCTGACGCGCCGGGGCTTTCGCGGGGACAGGCGGTACTTCATGTCCACCCTGAGCGTCCCGGATTTCGACCCGAGCCCGTATGCCCCCCTGGAAGACCGCGTGCGCGCCCGGGGCGTCCGCATCCGCTCGCTGACCGAACTGCGCGCGGCCGGAACGCCAGAGCTCACGGGTCGTCTGCACGCCCTGATGAGCGACGTGCGGCAGGACGTTCCCCGCGCCGAACCCGCCACGCCCCTGAGCCGCGCCGTGTTCGAGGACGCGGTGCTGGGCGACCCCGGCCTCCTGCCGGACGCGTACCTGATCGCCGAGGTGGACGGGACCTGGATCGGTCAGACCGCCTGCTTCCGCAGCGGCGCCAGCCCGGACCTGCTCACCGGCCTGACCGGCGTGACCCGCCCCTGGCGTGGGCAGGGTGTCGCCACGGCGCTGAAACTCGCCGCGATCCGCGCCGCCCGCACCCACGGGGCCCCCGCCATCCGCACCGACAACGCCAGCGACAACGCGCCCATGCTGGCCATCAACGACCGCCTGGGCTTCGTGCGCGAGCCGGCCACCGTGTCCTACGTGATTCGCCTCGGGTAACAGGGAGGGACGGGGGCGGTTGCCAGCTGCGGCTGGCCGCCCCCGCTCCGTCCGCGTAAGCTGGGGGCGTGCTGCTAAGTATCGACTGGGACGCCTTCTCCGGCACGCGGGAACTGGTGTTCGACGCGCCGGTCTGGGGCACCCGCGACCTCGACGCTGACCGGTACGGCGCGTGGGTGGACCGCGCGCGGCGGCGGGGCGGCGCCGCACCGGAGCGTGGTGCCGGGCCGGCAGACTGGGCGGCGCTGGACGCGGACTTCCCGCTGTACCCCGGCTGGGAGGCCCTGCGCGCGTATGCGGGCGTCCCGGCGTTCGTGACCCTCAGCCACGCGGACGCCTGGACGTGGCTGGAACAGTATCCGGGCCTGGACGTGCTGAACCTCGACTCGCACCATGACCTGGCCAGTCGCAGCGGCGACCCCGCACGCGTGCGCCCCGGCAACTGGGTGGGCCTGGGGCTGGCGCGCGGGCTGATCCGCACCGTCACGACTCTGTACCCGGACTGGCACGCGGACCTGCCCGTCGCGGAGGGTTTCGACCTGGCGCGCACGCACACCGAGATCCGTGACCTGCTGCCCCCCGCGGTCCTGGACCGCGTGACCCTGACCCGGCAGGGGCGTCCGGGTGACGCGCTGCCCGATCCGGCGCAGGTCACGTCACTGCTGCTCGTGCAGTCCCCGGCCTGGACGAACCCGGCGCATGACCCGGCGCTGCTGGCCCTGGCCGCCCATCTGGAGGCGCAGGTGATCGCCGCGCCCCTCCCCCGAATGGACAGGTGACGGGAAACTGGTTCGATCTTAAGCGGCTGGCGTGCTATCCAGTCAGATGACACGGGTTCCGTTCGGTTCGCTGGCCGGTCGCGACGGCACCGGTCGGGCCACCCACGCCCGGAACCCGTCTCGCTTCCCCCCGGCAGGACCGCGCTCCGAGTCGCGCCTGCTGGGCCTGAACGGACTCACCAGTCCACCGGAGTCTGCCTGGTCCCCATGCACCGACGGGGTACGCCCCGGACCATCCCCCCGAGAGGGGCAGGCGACGCCGCACGCGAAGCCGTAAAATTTTTCACAGCTCGGCCCCACGCCACACAGGAGGGCTCCAGACCATGCCAATCACCGAACAGACCCAGACCGCCTATCAGGTGGGTGCCTTCGCCCTGATCCACCACCAGGGCGCCTACCTGATCACCCGGCCCCTCGCGCCCCTCCAGCCCGGCGCGCAGGGCCTGCCCGGCCTGATCCTCAACGCCGACCCGGGCAGCAACCCGGTCGAACTGCACCTGCGCCGCGTGATCCGCGAGCAGGTCAAACTGGTCGTCGGCGACCTGCGCCTGGTCGGCTCGTACGCCGCGCGCAGCCTGCCCGGCAGCCGCGCCGACGCCCGGCTGCACCTGATCTTCGGCACCGAGTACAGCGCCGGCATTCTGGAGGTCGACGCGGCGCAGCTCAGCGCCGCCGAGTGGATTCCCCGCCACGAGCTGCTCGAGCAGGGTGGGGCGCCCGACTGGCTCCAGGCTGCCCTGCGCGAATACGAGATCAACCTCCCCCCGGCCACGCCCGCCACCGCCCTGCGCTCCCGGCTGGGCTTCATGCGCCGCCGCTGAGCCCCACGCCGTCGCCGGCTTCACAGGCGCCGCGTCTCTCCCCATCCTCTTTGCAGGCACGTTGGACGGCCGCTCTGCGAGTCACGTCCGTTCAGAGCAACTGGTTGGAACCCACCGGTCAACCGCAGTCCGTGTGACGCTATGCTGGGCGACTGGCCCCGGCGTGCCGGCGCCTGCCCGCCTTCCCCGTTCCGTCTCGTCCCGCTTGACCTGTCCTGTCGATCCCGGGTTTCCAGAGGTTTTTCATGTCCACCCCATCCAAGGCGGCGCTGCCGCTGCTGCTGATCGCCCTGTACGCCCTGAGCATCCTGCTGGCGAACCTGACGCTGAACACCTTCATTCCGCTGCCGGTGTACGGCCTGCTCAGTGTCGGCACGATCTTCTTCGCGGCCGTGTTCACGCTGCGCGACCGCATCCACCGCGCGGGCGGCCTGAACGCCGTGTACATCGCCATCGCGGCGGCGCTGATCGTGAACACGGTCGTCGCCTTGCTCACGGGCACCCCGTGGCGCTTCGTGGGCGCCAGCTTCCTGGCGATCCTGGCCGGGGAACTCGCGGACACCGCCGTGTACCAGCGGCTCATGGGGCGCAGCTGGTGGACCCGGGTGCTGGCCAGCAACGCCGTGAGCGTCCCGCTGGACAGCGTGCTGTTCAACCTGCTGGCCTTCTGGGGCGACATGCCGCCCGCGCAGATCGCGCAGATCATCTTTGCGGACGTCGTGATCAAGTACCTGATCGCCGCGCTGTTCGCCATCCGCGTCCGGCACGCCGCCCGCACCGCCTGACCTGCACGACCTGAACGGTCAGGTCCGGCGGGGCTTCTTCCGGGCCGCCTGCGCCTGCTCGTTCGCGGCGGCGGCGGCCCGGATCAGGTCGCGGAAGGCCGCCTCGTCCAGCGTGGCCCCCTCGGGCAGGTCGATGGCGCGGCGGGCGTTCCCGTCCAGGCTGGCGTTGAACAGCCCGGCCGGGTCGGGCAGGCTGGCCCCGCGCGGAAACGTGAGCTTCACTGCCCGCGCGTAGGACTCGCCGGTACACACGACGCCCGCATGCTCCCAGACCGGCACGCCGGGCGAGGTGGCCTTGGCCCACTTCACCCTCTCCTGCACGCCGGGCAGCGCCGCCCGGATCAGGGTGCGGACGCAGCGCAGGGTGTCGCCACGCCAGTCCGTCAGGGCCTCGATGCGCTCGGTCACGGGGTCGGGAGTCGTCACAATCAGTCCACCGGGAGGGCGTCCACCTCGCCCGGTTCCTCGTCGTCCTCGTCGAGATCCAGGGTGACGGTCTGACAGCGGGCTGGGAGGGTCAGGCGCAGCACGCCGTCCTCGTACGCGAAGCTGGCCGCACCCTGCACGGCGCGGACATGCCCGAGCCCCAGGACGTGCAGGGTCTCCCGCTGCTCGAAACTGCCGATGTCCCCCTCGGCCTCGCGGCGGATGGTCAGACGCGCGCCCTGCCGCTCCCCGACCAGCCGTGTCAGGCGACCCCCGGCGGGACCGTCCCCGGCGTCCTCGAACAGCTGACCCACGAACCCGTCGGGGGCGGCGTGCACCAGCCACGACAGGCGCCCCCAGCGGGCCGAAGTGGTGTGCGGCGCGGCCTCCGTGACCGGCAGGGCCGTCCCGGCGCGCAGGTACAGCGGCAGCGTGTCCAGCGGCGCGTCCGCGACGACGTGCTGCCCGCCCGCGTGGACGGGGCCGAACTGCGCCAGGTTGAACACGGCCGCCCAGCGCCCCGCCGGGAGGTACACCAGCCGCCGCCGGTGCCCGGCCCGCAGGACCGGCGCGACCAGCAGGCCCTCGCCGAGCAGGTACTGGGTGTCCTCGCGCGCGGCGTCCTCGTCGGCGGGCCAGTGCAGCGCCAGCGGGCGCATGACGGGCAGGGCCGTGCGGGTTGCGGCCCAGGCCAGCGTGTACAGGTGCGGCAGCAGCCGGTAGCGCAACTCCAGCGCGGCCCGGATCACGTCCGTGACGGCCTCCCCGAAGCGCCAGGGTTCCTGATCGGCGGTGCCCAGCGCCGCGTGGTTGCGCAGGAAGGCGTACCCGACCGCCGCCTGGTACCAGCGGGCCAGCAGCTCCCCGGTGGTGTCCCCCGCGAAGCCGCCCACGTCCGCCGCCGCGAACGGAATGCCGCTCAAGCCCAGGCCCTGGATCATCGGGAGGCTCAGGGCCAGGTGCGACCACGTGGCGGTGTTGTCCCCGGTCCAGACGGTCGCATGCCGCTGGATTCCGGCGTACCCGGCGCGGGTCAGCACCCACGGGCGGATCTGCGGGCTGAACTTCGCGTAGCCCAGGCGGCTGGCCTCGCTCATGCCGTTCGCGTACGCGTTGTGGACCTCCAGGTGTGTGCGGGTGCCGTGGCGCGCGTCGTACGGGAGGGTCTTGCCCTCGGTCTCGCGCGGCTGGCGCAGGCTGAAGCACGCGGGTTCGTTCATGTCGTTCCACTGCCCCTGAATCCCGGCGTCCGCGAAGACCTTGTGCCGCCCGGCCCACCACGCGACCACCTCGGGCCGCGTGAAGTCCGGGAACACCGCCGGGTCCGGCCAGACCTCCCCGACCAGCACGTCCCCACGCGCCGTGCGGACCAGATGATCGCCCCGCGCGGCCTCCTCGTACACGTCGTACCCGGCCTCCAGCTTCACGCCGGGATCCACGATCGGCACGAGCTTCACGCCCTGCGCGCCCGCCTCCTTCACGAACGCGCGCAGGTCCGGGAAGTTCGCGCCGCTCACCGTCCAGACCTTGTACGCATCCATGTAGTCGATATCCACGTACACGCTGTCCAGCGGCAACCCTCGGTCCCGGTAGCCCTGGATGACGCCGCGCAGGTCGTCCGCCGTGCGGTACCCCCAGCGGCTCTGCGCGGCCCCCAGCGCCCACAGCGGCGGCATGGGCGCGTACCCGGTCAGGTCCGCGTAACGGCGCAGCACGTCCGCCGGGCGCGGGCCCGCCAGCACGTACACGTCCAGTTCCGGCCCCGAGGACGCCCAGCGCAGCTCGGTGGGGTGGGCGCGCGCCACGTCCACCTCCATCCGCCAGGGTTCATCCACGAACACCCCGTGCGCCCGGCCGTCCTGCAGCACCGTCGTGAACGGCACCGACACGTACAGCGGGTCCGTCTCGGTATGGTGCGGGAAGCAGTCGGTGTTCCAGAACGTCAGGTGCATCCCGCGCTTGTCCAGCGGGCCCACCCGCTCGCCGAAACCCAGGTACATCGCGCCGTCCGGGGCGTCCAGGTTCAGGCGCGTGCGGCGCAGGTTGAAGCGCTCGGCGTCCAGCGCGGGACGCTGCGTGGGGGCCTCACCGGACCAGCCGTGCGCCTGGACGAGCACGCGCTGCGACTCGCCGCTGCCGGTCAGGACCCGCCACGCGCCGGACCGGCGGTCCAGCCGTAGGGTCAACCCCGCGCCGCTCACGAGCAGGTCGTCCCCGTCCTCCTCGGCGGTCACGAGGGCACCCTGGGGCAGATCGGGCCGCCGGGCGAAACTGGCCTTCAGACCCAGGCGCGGGAAGCCCAGCGTGTTCGCCCGCGCCTCCGGACAGAGGCGCACCCGCAGCACCCCGGGCAGCGGCGCGGACACCGCCAGCACGTCCGCCGCGCCCCACACGCGCACCTCTGGCCCCTGCCCACCCGACTCCACCGCGAACGAAGAGAACCTCATGATGCCCCCAGCGTACCCCCAGACCGACCACGGGGTGCAGCCGGACGCCGGTGCGCTCAGACGCGGCGGAGCAGTTCGGTCAGCAGGCGCACGTGGTCGGGCCAGCGGTCCAGGCGGACGTGTTCGTGCTGGGCGTGCGCGCCGTCGCCGGGGGCGCCCAGGCCGTCCAGGGTGGGGATGATCGGGGCGGTGAAGTTCCCGTCGCTGCCGCCGCCGACCACGGCGTGCGTGAGGTCGAAGCCCAGGTCCTGCGCCACGGCGCGCGCCTGCTCGAACAGGGCCAGGGTGCCTGCGCTCTGCTCGAAGGGAGGGCGGTTCAGGCCGCCGTCGATGCGGACGGCCACGCGGGGATCATGCGGCGTCCAGGCGCGTACGGCGGCGTCCACCCGCCCGGCCTCCGCGAGGGTGCTGACGCGCAGGTCGATCTCCAGCGTGGCGTGCGCGGGGATGACGTTCACGGCGCTGCCGCCGCGGATCAGGCCGACGCTGACCGTGGTGCCCTGGTCCGGGCGGGCGAGGGCCTGGAGATCCAGGGTGGCCTGCGCGGCGGCCGTTACAGCACTGGCGCCTTCTTCGGGTTTGTTCCCGGCGTGGCTGGCGACGCCGGTGAAGGTCAGCGTGTAGCTGCCGGTGCCCTTGCGGCCGGTCTTGAGAGCGTGGGTATCGGCGACAGGCGGTTCGACGACCAGCGCCACGCGGGAGTCGTGCGCGGCGCGTTCGATGTGCTCGCGGCTGCTGGGACTACCGATCTCCTCGTCGGGGGACAGCAGGACGGTCACGCCGCCGCGGGGCCACTGGCCGTTCAGGGCGCGCAGGGCGTGGAACAGGCCCACGATCCCGGCCTTCATGTCGTACGTGCCGGGGCCGTGCAGGCGGTCGCCGTCCACGCGCCAGGGCATGTCCTCCAGCGTGCCGTGCGGCCAGACGGTGTCGGCGTGCGTGAGGATCAGCACGGGCCGGTCGGCCGCGCCGGGCTGCACGCCGAAGCGGAACACGCGGGTGCCGCCGCCCAGGGCGTGCGTCTCGGCGCCGAGGTCGCGCGCCCAGCCCTCGACGACGTCCATGACGCGCTGGATGGCGGCCGGGTCGGTCGAGGGGGACTCGAGGTCGGTGAGGACTTTCAGGTCGGCCATCAGGGCCTGCAGCGCCCCGCCCGGTGTGGTGGTGGTCATGCGCGGATGCTAGCGCCCGCACGTGAAGGTGCGCCCCGGCACAGGAGTCAGGCCCCACTCATGCGAGGGGGCCTGACCGGGAGCGGCGGGGGCTTCAGCTGAGCAGGGCGACCTGCTGGGCGTCGAGTTTGAGTTTCGCGCTGCCCTTGAGGTACAGGTCGTGCAGGGCCTGCTTGCCGAACAGGCGGGCGAGGTGCGTGCTGGTCATTTCGATGGTGCGGCCGGAAATCTTGAGTCGGACGACGTCAAAGGTGCCGGGAACCCAGGTGCAGGACAGTTCTTGCATGTGAAGACCTCCAGGGATGGTGGGGCGGCAGGCGCCAGTTCGGATTGACGGGGCCGTGTGGAAGGGGGGGTGAATGGAGACAGCATGAGTTCCGTTCGTCAGCGTTCGGTGGGCTGGCGACAGGAACGTGGGCCTGTGGGGGGCCGGGTAAGATCAGCGTAAGGGAAACGCGTTTGGAAATAGAAAGACCCGTTCCACTTTCTCTTTAGCCAGCGATCATGAACCCCCGGATGCGGCTCGCGTCCCGCCTGGACGACATTTTGGGAGCGCTTCCGTTTCGTCCCGGGGGGCAGCTGTGCTTGACTGTGGGGCATGACGCAACCCACCCCCGGGCCCGAGAGCCTGCTGCCCCTGGTGTTCCCTTCCGACCCGCAGGTCAGCCCGGACGGCACCCGCGCCGCGTTCGTCCTGACCCGCATCGAGGAGGACGACCCCCGCAAGCCCGACGCGGCCTTCGCCAAACCTCGTTACAAATCGCAGATCTGGCTCGCCGACGCGCAGGGCGCCCACATCCTGACGCGCGGCGAGGGCCGTGACGCCACTCCCCGCTGGTCCCCGGACGGGCGGACCCTGGCCTTCACCCGCAAGGTCGGCGAGGGCGCGCAACTGCACCTGCTGCCCCTCTCTGGCGGCGAGGCGCAGGTCGTGACCCGTTTCCTGAACGGCGTCTCGGACCTCCAGTGGAGCCCGGACGGGCAGTACGTGGCGTTCATGACGACCGCCGACGACGAGGACAAGCGCGACGAGCGCGGCGAGGCCCGCGTCATCACCAAACCCCGCTACCGCTTCAACGGCCGCGACTGGCTGCCCGAACGCGCCGCGCGCCTCTACCGCCTGCACGTCCCCAGCGGCGAGCTGCGCGAGTGGCACGCGCCGGAGGTCGAACTGGGCGGCGTGACCTGGCTGCCCGACAGCAGCGGCGTGCTGTTCATCGCAGCGACCAACGAACTGAGCGGCGCGCACTGGCAGCAGGAGGTCTGGCACCTGTCCCTGCACGGCACGCCGCGGCAGGTCACCCGCTGGGCGTCCGCCGTGAACGCCGTCGTCCCGCACCCGGACGGTCAGCGGTTCGTGCTGGTGGGCCGCCCCGCCGGGCAGGGCAACACCGAGCACACCCACCTGTACCTCCTGCCCCTGACCGGCGACGCCGCCCCGGCGCGCCTGGACGCCGGGCACGACCACCCGGTCGGAAACGGCGTGGGTGGCGACTGCCACGTGGGCGCCATGCCTGAACGACCCGTGTGGCTGGACGACCGCACCCTGCTGTTCAGCAGCACCGTGCGCGGCAGCTGCGGCCTGTTCACCGCCACCCTGACCGCCGACGGACAGTCCGGCGCCGTTCAGGCCCACACGCACGACCCGCAGGGCGTCATCCCGGCCTTCACGGCCCGCGGCGGCGGCCTCGCCCTGATCCGCGAACGGGCCGACCAGTTCCCCGAAGTCATCCTGAATGGCCAGCCGGTCACGGACCTGCATGCGAACCTCCCCTTCACGCCCCGCACCCCCGTGCGCGTGCCCTTCCCCACCGAACTCGGCGAGGGCGAAGGCTGGATCATCCTCCCCGACGGCACCCACCCCGTCCCCGCGATCCTCAGCATCCACGGCGGCCCGCACACCGACTACGGGCACGCCTTCACGCACGAATTCCAGCTGTACGCCGCGCGCGGACAGGCCGTGTGCTACAGCAACCCCCGCGGCAGCCTCGGCTACGGACAGGCCTGGGTGGATGCTATCCACGGCCGCTGGGGCACCGTCGACGCCGACGACCTCCTGACCTTCTTCGACGCCTGCCTGGACGCCCACCCACGCCTGGACCGCACGCGCACCGCCGTCATGGGCGGCAGCTACGGCGGCTTCATGACCAACTGGCTCACCGCGCACACCACCCGCTTCCACGCCGCCATCACCGACCGCAGCATCTGCAACCTCCTGAGTTTCGGCGGCACCAGCGACATCGGCCTGCGCTTCTGGGACGACGAACTCGGCCTGAACTTCCACCGCCGCGCAGACGCCCTGAAGCTCTGGGACATGAGCCCCCTCCAGTACGTCGAGAACGTCAGGACCCCCACCCTGATCGTCCACTCGGTCCTCGACCACCGCTGCCCCATCGAACAGGCCGAACAGTGGTACGCCGCCCTCACCCTCCATGGCGTGCCCACGCGCTTCGTGCGCTTCCCCGGCGAGGACCACGAACTGAGCCGCTCCGGCCGCCCCGACCGCCGCCTCACCCGGCTGACCGAATACCTGAACTGGCTCGACCGCTATCTCGTGCCCAGCACCGCGCCCGCCGAAACCGTCACCGCCTGACCCAGGCATCAGGGCGGGGCGGAGGTTCGCCGTGAACCTCCGCCCCACGTCATGCCTTCACTGCGAGTTGAACACGTTGTCTGGGTTGTTCCCCGACACACTGCCGCCCGGCTGGGCGTACACACCCACCCGCGTGTTGAACACGCCGCCATTCCGGGCCGAGTTCCCACTCACGCTGCCACTCTGGATCGTCAACTGCCCGTCGTTCCAGAACCCGCCACCATCACGACCATCGGCCCGGTTCCCGCTGACCGTCGCACCGGACAGCACGAACGTGGACGTCGGGGAAGTCTGGAACGCTCCGTTCGTCTCTGCGCCCCCACCGAACCACGCCGTGTTGTTGCTGATCGTGCCCCCACTGGCGGTCACGCTCGCCCCGGCATACAGGCGGATCCCACCCCCGCCCCCCTGACCCTCGCTGCGACTCGTGACGGTGTTCCCCGTGATGCTGCCACCGTCCATGGTGACCTGTGCGTTCTGCAAGATGGTCACACCGCCGCCGGATCCTGTGGCGGTGTTGCCGCTGACCTGGGCTGTGCCGCCGATGCGGTAGGTGCGGCTGGGCCGGATGAAGATGATGCCGCCGCCGCTTTCGGTGGCGGTGTTCTTCTCGATCGTGCCGCCGGTGAGGGTCAGATCACGCCACGTGTCGATGCCGCCGCCGTACATGCTGCTGTTCCCGCGGATCGTGCCGCCGCTGATGGTGGATTTGGCGTTCAGCCACAGACCGCCGCCGCCGTTGTCGACCTTGCCGGTCGTCCGGTTGTTCTCGACGGTGCCGCCGGTCATGGTGAAGGTGGGCGTGATGATCGTGGTGCATTCGGCGCCGACGCAACTGGAGGTCACGACGGCCCCACCCCCGTAATGCGTGGCGGTGTTCCCGGAGATACTGGCACTGCCGAGGGTCACGTCACCGAGCATGTACAGGCCGCCACCGGCGCAGCCTTCGGCATCGGTGCCGGTGGTGCCAGTCAGGGGGCGCGTGCAGGCGTTGTCGTTCACGCTGCCGTAGGTGAGGTTCGTGACGCTGCCCACCTCTCCGACAATGCCGCCGCCGCTCCAGGTGGCCCTGTTCCCATCGATGCGTCCGCCCGCAAGGGTCAGGGTGCCCTTGTTGTAGACGCCGCCGCCGCGGCCCTGGTCGAAGGTGTCGATGTCGCTATTCAGCGCGGTCGCCTCGTTGCCGGTGGCGTTCGTGCTGCCTTTCAGCGTCAGGGTCGCGCCTTCCATGTTGTAGATGCCGCCGCCCGAGTTGGCTTTTCCGCCCGTGATGATCACGCCGTCCAGGGTCAGGGTGCCTGCGTTGCTGAGGACGCCGCCGTACGTCAGGGTGGTGGCCTGGGTGTTCAGGTTCGCCGTCTGCAGGCGTGCGCGGGCCGCCTTGTTCATGTGTTCGGGCAGGGCTGCGCTGAGGAGGCTGGCGGGCAACACCGCCCCGGTGCCACCCTTGAGCGTCCCGCCCTGCATGGTGACGGTGGCGCCCTTGGCGATGTCGAGCGCGCGGCCTTTTCCGGCGACGTCGATGGTCACGCCCGTGGCGATGATCGTCACGTCCTTGTCGATGCTCAGCGGGCTGGCGAGCGTCAGCGTTCCCGTACCGGTCAGGCGCAGCGTGTCGCCACTCTTCGCGGCGGCCAGGGTGTTCCGCAGGCTGCCGGCGCCGCTGTCCGCGAGGTTGATGACGGGCATGCCGATGGGTTCGGGCGTCCCGCCCCCACCGCCGCAGGCAGCGAGGGTGAGCGTCAGCAGGATCAAAGCGGGCATCCGGGCATTCATGGTCATGGTCTTCCCTCCATGCCTTCAGGGCGGTCGGGCGGAGGGAATGGTGCCCGCCCGCGCGCTGAAGGTGAACAGAGTGTGGAAAACCGGCAGTGACCGCACCGTGACCGGCTGAACTCCGGGGAAATGAAAGGAGGCCGGACGCTATGGTCCGGCCCCTCTTTCAGGTATGGGTGTTACTCGTCGTCGCGGCGGTTGTTCCAGCCGCGGTCCGCGCGGGCGCGGGGGCGGAACTCGCCGCCCTGCTCGGCGGGACGGTCTTCGCGGGGGCGGAACGCGGGGCGGTCGCCGCCACGGTCCTCACGGGGGCGGAAGCCGCCACGGTCACCGCCGCGGTCGCCACCCTGGAAACCACCACGGTCTTCACGGGGACGGAAGCCGCCACGGTCGCCGCCGCCCTGGTAGCCGCCACGGTCTTCACGGGGGCGGAAGCCGCCACGGTCGCCGCCACCCTGGTAGCCGCCACGGTCTTCGCGGGGACGGAAGCCGCCACGGTCACCGCCGCGGTCGCCACCCTGGAAGCCGCCGCGCTCGCCGCGGTCTTCACGGGGGCGGAAGCCGCCGCGGTCGCCGCCACCCTGGTAGCCGCCACGGTCTTCGCGGGGACGGAAGCCGCCGCGGTCGCCACCCTGGAAGCCGCCGCGCTCGCCGCGGTCTTCACGGGGGCGGAAGCCGCCCTGGCCCTGGCTTTCGCGCATTTCGCGCATCTCGCGGCGCAGGCCACGGATCTCCTTACCCTGCGCTTCGAGCAGTTCCTTCAGTTCGGCCAGGACGGCCATCAGTTCGTCGGCGTCGATGAATTCCTCTTCGAATTCCTCGCCTTCGGCACCGTCGGCGCTGACGCTGGTGTCGGCGGCGGCTTCCTCGGCGTCGAGGACGGCGTCCTCATCGGGTTCGCCTTCCAGCTGGGGGATCAGGTCACGCAGTTCTTCTGGCGTCTGCTCACCGGGGCGCAGCTCGTTGTTGTCGGTCATGGGTTTTCTCCTTTAATTCCTGCCGCCGCCACCTGTGCGCGCGCGTTTGCGCGGCCGGGGCACGGGCTCCCGGAGGCCGGGGCGTGTGCGGGCGTGCCCCCGAGTGTACCACCCGTCAGCGCGGGCCGGGCGTTGCGCGGGCGTTCATGCTGCGGGCGTCCGGCGATCGGCGCTCAGCGGCGGAAGTAGGCGCGCAGGGCGATGCGGGCGGCCAGCCAGACGATCACGGCGTCCACGGCGGCGAGCAGCAGGGCCAGCAGGGGATTCCAGCCAGCGCCGAGCCACAGGGCCAGGAAGGTGAACACGGCGGACGCCGTGGCGATCAGCGTGGCGAAGCGGCGAGCGTTGTCGTCCGGCGTCCAGGAGTTCAGGTCCATGCGCGCAGCGTGACACGCGCGGGCCGCGCCTCGTGTCCCATTCGGCCCTATCGGACTTCCGGATGCGGCTCATCGGGCGGACTGATGGAACGGGTGGGGGTGGCAGGCAAGGGGAATGAGGGTCACGGCGCGGTCAGCTGGCCCGCCTATACTGCCTCTCATGAAGCGTGCCGCTTTCCTCCTGCTGGGCCTGCTGGCCACCTCCGCGTCCGCGCAGCGCACCGTGAATATCGGGCTGGGGTACAACCCGGACGTGCAGTTCACGCCGTTCTACGTGGCGGACAAACTGGGCTACTTCCGCGCCGAGGGCCTGAGCGTGAAGTACCAGCACGGGTACGTGTCGCAGCTGCTGCCGCTGCTTCTGCAGGGCAAGCTGGACTTCGTGGTGGGTGACCCGGAGGACGCGATCTTCGCGCGGAACCAGGGTGCGGACGTGCGCTACGTGATGACGATGTACCAGAAGAACCCGGTGACGGTGTTCAGCCTCTCGCCCCTGAACGGTCCGGAGAGCCTGAAGGGCAAGTCGGTGGGTATCCCGGGGCCGTTCGGCAGTTCGTACCACGCGATTCAGGCGGTGCTGGACAGCGCGAACCTCACCGAGGGCCGCGACGTGCGCCTGAACTCCATCGGGTTCACGCAGGTGGACGCCGTGCGCGCCGGGCGCGTGGACGCCGCCGTGGGGTACGCGAACAACGACGTGCTGCAACTGGCCCGCACCAGCGGCAAGAAGGTGTACACGCTGGACGTCACGGACGCCTACCCGATGGTCGGTGTGGGCCTGATCGGCACCGGCAGGAGCCTGACCGGGGACCTGGCGAAGAAGGTCGTGCGCGCCAGCCAGCGCGGCCTGAAATTCACGGTCGCCGATCCGGCCCGCGCGTTCAAGCTGGCGCAGCCCGTGTTCGGTGCGAGCGGCAGCCTGGACGTCCTGAAGGCCAGCGTGCCCCTGATGACCGGCCCGTACACGCAGGCGAACGGCCTGGGCGCCATGAACCCCAGCGCGTGGACGAAAGCGGTCGCGGCACTGGTCAAGCAGGGCAAACTCCCGGCCGGCGCGAAGGCCACCGACTACTACTCCAACGCCTACATCAGCAAGACGCTGAAATAAGCGGGGCGCCGCAGGCAGGCGGGGCGCTAGGCGTGATGGCCTAGCGCCCCGTTTCATTCGTGACAGGCGCCACGCTCTGCTGCTACGCTTGACCCATCACCGAAAGGAGGTGCCAGCTATGACCGACATCACTGAAATCCAGACCGCCGCGCACGAAGTTCTCGTTTCCGCACCCTGGAGTGATTTTGACGCAACACCACTGGCCGCCTCTGCCTTCGGGCGCCACACCCTGCACTGACCATCGGCGGCGCCCATGAGCGCCCACACCCACGACCCAGCCGCGCAGGACTGGACCAATCCGGACTGGCTGGATGACCCCTGGACCGACGCTGCCGAACCCCGCCGGCGCGGCCGGAAGAAACCCGTCGGCAGGCGACAGCTGGCCCAGCTGACCGCCGACGGGGACAGCGAACAGGACGACGTGATCCGCCGCCTGAAGGACCTAGGCCACGTCACCGAGATCATTGCGGAACTCAAGAGCGGCAAGGAAGCCACCGCGTACGTCGCCCGCGGTCCGCGCGGCAGCGTCCTCGTGAAGCTCTACCGCGACCTGCAGGCCCGCTCCTTCAAGGACGACGGCGTGTACCGCGCCGGGCAGGTCATCGTCAAGGACCGTGACCGCCGCGCCATCGAGGGCCGCACCCGCGCGGGGCTGGAGATGCTCCAGCAGGGCTGGGTGGCCGCCGAGTACGCACACCTGTGGGAACTGTGGCAGGCCGGCCTGCCCGTCCCCGAACCCCTGGTCGGCCCCCACCCCTACGACTACACCGCCACGTACCCCGCTGTCCTGATGCGGTTGATCGGCACCGAGGACCACGTCGCCCCGCGCCTCAGCGACGCGCACCTGACCCCCCAGCAGGCCCGCAGCGCCTGGGACCAGAGCCTGACCGGCATGGCCCACCTGCTGCGCCTGGGGTACGCGCACGGCGACTACAGCACCTACAACCTGCTCTGGCAGGAGGACACCGTGACCATCATTGATTTCCCGCAACTGTCGACTCGTCAGAACCCGCACTTCCGCGACCTGCTCGCCCGGGACGCCCAGAGCCTCGCCACCAGCTTCCGCAAGCACGGCATCCACGCCGACGGCCCCAGCGTCCTGCGGGACGTGCAGCGCCGCGCACTGGGCCCCGCGCCCGAACCCCGGCTGCTGCTGCCCTAAGCTGCGCCCATGCGCGTCCTGGAAACCTGCCTGTACACCCACGACCTGACCGCGACCGAGCACTTCTACAGCGAGGTGCTCGGCCTTCCACTGCACAGCAGGGTCCCGGGGCGGCACCTGTTCTACCGGCTGGACGGCAGCATGCTGCTGATCTTCGATCCGCGCGCCAGCGCCCAGCCCGGCGACGTGCCCCCACACGCCGGAACGCCCGGCGGGCACGCCTGCCTGACCCTGGACCCCGCCCGGACCGACGAGTGGGAGGCGAGGCTGCGCGCGGCCGGACTGACCGTCACCCGGTACGCCTGGGGCGACCGGGGCGAGAGCCTGTACTTCCACGACCCGGCCGGGAACGTGCTGGAACTCGCGCCGCCGCGCATCTGGGGCCTGACCTGAGCCAGATTGACCCTACGGCGCCTGGGTGGGCCGCAGGGTCCAGCCGTGCCCGTCCGCGCCCCTGAGCCGCAGCGCCGAGATCGGCTCGTGCGGCAGCAGCAGCTGCGTGAACGCCACGCGCCCCCCTGCCGCGAAGACCTCCAGCGTGCAGGTGTCCAGCAGCATCCGCACCTCGCCCACCGTGTCCGAGAGCGGCGTACTGAACGTCCCGGCGAAGTCCTCCAGCCCCACCGGCGCCGTGCGGGTGAGGTGCAGCGCCCCGTCTTCCAGCCACAGCCGCGCCTCCTCTCCCCCGGCGGACAGCAGCTGGAGTGTCCAGGACGTCGTGGGTAGCGTGAGGTCCAGCGGAACGCCCGGCCCGACCTCCAGCACCTCCCCGTCCGGCAGGCGCAGCGCCTCGTCCCGCAGGGCATCCAGTTCCCGCACCGGCACCTGCGCCAGCGTCCACTCGGGGCCGTCGGGGACCAGACTCAGTTCGCGCGGGACGGTCAGCACCCCCTGCCACGGTTGAGTCGGCAGGCGGTTCGCGTACACCCAGTTGTTCAGCCACCCCAGCCATACCCGCCGCCCCGGCTGCGGCAGGTCACTGAACGTGATCGCCGCGTAGAAATCCTTCCCCGCGTCCGCCCAGCGCGCCCCCTGCGACGGCGTGAACACCTGCCCGTCGAAGTCGCCCACCCAGTACTGCGCGCCCGTCCCCCCCTGCGGGCCGCCCTCGAACACGTCCACCTTCAACACCCAGCGTTCCTGCCCCGCCACCACCAGCGGGAACAGGTCCGGCACCTCCCAGATGCCCGCCACGCCACCCGCCGGACCGAACATGCTCGCCCGCGACCACACCCGCAGGTCCGGCGACGTGTACACCCCCACCTGCCGCTCGTCCGGGTGCACCACCACGCTCACCCAGGAGCCGCCCGGCGCGTACCAGAACACCTTCGGATCCCGGAAATCCTGCTTCCCCTCATCCAGCACCGGCTCCGGCGGCCCGAACGCCCACGTCTCCCCACCGTCCCGGCTGACCGCCAGGTACTGCGCCTGATGGTAAAAACCGTTCCCCGTGAACATCGCCACCACCGGCGGCCCCCCCTCCCCCGCGCCCCCCAGACCCGACGTGTTCCGCCAGTCCACCACCGCGCTCCCCGAGAACACGTCCAGCCCCTCCCGCCACGGCAGGGCCACCTCATGCTCCTCCCAGCGCAGCAGGTCCACGCTCGACGCATGCCCCCAGCTCATGTACCCGTGATTCCCCGCGCGCGGATTGTGCTGGAAGAACACGTGATACCGCCCCCCCGCGAACACCAGCCCATTCGGGTCGTTCAACCAGAACCGCCGGGCGGTGAAATGCACACGTGGACGCAGGGCAGCCATACCGCCACCATACCCCCAGGCCCCAACCCTCATGCCCCATCACCGGCCGCACCGCCCGATACTGAACGCATGCCCCCAGCCCACCCCCCCCGCTCCGTCCTGTACGTCCCCGGCGACAAACCCCGCGCCATCGACAAAGCCCGCACCCTGAACGCCGACGCCATCATCCTCGACCTCGAAGACGCCGTCGCCCCCGAACACAAACCCGCCGCCCGCGACCACATCTGCCAGGCCCTCCAGACCCCCTGGCCCGTCCCCGTCCTCATCCGCGTCAACGCCCAGGGCACCCCCTGGGCACACGACGACCGCGAACTCGCCCTCACCACAGGCGCCAGCGGCATCGTCCTGCCCAAAGTCGAACGCGCCGAGGACGCCCACGCCCTCAGCCTCGGCCTCCCCCTCTGGGCCATGATCGAAACCCCACAAGGCGTCCTCAACGCCCCCCACATCGCCGCCGTGCCCGGCGTCACCACCCTCATCGTCGGCGCGAACGACCTCGCCCGCACCCTCCGCACCCAACCCCACCCCGACCGCACCCCCCTCCTCCACGCCCTGAGCAGCGTCGTCCTCGCCGCCCGCGCCCACGGCAAAACACCACTCGACGCCGTCTACAACGACATCCGAGACGACACCGGCTTCACTCGCGAATGCCAGCAGGGCCGCGCCCTCGGCTTCAGCGGCAAAACCCTCATCCACCCAGGCCAGATCGAACCCGCCAACCACGCGTTCGGCGTCACCGCCACCAAAGCGGCAGAGGCACAGGCCCTCATCGACGCGTGGGACGCCGCGCGAGCCGAAGGGAAAAGCATCGCCACCCACCAGGGAGCGCTCGTGGAACAGATGCACGTGGACGAGGCGCGTGAGGTTCTCGCGCTTTATTCGGCAACACATCGGGGATGACGTCGTGTAACTGCGCCTGCGGCGGGCCTCCCCACCCCCCAGCCCCCTACCCCAGAGGGGCAGGGGGAGCGGCGTTGCACTGGGCAGGTATTTCTCACAGGTGGTCAGCGGGTATGAGGCGGGAACGGCCACTGATGGGGCTGCATGCCTCCGGTATCGCGGCGGGCGCCCCGCGCGCTGCGCGCACGACGGGCTCGGTTGCCACGACGGTTGCGGGGCAAGTCGGCTTGGTGCGTGCCGGAAGGTTCTACTTTTTGGGCTTCAGCAGAAGCATACTTTTGAAAGTCGATCAGCAGCGTGAAGCGTCCCACCGATCACCTGACCGCAGACCACCACCGGCCGTCGTGCGCGAAGCGCGCGGGCCTTGCGGGGGGCGGAGGATGGCGTCGAGGCCGGACACGTCACCGCCCGACACAAACACGCCGCGCCAGTCAAAACTCTTGCCCAGTGCAACGTAAGCTCCCCCTGCCCCTCTGGGGTAGGGGGCTGGGGGGTGGGGAGGCCCGCCGCCAAGCGCAACCATTCCAACGGGGAATCACCCCCAGACGAACGTCAGAGTTCCGAGATAGGCCCGAGCGCCACGACCGTCAGCCGGTCCATGGGGCACAGTCGCAGCACTTCCTGCACGTCCTGCACGGTGACAGCCTCGTAGCGTTCCACAAGGTCGTCGGTGCTGAGGGTGCGCCCGGTGGCGAGGTATTCCATGCCGAGCGTGAAGAGGCGTCCCTGAGGTGTTTCGGCGCGCAGGAGCGTGCTGACGGCGAGTTTGCGTGCGGCGCGGCGCACAGCGTGGGGGGTGATGAGGGTGTGGGCGTCGCGGAGGACTTGCCGGTAGGTGGCCAGCGCCTGTGGGGCGCGGTCGGGGTCGCTGGTGAAGCCGCCTTCGAAGGTGCCGTGGTGCTGGTATTCGAGGTGGGCGAGGTCGGCGCTGTCGCAGGTGCCGGTGTCGATGAGGGTCCAGTAGAGGGTGCCGTTTTCGCCGCCGATGAGGTCGGCGAGGATGTGCGCGGCTTCGCGCAGGGGGTGGTGGGCGCTCAGGCCGGGGCTGGTGGCGGCGAGGTGGACGCGGGTGAGGTCGGGGTCGGTGAGGGTGCGGGTGTGGTCGGGCCAGGTGGGGGGTCGGGTGTCGGGGTGGGGGGTGGGGGTGCCGGTGGGCCAGTCCTTGAGGTGGTGTTCGGCCCACTGGGTGAGCTGGTGGGGGTCGAACTGGCCGGTGACGGCGAGGGTGACGCGCTGGGCGCCGTAGCGGGCGTGGTGGTGGGCGCGCAGGGTGTCGGGGGTGAGGGTGGTGACGGTGTCGGTGGTGCCGAGGATGGGCTGGCCGAGGGGGTGGTCGCCCCAGTAGTCGGCGCGGAGCTGGTCGGTGACGCGGACGCTGGGTTGGTCGGCGTACATGGCGATTTCTTCGAGGATGACGCCGCGTTCGGTGTGGATGTCGGTGTCGCGCAGGGCGGGGCGCATCAGTTCGGTGAGGGTGTGCAGGAGTTCGGGGGTGTGTTCGGGGAGGGTAGCGGCGTGGTAGACGGTGGCTTCTTCGCTGGTGAAGGCGTTGGCGTGCCCGCCGAGGTCGTCGAGGCGTTCGTTGAGTTCGCGGGCGCCCACTTCGTCGCTGCCTTTGAACAGGAGGTGTTCGATGAAGTGGCTCGCACCCATGTCCTGGGGGGTTTCTTCGCGGCTGCCGGTGTTGACGAAGTACCCGGCGGCGATGGTCTGGGCGTCCGGGTCGGGTTCGAGGAGGAGGGTGAGGCCGCTATCGAGGGTGTGGTGATGGATCTCAGGCATGGGTGGGGTCCGGGTGGGGGGTGGGGTCGCTGGGGCCGAGGGTGACGGTGGTGGCGTCCCGGGTGGGGTCGTAGGTGCTCAGGAAGTCGTTGACATGCGTCAGGGTGAGGGCCTGGATGCTCTGGCGGAGGGTCTGGACGGAGCGGGGGTGGCCGAACAGGGCCACGTCGCGGGTGAGGGCGTGGGCGCGGCCGCGCAGGCTCTCGGCGCCGAAGATGACGCTGGTGGCGAGGCCCGTGCGGGCCCGTTCGAACTCGGCTTGGGTCAAGCCCTGCGGGAGGCGGGCGAGTTCCTCTCTGAGCACCTGAAGGGTCTCGGGGGCGCGGTCGGGGGTGCTGGCGGCGTACGCGCTGAGGTAGCCGTGTCCGCCGAGGAGGATGGGGCTGGCGCTGACGGCGTAGGCGAGGCCGCGTTCCTCTCGGACGGCGTGGAACAGGCGGCTGGCGCTGCCGCCGCTCAGGGCGGTCAGGGCGACCTGCCACGCCAGCCAGTGCGCGTCGCGCGGGCCGACGCCGGGCGCGGTGAGGCTGAGGTGCGTCTGCTCGCCGTCCGGGTGGGGCTCGTGGGCCTGCGCGTGGGCGTGGAAGGGCGCGGGGACGGGTTCGTCGAGGCCGGGCCGCAGGCCGCCGAGGGTCCCCTCGACGAGCGCGAGGGCGTCACCCGGGTCGAGGTCGGCGACGAGCCCCAGCACGCTGCCCGTCTGCCCGTAGCGGGTCAGGTGCTCTCGCACGCCCTGCGGGGTGAGGGCGTCCAGTCCGTCCGTGGTGCCGCTGGCGGGGTGCGCGTACCCGGCGTACGGGGAGGCGGGGGGGCGGGAGAAGGCGACCTGCCGGGCGCGGGTGGCGAGCCGGTCGGCGGGGCTGTCCTCCAGGCCCTCGATGTCCTGCCGGGCGAGGTCGGTGAGGATCTCGAATTCGTCCTCGGGCAGTTCGGGGCGGTTCAGGACGTCGGCGGTGAGGGCCAGTGCGGCGCGCAGGTCGGCGCGCAGGCCGCTCACGCCGATGCGGGTGGCCTCGGGGCCGACGCCGCCGCCCCGGCGCACGCCGAGGTCGTCGAAGGCGTCCTGCAGGGCGCGGGCGTCCATCCCGGCGGCGCCCTTGAACAGCCATTCCTCCAGCACGCCGCCCGTCCCTTCCGCCCCGGCGGGGTCGTGGGCGCTGCCGACCGGGACGCGCAGGTCGAACGCGAACCCGGGCGTGTGGCGGCGTTCGAACACGACGGTCAGGCCGCCGGGCAGGGTCCATAGGTGGGCGGGGGAACTGGGCGGGGGGCGGACGGGCATCCGGTGAGTCTAGCGCGCGTGGGCACGCGCCTTGTGGTCGCGTTCATGGTTGGCGGCTCTGCAACTTTTGCCCGGTTCACGACTCGGGTGCAGGCGGCATGCTGCCCTGCATATGCGCAGGGTGGTCGGGGTGATCGTGACGGTGCTGGTCCTCGCGGGGGCGGCGTACCTGCTGTGGCCGCTGATTCAGGGCGCGCAGCGGATGGCGGCGCTGATGGCCGAACCCGCTCCGGTGGCGGGCAGCCTGCCCAATCCCCTGCCGGGGCAGCGCTTCGTGGACACCTGGGGTGGGGCGCGCAGCGGCGGGCGGCGGCACGAGGGCGTGGACATCTTCGCGCCGCGCGGCACGCCCATCCGCGCCACGACGCGCGGCATGGTCGTGAACGTCGGGCCGAACAACCTGGGGGGCCGCACGGTGATGATCCTGGGTCCGGCGGGGCAACGGCACTACTACGCGCACCTGGAGCGGTACCCGGACCTGAAACGCGGGGACTGGGTGCAGGCGGGCGACGTGGTGGGCTTCGTGGGAGACAGCGGGAACGCTAGGGGCACGCCGCCGCACCTGCACTACGGGATCTACACGGGCGGCGGGGCGATCAATCCGTACCCGCTGATTCGACCCTGACCCCCCTGTCGAGGGGGTGAATTTTTCGCCATTAACGGGCGCTTAACGTGACTTTTTTTACGTTAACGTCACAGGCGGCGGAGCACACGAGGGCGGGGAGGTCCGAGTCGTGCCAGCCGCACTGACCGGCTGATTGTCTTTCTGAGCGCCCGACTGCCGGTATAGGACGTTCACGGTCTGACCACCGTCTGGTCATGTGCGCCGGCCAACGTCACCCTGGCCAACGGAGAAGAAGATGAGGAACATCGCCCTGCTGGCCCTGACCACCGTTCTCAGCACCGCCACCGCTGCCACCGTAAGTGGCAGCCAGAGCACCCCGCTGACCGTGAACGTCAAGAACGTGTGCATCACGGCCTACACCAACCCCGGCTGGAACGGCGCGGCCGGCATGAGCCGCACCTGGGACAAGATCGATCTGGGCACCGTGAGCGCCATCAGCAACAACGTCACCGCCGACAAGCTGGTCATGGCCGTGGACTGTAACTACGACACCGCGCTGAAGATCATCACGCCCACCAGCGTCACCATGACCCGCGCGGACAAGAAGTACAGCTTCAACATCACCACCAACCCCTGGAGCGCCACGAACCCCATGCACATGAGCTTCAGCGACACCGGGTCGTACGAGCCGGCCATGCTGGGCGGCAAGTACGAGTACTACGAGATCAAGGCCAGCTTCAAGCTGGGCGGCGCCGGTCAGAACCCGAACGTGGCCTGGACGATCCCCGGCGGCACGTACACCGGCGACATGGTCGTCAAGTTCGAATACAACGAGTAAGCCACGGAGAGGGGCAGCGCGGACGTCCCGGTTGACGCCCGGCTGCCCTCTCTGCGTCACCGTCTGTCGCCTCATCCCTCTTTGCCCTGCCGCCACGGCAGGAGTCCTTCAGGAGTCAGCCCGTGCGTGTACTTGCCCTTCTGCCCCTGCTCTGCGCAGCCCAGGCCGCGCCTGCACCTTGCGAGGTGACGCAGCTTCTCAGTGCACCCGTGACCTATTCCGCGCCGGACAGTGCGCGGGGGCAGATCAGCGTACGCGTCTCCTGCCCCGGGACCGGCTGGTACCGCGTGCAGTTCAGCACGCCAGCCGGCCCGCTACTGGCGCCGGGTGGGCCGGTGGTGCTGCGCGGTGAGCGCGGCGAGGTGCGCGGCGAGATTCAGGGCGTCCCGCTCGACCTGCGGGTGCAGGGGTCACGCGCGTTCGACCTGCCACTGGTGGTGCCCGCCGGGCAGTGGGCCGCGCCGGGCGGCACGTATCAGGTGCTGTTCGCCGTGACCACCGAGGCTGTGGACGGGGGCCGGCCGTGAGGCGCCTCGCGGGTCTGCTGCTGGCGCTGGGCGTGGCCGCCGCCCAGGGCTTCAGCGTGAGTCCCACGGCGTTCAACCTGAACCCGGAGCGGACGAACACGGCGCAGGTGCGCTTCGAGAATCCCTCGGGGGGCCCCATGACCTTTCAGGTGGAGGTGCGCCGCTGGGGAACCCAGGGCGGGGAGCACGTGTACGAACCGACCCGGGACGTGATCGTGAATCCCGCGAGCTTCACGCTGAAACGTGGCGAGGCGCAGGTGATCCGGCTGGGGCTCCTGAAGAAGGCCGGCGCGGACGAGCTGACCTACCGGGTCTTCGTGCAGCAGGTGCCGGGCAGCGACACGCCGTCGGAGTCCAGCAGCACGCCGGACGCCCAGATGAACGTGCGCCAGCTGGTGCAGCTGTCGCTGCCGGTGTACGTCACCCCGCCGGGCAGCGCGCCCCGCGTGGCGTTCCAGGTGCGCCAGTCGGGCACGCAGGGCACGCTCGATCTCGTGAACAGCGGCAACGCCCACCAGACCTACCGGGTCCTGAGCGCCCTGATCGGGGACCGCAGCGTGAACCTGGGCAGCACCGCCGTGCTGGGCCGCAGCACCCTGAGTGTGCCGCTGGGCGAGCTAGGCGGGGCCCGCAGCGTGACCGTGCAGTTCACGGACGCGAGCGGTAAGGTCGGACGTGAGACGCTCACGCTGCCCTGATCTGCGCGGGGCGTGGCTGCTGGCGGCCCTGCTGGCCGGTCACGCGGCGGCGCAGGAGAGCGCGGCCAGCCCGTCGCCCTGCGCTGCGGAACCGGTGTTCGTGGACGCCACGATCAACGGCGAGGCGCGCGGGGGCGGGCTGGCCCTCCTGCCGCCGGGCGCGGTGTGGGTCGAATCCCGGCTGCTGCGGCCGTCCGAGTCCGCATACGCGGTGGCGCAGGCCACCTGCGACCTGGGCGCGTTCGTACAGCTGAGCGGCGAGTTGGACCTCAGCTTCGACCCGTCAGAACTCACGCTGACCGTGCGCCCGCAGCTGGCGCTGCTGCCCGGCAACACCCTGGACCTGGCCGACCGGCACTCCAGTGCGCCCGGGCCGGACGCCACGCTGCCGCTGGTCACGCTGGGCGTGCAGGGCCGCCTGGAGCGCACGCCCGGCACCGAGGACCTCTCGCGCGAGCTGGGCGTGCAGGCGGGCGCGCAGTCCGGTCCGCTGACCGGCGCGGTGGGGGTCAGCGTGCGCGCGCAGGGCCAGGCGGCCCCCCAGGTCGAGGCGCAGCTCGGCGCGGTGTATCAGGTCTCACCCCGCCTGACCGTGACGGCGCAGGCGTACGCGCAGCGCGTGGACGGCGAGACCCGCCTGAACGATCAGCGGATCAGTGGGGTGCGGATCAACTGGGGGGACGCGCGGGCCTACCGGCTGCCGCTGTGGACCCTGGCCCTGCCGCTGGACGCCGAGGTGCGCCTGCGGGTGAACGGGGACGACCTGCCGCCGGTGCGCGTGCGGGCCGGGCAGCTGATCCTGCGGAACGTGGGCGTGAACGCCCCGGCCGGCACGCTGCAGGCGGTCATCGTGGACGCCACGGGCGAACGGACGGAGTCCCGGGTGTACGGGCCGGGCGACGTGCTCGTGACCGCGCACGCGCTGGCCGTGCAGGCTGAGGCAGGCGTGAAGGGCCGGGCAGGCGCCGCGACCCTGAACGGCGTGTACGGGGTGACGGACCGCTGGAGCCTCTCGGGCGAGGCGCAGTGGCAGCCCGGCGACTGGCAGGGGCAGCTGGGGGCGCGGTACGCGGACCTGTCCTACAGCGCGGGCGTGAATGTGGCGTACCGCTCGGCCCGGCCGCAGGACACGGCGCTGACCGGCGACGTGACGCTGCTGCGGGACGAGTGGCGCCTGAGCAGCGCTGCGCGTCTCGTGCCGCTGAACCTCCGGGCCAGCAGCGTCTCGGCGTCGGCCGGGTGGGCCGGGAGCGGGAGCGGCACGACCGTCAGCGTGACGGCGCAGGCCACGCCCGGTCAGGCTCAGTACGCGGCGGGCGCCTCGGTCAGCCGTCAGGTCACGCCGCAGCTGACGACGGCCGCGCGCGCGCAGCTGGCGGCCGAGGCAGGGCAGCTGGGCTGGCAGGCCGGGCTCAGCCTCACCTGGACGCCCCGGGACACGCTGTCGGTCACAGGCGCCGCGCTGGCGCAGCGGAACGCACCGCTAACTGCGGGCACGTTCTCTGCGGTCACGGAGGCCCGCTGGCAACCGGCGCCGGGCCACACCGTGACGGCTGCCGCGCAGTTCAGCACGCTGCCGCAGCGCTCGGCGCGCCTGGGGTACGCCTACGCGGGCCCGGTCGCCCTGACCGCCTCGGCGAGTACCGACGGCGGCTGGAGCGCCTCTGGCCGGGTGGGGGTGGCCTGGGTGGCGGGGCGGGCGTACCTGACCCCGGACGATCCGGGCCCCGGCGTGCTGGTGCGGGTGGGGCTGCCGGGCGTGCCACTGCGGGTCAATGGCGTGCGGGTGGTATCGGACGCGCGTGGGGAGGCGCTGGTGCTGCTCTCGCCGGGCACGCAGGCGGTGAGTGTCACGCCGGATTTCGACGCGCTGCCGGTCACGGTGAGCGTGCGTGAGGAGCGGCGGGACGTGACGCTCGCGGGGCAGGGCGCGGCGGTAGTCGACTGGACGGGGAATTTCGAGGCGTTCGTGTGGGTGCGCCTGCTGGGGGCGGACGGCGCGCCGCTGCCCTACGCGACCCTGGACGTGCAGGGGACCCGCCGCACGGACGACGAGGGCTGGGCGCTCATTCCGGCCTTCGGGGCGCCGCTGGTGGCCCCGGTGACGCTCGACGGCGCGGCGGCCCCGGCCTGCCGGGTGACGCTCACGCCGGGCGTCGAGTCGGTGCGCTGCATGCCCTGACAGGCTGCGTGGCACCGGAACGGCGCGGCCGGAGGAAGGATCTCTCCGGCCGCGTCTGGCTGCTCAGGGATGGCCGCTCACTGAGTGCGGAAGGTGTGCACGGTGCGGGACGTGAAGGTCTGTCCGGGGTCGAGGCGGGTGGTGGGGAACTGCGGCTGGTTGGGTGAGTCCGGGACGTGCTGCGTTTCGAGGCACACGGCGGCCTGTGGCGCGTGGACGCGGCCTGCGTGTCCGGTGTGCTGGCCGTTCAGGAAGTTGGCGGTGTACAGCTGCAGGGCGGGTTCGGTGGTGTGGATGTCCAGGGTGCGGCCGCTGGCGGGGTGGTGCAGGGTGGCGGCGGGGCGCAGGGTGCCGTCCTGGCCGCGCAGGAGGAGGTTGTGGTCGAAGCCGCCGGGCTGCGCGGTCAGGGCGTCGCCCAGGGGGCGGGGCGTGCGGAAGTCCAGGGGGGTGCCGGTGACGTCCTGCATGGCGCCGGTGGGGATACCGCCCGCGTGGGTGGGCGTGAACGTGTCGGCGTGCAGCGTGAGGACGTGCGCGCCGATCCCTTCGTGCGGGTCGGGGCTGAGGTTCCAGTAGGTGTGGTTGGTCAGATTGACGTGCGTGGGCGCGTCGGTGGTGGCGCGGTACTCGATGCTCAGGGTGGGGTGGGGGTCGGCGGTCAGGTGGTACGTGACCTGCACGTGCAGGGTGCCGGGGTGCCCCTCCTCGCCGTGGGGGCTGGTGCGGGTGAACGTCACCTGCGCGCCCTCCCCCACCACCTCGGCGTGTCCGTGCCAGACGCGCAGGTCGAAGCCGCGCGGGCCGCCGTGCAGGGCGTGCGGGCCGTCGCTGGGGGTCAGGTGGATCGCCTGCCCGTCCAGCGTGTAGTGGGCCTGCGTGATGCGGTTGGCGAAGCGGCCCACGGTGCTGCCCAGGAACGGGGCGGTCTCGCGGCTCAGGTACGGTTCGGGCCGGTCGAAGCCCAGCACGACCTCGCCCGGCGTGCCGCTGCGGTCCGGGACATGCAGGCTGGTGAGGGTCGCGCCCAGATCGGTCAGCTGGGCCTGCACGCCGCCGGGCAGCGTCAGCGTGAACTGCGTGATGGGCTGCCCGTCGGGCGCGGAGCCCCAGGTGCGGGTGTGGACGGTGGGCGTGGTCATGGGCCGAGGGTAGCGCCGCTCAGCGCACGCCGAGCAGGAGTTCCATGGTCAATTGGTCCAGCGCTTCCAGGCCGGGCCCGCGCGTGCCCAGCGCGGCGCGGTCGAAAGCGTGGGCCTTCAGCGCCCCGGCGTTCGCGGGGGTGAAGGTGCCGGTCAGGGCCTCCAGTTCCGTGTCGTGCACGCGGTACGCGGCGATGGCGGCCTGGATCTCGGCGTCCTGCGCGAAGCGCTGCACCTTGTCCTGCAGGATCAGGTAGGTGCGCATGCAGCCGCGCGCGAAGGCCCACACGCCCGCCTCGTCCTCGGTGCGCAGGGCGTGCGCGTCGAAGTGTTTCGGCCCGGCGTACCCGGACTCTTCCAGCAGCTTGACGAGGAAGAACGCGCCCTTGGGGTTCTCCGCGCCGAAGCGCAGGTCCTGGTCGAAGCGACCCATCTTCTGGTCGTTCAGGTCGATGTGGAACAGCTTCCCGGCGTCGATGGCCTGCGCGACGGCGTGCGGGAAGCTCAGGCCCGCCATGGTCTCGTGCGCGAACTCCGGGTTCAGACCGAACAGCTCCGGACGATCCAGCGTGGCGATGAAGCCCAGCGCACTGCCGACGGTGGGCAGGAAGATGTCGGCGCGCGGTTCGTTCGGTTTGGGTTCCAGCGCGAAGCGGTACCCGTACCCCTGCGACTCGCTGTACGCCGCGAGGTAGTTCAGGCTGTCCCGGAACCAGCCCAGCGCGTCGAGCAGCTTGCCGCCGGCGTCCACCTCGGTCCCCTCGCGGCCGCCCCACAGCACGTACGTGTCCGCGCCGAGTTCCGCGCCGAGGTCCATGGCGTGCATGGTCTTGCTCAGCGCGTAGGCGCGCACGCGGGCGTCGGCACTCGTGAACGCGCCATCCTTGAACGCCGGGTCGCTGAACAGGTTCGTGGTCGCCATCGGCACGACCAGCCCGTGATCGTTCAGGGCCTGCTGGAACTCGCGCACGAGGGCGTCCCGCTGCGCGGCGGTCGCGTCGATCGGCACGAGATCGTTGTCGTGCAGGTTCACGCCGTACGCACCCAGCTCCGCCAGTTTCTCCACGAGGTACGGGGCCTTCATGACCGGGCGGGTCGCCTCACCGAACGGATCGCGGCCGGTGTTGCCGACGGTCCAGAGGCCGAACGTGAACTTGTCTGCGGGCGTGGGGGTGAAGTCAGGCATGCGGGGCTCCTTGAAGGGGTCGAGAGGTCGGGTAGGGCTTCTGGACAATCAGCTCCCGTACAGGGCGGTGCGGGTGGCGGCGTAGGCGGTCAGGGCGTCGGCCATGTCCACGGGCGGGACGGGCGGGTGGAGGTCGGGGCGGGTGGCGTCCATGGCGGCCGTCAGGCTCGGGTGGAGTCCGGCGGCGGGCATGGCTAGGATGGCGGCGCCGTGGGCCGCGCCGGGGCGCTGAGCAGTGGGGTGGACGGGGAGGTTCAGGGCGCTGCTGGCGAGACCCAGCCACAGGTCGCTGCGGGCGCCGCCCCCGGTAGAGATCAGGGTGTTCAGCGGGGCGATGGCCTGCATGACGGCGTACGCGTCGGCCAGTGCGGCGACGCTGCCTTCCAGCACGGCGCGCGTCAGGTGGGCGCGGCCGTGCGCGAGGCTCAGGCCGGTGAAGGCCGCGCGGGCGTGGGGGTTCATCAGGGGACTGCGTTCGCCGGACAGGTACGGCAGGAACGTCACGCCGTCCGCGCCGGGGGGAACCTGCGCGGCCTCCTCCAGCAGCGCGGCGATGGGCGTGTCGGGCGCGAGTTTCGCGTGCAGCCATTCCAGGGACCCGGCGGCGGAGAGGGTCACGCCGAGCAGGTGGTACCCGCCGTCGGCGTGCGCGAACAGGTGCACGCGGCCCTCCGGGTCGGGGGTGGGGTCGCGCAGGGGGCTGAAGATCACGCCGCTGGTGCCCAGGCTGACACTGCCCACGTCCGGGCGGGCGCTCGACAGGCCCAGGGCGATTCCGGCGGCGGCGTTGTCCCCGCCGCCCGCGACGACCGGGAGTCCTTCGGGGAGGCCGGTCGCGGCGGCCCACTCGCGGGTGAGGGTGCCGACGACATCGGTGGACTTCACGAGCGGCGGGAACAGGTCGGGCGTCAGGTCGAGTGCGCCCAGCACGTCCGCGTCCCACACGCCGCGCGCAAGGTTCAGCGCGCCCACCCCGCTGGCGTCGCTGGGTTCGGCGGCCAGCACGCCGGTCAGGGCGTAGCCGACGTAATCCTTGGGGATCAGCGCGTGGCGCAGCCGGGCGAAGACCTCGGGTTCCTCGTCGCGCAACCAGAGGATCTTGGGCAGCTGGAAGCCGGTCACGGCGCGGTTCCCGGTCCGCGCGACCAGCTCGGCGCGGGGGACGCGGGCCTCGATCTGCTCGACCTGCGCGCCGGTCCGCTGGTCGTTCCACAGCAGCGCGGGCCGCAGCACCTCGCCACGGGCGTCCAGCGGGACGAGGCCGTGCATCTGCCCGCTGAGGCCCAGCGCCAGGGGCTGCGCGCGGCCCTCCAGTGCGCCGCTCAGGTCGCGCAGCGCGGCGCGCACGCCCGCCAGCCAGTCGGCGGGGCGCTGCTCGGTCCAGCCGGGGCGGGGGGTCAGGAGGGGGTAGGGGTGGGTGCTCTCGGCCAGGGTGTCGCCGCCCGCGGTGACGGCGACGGCCTTGACGCCGCTGGTGCCGACGTCCAGGCCCAGCGTGACGGGCGTGAGGGGCGCAGGGGTGGTGGGGGTCATGCGGGCTCCTGTGGGGTGTCGATCACGCGCGCGAGCAGCTGCGCGGCGGCGCCCAGCGCGGGCAGGTACAGGCTGTCGGTGCGGACCGTGACGCGCGCGGGCGGCGCGGCCGGACGCCACTGCCGGGCGTGGTACACGTCCAGCGCGGGGCCCAGCACGGCGCCGTCCAGGCGGGTCAGGGCGCCGCCGATGACGATCTCGTCCGGGCCGAGGGTCTGGTGCAGGTTCACGAGCAGCTGCCCCAGCGCCTCCCCGGCGCGGCCGAGGGTGACCTGCACGGCGGCCTCGCGCAGGCGCGGCGCGAGGGCCTCGTCCAGCGGGTCGAGGACGTTCAGGTTCAGCGCGGCGCGGATCGCCCAGCCGCCCAGCAGGGTCTCGACGCAGCCGCGGTTCCCGCAGTGGCAGTACAGGCCGCCGGGCTGGATGATCGCATGGCCGATCTCGCCCGCGAGGCCGCGCGCGCCGCGCAGGACGTGGGGGGTGCCGCTCAGGGCGGTGAATCCGGCGCCGACGCCGCTGCCCAGGCTGACGTACGCGAGCAGCTGCGGCGGCTCGCCGGGGCGCAGGAAGCTCTCGCCGAAGGCGGCGGCGTTCGCCTCGTTGTCCAGCGTGATGGCGCCTGCGGGCAGGGTGGCGGGCAGGTCGGGCGCGGCGCGCAGCAGGTCCAGGAAGGGCACGTCGTCCCAGCCGAGGTTCGGGGCGTACAGGACGCGCGTGCCGTCCGGGCTGACCGGGCCGGGCAGGGCTACCCCGAGGCCCAGCAGCTCGCGGCCCTGCGTGGCGGGGTCTTGCAGCAGCTGCCCGCACAGCCGGGTGACGGTGTGCGCGGCGGCGTGCGGGGTGGTGGTGGGGGTGCGGGTCTCGGCGCGGGCGAGGACGGTGCCGCGCAGGGTGGTGGCGACGGCGCGCGCGCCGAGCACGCCGATCTCTGCACCCAGAAGGACGTGCTGGGTCTCCCCGAGGTGCAGTTCGCGGCCCGGGCGTCCGGTGGCGCCGGGGCGGGCGTGGCCCTCGCTGAGCCAGCCGCCGTCCAGCAGGGTCGTGACGAGGCTGCCGACGGTGACCTTGGTCAGGCCGCTGTGGGCGGCGAGTTCGGCGCGGCTGAGGCCGGGGTGGGTGCGCAGCAGGTGCAGCACGCGGGCGCGGTTGAGGTGTTTCAGGTACGGCTGGTCGCCGCCGGGGGTGGTGGGCATCGGTCCTCTCTTTAGTTAGTTGATTTAACGAAATGCAGCGTAGCCGGATTGAGCCCAGAACGTCAATCCCTCAGCATAATCTTCGATCAGAACGCACTTTCAGAAGATCTGAACCGATTAAGCATCCGACATTCAGATTGTTCGGTGCCGCGCCATATTTAGTTCTTCTAACCAATGGTCGTTCATCGCGGAAGCAGTTCCAGTAGACGCTTCGGCACTTCTGGCAGCAAAAGATGTCTGTGCCGGTATAATTCTGCCTGCGCAGCACCACAATGGCATCCCAACTGTCTGTTGACAGCGCTTTCAGACAGGAGTACGCTCCGGACATCTCAATCTTCTCTTCACCGAGCAGGCAACCGGCCTGACTTGCAGGAGCACCCATGATGGAAGCAGTCACCCTGGCGCAGGTGGCGCGGGAGGCGGGCGTCTCGCCCAGCACCGTGTCACGCATTCTGAACGGCACGGCCAACGTGACGCCAGAAAAACGCGCCCGTGTCGAATCCGTCATCACCCGCCTGAACTACCGCCCCAACCCGCAGGCGCAGGCCCTGGCCGGCGGGCGCAGCCTGACCATCGGCGTGATCACCCCCACCCTGAACTCCACCTTCTACGGCGAGGCGCTGGCCGGGATCGAGGCGGCCCTGAACGACACGCCGTACCACCCGATCGTGATCAGCGGCCAGTGGCGCACCGAACGCGAGCAGGAGGCGCTGGACCTGCTGCTGGCCCGCCGGGTGGACGCCGTGATCATGATGGGCGGCATCCTCGACGACCAGATCCTGACGCACGTGGCGCGGCGGGTGCCGCTGATCGCGGTGGGCCGCGACGTGCGCGGCCTGGATCACAGCTGCATCGTGCTGGACAACACCAAGGCCATGCAGCAGGTCGCGCGGCACCTGCTGGACCTCGGGCACCGCCAGTTCGCGTACATCAGCGGCGCCGAGCGGCAGCAGGACGCCATGGAACGCCGCGTGGCCTTCCTGGACTACCTGGGGGCGCACGGCGTGACCGTCCCCCCCGAACTGATCCAGGTGGGCCGCTACACCGAGGAAGGTGGCCTGGAGGCCGCCGAGGCGATCCTGAATGCCGGGGTACCGTTCACGGCGCTGGTGTGCGCCAACGACCAGATGGCGCTGGGCGCGCGCCTGGCGCTGTACCGCCGGGGCGTGAACGTCCCCGGGGACGTGTCCCTGACGGGCTTCGACGACGTGTTCACCTCGTCGCTGATGACGCCGCCGCTGACGACCGTGCGGCAGGCGATCTACGACATCGGCCTGACGGCGGCCCGCGAGGCGCTGAACCTGCTCGACGGTCAGCCGGTCGTCCGGCAGGTCTTCGAGCCTGAACTGATCATCCGTGAATCCACGGCTCCCCCGGTGCGTCCGCGTCCGGAAGGCCGCGCCAGACAGGGGGTGAAGACCATGAGCACCCCGGATGGCTGAGGGCCTTCGCCCGGCTGCGCATACCCATTTTGAAAGCGCTTTCAATTCGACCTGGAGGTCACTATGAAGAAATCCGCCGCGTTCGCCCTCGCCACCGCCCTGCTGCTCGGCACCGCCCACGCCCAGGAGAAAGTCACCCTGACCGTCGCGGCCTTCCCCAGCCTGGACAGCGCCATCAAGGCCATCCTGCCCGCCTGGACCAAGCTGCACCCCAACGTCACCATCAACCTCCAGGCGCAGCAGTTCGCCGACCATCACAACGCCATGACCACCGCGCTCGCCACCGGCCAGGGCCTCCCCGACGTCATGGCCATCGAGATCGGCTACGTCGGCAAGTTCGCCGAGGGCCAGGGTCTCGAGAATCTGAACAGCGCCCCCTACAGCGCCGCGCAGTACAAGAAACTCTTCACGCCCTTCACCATCGCGCAGGCCACCGGCAGCGACGGCCGCTTCATCGCCATGCCCACCGACATCGGCCCCGGCACCTTCTTCTACCGCAAGGACGTGCTCGACAAGGCCGGCGTGAACCCCCTGACCATGCAGAGCAGCTGGGAAAACTACATCGCCAGCGGCAAGAAGATCAAGCAGAAGACCGGCGCGTACCTCGTGAACACCGCCGCCTCCGTGTACAACCTCGTCATCCGCACCAACCTCAAGTCCGGCGAGGGCATCTACTTCGACAAGCAGAACAACCTCCTCGTCGGCCCCGACAGCGCCCGCTTCGTGCGCGCCATGACCCTCGCCAAGCAGGTCCGCGACGCCGGCCTGGACGCCAAGATCGGCGAGTGGAGCAACGAGTGGTACGACGCCTTCAAGAAGGGCACCGTCGCCACGCAGTTCAGCGGCGCGTGGCTGCAGGGCGCCCTGCAGAACTGGATGGCCCCCGACACCAAGGGCCTGTGGCGCGTGCAGAACCTCCCCGAGAAGGGCTTCGCGTCCTGGGGCGGCAGCTTCTACGCCATTCCCAGCAAGGCCAAGAACAAGCAGTGGGCCTGGGAATTCATCAAGTTCATGACCCTGAACCAGGGCTCGCAGATCACCGCCTTCCAGGACAACGGCGCCTTCCCCGCGCTGATCGCCGCGCAGAAGGACAAGGCCTTCAGCGAACCCGTCGAGTTCCTCGGCGGCCAGAAAGCCCGCGTGCTGTGGCGTGACGCCGCCGCCAAGACCCAGCCCATCGACGTGAACAAGTACGACTCGGTCGCCGACCAGATCCTCCAGACCGAACTGACCAACGTGCTCGAACAGGGCAAGGACATCAAGCAGGCGCTCGCCGACGCCCGCGCCCAGATCGCGCGCCGCGCCCGCTAACACCCGCACCCCGGGGGGACGCGCGCCGGTCACCGCCGGCCAGCGCGCCCCCCGCGTTCACGCAAGGACGTCACGCATGTCACAGCGCACCCCGACCTCCGCCCCGCCGCGCGCGCCCTGGAGCTACACCCGCTTCCAGCAGCGCTTCGCGCCGTACCTGTTCGTCAGCCCGTTTTTCCTCCTGTTCGCCGTGTTCGGGCTGTTCCCGCTGCTGTTCAGCCTATTCCTGGCCTTCCACCTGTGGAGCCCGCTCGACGGGGTCGGCAACTGGAAATTCGTGGGCTTCGAGAACTTCCAGCTGGCCCTGGGCCCCACGGACATGTTCTGGAAATCCCTGAAGAACACCCTCTGGATCGGGCTGCTGTCCGGCATTCCGCAGCACCTCGTGGCGCTGCCGCTGGCGTTCATCATCCACCACAGCCTGCGCCGCTTCCAGGGCGCGTTCAGCACCATCCTGTTCCTGCCGTACATCACGAACGCCGTGGCGATCGCCATCGTGTTCGCCACGCTGTACTCCGAACGGCTGGGCATCCTGAACTACCTGGGCGGTCTGGTGGGCCTGGACCCGGTGCGCTGGCTGGGCGACCCGAACATGGTGCCGTACTCGGTCGCGGCCGTCGTGTTCTGGCGCTACGTGGGGTGGAACACCGTGCTGTACCTCTCGGGCCTGCAGGCCATCAGCGAGGACGTCTACGAGGCCGCCACGGTGGACGGCGCCGGCGCCTGGCAGAAATTCTGGTACATCACGCTGCCGCTGCTGCGGCCCATGATGTTCTACGCCTTCACCCTGACCATCGTGGGCAGCATGCAGCTGTTCGAGGAACCGTTCATGCTCCTCAATGACGGCGGCGGCAGCGGCGGCGCCGGCCTGACGAGCGCCATGCACATCTTCAACACCGCCTTCCGCGACCTGGACATGGGCTACGCCAGCGCCATGAGTTGGCTGCTGTTCCTGGCGATCTTCGCGCTGAGCATGCTGAACAACTACCTCTTCTCCCGCGACGGAGGCAACCGATGACCACCACCCCCGTCCAGCACGCCGCGCCCGGCACCCGCACCCGCCGCGCCCGGCTGCCCTGGCAGCGCGTGCCGATCTGGGCGCTGATGCTCCTGGCGTGCTTCCTGTCGGTCGTGCCGTTCTACCTGATGTTCGTGTGGGCCTCGCACCCCAGCGCGGAGGTCTTCACCTTCCCGCCGCACCTGTGGTTCGGGGACGCGCTGGCCCGTAACTGGCAGGGCCTGATGCAGGTCACCGACGGGCAGGCGCCCCGGCAGTTCTGGAACTCGCTGTACATCGCGCTGATCTCCACTCTGACCACGCTGTTCTTCTGCTCGCTGGCCGGGTACGCCTTCGCCATGTACGACTTCCGGGGCAAGGGCGCGCTGTTCGCGTTCATCCTGGGCACCATGCTCATCCCGCCGCTGGTGATGGATATTCCCAGCTTCCTGGTCATGAACAACGTCCTGCACTGGGTGGGCCAGCCGCGCGCGCTGTGGGTGCCGGGCATGGCGAACGCCTTCGGGATCTTCCTCATGCGGCAGTACATCTCCTCGGCCCTGCCGCGCGAACTGATCGAGGCGGCCCGCATGGACGGCGCGACCGAGTTCGGCATCTACCGTCAGGTGGTCCTGCCGTTGATCCGCCCGATCCTGGCCACGCTGGGCGTCGTGACGTTCGTGGGCGCGTGGAACAACTTCAAGGGCGCGCTGATCATGAAACTCAGCGAGCCCGACACCATGACCCTGCCGCTGAGCCTGCGCCGCCTGGGCGGCGGGGCCACGAACGTGAACGTCGACTGGGGCGCGATCATGATGCTGGTCGTGATCACGGTCATCCCGCTGCTGATCGTGTTCCTGCTGGCCAGCCGTCAGGTGATCAGCGGCCTGACGAGCGGCGCGGTCAAGGACTGAAGCCGTGCGCCGCGCCCTGCACGCCCTGACCCTGGCGGCCGCCCTGGCCGGGGCGGGGCAGGCCGTGACCGTCACGCCCGCCCCCGGTGAAGGCCGCCCCCTGGACGGACCGCTGCTGGGTGGGCCGGGCTTCAACCTGGGGAACTGGATGCCGGTCGTGGAAGCGCTCCCCGAGCTGCGCGCCCTGCGGCCCGCGCTGCTGCGCTGGCCCGGCGGGAACATCGGGGACGAGAACGACCTGACCCGCGCCGCGCTGCAGACCCTGAAGACCAACTGGACGCTGCTGGGCGAGCCGGACCTGATCGTGCAGACCCGCGTGTTCACGCGCGGCGGCGTGGGCCGCGCCGCGCCCGGGGACGCCGCGCAGGCCGTGCGGGACGCCCGCGAGCTGGGGCTGCGCGTGGCGTACTGGGAGATCGGAAACGAACCCGACCTGTACGCCACGAACCGCAGCGACCCGGGCTGGACGCCCGCGAAATACTGCGCCACCGTGCGTTCACAGCGCGCGGCGATCCTGGCCGCAGACCCGCAGGCGCGGATTGCCGGGCCCGCCACGAGCAACCCCGGCGCGTTCCTGGACGAGGTGCTGCACGGGTGTGCGGACGCCTTCGATCTGGTCACGTACCACCTGTACCCCACCGACGGCGGCGCGACCGACGAGGCCGCGCTGGCGAGCATCGAGCGCGTGACGGGCAGCGTGGCGCACCTGCACGAGCTGTGGGCCGACCCGGCCACCAACCCGACCGCGCAGGGCCGACCGCTGAATCTGGCCGTGACCGAGTTCGCGCTGTCGTGGCGCACCGACCGCGCCCGGCACCTCAGCGACGCGCTGGGCGGCCTGTGGGCGACCGAGGCCACGCTGCGCTTCCTGGAGGCCGGGGTCCGCCCCGCGTACTTCGCGCTGATGGGCGTCGGGAATCACGGGCTGCTGGACGACGCGGCCTTCCCGCGCTTCGGGTACGGCGCGCTGCGCGAGGCCGCCCAGTTGCGCGGCCAGAGCTTCTCCGTGACCGGCGACGACCCGCGCGTGTGGCTGCACGCCGCCACCGACGGCGACCGCCTGACCCTGCTGGCCCTGAACACGGGCACCGCGACCCTGCCGCTGACCCCGCAGCTGGACGGCTGGCAGGTCATCGGCGCGAAGACCGTCACCCCGGCGGGCGTGGACGCGGACCGCTTCCCCACCACGCTGAACCTCGCCCTGCCACTGAAGCTGGCGCCCCAGAGCGTCACGCGCGTCGTGTTCCGGCGCGCGCCCTGACCCCCACCTCTCCCCTCCCCCATCTGCACTGGAGTTCTGCCATGACCAACCGCATTCCTGATCCTGCCCGTTTCCCCGCCCGTTTCACCTGGGGGGTCGCCACGAGTTCCTACCAGATCGAGGGCGCGCCCCGCGAGGACGGCAAGGGCCCCAGCATCTGGGACACCTTCTGCCGCACGCCCGGCAAGGTCCGCGGCGGGGATACCGGCGACGTCGCCTGCGACCACTACCACCGCCTGGACAGTGACCTGGACCTGATCCGCGACCTGGGCGTGAACGCGTACCGCTTCAGCATTTCCTGGCCGCGCATCCTGCCGCATGGGCGCGGCGCGGTGAACCAGGCGGGCCTGGACTTCTATCAGCGGCTCGTGGACGGGCTGCTCACGCGCGGCATCACGCCCTGGGCGACGCTGTACCACTGGGACCTCCCGCAGACCCTGGAGGACGAGGGCGGCTGGACCGTGCGCGGCACCGCCGAGGCCTTCGGGACGTACTCGGCGGTCGTCGCGGCGGCGCTCGGGGACCGCGTGAAGCACTTCATCACGCTGAACGAACCGTGGTGCTCGGCGTACCTGGGCTACGGCATCGGCATTCACGCGCCGGGCCGGCACGACCTGCGGGCCAGTTTCGCCGCCACGCACCACCTGCTCGTCGGGCACGGGCGGGCCATGCAGGCCATCCGGGGTCAGGCGCCGGGCGCGCAGGCGGGCATCACGCTGAACCTCCACCACGCGTACCCCGCGACGGACACGCCCGAGGACCGCGCCGCCGCGTACCGCATGGACGGCTTCCAGAACCGCTGGTACCTGGACCCGGTGTACGGGCGCGGCTACCCGCAGGACATGGTGGACCTGCTGGGCGACCTGAGCCCGCAGGCGCAGGGCCTGGTGCTGCCCGGCGACACGGAACTGATGGGGCAGCCCACCGACTTCCTGGGCGTGAACATGTACTCGCGCGCGGTGGGGCAGGACGCGCCCGGCGAGGGCTTCCTGCACGCCCGGCAGATCCGCCCCGAGGGCAGCGCTTACACCGGCTTCGACTGGGAGGTCGCGCCGGACAGCCTGACCGACCTGCTCGTGCGCCTGCAGGAGGACTACGCGCCGGACGCGATCTACATCACCGAGAACGGCAGCACCTACCCGGACGTCGCGGACGAGGACGGGAACGTGAACGACCTGGAACGCACCCAGTACCTGACCGAGCACCTCGCGGCGACGCAGGAAGCCTTATCTCGCGGCGCGAAGGTCGCCGGGTACTTCGCGTGGTCGCTGATGGACAACTTCGAGTGGGCCGAAGGGTACGACAAGCGCTTCGGGATCGTGCACGTGAACTTCGACACGCAGGTCCGCACGCCGAAACTGTCGGGGCGCACGTACCGGGACTTCCTGGCGCGCGCGGGGCAGGCGGTCGGCGCGTGACGGACACCCTCGCGGCAGCCCAGCCCACTGCAGGAACCTCCCCGGCGCCCGCCACGGTGTCTGCCACGGGGACGGTCACGAACCCGGTCCTGCCGGGCTTCCACCCGGACCCCAGCCTCCTGCGGGTCGGGGAGGACTACTACCTGGCGACGAGCACCTTCCAGTGGTACCCGGGCGTGGCGATCTACCACTCGCGGGACCTGGTGCACTGGCGGCTGGCGGCGCGCCCGCTGGAGCGGCTGTCGCAGCTGGACATGCGCGGGAACGCCGATTCGGGTGGAATCTGGGCACCGTGCCTGAGTCACGACGGGCAGGCATTCCACCTGATCTACACCGACGTCAAGAGCTGGGGCATCAGCGAGCCGTTCAAGGACAGCCACAACTATCTGGTCACGGCGCCCGACATCGAGGGGCCCTGGAGCGAGCCGGTGTACCTGAATTCCAGCGGCTTCGACCCCAGCCTCTTCCATGACGTCGCCGAGGGCGGGGACGGGCGCAAGTGGCTGCTGAACATGCTGTGGGACCACCGTGCGGGCCGCAATCCGTTCGCGGGGATCGTGGCGCAGGAGTACAGCCCGGCCGAGAGGCGGCTGGTGGGGCCGCGCACGACCATCTTCACCGGAACGGACCTGAAGGTCACGGAAGGCCCGCACGTGTACCGGAAGGACGGCTGGTATTACCTGCTGACCGCCGAGGGCGGCACCAGCTGGGAGCACGCGGTGACCCTGGCCCGCTCGCGCAGCCTGCTCGGGCTGTACGAGGTGCACCCGCACAACCCGCTGCTCACGGCGGTGGACGACCCTGGCCTGCCCATCCAGAAGTCCGGGCATGCCAGCCTGACCGACACCCCGGACGGGAGGTGGGTGATGGCGCACCTGTGCGGTCGCCCCCTGACCCCGCGCGGGGAATGCCCGCTGGGCCGCGAGACGGCGCTGCAGGGCCTGGACTGGCCCGAGGGCGAGTGGCCGCGCCTGACGGGGGGCGGGCACCACCCGGCGCTGCGCGCGACGCTGCCCGCGCTGCCCTCCCACCCCTGGCCGGAGGTCCCTACCCGCGACGACTTCCGGGGCGAGGCGCTGCGCCCCGAGTGGCTGACGCTGCGGGTGCCCGCCGCCGAACTGGGTGTGCGCCTGGAGGACAGCGGGCTGGTCCTGCCGGGCCGCGAGGCGCTGATGAGCCGTCATCACGTGGCGCTGGTGGGTCGCCGCCTGCAATCCCTGCGCGGGCGGCTGCGGACCGAGCTGAGTTTCGATCCGCGTGACTTCCAGCAGATGGCGGGCGTGTGCGCGTACTACGACAGCCGCAACTGGGTGTACGCGCGGGTCAGCCGGGACGAGGCGGCGGGCCGCGCGCTGAACGTCACGAGCTGCGAGAACGGCGCGTACCGCGAGCACCTGCTGGCCGACGTGCCGCTGGGCGACGTTGGCCGCGTGGGGCTGGAGGTCCGCTACAGCGGCGACACCTTCGGCTTCGCGTATCAGGGGGCGGGCGGCGGGTGGACGCCGGTCGGGCCGGACTTCAGCGCGGGTCTGCTGAGCGACGAGCACTGCGGCGGCCTGAGTTTCACCGGGACGTTCCTGGCCCTGACCTGCCAGGACCTGAGCGGCGAGCGGCGCGAGGCGACCTTCCACTGGGCCGAGTACACCGAGGGAGACGCATGAAGCGCACCCTGCTGGCCCTGCTGACCGCCACGCTGTCCACGCACGCCGGTGCCCTGACGGATCAGGCGGCAGCCGAGGCGCAGGCCCGCGCGATCCTGCCGCGCCTGACCCTGGACGACAAGATCGGGCAGGTGAGCATGGCGCACGTGTTCCGCTTCACCGAGGGGGGCCGCAGCGCGCCCATCCGCGCGGACGCGGACGCCACCTTCCGCACGCTGCGGCCCGGCACGCTGCTGAACGGCGGCGGCGACGCGCCGCAGCCGAACACGCCGCGCGGCTGGGCGGACTTCCTGGCCCGCCTGGACACGCTGGGCCGCGCGAACAACCCCCAGGGCCTCCCGGCGGTGTTCGGCACGGACGCGGTGCACGGCGTGAACAACGTGCCCGCCGCGACCCTCTACCCGCACAACCTGGGTCTGGGCGCGGCGTTCGATCCGGCCCTGACGCGCGAGGTGGCCCTGGCGACCGCGCAGGACCTGCGCGCCCTGAACATGGGCTGGACCTTCGCCCCGGTCGCGGACGTGGGCCGTGACCCCCGCTGGGGCCGCTACTACGAGACGTTCGGGGAGTCCCCGTGGCTGGTCGCGGATCAGGTGGAGGCCAGCGTGGACGGCCTGCAATCGGGTGGAGTGGCCGCCACGCTGAAGCACTTCACGGGGTACGGGCTGCCTAGCCTGGGCATGGACCGCGCGAACGCCGAGATCAGCGCCCGCGCGCTGCACGAGGTGTTCCTGCCGCCCTTCCGCGCGGGCATCCGCGCCGGGGCGCTGAGCGTCATGGCGAACAGCGGGAGCGTGAACGGCGTCCCCGTGCATGCCTCGCCCGCGCTGCTGACGGACCTACTGCGCGGCGAACTGGGCTTCCAGGGGCTGCTCGTCAGCGACTGGAACGACATCGAACGGCTGATCACGACCTACCGCACCCACACCGATCTGGTGCGCGCGGCGGCGGCCAGCGTGAACGCGGGCATCGACGTGTACATGGTCCCGAACAGCGTCGAGGCGTACCAGAGTGCCCTGAAGGAGGCCGTGCAGTCAGGACTGGTCAGCGAGGCCCGTCTGGACGAGGCGACCCTGCGTGTCCTGACCTTCAAGGCCCGCCTGGGGCTGCTCGACGTCCCTCTGACCGGCAGCGGCGTGCTGAACGACCACCGCGACCTCGCGCGGCGCGCGGCGGCGGCCACGCTGACGCTGCTGGAGAACCCGGCGGACACCCTCCCGATCCGTAAAGGGCGCGTGCTCGTCACTGGCCCCGCGATGGACAGCGCCGCCATCCAGCTGGGCGGCTGGAGCGTGAACTGGCAGGGCGTCGGCAAGGGCAACGTGCCGGACGTACCCAAGGTCGCCACGCTGGCCCCCGCGCTGAAGGCAGCGGCCCCGGCGGGCGTGACCGTCAGCGCCCTGCCGGAGACCAAGCGCCCGCAGCTGCTGACCGCCGCGAAGGGCGCAGACGTGATCGTCGTCGCGGTCGGCGAGGCGCCCGGCGCGGAATCCCAGGCGAACAACCCCGCGCTGAGCCTGCCGGACGGGCAGATCACGCTGCTGCGCGACCTGCTCGCCACCGGGAAACCCGTTGTGGCAGTCCTGATGGCCGGGCGGCCCCTGATCCTCCCCAGTGACGTGCAGTCACGCCTCGCCGGGCTGGTCATGGCGTACCTGCCCGGCACGGAGGGCGGCGCCGCCCTGGCCGACGCGCTGTACGGCCGCGCGGGCTTCCCGGGGCGCCTGCCGTTCACGTGGCCGGACAGCCTGACCCAGGTGGGCCTCTGGAGCGACCGCCCCGCCGAGGGCGCCGGTGAGACGCCGCTGCCGCTGTACCCGCTCGGGTACGGCCTGGACTACACGACCAGCGTCGCCCGCGACCTGACCGTCACCCCCGGCCCGGACGGCGTGACCGCGCAGGCCACCCTGACGAACACCGGCGAGCGGGCAGGCACCGTGACGGTCCTGCTGCGCGCCGCCCTGCCCGCCAGCGGCACCCTGCAGGCCACCTCGCGCCCGGTCGGGGTGCTGCGCGCCACGCTGAAACCCGGCGAGAGCCGCGCCGTGCAGGTCACTGTGCCCCACGAGCGCCTGAGCAGCTGGGTCGGCGACGCCTACGGCCCCGGCACGTGGCAGCTCCTGCCCGGGCAGTACACGCTGAGCGCCGGGGACGGGAAAGCCACCCTCACCCTGCCATGAAGACGGACGGAGGCGGCCCCCAGGTGATCCGGGGGCCGCCTCGGCCTAGCGGTTCAGCAGCGCGGCGCGCACCTTCGGCCATTCCTCCGCGATGATCGAGTACATCACCGTGTCGCGCTGGGTGCCGTCCGGGCGGGGCATGTGCTGGCGCAGCACGCCCTCGCGAGTGGCGCCGAGGCCCTCGATGGCGCGCTGGCTGCGGGTGTTCAGGATGTCGGTCTTGATCTCCACGCGCAGCACGCCCATCTCGCCGAAGGCGTGGTCGAGGAGCAGGCGTTTGAAGGTGCGGTTCGCGGGCGTGCGCATGAATGCCGGGGCCAGCCACGTGCTGCCGATCTCCAGGCGGTGCTGCCCTGGGCGCATTTCCATGAAGCGCGTCGCTCCGGCCAGTTCGCCGTTCACGAGCTTCACGAACGGCATCTGGTCGTCCGCCTCCAGCGCGCCGGTGTAGTAGCGCTCCAGGGTGGGGAAGGTGCCCATGCGGGCGTACTCCTCTTCGTGCGCGGCGGCCAGTGCCAGTAGCGGCGCGGTGTCCGCGTCGGTCAGGGGGCGCAGCGTGTACGGGCCGTCTACCAGGGTGAGGTCGTGGCGCATGGCGTCACTGTACCGGCGGTACGGACGGACAGGGGGCCACCGGGCAGGCTGACCCGGTGGCCCCCCCTGCCGGTGTCCGTTACCCGCCGACGTGCACCTGGGGGCGGCGCGTGACATCGCGCTCGGCGACGCGCAGCACCTCGCGCGTGAGGGGTGGAATGTCGCCCTCGCCGGCCAGGACGAAGCGCAGGGCGTTCTGGGCGGGACCCTTCTCGCTCCACTCGAAGTACACGTGGGGCGGCACGCCGGTCAGGTCGCGGACGTGCAGCAGCACGGCGGCCAGTGTGTTCGGCACCGAGCTGCCGCGGGCGCGCAGGATGCCGTGCGCGCCGACCTGCACGCCGGTCACGTCCACCTGGGGGCGGAATTCGCTGGCGTCGGTGATCTCGACTTCCAGGAACAGCGCGGCCTCGTTGGGGCGCAGGTGGTTGTCCAGGCGGACCTCCAGCGCCTTTTCCTGGTACTCGGCGGTGTCCCCGGCGTTCAGGCGGTTGGCGATGAAGCGGACCGGCAGTTCGCGCGCGGCGACGTCACGGACGAGCTGTTCGGCGCGCCCGTCGAGCACCACGCGCGAGACGCGCAGTTCGGTGCTGCGCCCGATGCGCGACCAGATGCTGACGGCCAGGATGCCCGCGATGAACGCCAGCGCGATCCACAGGCCCTCGGGGCGCTCGCGGATGGTGACGGCGCTGGTGTACACGAAGATCAGGCTGACGAGCGCGAACAGCGCGGCCGTGCCCCGGTGGCCGCGCCGCAGTTCGGTGAGGAACACCGCCACCGCTGCCGAGGTCATCAGGGCCAGCACGCCGGTCGCGTACGCACCGGCCTGGGCGTCCACGTCCGCGTTGAACGCGACGGTGACGCCCGCCGCGATCAGCGTGAAGATCAGTACGAGGGGGCGGGTGGCGCGCGCCCAGTCGGGGGCCATGCCGTAGCGGGGCAGGTAGCGGGGCACGATGTTCAGCAGGCCCGCCATGGCCGAGGCACCCGCGAACCACAGGATCAGGATGGTGCTCACGTCGTACGCCGTGCCGAAGCCCTCACCGAGCCGCTCGTGGGCCAGGAATGCCAGCGCGCGGCCGTTCGCCTCGCCGGAGGGGGTGGCGGCGGTGACGGCGGCCGTGCTCCCGGCGGGCCGGACGGTCACGGTGATGGGCACGCGCCCGCCCACCGTGTCGGCCTGCACCGTGAAGGTGCCGCTGCGTCCGGCGGGGAGGGTCAGGGCGTACACCTCGCGCGGGCGGGTCTGGCTGTCCAGGGGGACGTTCACGACCGCGCGGCCCGCCTGGAGGTCGGCGCTGCTGACCTCGCGCGTGACGCTGGTGGCCGCCCAGAACTCGTGCCGGGGAATCAGGAGGGTGGTGATCAGGGACGACCCGATCAGCAGGACGCTCATGATCAGCGCGGCGGTCGTGAGCAGTTTCTTCGCGTTGCGGATCCGCCCGGCGGGTTGCTGCGGGGTGTCCGTGGGGTCGCCCTTCACGAGCGGCATGACGACCACGCCCGTCTCGAAGCCCGACAGGCCCAGCGCCAGCGCGGGGAACACCAGCAGCGCCGCGCCGATCAGCGCCAGCGGACTGGCGTAGCTGCGCGCCAGGGCGTCCCACCAGCCGCTCAGGAGGGTGGGGTGCGTGATCACCTCAGCCGCGCCGTGCCCGACGACGATCAGGCTGAGGGTCAGGTACACGGCCACGATGCCCACCGCGATCCCGATGGCCTCCTTGAAGCCCTTGAGGAACACGGCGGCCAGCAGCGCGATCAGCGCCAGCGTGATGGGCACCTCGCGGCCGGCCAGGGCCGTCTTCAGGAACGGGTTCTCCACGAGGTGGGCGCTGGCGTCGGCGGCGGACAGCGTGATGGTGATCACGAAGCCCGTGGCGACGAAGCCCAGCAGCGACAGCACGAGCAGCTTACTGGGCCAGTAGTTCAGCAGCTTTTCCAGCATGCTCAGGCTGCCGTCCCCGTGCGGGCTCTCCTGCGCCACGCGGCGGTACATGGGCAGCGCCCCGAACAGCGTCACGAGCACGAGGACCAGGGTCGCCACCGGGGACAGCGCCCCGGCGGCCAGCGCCGCGATGCCCGGCTGGTAGCCCAGCGTGCTGAAGTAATCCACGCCGGTCAGGCACATGACCTTCCACCAGGGCTGGGTGTGATGCTGGGTCTGCGCGGCGTGCTCCTGCTCGTAGAAGCCTTCCGGTTCGGGCTGGCCGGTCTCGAGGAACCAGCGCATGAAGGGCGATTGATTCGGGGGTCGGGTCACAATCCGGAGTGTACGCGCGCGTCCCGGCGCCCACCCTGCGGAAGGCTTTAGAGGTGAGGGGTGAGGTTCACGCCGGTCAGCACCGCCGTGTGGCTCCCCCGGTCCAGGCGCAGCGTGGCGAAGGCCGTGTCCCCGAACGCGACCCAGCCGCGCGATGCGCCGAGCAGTTCGCGCAGCAGGCTGTTCCCGAACCCGCCGTGCGTGACGACCAGCACCCGCTGCCCGCCGCCCTGCCAGACAAGTTCCAGGGCGTGCAGTGCGCGGGCGCGGATCGCCGCCTGACTCTCGCCACCATCGGCGGTGAAGGGGTCGAGGTCGTGCCGGAACGCGGGGATGGGGTAGCGCGCCAGGGCGGCCTCACGGTCCATCCCCGCCAGCGGGCCGTTGTCCCATTCCCGCAGGAGGTCGGTGGGGGTCAGCGGGACGCCCAGCGCGTCCGTGACGATGCGGGCGGTGCCGTGCGCCCGGACCAGCGTGGAGGTGTACGCCCGGTCGAAGCCCGGCGGGTGCGCCTGCCAGTACGCGGCCAGCGCCGCTGCCTGCGCCTCCCCGGCCGGGGTCAGGGGGCTGTCGTAGGCGCCCTCGTGGACGTCCTCGTCGTCGGCGCGACTGCGCCCGTGGCGCAGGATCGTCAGGTGCAGCCCGGCCGTCACGCAGTTCTCGTGGCGAGGAGCACGCACTCGCGGGAGCTGACCTGCACCTCGCTCACGCAGAGCTGCGGGTGCGTGAACACCGCGTCGCGCAGCGGATCGCCCGCGTGCCACGCCGCGTCCAGCCGGGCGCGCGGGGTGAGGTCATCGAGGATCAGCGTCCCGCCGGGCCGCAGGGCGCGCGCCAGGGCCGGCAGCGTGTCCGGTGTCCTGGCCGACGCGCAGTCTGCGAAGATCAGGTCGAAGGGGGCCTCCAGCAGTGCGTCGTGCCAGTCACCCAGTTGCACGCGGGCGCGCGGGTCGGCGCGCAGCACGCTCCAGGCGCGGCCCGCGCGCGCGCCATCCTGCTCGATGCTCAGCAGTCGCCCCGAGTCCGGCAGGCCCGAGAGCAGCCACGCCGCGCCCACGCCCAGTCCCGTGCCGAGTTCCAGGACGCGCCCGCCGGGCCGCGCCGCCGCCAGCGTGCGCAGCAGCGCCCCGACCTCCGGCGAGCAGCCGTGCGGGAACCCTGCGGCGTGCGCCACGTCCAGCGCCGAGCGGACCAGCGGCGGCACCTCCAGGTGTGGTGGCGTCTGCCCGCGCGCCGCGAGACCCTGCCTGAGCTGGTGATCCTGCGCCCACGGCAGCGAGCGGGGATTCACCCACGTGACGGGGCGGCCCTCCGGGCTGGGCTCCAGGCGGGTCAGGTGCAGGGGCACGCAGACGCTCTCGACCCCACTGACGCCCACGATCGGGAACGGGGCGCCCGCGACCTCGGCGTGTGCGCCCGCCTCCTCCCACGCCTCGCGGGCCGCGGCCACCTCGGGCGTCTCGCCGGGGTGGATGCCGCCGCCCGGCAGCGTCCAGCCGCCCGAATCCAGCCCGGTCATGAGGACAAAGCCGTCCTCCCGTTCGATCCACGCGCAGGCGCGGCCCACCCGGTCCAGGCCGGGGGACAGGTCGATGAAGGCGGGGCGGGTCATGCCAGCACCGCCAGCGCATCAGCCAGTGGGGCGCGCTGGTCGCGCAGGGCCGTCAGGGTGCCCGCCGCGTGTAGCGTCTCCGCGAAGGCCACGTCCTGCGGGTGCGCGGCGTCGAAACTGTCCAGCACCGCCCGGTTGCCACCGGCCTGACATTCGTCCAACAGGGCGTGCAGCATCAGCCGCAGCGCCGCGCGCTGCACGTCCGCCGGGGCGCGCTCCACGCGGATGCGTTTGCGGGACACGTACGGGTCATGGGTCAGCAGGTGCGTGCAGCCTGCCCACGGGTCCGCCGCCGCGTACGCCACGCCCCGCAGGCCACTCATGGCGATCGCCCCGGCGCACTGCGGGCAGGGCTGCACGGTTGTCAGGACCGTCCAGCCGTAGCAGTCCGGGCGGGGCGTGCCTTGCAGGGCCAGCAGCGCGTTGATCTCCGCGTGCGCCAGGTCTGAGCCACTGATCACGCCCGCCACGCCACGCGGCTCGTTCAGGCGGTTGCGGCCCCGCGCGATCACGGTCCCGGCCGCGTCGATCACGCACGCGCCGATGGGCAGCGACCCCGCCACGTACGCGTCCCACGCCTCCGACAGGGCCGCGTGCCAGCCATAGCTGCGCAATTGATCGGTCATGCAATCTCCTCAAAGACAGGGATGTCCTGAAGGTTATCGGGATGGGTGAGCAGGTAGGTACTGTGAGAAACAGGAATGTGTCGCAGCGTTTCAAGCACGGCTGGGACCGTTCTTTCGGGAAATTGATGCATTGAGTGCGGAACACTGATCCACAGTGCCAGGGCTCCCCTGCTTTCTCCCATGTCGGAAACCATGCCGACTACTTCCTGGATGGTCTGGAGAGCTTTCAGTACGAGCTGGCCGACTGGCACCGTATTCGCCGAATCAATCGGCATGATGACTTCAATGTCCTGAACAACCTCTACGCTCCCTTTTGCCCATTGAAAGGTCACAGCCCGCCTCGCTTTCGCATGACATCCAGCACTGGGTCGATCTTGCAGGTCGTCTCGCCGAAGGGAAGACAGCCGCCCGGCGGCGTCCAGCAGCCGTGAGACGTGAGGCATGACAGGGCCGCGTGCCAGCCTGCGCCGAGTGCCCCGGCCTCTCCTCCCACTGCCCACTCCCCACGGCCCACAAACCCGCTCACAGTTCGCCCCGGTTCTTCTCGATCAGGTCGTCCAGCGCCTCGCGCAGCAGGCTGGCCTCGGTGCGGCCCAGCGCGCCGGACAGTTTGGCGAGGCGTTCGAGCTGGCTCTTGGGGTAGTAGTTGCTTTTCAGGACCATCTTGCTTTCCACGTAGATGCACGCGCGGCCGCGGCCCTCGCGTTTGGCGCGGATCATGGCCTCGTCGGCGGCGCGCTTCAGGTCGTCGTAGGTGCTGGCGTGCGCGGGCCGGGCGGCCAGCCCGACGCTGAGGCCCAGGCCGCGCGGCCACTGCGGGTCGCGGTGGATGTGGAAGTGCTTGATGACCTCGTCCAGGAGGATCAGGGCGGTCTCGGCGGCCGTCTCGGGGAGGATGGCGGCGTACTCGTCCCCGCCGATGCGCCCGATGACGCTGCCGGTGGGGAGGCTGCCGGACAGCAGGCGTTCCACGCCGCGCAGCACGCGGTCCCCCTCGGCGTGCCCTAGGGAGTCGTTGAGGGTCTTGAAGTGATCGAGGTCCAGGACCGCCAGGGTCAGGGGTGCCCCCTGGAGGGTGTCGAAGGCGGTCTCGAAGTCGGCGCGGGTCAGGATGGTGGGGCGCGGCATGGGCAGAGGTCCTCCGGTGCGGCGGCGAGGTAGGAAGCAGGGCGTATGTTCACCTCACATATATACGTTCAGGGATATACGTAGCAAGCGGATATGTGGAATCCGCGTGCTGGCGCACCTTGAGCGCACCACGCTCAGATTGTCAGATTCTGAAGTTTGACATTTCTTCCAGTACAGCCCTATTCTTGCGTGCGGAACGGCAAAAAGCCGGGAACCCCGGCCCCCTGCCGAGGCCCACCCCATTCAAGGAGGACACAACATGCTGAAACCACTAGGTGACCGCGTTCTGGTTGAAATCATCGAGGAAGCCGAGCAGAAGACCGCCGGCGGCCTGTACGTCCCCGACAGCGCCAAAGAGAAGAGCCAGCGCGGCAAGGTCATCGCCGTCGGCAACGGCAAGATGCTCGACAACGGCACCCGCGTCGCGCTGGACGTCAAGGAAGGCGACACCGTGTACTTCGCCAAGTACGGCGGCACCGAAGTCAGCCTCGAAGGCAAGAACTACAGCCTCCTCAGCGAACGCGACATCCTCGCGATTGTCGAGTAAACCGCACGCCGACTGAGGCATAACCCCTCAGTCAGCTGCGCTGACAGCTCCCCTCACAGGGGAGCCGACCCCCTACCCCCACTCTGAGCGCCCCGCCGCTCACTGAAAAGGAGCACCATCATGGCTAAACAGCTCGTGTTCGATGAACAGGCCCGCCGCGCCCTCGAGCGTGGCGTCAACGCCGTCGCCAACGCCGTCAAAGTCACCCTCGGGCCCCGCGGCCGCAACGTCGTCATCGAGAAGAAGTTCGGCAGCCCCACCATCACCAAGGACGGCGTCACCGTCGCCAAGGAAGTCGAACTCGAGGACAAACTCGAGAACATCGGCGCTCAGCTGCTGAAAGAAGTCGCCAGCAAGACCAACGACATCACCGGTGACGGCACCACCACCGCCACCGTCCTCGGCCAGGCCGTCGTGAAAGAAGGCCTGCGCAACGTCGCCGCCGGCGCCAACCCCCTCGCCCTGAAGCGCGGCATCGACAAGGCCGTCGCCGTCGCCATCGAGGAAATCAAGAAGCTCGCCGTGCCCGTCGAGGACAGCGAAGCCATCAAGAAAGTCGCGGGCATCAGCGCCAACGACGAGCAGGTCGGTCAGGAAATCGCTTCCGCGATGGACAAGGTCGGCAAGGAAGGCGTCATCACCATCGAAGAGAGCAAGGGCTTCGACACCGAAGTGGACGTCGTCGAAGGCATGCAGTTCGACAAGGGCTTCATCAACCCCTACTTCATCACCAACCCCGAGAAGATGGAAGCCGTCCTCGAAGACGCCTACATCCTCATCAACGAGAAGAAGGTCAGCAACCTCAAGGACATGCTGCCCATCCTCGAAAAAGTCGCCCAGACCGGCCGTCCCCTGCTGATCATCGCCGAGGACGTCGAAGGCGAAGCGCTCGCCACCCTGGTCGTCAACAAGCTGCGCGGCACCCTGAACATCGCGGCCGTCAAGGCCCCCGGCTTCGGTGACCGCCGCAAGGAAATGCTGCGCGACATCGCCGCCGTCACCGGCGGGGAAGTCGTCAGCGAAGACCTCGGCCATAAGCTCGAGAACGTCACCATGGAGATGCTCGGCCGCGCCGCCCGCATCCGCATCACCAAGGACGAAACCACCATCGTGGACGGTCGCGGTGAGCAGAGCGCCATCGACGCCCGCGTCAACGCCATCAAGGGCGAACTCGACACCACCGACAGCGACTACGCCAAGGAAAAACTCCAGGAGCGCCTCGCCAAGCTGGCCGGCGGCGTCGCCGTCATCCGCGTCGGTGCCGCCACCGAAACCGAACTGAAAGAGAAGAAGCACCGCTACGAGGACGCCCTGAGCACCGCGCGCAGCGCCGTGGAAGAAGGCATCGTCGCGGGCGGCGGCACCACCCTGCTGCGCGTCATCCCCGCCGTGCGCAAGGCCGCCGAGAGCCTCGTCGGCGACGAAGCCACCGGCGCCCGCATCCTGATCCGCGCGCTCGAAGAGCCCGCCCGTCAGATCGCCGCGAACGCCGGTGAAGAAGGCAGCGTCATCGTGAACGCCGTCATTGGCAGCGACAAGCCCCGCTTCGGCTTCAACGCCGCCACCGGCGAGTACGTCGAAGACATGGTCGCCGCCGGCATCGTCGACCCCGCCAAGGTCACCCGCACCGCGCTGCAGAACGCCGCCAGCATCGGCGCGCTGATCCTCACCACCGAAGCCATCGTCAGTGACAAGCCCGAAAAGGCCGCGCCCGCCGCGCCTGCCGGCGGCCCTGACATGGGCGGCATGGACTTCTAAAGAAGGTCACAGTTGACCGTCAATAGTTGATGGTCAATCAGGAAAGCCGGAGTGTGACGCTCCGGCTTTCTTTTATGTTGTCGGCCAGCGCAGACGCGTGGTGGGGGTCAGTGGCACTGGCCCCAGCGCTGTCCTGATGGTGTTGCCCTGCCCCCGTGCCAGTGTGCCGCTGCGCCAGACGCCCTGATGCCAGACTTCCAGCGTCATACCGGGCGTGAGAAGGCGTCCCAGGAACCAGAACTGCTGATGTGGGGCCTGCCCCTGCGTGATCACTCTCCCCTCTCGGGGTGCCGGGGAGGTCGTGCTGGATGAACGTTCCAGGTCACTCTGCCCGGCGCTGGGCGGGTGAATGCGCCGAAGGAAGGCAGGGACTTCCGCCAGGGTGGCGGGGCGGTCACTGGGCGTGCCCGTGCTGCCGACGGGGAAGAACCGGACGCCTGCCTGGGCGAGCTGCTGGACTTTCTGCCACTGCCTGCGCTCGCGCTGTGCGGGGGCCTTGAAGTCGGTGCCCAAGTTGGTCATGGGCTGGCGACACTGCGGGCATGGGAGCGTGGGCCCGGACCTGGGGAAGCCCTGTTTGAACGCCTTGCGGCAGTGGAAACAGGCGTAGTGTTGCAGGCGCCCGGTGATCTCGTAGTACTCGCTGCGGTCAACGAGTCTGGAACGGGGTTTGCGGGCCATATTTTCACGTCAAATGCAGGGCAGCAGAGGGGGAGGAATCGTTCGGTCACTGCGGCGGGAATCCCCGCCATCAATCTTCCAACTGAGTGTTATTTCAGAAAATCAGCGAGCTTGTAGACGCGCGTTTCAACTCCAGCGCCACGATTGAAGGTCAACCTGACTCGGTCCACTTTCTTGAAAAGTGGGGCCATGCTGTCGCTGGGGTAGAAGTCGTACATGTAGGCACCTTCCCAGGAACAGGCGCGGCCCTGGCATGCGGACGTCTCGTACTGCTGCTTTGATCGCCCTGACGGTTTCATCGTGAGCACGACGTTCCCTTTCACGTCCAAGAATGCCAAAGTTAGGTCAGGGACCTCTGTACCGGACATCTTCAGGTTGAGGCTGTGCTGGACGCAAAATTCCTGAACGTATGATCGGTCGCGAATCGGCACGACAAACGGCGGTGTTTTGGGTGTGTGACCATCCCAGAACCCGCCGATCTCCAGCGTACTGAACTCAC
>CALPYF020000015.1 GCA_943327755.2 Deinococcus hopiensis KR-140
AGCTTCACGTACCTGATCTTCTACAAGGAGCAGAGCTACGCGGGGCGCAGCCAGGCGCAGGCGGCGGCCCTGAAGAAGCTGCTGACGTGGGTGGTGACGACGGGGCAGCAGTACAACGAGGGCCTGGATTACGCCAAGCTGCCCGATACCGTCGCCAACAAGGCCAAGACGATCATCAACAAGATGACCTTCGCCGGCAAGAAAATCTGATCGTTCACGCTTGACCGCGCGGCGTGCCCAGTCAACGGGCACGCCGCGTTCGTCTGCCGCCCCGGAGGCGCGCGGGTGTGGGCTGACCTGCGCCTGACGAAAACCGGGTGAACTGGGTCCATGAGTCCCGAAGGGGTCACGAAACCATGAGCAAACGCACCGCCTCCCCACGCCAGCTGAGCAGCGGCAGTGACCGGGTGTTCGAGGGCCTGATCCTCGCCCTGGCCGCCGTGATCGTGCTGGTGTTCGTCCTGAGCGTCTATCAGCTCGGCACCGAATCCTGGCCGGCCCTGCAGAAGTTCGGGCTGAACTTCTTCACGAGCCGCGTCTGGAACCCCGTCACCGGCGAGTTCGGCGCGGCCGCCATGATCGCGGGCACGCTGGTGACCAGCATCGCCGCGCTCGCCATCAGCGTGCCGCTGGCCATCGCCAGCGCCCTGTTCGTCGCCGAGTACGCGCCCAAGTGGCTCGCCAACCCGGTCGGCTACCTCATTGAACTGCTCGCGGCGGTGCCCAGCGTCGTGTACGGCCTGTGGGCACTGTTCGTGATCGCCCCGATCCTCGGGAAGTGGCAGACCAACTATTTCACCAGCCCCGAGAACCTCCAGACCCTGACGCGCTGCACCGAACTGTGGAACAAGAACCAGACCAGCCTGGAGTGCTTCTTCGTGCCCAGCAGCGCCGCCGGACGCGGGCTGGCGCTGGCGGTCATCATCCTGACCGTCATGATCCTGCCGTACACCGCGTCCGTCGCGCGAGACGTCATCCGCCTCGTGCCGCAGGACCAGCGTGAAGCGATGTACGCGCTGGGCGCCACGAAATGGGAAGTCATCTCCCGCGCGATCCTGCCGTACGCCCGCGCGGGCATCATGGGCGGCGTGATCCTCGCACTGGGCCGCGCGCTGGGCGAGACGCTGGCCGTCGCCATGGTCATCGGGGACAGCCAGGACATCCTCAAGAGCATCTGGGGCAACGCCAGCACCATGGCCTCCGTGATCGCCAACCAGTTCGGGGACGCGCAGGAAACCCTGCACCGCTCCAGCGTCGTCACGCTCGGCCTGAGCCTGTTCTTCCTGAGCGTCGTCGTGAACTACGTCGCCCGCCTGATCATCGCGCGCCTGACGCCCAAGGGGATCCAGTGATGAGCGCCGCCACCACGCCCAGAAACACCCGCCACCAGCTGAGCCCGGCCCGCCGCGCCAGGAACCTCGTCATGGGCAGCCTGATCGTCCTGGCCACCGCGATCGTCGTCGCGCCGCTGATCCTGATCTTCGCGTACCTGATCCGCGAGGGCCTGGGCGCCATGAACCTCGACTTCTTCACCAAAGTCCCCGCCCCCGAAGGTGAAACCGGCGGCGGCCTCGCCAACGCCATCCTGGGCAGCATCGAGATGCTCGCCATGGCCAGCGTGCTGGGGGTCGTGGTGGGCGTCTCCGGCGGGATCTTCCTGGCCGAGTACCCCCGCCACCCCCTGATGCCCAGCATCCGCATGATCAGTGACGTGCTCGCCGGGATTCCCGCGATCGTCATGGGTCTCGTCGCGTACGGCCTGATCGTCCTGAAGTTCGGCTTCTCGGGTCTCGCGGGCGCCGTCGCGCTGGGCTTCCTGATGATCCCCATCGTCGTGCGCACCACGGAAGAAGTCCTGAAGCTCGTCCCGCAGACCGTTCGTGAGGCCGGACTGGCCCTGGGCCTCCCCAAGTGGCTCGTCACCCTGCGGATCGTGCTGCCCGCCGCCGCCGGGGGCATCGTCACCGGCGTGATGCTGGCCCTGGCCCGCGTGGCCGGGGAGGCCGCGCCGCTGCTGTTCACCGCGTTCGGCAACAGCCAGATCAACCTCGACCCGACCAAACCCATGAGCGCCCTGCCGCTCGAGATCTACCGCGGCGCGACCAGCGCCTACGACGAGAACCAGCGCCTCGCCAAGGCCGGCGCGCTGCTGCTGATCACCCTGATCTTCCTCACCAGCCTGCTGGCCCGCCGCGCCAGCCGCCGCAAATAAGGAGCATGCTGTGACCCCCATCCTCGACGCCCAGAACGTCAACATCTACTACGGCGACAAGCAGGCCGTGAAGAACGTCAACCTCCGCGTGCAGCGCGGCAGCGTCAACGCCCTGATCGGCCCCAGCGGCTGCGGGAAGACCACCTTCCTGCGCGCCATCAACCGCATGCACGACCTCACGCCCGGCGCGCGCGTCGAGGGCACCATCCTGCTCGACGGCGAGGACGTGTACGGCAGCGGCGTGGACCCCGTCACCATGCGCCGCCGCGTAGGCATGGTGTTCCAGAAGCCCAACCCCTTCCCGACCATGAGCGTCTTCGAGAACGTCGTGTCCGGCCTGAAACTCGCCGGGATGCGCGACCAGAAACGCCTGATGGAGATCGCCGAGCGCTCCCTGCGCGGCGCGGCCCTCTGGGAGGAAGTCAAGGACCGCCTCAAGACCCCCGCCACCGGCCTGAGCGGCGGGCAGCAGCAGCGCCTGTGCATCGCCCGCGCGCTGGCCGTCGAACCCGAGATCCTGCTGATGGACGAACCGACCAGCGCCCTGGACCCCGCCAGCACCGCGAAGATCGAGGACCTGATGACCGACCTGAAGAAGGTCACGACCATCATCATCGTCACGCACAACATGCACCAGGCGGCCCGCGTGAGCGACACCACCAGCTTCTTCCTGAACGGGGACCTCGTCGAGCACGGCATCACCGACCAGATCTTCACCTCCCCGCGCGACGAGCGCACCGAGGCGTACGTCACGGGCCGCTTCGGCTGAAGCGCAGCCCCGGAACGCGGGCCGGCCTGTCACAGGCCGGGCCGCGTTCACGGTATGAAGACGGGGCCAAGGTTGCGGGCGGGGCCGTGAGGCACCTGCGGCAACGCGCCTCACGATCAGGTGCCACCATGCGGGTATGTCTGACCCTCACGAGCAGGCTAACGTCCAGCAGATCGAATGGCTGCTGGGCGCCCTCGCCGAAACGCAGGCGCAGGGCCAGCCCAACCCGCCCGCCCGAACCTCCGATTCCTCCACCGTCCTCCCCGACGTTCAGGCCGACAGCGACGAGCTTCACTAGCGCTGCGGGTCGTCTCTCGTCAGACCGTCACATCCACCCGAACGCCGCCCCCTGCCAGTCAGCGGGGCGGTCGTCTGCCGGGCGGGCGCCCTGACCGGCAGTGAGCCGATCAGGGCACCCGCCCAGTCCAGCCGCGCGACCAGATCGGCCCGGTCCCGCGCCGATTCGATCAGGCGGGCGTTCGCGTCGTCCACCGAGGCCACCCACGCCTGCGCCGCCTGCGCGTCCCGGCCATGCGCCTCGTGGCGGGCGATGAGCTGCGCGCGGCGCAGATCGTCCGGCGGGGCCAGGAACCACACCTCGTCCAGCTGTTCCCGTACGGTCTGCCACGGGCCGTCCAGCAGCAGGTAGTTGCCCTCCGTGATCACCAGCGGCGCCGCGCGCGGAATGGGCAGGGCGCTGCCGATACTCTCCTCCAGGTGCCGGTCGAAGCGGGGCGCGTACACCACGGCCTCTGACTGCTGCCGCACCCGGGCGAGCAGCGCCGCGTAGCCGCCCACGTCGAAGGTGTCCGGCGCGCCCTTGCGCCCGGCGCGGCCCAGGCGACGCAGTTCCTCGTTCGCGAGGTGGAAGCCGTCCATGGGCAGCAGCGCCGCCCCGTCCCCCAGCGCCGCCTGAAGGGCCGCCGCCAGCGTGGACTTCCCAGCGCCGGGACTGCCGGTCAGGCCCAGCAGGCGCCGCTCGCCGGGGATCATCAGCGTGCGGGCGCGGTCCACCAGCTGCGGCAGGGTCAGGGTCACGGGTTCAGGCATGCCCCAGCGTAGAGCGGTGCCCGGGCTGTTCCGGGCACGCTGTCTGTGTCAGGCCGGGGTGTCGCCGCGCAGCAGCGCCGCGCCGTACGCCGTGAAGGCGCTGTCGTCCCCCGGGGGGTGGGTCAGGCCCGCGCGGGCGTCGCGCAGCAGCCGCTCCAGCGGCAGGGCCGCCGTCAGGGCCGCGCCCCCGGCTGTCCGCACCGCGAGGTCGGTGGCGGTCACGGCGGCGTTCGTACACACCGCCTTCGCCGCGCCGATCAGCGGGACGGCGCCCGGGCCGGGCTGCTCATCCCACGCGCGGGTGGCGTGCAGGAGGAAGGTGTGCGCGGCGAGCAGTTCCGCCCCGATCCGCCCCACCTGCTCCTGCACGCGCGGCAGCGTCGCGATCGGGGCGCCCAGCGCGGTGGGTGTGCGCTCGTGCGCGTAGGCGCGCAGGGCGTGGAGCGCCGCGAAGCCCACCCCCAGGTACGTCCCGGCCACCGCCGCCCAGAACCACGCGCTGCTCGCCGGGTGCGCCGGGGCCGGCGGCGCGTGCAGGATCGCCGGCGCCCCCTCGAACACCACGTCGTGACTGCCGCTGCCGCGCAGGGCCAGCGCGTCCACCCAGGTCGGCTCGATCCGCACGCCCGGCCCGCGCAGATTCACGAGGTACCGGCCCACCTGCCCGTCCGGCGTGGCCGCCGTGACGAGCGCCCAGGTCAGCGCGCGCGAGCCGGTGCTCCAGGTCTTGCGGCCCGTGACGCGCCACCCGCCGCCCTCGAAGCCGGTCCCGTCCGCCTCCGCGCGGGTGCGGGGCAGGCCACCGCGTGACGGGCTGCCCAGTTCCGGCTCGCTCGCCAGGGCGTTCAGCAGCTCGCCGCGCACACTCGCCAGCGCCAGGGCCTCCAGCAGCGGCTCCGGCAGCGTGCGGCCCTGGAAGGCCGCGCCCGTCACGTGCCCGTGCATCGCCAGCACCAGCGCCAGCCCCGCCCCGGCCTCGCCCAGCGTCCGCTGCGCCCCTGCGAACTGCGTCAGCGTGGCGCCCAGCCCCCCACGCGCTTCGGGCAGCGTGAGGCGCGTGTACCCACTCTCCGACAGGGCCTGGGCGGCCGGCGGGGTCACGTCCTGCGCCGCCTCGCACGCCGGGCCATGCTCCCGGATCGCCTGCGCGGCGCGCGCCACCACGGCCGCCTGGGCCTCGCTGAGGATGGAATCGGGTGCGGTCATGTCCGGCAGGCTACGCCGTGCCCGGGGGGACGCGCGGCCCGCCCCGCCTGTCCAGGGCGCATGCGTGAAGAGTTGCTGTAGGGTGGAAAGCTCGGAAACGCGCCACCCTCTGTGGTGTGCCGCGCGCGCGCCGACACCCTCCCGGTCGCGCGCCCGGAAGGAGAGACCCATGAACGTACTCGAGCAGCTCAAGCAGATGACGGTCGTCGTGGCCGACACCGGCGACCTGGACGCCATCCGCCAGTACCAGCCGCAGGACTGCACCACCAACCCCAGCCTGATCCTCAAGGCCGCGTCCCTCAGCGGCTACGCGCACCTCCTGGAAGAAGCGCGCGCCATGGGCGACGTGGAAGCCGCCATCGACTTCCTGACCGTGCGCATCGGCACCGAACTCACCAAGCTCGTGCCCGGCTACGTCAGCACCGAGGTGGACGCCCGCCTGTCCTTCGACGCGGACGCCATGGTCACCAAGGCCCGCCACCTCATCGACCTGTACGCGCAGCAGGGCGTGGGCAAGGACCGCATCCTGATCAAGCTCGCCACCACCTGGGAAGGCGTGCAGGCCGCGCGCGTCCTGGAAGCCGAGGGCATCCACTGCAACCTGACCCTGGTCTTCAACCTCGCGCAGGCCATCGCCGCCGCGCAGGCCGGCGCGTACCTGCTCTCGCCATTCGTGGGCCGCATCACCGACTGGTACAAGAAGGCCGAGGGCAAGGACAGCTACCCCGTCGACGAGGACCCCGGCGTGAAATCCGTGCGCGAGATCTACCACCACTTCAAATCCCACGGATACGAGACCATCGTGATGGGCGCGTCCTTCCGCAGCGCCGAGCAGGTCAAGGCCCTCGCGGGTTGCGATCGCCTGACCGTCAGTCCCCAGCTGCTCGGGGAACTCGCCGCCGACGAAGGAAAACTCGAACGCGTCCTGAGCCCCGAGAGCGCCACGCAGACCGAACCCACCCTCACGGAGGCGGACTTCCGCTGGGCGCTCGCCAGCGACCCCATGGCCACCGAGAAGCTCGCCGAGGGCATCCGCGGCTTCCACGCCGACACCGAGAAACTTCGCGCGCTGCTGCGCGGCTGAGCCCACCCCACCCGGCGGCCCGTTCACGACAGGACGGGCCGCCGCCTCATGACGGCCTGTCCGTCACCTGAACGTGCGACCCACGCACCGTGCAGGTCAGCGTGACCGGCTCACCCCGGTTGAACCCGGCCGCCGAGGTGCGCACCGCCTGAACCTGCGCGCTGAACGTCCCCTCACCCACCGTCACGCTGGACGGAATCAGTCGGCGCCCATCCAGGTCCGTGCGGCCACTCAGGGCGTCCAGGCAGGCCTCGATGCCACCCTCCCGCGCGTTCCACGCGGCGGGACTGGCGTGCGGTGCGAGCAGCGCCCCCACCAGGGCCGCGCCCATGATCAGGGACGTCAGGGCGCGGCCCTGCCACGCGGGTAGCGTGGCCGACGGAGCGGTGGCGCGGGCAGACGACTGGGGAGCGCGGCTGAGCATGGCCCGAGCGTGCGCCCGGCGCGCGGGCGACGGTACTGGCGGACTGGCGGGGCCGGGCGGCCAACTGGCCAGTCCACCCGGGCCACCCGGCGGATGGCCAGTCGCGCCACCAGCGCGCAGGCTGAGCGCCATGACCCACCGCGCACCCCCTTCCCCCGCTGCCCAGTCCGCTGCCCAGATTTCCGGCCGGTCTCCCACGGCGCGCGCCGTGGTGGGCGTCTGGACGCTGCTGGTGACCCTGCTGGCCCTCTCGCACGCCCTGCCCCACCCGGCCGCCGAACAGGCGGGAACGTCCCCCGGCACGCTGCGCCCGGCGGCCGGGGAGGCGCACCGCTGAAACATCAGCCCGCCTGCACCGCCCGCCGTGCCGGAGGCGTGACGCGCAGGGCCAGCGCGCCCGCCGCGACCGCCAGTACCGCCGAGGCCAGGAACGCCGGGGCGTAGCTGCCCAGCGCGTCGCGGGTCACGCCGCCCAGCCAGGATGCCAGGGCCGCGCCGACCTGATGCGCGCAGAAGATCCAGCCGTACACCGTGCCGACGTTCGCCCGGCCGAAGGTGTCGGCGGTCAGCGCGGTGGTGGGCGGCACGGTTGCGATGTAGTCCAGGCCGAACAGTACCGCAAAGAGCGTGAAGGCCGCGCCGGGCGGTACCAGCGGCAGCAGCGCCAGGCTCAGGCCGCGCACCACGTAGTACGACGCGAGCAGCAGCCGGGGATCCACGCGGTCCGTCAGGTACCCGCTGGCCAGCGTGCCCACGAAGTTGAACGCGCCCATGAGGGCCAGCGTGCCCGCCGCGAACGTCGCCCCCAGGCCCAGGTCGCCGCAGTACGCGATGAAGTGCGTGCCGATGATGCCGTTGCTCGTGAAGCCGCACGCGAAGAACGTGACGCTCAGCAGCCAGAAATCCCGGTGCCGCAGCGCCCGCGCCATCACGCCCGGGTCCGGCACGGGCGGCGCCGCGGGCGGGGCGTCCGGGGCCGCCACCTCCCCGTCCGGGCGCAGGCCCACGTCCTCCGGGCGGTCGCGCAGCAGTGCAAATAGCAATGGCGCGAGCAGCAGCGCGGCGCCCGCCACGATCAGCGTCGCCTGCGCCCAGCCCACTGTCTGCGCCCAGTGGGTCAGCAGCGGAATGAACAGCAGCTGCCCCGCGCTCGTCGCCGCGCCGAACAGCCCCACCACCAGCCCCCGGCGCCGCACGAACCAGCGCGTCGCGACCGTCGCGCCCAGCACGCTCCCCACCAGCCCCGTTCCCAGCCCACTCAGCAGGCCCCAGGTCAGGTGCAGGCCCAGCGCGCTGCCCACCCGCGTACTCAGCGCGAAACTGACCGCCACGAGCAGCAGGCCCGCGCCCGCCACCCGCCTCGGCCCGAAGCGGTCCATCAGGCGGCCCGACAGCGGCGCGGCCAGCCCGAACACCAGCAGGCCCAGGCTGGCCGTCAGCGACAACGTGCCCCGGCTGAGCCCCAGCGCGTCCTGCATGGGCAGCAGGAACACCCCCGGCGCGCTGCGCGCCCCCGCCGCCAGCAGCAGCGCCAGTACCGTCACCACCACGATCACCAGGGGGTACCACCGCGCGCGAGCTGAAAGCATGAGCGCAGTGTAGGCCGCGCGGGGGAGGTGGAAAATCGGTACGGCCGATGGTGGCGCGGTGGCGGGATCGGTCAGGCGTATCCGCGCGCCTGGAGGTCGTACAGCGTGGCGTAGCGCCCGCCGAGGGTCATCAGGTCCTCGTGGCTGCCGCTCTCGACGATCTCGCCACCGTTCAGGACGACGATCTGGTCGGCGAGGCGCACGGTGGAGAAGCGGTGCGAGATGAGCAGCGTGATGCGTTCCCGGGTCTGGTCACGCAGCGCCTGGATGGTCTCGAATTCCGCGCGGGCGTCGAGGGCGGCGGTGGGTTCGTCGAACACGAGTACGGACGCGTCGCGGAAGTACAGCCGGGCCAGCGCGAGGCGTTGCCACTGTCCGCCGGACAGCTGCCGCCCCCCCTGGAACAGGCGCCCGAGCGGGGTGTCCAGACCCTGTGGGAGAGTGCCGACGAACTCGGCCCCGGCGCGGTCGGTGGCCGCCTCGACGCCCGCCGCGTCGTCCAGGCGGCTGACCTCGGCCAGGGCGACGTTGTCGCGGGCGGTCATCTGGTACTGCCCGAAGTCCTGGAAGATGATGCTCATCTCCTTCTGCACGCTGCGGGGACTGAACCGCGCGGCGTCCATGCCGTTCAGGAGGATCTGCCCGCCGGTCGGGGCGAACAGCAGCGTCAGGAGTTTCACGATGGTGGTCTTGCCCGCGCCGTTCTCGCCGACCAGAGCGAGGGCCTCGCCGCGCCGCACGGTGAAGTTCACGCCCCGCAGGACGTCCCGCTCGGTCAGGGGGTAGCGGAAGCTGACGTCCCGGAACTCGATGGTGTGGATCGGGCCGCTCCAGACCTCCCCGGCGTCGAGGTCGCGGGTGGGGAGTTCCAGGAACGCGAAGAGGTTGCGCATGTACAGCAGGTTCTGGTAGATGGCGGAAAAGCCGTTCAGCAGGCTGCTGACCGTGCCCTGGATCTGCGTGATGCCGAGCACGAACACGCTGAAGTCCCCGACGCTGATCTGCCCGTCGGCGGCGCGGCGCAGGATCAGCGCGCTGGCCAGCCCGATCAGCAGCGCACTCATCAGCCCCGCCCCGAAGCCCCACGCCGAGCGGCGCCGCACCAGCGTGACGAGCTGGCGGCGGAAACCCAGGTAGTACTCGCGCCAGCGGCCCAGCAGGTACCCCTCGAAGCCGAAGAGGCGCACCTCCTTGACCAGCGCGTCGCTCGTCAGGAGGCTGCCCAGGTAGTTCTGCACGCGCGAGTCGTGCGTCTGGCGGCGCAGCATCCGGTAGCCTTCCACCCCGAAGCGGTTGCTGACGATCACGCCGGGAATGCTCGCCAGGATCACCAGCGGCAGCACCCAGGGACCCAGCGTGCTCATCAGGGCGCCCACCGAGCCCAGCGTCACGACCGCGCCCGCCAGGGACACGAGCTGCGTGGCGACCCCCAGGGGCCGCGAGCCGACCTCGCGCCACGCCTGCTGGAGGCGGTCGTAGGTGTCGGCGTTCTCGAAGGCCTCGACGCTCAGGGTGGTGGCCTTGTCCAGGATGCGGCGGCTGACCGAGTGCTGCAGGGCGTCCCCGAGCAGCTGCTGCGAGGCGTTCTGCACGGTGCTGATCAGGTTCCCCACGACAACCAGCGCGACCTGCACGACCAGCAGGGTCAGCAGCGCCCGGTACGTGACCTGTCCCTGCGCGGCGCGCGCGACCTCGTCGAGCAGCAGTTTGCCGACGTACAGGTTCGCGGCGGGCAGGGCGCTCCCGGCGAGGCTGGTCGCCGCGTACGTCCCGGCGTGCAGCGGGCTGGCCTGCCACACCAGCGCCAGCGTGGCGCGCAGGTCGCGCAGCCGCTCGCGCGGACTGAGTTTCTCGTCGGGCAGGGGGGGGCGTGGTGCGTCGAACCTCACCGGTACAGGATGCCGCACCGCGCTGGCCCTGTGCGCCCGCCAGGGGGTGGAGGAGGCCTCTGGCCGGACGGCCGGGGCGGGACAGTGTGCCACCTGACTGGGCACGGGGCGGGCGCAGCGGCTACCCTGGGCCGCATGACTGCCTTCCTGCCCGTGCCTGCCCCCCGGAGTGCCCGTTGAACGGGCCGGAACTGAACCTCAGCGAGATCGGCTGGACGCCGGAGTTCGAGCAGGCCGCGCAGGAGGTACGGCTCGGCGCGCCCGGCCTGACCCTGCTGCCGGGGCGGGTGGCGGGGGTTGGGCGCAACACGGCGACCCTCTGGACGCAGGGCGGCGCCCAGGAGTCGGTGTTCGCCGGAACGCTGCGGCAGGCGGACGTGACGCCCGTGGTGGGCGACTGGGTGCTGGCCGAGCCGGTGCCGGACGCGCCGCTGCGGGTGCACGCGGTGCTGCCCCGGCGCACCCAGCTGGCCCGCGCGGTGCAGTCCGGGATGCAGCTGCTCAGCGCGAACGTGGACGTGGTGCTCGTGATGACCGCGCCGGACGGGGACATCGACGAGGCGCGACTGTCGCGGTACCTTGAGGCGGTGCGTGCCGGGGGCGCGCGGGCGGCGCTGCTGCTGAACAAGGTGGACCTGACCCGCAGGCCCGAGGCGGTGCTCGCGCAGCTGCGGGCACTCGACCCGGCGGTGCCGGTGCTGCCCCTGCGCGCCAGGGAGGGGGAGGGCGTGGCCGAGGTGCGCGCCCTGATCGGTCCAGGTGAGACGGCGGCGCTGATCGGGTCGAGCGGGATGGGCAAGAGCACCCTGACGAACGCGCTGCTGGGCCGCGAGGCCGCGCAGACGGGCGAGGTGGGCGCCACCCGCGAGGGGCGGCACACGACGACAGCGCGTACGCTGTACCGCCTGCCGGGTGGCGGCGTGCTGGTGGACAATCCGGGTCTGCGGGACATCGAGGTCTGGCGGGAGGACGCGGCGGCAGGCTTCGAGGACATCGAGGCGCTGGCGGCCGACTGCCGGTTCCGCAAGTGCACGCACGGCAGCGAGCCGGGCTGCGCCGTGCAGCGCGCCGTGGCGCGCGGCCAGCTCAGCGAGGAGCGGGTGGAGGCATACCGCGCGGCGCAGGGGTTCGCCGCGGGGCGTCTGAAAGCGAAACGCAGGAAGTAGGCAGGGGGGCGTGGGGTGGCTTCGTACCCCATCCAGCAAGACGTTCGGTATATCCGGACATGACTCCAGGCTGATCTGGACGAACCCAAACGACTGTTTGGGTCATCTGATCCAGCAGACGTCACGGCTCGTGCGGGGCTCTCATCTGTTCTGGCGTCACGACTCCGTATGATGCCGGAGGTTCCTCACAACACATCCGGCCGCATCCCGCTCACGCGGGCCGCGTGACCACATTCCACCCCCGAGGCGACCACCGGAGGCCCACATGAACGCACGTCCCCTTCTCGTTCCGATCGCGCTCAGCCTGCTCCTCGCCGCCTGCGGTCAGCAGACCGCCGCCCCCCAGGCCAGCCAGCCACAGACCGGCCAGGGCGCGCCCATCCTGGGCACCTCCAACCCCGAGGCGATCCCCGGCCAGTACGTCGTGGTCTTCAACGACGACGTCCAGACCGACTTCACCGCGCAGAGCGACTTCATCGGCGCGCTCGGCCTCGACCCGCAGGGCGTGCAGGTGCAGCAGGTGTACGGCGCGGCCCTGAACGGCTTCGCCGCGAAACTCAGCACCCAGAACCTCGCCAGGCTGCAGGCCGACAAGCGCGTCAAGTACATCGAGCAGGACGCCAGGATGCACATGACTGCCACCCAGAGCGGCGCCACCTGGGGCCTCGACCGCGTCGATCAGCGCAACCTCCCCCTGAGCGGCACGTACACCTACGACTACACCGGCAGCGGCATCAAGGCGTACATCATCGACACCGGCATCCGCACCAGCCACAGCCAGTTCGGCGGGCGCGCCGTCTGGGGCACGAACACCACGGGTGACGGCCAGAACACCGACTGCCAGGGGCACGGCACGCACGTCGCGGGCACGGTCGGAGGCAGCACCTACGGCGTCGCCAAGAGCGTCACCCTGGTCGCCGTGAAGGTGCTCGACTGCAGCGGCAGCGGCACGAACTCCGGCGTGATCGCCGGCGTGAACTGGGCCGTGAGCAACAAGGGCACCGGCAAGGCCGCCGCGAACATGAGCCTCGGGGGCGGCTTCAGTCAGGCCGTGAACGACGCCGTGAACACCGCCGCGAGCAAGAACCTCGTGATGGTCGTCGCCGCCGGCAACGAGAACCAGAACGCCTGCAACGTCTCCCCGGCCAGTGCCGCCAGCGCCATCACCGTCGGCAGCACCACCAGCAGCGACGCCCGCAGCTCCTTCAGCAACTACGGCAGCTGCGTGGACATCTTCGCGCCCGGCAGCTCCATCACCAGCGCCTGGAACACCAGCGACACCGCCACGAACACCATCAGCGGCACCTCCATGGCCACCCCGCACGTGGTCGGCGCGGCCGTCCTGCGCCTCGCCGCCGGGAACAGCACCACCAGCGCCGTGACCAGCGCGATCATCAGCAGTGCCACCACCAACGTGGTCAGTGGCGTGAACGGCAGCCCCAACCGCCTGCTGTACACCCGCTGAAAGCAGAATTCAGGAGTATTGAAGGGCACCTTCAATACTCCTGAACGAGCGGAGCGAGCACCTGACAACACCAGCGGTTGGAAGTGGAATTGAAGGGCGTAGTGTTGGCCCTTCAATGGAACTGGAAACCGCTGTGAGCCAGCGCGCCCGGATGCCCCTGCCTGCCATCAGGTGGGGGCGTTCAGGTCCTGCGCGGCCAGCAGGAGCGCACCCACCGCCGGGTTGCCCGGATCGGCGCGGGTGACCAGCCCCACGTCCAGCGTCACGCCGTCTTCGAGCGGCACGAAGCGCACGCCCTCCTGCCGGGGGTTGATCAGGGTCTGCGGCACCAGCGTGACGCCCACGCCGGCCGCCACGCGCGCCACGACCGCGCTCTCGCTGCCGCCCACGGCGCGGGTGCGCGGCACCAGCCCGAAGGCCATGCACAGCGCCTGCACCTGCTCGGGCGGCAGGGTCGTCGCGTAGGGCGTGCAGGTCAGCCAGTCCTCCTGCGCCAGTTCCCGCAGGGACAGGCTGGCCCGGGCGGCCAGCGGATGCTCCTGTGGCAGGGCGGCCAGCAGCGGAATGCTCGCCAGGGGGCGGGCGCGCAGGTCGTCGTGCCAGACGGGCAGCGCCATCAGCCCGGCGTCGAGCTCCCCGGCCAGCAGGGCCTGCCGCTGGTCCGGGGTGCACAGCTCGGTCACGTCGAGCTGCACGTCCGGGTGCGTGGCCCGCAGGGTGCGCCACAGGCGGGGCAGCAGCGCGGCCTGCGCCGCCCCCATGTACCCCAGCCGCACGCGGCCCGATTCGCCCTGCGCGGTGCGCCGCGCGAGGCTCGCGGCCTGTTCCAGCTGCGCCAGGATGGCCTGGGCCTGCGGCAGGAACGCCGCGCCCGCAGCCGTCAGGTCCACCCGGCGGGTCGTGCGGGTCAGCAGGGGCGTGCCGACCTCAGCCTCCAGCGCGCGGATGACCCGGCCCAGCGGGGACGCCGCGAGGTTGAGCCGCTCGGCGGCCCGTCCGAAGTGACGTTCCTCGGCCACGGTGATGAATGCCTGAAGATGCCGGAGATCCACCCCGGTATTATACCGATTCCGGTCGAAATCCATGAAGATTGATGCCTTGAAGCCCGGCAATGCGCGGCGTACGATTCACGCATGACTGCCACCGAACCGAAGGTCCTCTTCACCGCCACCTCCGACGTGCAGGGGGGCCGCACCGGCGAGGCCCAGATCGGCCGCGACCGCCTGCCGGTCACCCTGCGCCCCGCGAACGCCAGCACCCAGGGCGCCGACCCCGAGGAACTGTTCGCCGCCGGGTACGCCTCCTGCTTCCTGAGCGCCCTGCAGAGCGTCGCCCGCCGCGACGGCGTCACCGTGGGCGGCACGCCCCAGGCCCGCGCGCACGTCAGCCTCCTGCAGGACGCCCAGGGCTACGGCCTGAAGGTCCTCATGCAGGTGTACCTGCCCGACACCCCCCTGGACACCGGCGAGGCCCTGCTGCGCGCCGCGCACGCCGTGTGCCCCTACAGCCGCGCCGTCGCCGGCAACGTCCCGGTGGAACTCGAACTGCACGCCCAGCCCTTCTGACCCCGCAGCCGGTCCTCCACTGAGGGGACCCGGGCGCCCCAGATCCCCGCTGATCAGCCCGGACTACCGACGAAGTGCAGCCCAGCGTCACGCCTCCAGAACGGGGGCGTGACGCTTGCCTGTGCCCTGGCCAGTCTCGACACTGGAAAGTCGCGGCAGTCCAGCACCCGGCGGGTGTCATGAAGTCAGGTCGGTGCGAGATCGTTCAGGGACACCCGCTTCGGCAGCGTGAAGCCGAAGGTCGCCCCCTGTCCCACGCGGCCCTCGGCCCAGACCTGCCCGCCATGGCGCGTCACGATGCGTTTGACCGTCGCCAGACTGGTGCCGGCCCCCGCAAACTCCGTCTGGGGATGCAACCGCTGGAACGCGCCGAAGAGCTTCTGCGCGTACAGCGGGTCGAACCCGACGCCCTCGTCCCGCACGGACACCGCCCACGTGTCCTCGCGTTCCTCGGCCCAGACGCGCACCCGCGCCTCACCGGGGCTGAACTTCACGGCGTTGTCCAGCAGCGCCCGGATCACCTGTTGCAGGGTCCTCGCGTCCCCATGCACGACCGGCAGCGGCTCGATATGCCACGTGACCGGATGATCCGGATCGGTCAGGGTCACGTCCTTCTGCACCTGTTCGGCCACCTGTTGCAGCGAGACCGCCTGCATGTTCAGCGTGGCCCGACCCGCCCGCGAGAGGATCAGCACGGCGTCGAGCAGGGTGTCCATCCGCTGCGCCGCGTCTACGACGACCCCCAGGTGCCGCTGCGCCCGCTCCAGGTCCCCGCGGGCGAACTCCTTCAGGGCCAGCGCGGCGAACCCGTCCACGTGCCGGACCGGCGTGCGCAGATCGTGCGACACGCTGTACGTGAAGGCCTCCAGCTCCTGATTGGACATCTGCAGCTCCGCGTTCGACCGGAGCAGCTGCGCGCTGCGTTCCAGCCGCTCGATCGCGACCCCCAGGTGCTGCGTGGTCGTGATCAGCACCGCCTCGTCCGACGGGCTCCAGGTCCGAGCCTCGAACAGCGGCACGTTGAACAGCCCCCGCACCTGCCCGCCGATGATCAGCGGCAGCGTCGCGTGGGCCCCGATGCCCTGCGCCGCGCCCGTGTCGAGATCCAGCCCCGCGTCGTAGGCGCCCACGAAGGCCGGTTCGCCCGACCGGGCCACCTCGTCGAAACTGGGCGTGCCCCCGACCGGAAAGCCCGCGTCCATGACGGCCTGCAGGTTCACGGAACCGGCGGCGCCCGTCTGTACCCGCAGGTGCCAGCGGCCCCCCTGCGCCTCGTAGTACGCCGCGAAACCGGGCGGCAGGAGTTCCAGGACGAGCGCCTGCGCCCGGCCGATCAGGGCCAGGGGTTCAGCAGCCGGCCCCTGATCCTCGGTCAGTTGCAGCAGGGTCTCGAGCTGGTGCGCGCGGCGGTTCAGGTCGTCGCGCTGCCGGGTCAGTTCCAGGGTCTGCGTGGCCCGCTCCAGCGCGACGTTCAGTCCGCGCCCCACCGCCCGGACGATCGCCTGCTCCCGCGCCGTCCACTGCTGCGCCGTCCGTTTGCCCACCGCGAAGATCGCGCGCACCTCCCCCTGGATCAGCAGCGGCACGAAGCCCGCCGCGCCGTAGGTGGCCGCCTCGGACAGCGCGTTGTCCGCCGCGTCCCAGCCGTCCACGAACACCGGCGCCTTGCCGCGCACGGCCGCCGCGAAGTCCGGCGCCTTCAGGGGAATGCCCGCCTGCATCTGCTCGACCACCTCGCGGCTCACGTCCGCCGACCAGGCGGTGGCCCGCCAGACGCCCGCCGCGCCGTCCAGCTCGTAGTACGCCGTGCTGACCCCGCGCAGACTGGCCTGCGCGACCTCGGCCGCCTGCTGCGCGAGATGATGGACGCTGCTGTCCGTGCCGACCGCCTCGGTGAAGTTCACGAAGGCGTCCAGGGCCGCCGCCCGCTCCTCGAGCACCTGCGTCTGCTGCTGAACCTGTTCCTCCAGCAGCCGGGCATGCTGGCTCAGCTGCGCCTGCGCCGCCGCGCGGGCCTGCTCCGCCGTGACCTGCGCGGTGACGTCGCGCGAGGTGCTCAGCAGGTGCGTGATGTCCCCGCGCTCGTCCCGCAGCGGCGCGACGGTGACCGACCACCACTTGGGCGTGCCCTTGAAGGTTCTGGCCGTCCCGACGAAGGTGCTGGTCTCCCCGGCGCGGGCGGCGTCCAGCGCGGCCTCGAGCCGGGTGCGGTCGTCCCCTTCCCAGAAGGTCGTCAGGACGACGTTGTGGCACAGTCCGAAGTCGTCGATCTCCATGACGGCCTGACCGCCGAAATTCATGCTGAGCAGCCGCGCCTCGAGGTCGAGGACTTTGATGCAGTCGCCGTTGGCATCAACGATGGCCTGCAGGTGGCGGGTGGACAGACGGTCGGGCATCACGGGCGCGGCAGGACGGGCGGGAAAGGCAGGCACGGCATCCGGAACAGGATAGTGCCAACCGGCCAGCGCGGTGCGTGCCGAACATCCCCTTCGGCGCCGGCGGTGACCGGCGGGCAGGTGTCCGGGCGGCATGGAAAAGGGCCGCACCTGCGCGGCGCGGCCCCTCCCGGTCAGGCGTGGATTACAGGTTGCCCTTGAGGGTGCTGGCGACCTTGAAGGCCACCTTCTTGCCGGCGGGAATCTGGATCTTCTCGCTGGTGCCGGGCTTCACGCCGGTGCGGGCGGCGGTGGCCTTGACGCTCAGGGTGCCCAGGCCGGGCAGGCCGACGCTCTGGCCGCCCTTGATGGCGCTCACGACGACGTCCAGCATGGCGCTGACGGCTTCCTCGCTCTGCTTCTTGGTCAGGCCGGTCTTGTCGGCGACCATTTCCACGAGCTGGGTCTTGGCGACCTTGCTGCTCTCGGCCTTGGGGGCGGCCTTGGCGGCGGGGGCAGCCTTGGCAGCGGGCTTCTTGGCGGGGGCTTTTGCAGACTTTTTCGTCATGGTGAGCAGCATGACATAAGCCGGCGCGCTTGGGAAGAGGGGTGAGCGCCGGGGAATGCCCACCAGCACGCTTTTCCATGGAAGATAAAGATGAAAATCCCGTCTGGGACGCATATTGCGCGTATGCCTTAATTCTCGCGTGTGGCACGGGAAAAGTGCCGTTTTCCGGCAGAATCCTGCGGAAAACGGCGCGGTGGGCCGGGAAGTGGCCGACGCCGGTGGGTGGCGATGCGGCGGAAACGGGCCAGCCGACCGCCCCGGTCCTGTCCGGAAACCGGCGGGGGCAGATCCCACGTGTGGCGGACCTGCCCCCGGGTCAGGCCGGGCTCAGGTGGCGGCGGCGCCCGGCGCGGCGAGCGGCTCCCCGGGTTGCAGCAGGCGGCGGGCGGTGGCCAGGGCCTGCGCGACGACCTGATCCATGTTGTAGTACCGGTAGGTGGCCAGCCGCCCCACGAAGGTCACGTCCGTACGCGCCCGCGCGAGCGCCTCGTAGCGGCGGTACAGTTCGGCGTTCTCGGGCCGAGGCACCGGGTAGTAGGGATCGCCGTCCGCCTGCGGGAACTCGTAGACCACGCTGGTCTGCGCGTGCTCCTGCCCGGTGATGTGCTTGAACTCGCTGACGCGGGTGTACGCATAGTCGTTGGGATAGTTGACCGTCCCGGTGGGCTGGAACTGCGCGGTGGCGTGCGTCTCGTGCTGGAAGCGCAGGCTGCGGTACGGCAACCGCCCGTAACAGTGGTCGAAGAAGGCGTCCACCGGGCCGGTGTAGATCAGATGGCGGTGCGGGATGACGCCGATCACCTCGCGGTAGTCGGTGTTCACGAGCACCGGGACGCCGCGCAGGAGATTCTGGAACAGCCGGGTGTAGCCGTGCCTGGGCATGGCCTGGTACGTGTCCGTGAAGTACCGGTCGTCGCGGGTGGTGCGGGTGGGCACGCGGGCGGTGACGCTGGCGTCGAGTTCACTCGGATCGAGGCCCCACTGCTTGCGGGTGTAGCCCTGGAAGAACTTGCGGTACAGGTCGCGGCCCACCTTCGAGACAACGACGTCCTCGCTCGTGCGCACCTGCTCGACCGGTTCGGCCCGCGAGGCGAAGAACGACTCCAGCTCGAAGGACGTGAGGTTCAGGCCGTACAGCGCGTTGACCGTGTCGAGGTTGATCGGCATCGGGACCAGCTGGCCCTCCACGCTGGCCAGCACGCGGTGCTCGTAGGGGCGCCACTCGGTGAAACGCGAGAGGTACCCGAAGACGTCCGCCGAGTTGGTGTGGAAGATGTGCGGCCCGTACGGGTGGATCAGGACGCCCGCGTCGTCGTAGGTGTCGTAGGCGTTCCCGCCGATGTGTTCACGCCGCTCGACGATCAGCACGCGTTTTCCGGCGGCATGCAGCCGCTCGGCGAGCACGCTGCCCGCGAAGCCCGCCCCGACGATCAGGTAATCGTAGGGCTCGCTGGCGGTCACGGGGGGCGTCACGCGCGCTCCTGCACGCCGGTCCGCGCCTGCGCGGCGGCGTCGAGCTGCCGTTGCATGTCCGCCCAGGTCTGCGCCCAGGACAGCGTACTCAGGTGGGCGTCGGCCCGCGCCCGGCGGTCCTCGCCCGCCGGGGTGCCCGTCTCGGCCAGGGCGTCGGCGCACGCGGCGCTGAAGGCGTCGGCGCCGTCCGCGATGCGCACCAGATCCCGCTCCCCGTAGGGGCGGATCACGTCGCGGATGCCGGTCGAGATCACCGGCAGGCCCGCCGCGAGGTACTCGGGCGTCTTCGTGGGCGAGATGAACGTCGTGGCGTCGTTATGCGCGAAGGGCAGCAGCCCGGCGTTCCAGTGGGCCATGAAGGCGGGCAGCGCCGCGTAGGGCTGCATCCCGACGTAGTGCAGGTTGGGCGCCTGGGGCAGGTCGCGCGGGTCGATTTTCACGACCGGGCCGAGCATCACGAACTGCCACCCGGGGTGCCGGGCGGCAAGTTCGCCCAGCAGGGCGATGTCCAGGCGCTCGTCGATCACGCCGGCATACCCGAGGCGCGGGTGGGGCAGCGCCCGCTGCTCAGCCGGGTCGGGCAGATCCGTGCGGGCCGCGTGGAAGTGCGCGGTGTCCACGCTGGAGGGGAAGGGGTGGGCGTTGGCGTGCTGCTCGCGCTTGGCCTCGAACAGGCGGTACCCGCCGGTGAAGACCACGTCGGCGCGGTCGAGCAGGGCCGCCTCACGCACGCGCAGTTCGGGCGGCGCGCCCCGGAACAGGCTGAGTTCGTCCATGCAGTCGTACACGGTCAGGCGGGGGTGCAGCAGCGCCGCCACCGGGTACTCCATGGGGGTGTACACCCACAGGTCGTAGGTGGTCAGGCCTTGCGCCTGCACGAAGTCCCGCAGTACGCGCGCGGTGCGGGCCTGCGACTCGGCGGGCGAATGCCCGATCTCGATGTGCGGCACGCACACGTGGATGTTGGGGGCGACTTCCTGGACGTCGAGGTGGTCGGCGTGCTGGCCGAAGAAGGGTTCCTCGATGAAGTACACGGCGCGGTCGGCGGCGGCCTGGGTCATGAGGTGCTGGGGCCGCTGGAACACGAAATTCCAGCGGAGGTGTGACAGGACCAGCAGGGCCGGCTGGGGGGTGGAGCGACTCATGGGGCCTCCTGTGGGGGCGGTGACGCGGCCGCGAGGCCGGATGGAGGCGAGATTGAACTCTAACGCAGCGGTTCTGATGGAAACGTAACGCCGGTGAGGGCCGGACTGGAGGGGCGATTCGGCGCCCACCGGCGCAGGACGGCCGGGTTTACCCGGCGCCCCGGTCCCCGGAAGTGGTCCGCACGCGATCCGCGACGTCCAGCGGCGGTCCCGCCAGCAGCCAGCGGACGAGCGCCTCAGCGTCGGCGGCGTCCGGCTGGGGCGCGTGTACCGAGGCGGCCCGCTGCGCCGCCACCGGCGCGTCCGGCGTCACGGTCGGCAGGGCCTCGGGGCTCCGGTCGGCCGCTACGGGGCGCTGCGTGGCCTCCTGCACCTGGGCGTCCCGCAGGGCAGCCAGCAGGGGCGCGTCCACCGGCCGGTAGCCGTCCGTGTCCGGGTAGTCCCACAGGCCGTTGTGGCAGTGGCGGTCGTCGTCCCAGCCGGGGTGGTTCACGACCGGGTACAGGCACACGCCGTGGACCGGCACGCCCTGCGCGCGGGCCAGCAGGGCCTCGCTCGCCACCCGGCGCAGCCAGGGCGCGCGGGCGTCGTCCTCCGCGCCGGTCTCCGCGACGAGCAGGGGCCGGCCGTAACGGGCGTGCAGTTCGGTCAGGAGGGCCGACAGCGGGCGGTACCCGGGGTGCTCGGGAGGCAGCACGGCCCGCTGCTCGTGCTGGGTGTGGTGGTGCCACTGGTTGTAGGGGTAGAAGTTTGCGCCGATGACGTCCAGGTACCGGGGATGCCCGCCCAGCTCCGGGTTCAGCCGCCCCAGCAGCATGTCGAGCGCCTCGAACTGCGCGTCATGCATGGCCTGCGCGCCCGGCGCGTCCTCGGGCCGCTGCGGGTCCGGGGCCACGTGGATGAGGGGCTCGGCGTGCAGGAACCGCGCGGTCGGCAGCACGTCCCGCACGGCGTCCATGCCCGCGATCACGGCCCGCACGAGCGCCCGTTTGAGGCGCGCCCCGCGCGCCTGCCCAAACGGGCTGAGGTACCCAACCTCACCGCCCGCCCACGCGAAGAACGACAGTTCGTTGATGGGGCACAGCCACACCGGCGTGGGCGGGTGCACCGGGGACGCCTGCGCCGCCTCGCCCAGAAAGGTCGCGCAGGCGCGGGCGTAGCGGGCGAAGCGGGCCGGGAAGTCCGGCGCGAACACGTCCACGTGATCCGGCACGCCGTAATGCAGCAGGTCCCAGATGACCTGCACGCCCGCGTCCCGCGCGGCCTGCACCTGCGCCTCGGCCGACGCGAAATCGAACTGCCCGGGCCGGCGCTCGATCAGCGGCCAGCGCAGCCCGTCGCGCGCCCCGAGCAGCCCCGCCGCCCGCAGCCGGGCGTAGTCGTCCGCTGCGAAGTGATCGTGCCGCGTGGCGTCGATCACGTCCACCCGGCGGCCCGAGGGTCGGCGGTGGGCGCTGCATTCGAAACCTCCCAGGAAGAAGGAGGGGAATAGAGAGGGTGGCACGGCGCCCAGCATGGCACGCGGTCCGGCGTGAACACCGCGACGCGCGCCGGGCGCAGCCCCACGAATTCTTTAGGAACGCCTCAGCGGACCCGTCCACTGTCGAGCTTGGTGGGAAGGCTTGCATCTGGGCGCCGAGGGCCGCGCCTACGCTGACCGCCATGACTCGCGTTTCCCTGGACGGCTTCCATGCGACCTGACGACCGCGCCGCGGTCGAGGCGGCCCTGCGCGGCCCGGCGGTGACCCCCCCCACCCGCGCGGCGCTGCTAGACCGCCTGAACGCCCGCTATGACCGCCGCTACTTCACGCCCGCCGAGTTCGGGCAGCTGCGCGCGGCCGCCATGCGGCTGGTCCCGCACGATCCGGCCGAGATGGATCTGGCCGGACTGATCGATGACCGCCTGCACGCGGGCCGCACCGACGGCTGGCGGTACGCGGACAGCCCCCCGGACGGCGACGCCTACCGCGCCCTGCTGGCGGCGCTGCCCGCCGACTTCACCACCTTGCCCGCCGCGGCCCAGGACGAGGCGCTGCGCGCCGTCCAGGCCAGGCTGCCCCGCACCTTCGAGGACCTGCTGGCCGAACTGGTCGAGGGCTTCGTCTCGCATCCCCTGACGGGCTACCGCTTCGGGTACGCGGGATTCATGGACGCGCCCGGCTGGCCCCGCGTCGGCCCGAACGAACTGGAAGACCGGGAGGCCACGTATGGCCGCTGAAGGTCGCCTGGCCCTGCCGCTCGCGCCGGACGTCCTGGTGATCGGCACCGGCGCCGGCGGCGCGCCGCTCCTGGCCCGGCTGGCCCAGGCGGGCCTGCGCGTGGTGGCCCTGGAAGCCGGGGAGCGCCACCCCCCGGCCGGGATCGCCACGGACGAGGTCGCGCAGGCCGGCCTCTTCTGGATGGACGAGCGGCTCGCGGCCGGCGGCGACCCGGTGGGCTTCGGCCGCAACAACTCCGGCCGGGGCGTGGGCGGCAGCACGCTGCACTTCACGGCCTACACCCCGCGCGCCCACCCGGACGACTTCACCCTGCGCCGCGACACCGGGCAGGGCGTGGACTGGCCGCTGGGATACGGCGACCTCGAACCGTACTACGACGAGGTCGAGCAGTTCATCGGCGTGTCCGGCCCCGCCGAGTACCCCTGGGGCGGGCCCCGGTCGGCGCCGTACCGGCATCCGCCCCTGCCGCTGAACGGCGCGGCCCGGCTGATGGAACGCGCCTGCGCGGAGGTGGGCCTGCGCACCAGTCCCGCCGCGAACGCCGCGCTCAGCCGCCCGCAGGAGCAGGAGGGCTACGGCACCCGGCCCGCCTGCAGCAACCGGGGCTTCTGCCAGGCGGGCTGCTCGACCGGCGCGAAGGCCAGCCTAGACGTCACGTACCTCGCGCTGGCCGAGCGGCACGGGGCCGTCATCGTGGACGGCGCGCAGGTCACGGCGCTGCTCACGGACGCCAGCGGCCGGGTGCGCGGCGCGCGGTTCATCCGCGCGGGCCGCGAGGAAACGCTGGAAGCCGGCACGGTCGTCCTGGCGGCCGGCGCGATCGAGACGCCCCGGCTGCTGCTGCGGCAGAACCTCGCGAACTCGTCCGGGCAGGTGGGCCGGAACTTCATGGCGCACGTGGGCGTGCAGGTGTGGGGGCTGGTCGAGGACGACCTGCGGCCCTACAAGGGCATTCCCGGCGGCCTGATCAGCGAAGACACGCACCGCGGCATTCCGGGCGTGGCCGGCGGGTACCTGCTGCAGTCGCTGGGCGTGATGCCCGTCACGTACGCCACGCAGTTCGCGCGCGGCACCGGTACCTGGGGCCCCGCGCTGATCGACCACCTCAGCCGTTACAACCACGTGGCGGGCATCAACGTGCTCGGCGACTGCCTGCCCTACGAGCACAACTACCTCGAACTCTCGGACGAACTCGACGCGCGGGGGCTGCCCAAGCCACGCGTGCACTTCACGTTCGGCGAGAACGAGCGGCGCATGAGCGCCCACGCCGAGGCCCTGATGCGCGACCTGTGGGCGCGCGCCGGCGCGCGGGACGTCTGGGCGCTGCCCCGCGCGGCCCACACCATCGGCACCGCCCGCATGGGCGAGGACCCCGCCAGCAGCGTCATCGACCCCTTCGGGCGGGCCCACGACACGCCGGGCCTGTGGATCTGCGACAACTCCACGTTCCCCAGTGCCCTGGCCGTCAACCCCGCCCTGACGCAGATGGCCCTGAGCCTGCGCACTGCCGACGCCCTGATCACCCACCTCAAGGAGACCGCGTGACCCCCGCCGACCCTACCCGACCCCACCCGGCCGACCAGACCGGCACTGAATCCCACCCCACCGCCCCGAACGCCCCGGCGGGTCCGGATGCGCCCACCAGCACGGAGCCGCCCGTCCCGCCGTCCCTTCCGCAGCCGCAGACCCGGCAGGTCGGGTACGCCGTGCTGGGCCTGGGGGAACTCACGCTGGACGAACTGCTGCCCGCCTACGCCACCGCCGGCCGCTCCCGCCTCGCGGCGGTGGTCAGCGACGACCGCGACAAGGCCGTGCAATCGGCCCTGGCGTACGGCCTGAGCGAGGCCGACGCCTACTCGTACGACACCTTCGAGGACCTGGCCGGGCGGGACGACGTGCAGGCGGTGTACATCGTGCTGCCCAACGCCCTGCACCGCGAGTACGCCGAGCGGGCCGCGCGCATCGGCAAGCACGTGCTGTGCGAGAAGCCCCTGGCGGGCAACGTGGAGGACGCCGAGGCGATCGTCCGCGCCTGCCGGGACGCCGGGGTGCGGCTGATGACCGCCTACCGCTGCCAGTACACCCCGCTGCACTGGCGCGCCCGTGACCTCGCGCAGGGCGGCGCGCTGGGCACCGTGAAACTCATCCACTCCGTGAACGTCCAGGTGGAACCCGACGAGGGGCAGTGGCGGCTCAGGCGCGACCTCGCCGGAGGTGGCAGCCTCCTCGACGTGGGGCTGTACTGCATCAACACCGTCCGCTTCCTGCTGGGCACCGAACCCCTCGAGGTCACGGCCCGCACCCACAGCACGCCCGGCGACCCCCGGTTCACGGAGGTCGAGGAGAGCGTCAGCTTCCAGCTGGAATTCCCAGGCGGCGTCCTCGTGAGCTGCTCGTGCTCGTACGGCGCGTCCCACGCCCGCACGCTGGACGTGTACGGCGCGCAGGGCCGCCTCAGCCTCGACCCGGCCTTCGACTACACCAGCCTGCGCCTGCGCGTGCACACCCCGGACACCGTGACCGAGCACCGCCTGCGCGAGACCGACCAGTTCACGCTGGAGATCGACCACTTCTCCGCGTGCATCCAGGCCGGCCGCGATCCCTTCACGCCCGGCGAGGAGGGCTTGCAGGACGAGCGCATCATGGCCGCGATCTACCGCAGCGCCCGCGAGCGTCAGCCCGTCCGCCTGGACGAACACCCGGGCCGCGACGTGTTCCGGGGCGAGCCGCCCGAACGGCCCCGCATGGAGCGCGCCTGATATGGCGCCCCAGAGTTTCCTCGTCAGCGCCGAGCGGCTCAAGGTCAAGGTCGGCGGGCAGAAGATCTACGTCGGTGACGAATTCGGCGGGTCGCGCGGCGCGACCGGTCAGGGTCTGCCCGGCAGCGGCCCGCGCAACTTCATGTTCGCCACCGGCATCGAGTGCTCCTACCCGAAGATCGCCGGCGGCGTGCGGCGCGATCAGCTGCGCGAATGCGGTCACTACGAGCACTGGGAGCAGGACTTCGACCTCGTCAGGGGCATGGGCATCCAGTACCTGCGCTACGGCCTGGCGTTCCACGAGATCTGCACCGGGCCCGGCGAGTACGACTGGGCGCGCGCCGACGAACTGATGGGCAGCCTGCAGGCCCGCGGCATCATTCCCATCCTGGACCTGCTGCACTTCGGCGTGCCCGACTGGCTGGGGGACTTCCAGAACCCCGAACTGCCCGTGCATTTCGCCGCCTACGCGGGCGAGGTGGCCCGCCGCTACAGCTGGGTGCGCTTCTTCACCCCGGTGAACGAGATCTACGTCACGGCCCGCATGAGCGGCCTGGACGGCCTGTGGAACGAACGGCTGCGGTCGCAGCGGGGCTTCATCACGGCGCTCAAGCACGCAGCGGCCGCCAGCATCCTGGCGTGTCACGCGATCGTCCGCGAGCGGCCCGACGCGGTCATCGTGCAGTCCGAGAGCGCCGAGTACCTGCACGACGCGCAGGCCGAACCCCGGGAAGACCTCGCGCTGCACAACAAACTCAGCTGCCTGTCCATGGACCTGCTGTACGCCCACCCGCCCGACGCGGACGTGTACCGGCACATCCGCGCACACGGGCTGCGCGCGGACGAGTACGACTGGTTCATGGCGGGCAAGCAGCCCGGCCATCAGGTCATCGGCAGCGACTACTATGGCCGCAACGAACGCATCGTGCTCCCGGACCGCTCCGAGGTCGGCGCGGAGGACATCCTGGGCTGGCGCACCCTGATGCGCCGCCTGTTCGAACGCTACCGGCGCCCGGTCATGCACACCGAGACGAACACCTTCGACGCGGATCGCAACCCCGCGTGGCTGTGGAAACAGTGGATGCACGTGCTGCAACTGCGCCGCGAGGGCGTCCCGGTGCTGGGCTTCACGTGGTACTCCCTGACCGACCAGATCGACTGGGACACCGCCCTGGCCGAACACAACGGCCGCGTCAACGCGGTGGGGCTGTACGACCTGGCCCGCCGCCCCCGCCCGGTCGAGGGCGCGTACCGCGCGCTGCTCGAACAGTTCGGGCAGATCTCGTTCGCGCCGCTGGGTGAACTGTTCGAACTGAGCGCAGACCCCGCCACCCTCAGGGTGCAGCGGTGAGGGCGGCCCGGTGACCGCGCCGGTCGTCCTCGTGCACGGGTTCGGAACCTCCGGCCGGATCTGGCGGCCCGTCACGGCGGCGCTGCCCGGCGCGCTGACCCCGGATCTGCCCGGCTTCGGGTCGGCGGCCGCGCAGGGGCGGCCCGGCCAGACCACCGGGGACATGGCCGCGGCGCTGGCCGGGCAGATCGGGACGCTCCGGGGCGTGACCCTGGTGGGTCACTCCATGGGCGGGAAGGTCGCGCTGCTGGTCGCGGCCCGCTGGCCGCACCTGGTCGCCCACCTGATCCTGGTGGCGCCCTCGCCGCCCACCCCGGAACCGATGAGCGACGAGGACCGCGCGGCCCTGCGCGCCGCCCACGGGGACGCCGGCGCCCTGCGCCGTCAGTACGGGCAGGGCACCCGGCGCCCCCTGAGCCCACAGGACATGGATCAGCTGATCCTAGACGGCCAGCGGGCCAGCCGCGACGCCTGGCATGCCTGGCCGGACGTGAGCAGCCGTGAGGACATCAGCGCCGAGACGGCCGATCTGCGTCTCCCGGTGACCGTCCTGTTCTCGGAGGACGACCCCGCCATTTCCCCCGACGTCATCCGCCGGGAAGTTCTAGCCAGACTCTCCGGGGCCCAGGCCCGTCCCATCCAGGGCAGCGGCCACCTGCTGCCGCTCGAACTGCCTGATCAGGTCATCGCGGCCCTGCGTGAGCCGCTGGCCTGAGGGCCCCCCGGTCGGCGGCCTGCCGGGTGACCCGACCGGGCGGTGCTGGCGCCGAATGGGATTTGACGCAGCGCCGCACGGGGTGTCCGGGATACGATGCTAGGCGGCATGGCCGACTCCTTTCCCCACGACCTGCTGCGGAACACGACCCGGTTTCTGCTGCGGCAGGACAGCGTCGCGGCGCTGTGTGCGAACGGACTGTCGTTTCTGGCCGGGCAGCTGGGCGCGTCACTGGCGCTACTGCACCTGCGCGAGATGGGGGCCACGTTCCGGCTACAGGCCCACGTGGGCGAGCATCCGCTGCTGGCCGCGCATGAGCGTCACACCATGACGCAGGAGTGGGAGACGCAGTTGCAGGCCGGAGCATGGATCAGCTCGGCTGTCCCGGCTCCCGGCTGGACTGGCCCGCAGGAGCAGGCCTACGCCCGGCTGGGCGCCCGGCACCTCGTGAATTTCGGCCTGCACAGTGGCCCCCATCTGATCGGAACCGTGAACCTGCTCTTTGCCGTGCCCCGCCCGGATCTGGCCGAACTGGAGGTGCTTGGGACGGTGGGCGCGCTGTGGGGCACCCTGCTGGAACGCATGCAGGCCCAGCAGGACCTCGCGGCCCGCGAGGCGATGCTGCGCATCATCACCGAACAGGGCAGCGACGTGCTGTCCATCCTGGACGCGCAGGGCATCATCACGTACCAGAGCAGCGCGTCGGAGGCCGTGATCGGGTACCCGGCCGACTTCCTGATCGGCCGCTCGTTTGACGGTGCCGTGCACCGGGCGGACCTGCCGCGGGTCAGGGCGGCGCTGGAGGACGTGCGCCGCACCCCGGGGGGCAGTGCGGGCCTCTCGTTCCGCGTCCGGCATGCGCAGGGGCACCTCGTGTGGCTGGAGGCGAACGCCCGCAACCTCCTGCACGAGGACGCCGTTCGGGGCATCGTGGTGCATCAGCGGGACGTGACGGGCGTTTTGGCCACGCAGCGCCGGCTGGAACGGCGCGTGCAGGACCTGACCCTGATGCACGACACGGTGCGGGGGCTGCAGCTGTGCCGCAGCGTGGCGGACGTGACCCGTGAACTCGTGCAGCTCATTCAGCAGCGGCTGGGGTACCCGCACGTCCAGGTGGGACGCGTGCTGCCCGGCGGCGGCGTGCAGGCCGTGGCCCGCGAGGGCGGCGCCGACCCCTCCAGCTCGCTGCGGCCCGGTGAGGGCGTCATCGGAGCGTGCGTCGCCAGTGGCCTGACGCAGTGCGTGGCTGACGTGCGCCGGGAGCCGCACTACGTGGCCCGCCACCCCGACGTCCGCAGCGAGGTCGCGCTGCCCATCCGGGTGGGGGGCGTGGTATGGGGCGTGCTGAACGTGGAGAGTCCCGAGCTGAACGCCTTCGACGCCAGCGACGTGCAGGCGCTGGAAACGGTGGCGGCGCAGGCCGGCGCGGCACTGGGCAACGTGCTGCTCCTGGAGGATCTGCGCCGCAGCCGCGACGAACTGCGCGCCGCGTACCACGAGACGCTCGAAGGCTGGGCGCGGACCCTGGACCTGCGGGACCGGGAGACGGAGGGGCACAGCCAGCGGGTCACGCACCTGACCGTGGCGCTCGCGCGGCGTCTGGGCGTCCCGGAGGACGAACTGGTCCACATCGGGCGTGGGGCGCTGCTACACGACATCGGAAAGGTCGGTATTCCGGACGCGATCCTGCACAAGCCCGGCCCGCTCACCCCCGAGGAGTGGCAGGTGATGCGCCTGCATCCCGGCATGGCGTACGACGTGCTGCGGCCCATCGCGTTCCTGCGGCCAGCATTGGACATCCCGTACGCGCACCACGAGCACTGGAATGGCGACGGGTACCCCCGGGGGCTGAGCGGGGAGCAGATTCCGCTGGCCGCGCGGATCTTCAGTGTGGTGGACGTCTGGGACGCGCTGCGCAGCGACCGGCCGTACCGGCCCGCCTGGTCGGAGGCGCGGGCGCGGGCGCACCTCGCGGCCCAGGCGGGTGAGCAGTTCGATCCCCAGGTCACGCGCGCCTTCCTGGCACTGCTTGACGAACTGGGCGCCGAGCCCGGGGAGGCCGGGTGACGGCGCCGCAGACGGGTGCCCAGGGCATCCGCGACCGGATTGCGGCGCTTCAGCAGGAGGCCGGGCAGACCGACGATCCGTCGCAGCGGGCCCAGCACCTAAGGGACGCGGCGTACCTCGCGCTGGACCTGGGGGATGCCACGCTGGCGATGACCTGCGCCGTGGCCTGCCTGGACGCCGCGCGGCGCACGCCGGACCTGTCCCTGCAGGCGCGGGCGCACGTCACGATCGCGCTGAGCATGAGCAACGTGCACGACGATACCGGCGCCGCAGCGCACTTCCGGGAAGCCGAGGGACTGGCCCGCAGCGCCCGGGACGCCCGGGGCGTCGCGCTGGTCAGCGTGAATGCCGCGCATCACGACCTCGAACGGGGCCAGTACCTGAGAGGCACCCTGCGCCTGCTGGGTCTGCTGCGCTCACCGTACGCGTCGGCCCTGAGTCTGCGGCGGGAACTGGGGTTGGATCAGGTGTTCCACATGAACTTCACGCGCGGCGCGGCGGCGGCGTTGCTGGGTCAGGGCACCGATCAGGCGCGGCACGCCGAGGCGCTGCGGGCCTACGGTGCCGAGATCCGCTCGCAGCTGGACGTCTCGGCCCGCGCCCTGCGCCGCCTGCACGCCGGGGAAGACACCCTGGCGAATTCCCTGTGGCAGCTGGACGTGCTGGAATCCCTGCTGGCCTACACCCGGTTCCAGGGGGAGGTGGTGGCTGCGCGCGCGCTGGCCGACCAGTGGGTGCAGCTGGCCGGGGCGTGGGTGCTGCCCGTTCAGCAGGGGCGGGCGCTGCTGGGCCGCGCCCAGCTGCATGCCCAGGCGGGGGACTGGGCGTGGGTGGTGCAGGACGCCCGACACGCCGCCGACCTGTTCGGGGACGCCCAGCCGACCCAGGCGCTCGCGGCCCGGCAGCTGCTGGCCCAGGCGCTCGCCGCGCAGGAACAGTGGCGCGCCGCGTTCGAGGTGCAGCAGGCCCTCTCGGCGCAGGCCGAGGAGATCCACCGCGCGTTCATGCAGCAGAGTGCCCGGCTGCGGGTCATCGAGCGGCAGGCGGCGGAGGCCGAGGTCAGAGCGGCAGCCTTTGCAGAAGCGGCGCTGCGTGATCCACTGACGGGCATCCCGAACCGCGCCGGGGCGCTGCGGCGCCTCGATCAGCTGTGCGCCGCCGCGCGCCGTGGACGCCCCGGCGCGGTGGCCCTGCTGGATATCGATCACTTCAAGTCCGTGAACGACCGCTTCGGGCACATGGTCGGCGACGAGGTGCTGCGGCGCGTGTCGGAGGCCGTGACCCACGCGATTCGTGAGGTCGATCAGCTGGCCCGCTACGGCGGTGAGGAATTCCTGCTGCTGCTGGACGGCCTGACCCTCTCTGAAGCTCGCCGCGCCTGTCGCCGCGTGGGCCAGCTGATCACCGATCTGGACTGCTCGGACGTGGCGCCTGACCTGCGGGTGACGGCCAGTATCGGCCTGGCTGCCGTCACGGCCGGGCAGCGCCGCGAGGACATCCTGCGTGAAGCGGACGCCGCGATGTACGCGGCCAAGGCGGCCGGGCGCAACACGGTGCGGCTGGCCGTGACGACCTCCAGCCTCGACTGATCCGCTGTTCCACGGAGGTCAGCGGATCCTGGCCTGGAAGCACACACTTCCCTGCGCCCCGACCGGCAGCGTGGTCACGTACTGCAGTCTGCTGACGTCCAGCGAGCCCGCGTCGGCATCCGCTGTGGCGGTCAGGTTCGTACCGGCGGGGGAGGTCCTGTCCGTACCCGAGACCTGTGTCCCGGCGATCCGCACGCCCAGACCGCTGCCGTACCCGTCCGCCAGCGCAACCGTATTGAGTGGGGTCACATCGGTCAGGGTGACGTTGTCTGCGGCGTACCCGCCCGAGTTCGTGAAGTTGATGCAGTACTCCAGAATGTCGCCCGGCTGCCCGCCGCCGACCTTCTGGAAGGCCCCGGCGCGCGTCACGTTCCGCACCCACTTGTCCAGCGTGACGCGGGGCAGCGCGTACACGGTCACGTCCTCCGCCGTGCTCGCCGCGGGGTTGGAGGTGATCTGCGCCGTGTCTGTCCCTGCCGTCCGGGACGGATCGAGGTACTGCGCGGCGGCCGCGTTCTGGTATACCCCCGGCGCGGGGCTGCTGAGTGTGACGTCGAACGTCAGGGTCACGTCCGAGCCTCCTGGCAGCGTGAACGTCGACCAGGCGGGACTGCTCTGTCCGGCGGTCGGATCGCTGCTGGGCGCGCGGGTGGCGCCACCTCTCAGGACGACCGGGCCGGTGCTGGCGTAGGTGAAGGCCGCGGGCAGAGCCGGGTCGCGCAGCGTGACGTTCCGGGCGGTGGCGCGGCCCGCGTCATTGCGCACCGTGATGGTGTACGTCGCGCCGCTGCTGGACACGAACCGGGTGGGGGTCAAGGTGCTCTTCTCGACGGTCAGGTGGGGAACGCACTGGCCCGGCAGGGGCGCCTGGGCATTCTCGTACACCAGTCGGCCCTGCCCGCCGTTACCGGCCACAGCGCCGTAGGTGTTGCTCACGCCGGTGACGGGCGTGTTGATGCCGGCCGCTCCACCGGTGACGTCGGGAGCGCTGACGGTCACGCCTGTGGCGAGAAGCACGGCGCCGCCCCCGCCCCCCCCGCCTGTCCCCTGCGTTTCATTGCCGCGCAGGGGGAACCCCGAGTTGGCGCCAGCGCCGCCGCGGACCTGCACGCTGGCGTTCACGGCCCCGGCGCCCAGGGCCAGGGCGACCACGCCGCCGGCCCCGCCGCCTCCGGCGGCGTCCCGTCCGGCGGGCTGTCCGGCCTGGCCGTTCGCGCTGATGGTGCCGCTCCCGGTCAGGGCCTGTGCCCGGATGAAGATCGCGCCGCCGCCCGCCCCGCCACTGTTCTGCGGGGTGGTCGCATTGTCCGAGGAGTTGTTGCTGTCTCCGGCGCCGCCCCCGCCGCCCATGATCAGGCGCGTGGCGTCCGGGGTGATCCCGGCGCCCCCCAGGCCGCCCACGTCCCGTGAGCCGTCCCCGCCGCATGAGTAGTAGGTGGTGCTGCCGGAGGTCAGCGTCCGGCAGGTGCCGCTGTTCGTGGTGGCGTACGTGCCGTAGGAGTAGCCGCCCCGACCCCCCAGGCCGACGCCGCCCCCCCCGCCCCCGCCGGCGTTGTGCTGCGTGCCGCCGCCCCCCGCATTGCCGGGGGCCCCACGCGCCACCACGAAGGCGTTCGGGTACCCCAGGTCGCCGGTGGGGAGGCCGGCGGCCACGCCGGAGTACCCGTTCGTGACGGTCGTGCCGCGTACCAGGGCAGGTGTGCCGGCAATGCCCTCGCCCTTCATCGCCCCGCGTGAGGCGGTCGTGACGTAGGTGTTGGCGTAGTCGCTGACGCCCTGGCCGGTCAACGAGCCGCCTGTGAAGCTCCCGCCACCCCGGTACCCGGCGGCGTCCGCGCTGATGGTCTGCCCGTTCAGGTTGAGCGTGCCCGCCGCGTCGAGGACCACGACGCCGCCCGTCTCTCCGTTCCACACGGGCGGCGTGACGGGGCTGGTCAGCGTGACGCTGGACAGTTGCGGAACCCGGAGGACCTGGAAGCTGCGCCGCGCGGACGTGCCCGCCGGCGCCGTCCGGTAGCTGTACTGCAGGGGATCACGCAGCGTGATGGCCGTGCCGCTCACGGCGGTGACCACCGCGAATTCGTAGCGCCCCGTGTTGTTCAGGGCGGTGTAGCCGCGCCCGGTGCTGCCGTCGCCGTAGGTGGTGACGCTGGTGTTCGTGAGGGGACCACCGGCCGGGTTGATGTCCGCGTCCTGCATCTGGATGAGCAGCACCTGATCCCCGGCGGCGATGGGGGTAGTACCGGCCCCGGTTCGCAGGGCGCCCACGGTGACGGTCCGGTCGCCGGCGCTGGCAGTGCCGACGCCTGGGTAGTAGGAGTTCGCCACGTACACCGGTCCGTCCCGTCCCGGCTCTGCGCAGCCCACCGCCACGGCGGGAGCCGCTGAAAGCAGCGTCAGGGCAAGCAGGGCAGACCGGCAGGGAGAGCGCATCCGCAAGAGTCTAGAGGAATGGGGCTCCGCAGTCCCTCTGAGTATCAGCCCGTGTGCCCAGCCGGGATGAACCGGGGAACTGAATGGCTTGCTCCGGACGTGCAACTCTTTCTGGAGTGGGTCGTCAGCTCTGGGCCGCTGCACGCCTCGTGATGAGGCCAGTGTTTCCTCCCATGCGTCAATGATGGCGCTGCCATCGGTTCCGGGCGGTCACGCTGTATGCAGTCCCCCATTCCTCTTTGCCCACCATCCGTTCAGGCCCTCTTTAGACGCCGTGCGGCAGTGGGTGTGACCCGGTAGCCTGCCCATATGAGTCGCCACGAGATCGTGAAAGGTGCCCTGATCGGCGCGGTCGCCGGGCTGGTCGGCGCGTACGTCAAGGCTCAGGTCGAGCCGCCCCTCCAGCGCCTGACGGAGCACTACTTTCCGCCCACCCCGGCCGAGAAGAAGATGACCGGCGCCGATCCTATCGGCCGGCAGGATCACATGCCGCCCGCCGAGATGGTGCAGGCGGCAGCCGACGCGACCGGGCACGACATCAGCAAGCAGGAGAAACTCGGGGCGCAGCAGGTCATCCACTACGCCATGGGGGCGGCGCTGGGGGCCGCGTACGGCGCGCTGGCGGCCGCCAATCCCCGCGTGTCCTGGGGGGCAGGTGTTCCGGCGGGAGCGGTCATGTACGGTCTGACGCACGCGACCGCTGTGCCCGCCACGGGATTCCAGGCGTGGCCCTGGCAGCTGCCCCTGGCCGCCGTCCTGTGGGAGGCCGGATCGCACCTGGCGTTCGGGCTGACGACGGACCTGACCCGCCGGGGTCTGACGGCCCTGGACCCCACGGAGTGAAGAGCAAGGACGGGAGACCCGGGCATGCTGCGGCCTCCCGTCCTGTTCTCTTGTGTTCGGCCTAGCTGGCGGGTGCAGCCCGGGGGTCTGAACCCCTGGGGTGGGCGACCGGGTGGTCCAGGGCGGCCGTCTCCCCGACCGCCTCGACCTGAATCGGGGTGCCGTTCAGCGCAGCGTTTCCGGTCAGCTCGTCGATCAGCAGCGGATCGGTCAGGTCGTTCAGGCTGACGCCCGGGTGCTGCTCGGCCACGCCGAGGCGCGTGCCGGGCCGGTGATGCCCGAAGCCGTGCGGCAGGCTGGCCACGCCCGGCATGACGTCGTCGGTCAGTTCGACCGGGACGGTCACGCTGCCCACCCGGGAGGTCACGCGCACGAGCTGCCCGCTGCGCAGCCCGGGCGCGTCCGCCGGGTTCAGGTACAGCGTGCAGCGGTCGGGGCCACGCATCAGGCGGGGCGTGTTGTGCATCCAGGAGTTGTTGCTGCGCAGCTGCCTTCGCCCGATGAGGATCAGGGCCGGTGTGGGGTGATGCAGGGTGGCTTCTAGGCGGGCCACGTCCTGCCCGATGGCCTGCGGCAGCGCGTTGATCCGGCCGGAGGCGGTCAGCAGGCGGCCGGGCAGGGTGGGCTGCATGGGCCCGAGATCCAGGCCGTGCGGGTGGGCGCGCACGTCGTCGAGGCTCAGGGCGTGGGGGCCGTGGCGCAGGCCAGCCGCCAGCCGCTCGGTGGGGGTGGCGAGGCGGCGGCCCGTGAGCCGCTCGGTCAGGCCCGCGAAGATGTCGTGGTCGAAACGCTGCTCCTCGCTGATCGGGAAGACCGGGGTGTTCAGGCGGGCCGTGGCGCGCACCGCGAAGTGATGGAAGATGACGTCGTAATGCTCGACTTCCAGGCCGGTGGCGGGCGGCAGGATCACGTGTGCGTGCCGGGTGGTCTCGTTCAGGTACGGATCGATGCTGACCATGAAGTCCAGCCCCGGCAGGGCCTGCTCCAGCGCGGCGCCGCCGGGCGTGCTGAGCACCGGGTTGCCTGCCACGGTCACGAGCGCGCGGATCTGCTCGGGGCCCGGCGTGATGATCTCCTCGGCCAGCGCGGCGCTGGGCAGTTCCCCGTCGAATTCCGGCAGGCCGCGCACGCGCGAGTTCCAGCGGCCGTGATGGACGGCACCGGCCCGAGCGCCGGTCAGCAGGTCGAAGGCCGGGGTGGGGAAGAGGGCGCCGCCTTCCCGGTCGAGGTTGCCGGTCACGAGGTTCAGGGTGTTCAGCAGCCACTGGCACAGCCCGCCGAACGCCTGGGTGCTCAGGCCCATGCGGCCGTACGCGGCCGCGCGGGGTGCGCGGGCGAAGTCGCGGGCCAGGGTCCGGGTGGTTCCGGCGGGCACGCCAGTGGCGGCGGCCACGCGCTCGGGACTGAAGGGTGCCGCCACGCTGCTCAGGGCGTCCAGGCCGTCCGTGAAGTCGCTCAGGCGGCCCGGGCGGGCCAGCCCCTCGGCCAGGATCACGTGCAGCAGGGCCATCAGGAACAGGGCGTCGCTGCCGGGGCGGATGGGGTGGTACTCGCTGGCGTGCGCGGCGGTCTCGGTGCGGCGGGGGTCGAGCAGCACCACGCGGCCGCCACGCTCGCGGATGGCCCGCAGGCGTTCGCGCATGCCGGGCGCGGTGAGGATGCTGCCGTTACTGGCGAGCGGATTGGCGCCCAGCATCAGCAGGAAGTCGGTGCGGTCGACGTCCGGGATGGGCAGCAGCAGCGGATGCCCGAACATCTCGGCGGCGGCGTAGTGGTGGGGCAGCTGGTCAGTGCTGGTCGCGCTGAAGCGGTTGCGGGTCCCCAGCGCTTTCAGGAACGCCCCGGCTGTCAGGAGGGTGCCGCTGTTGTGCACGCTGGGGTTGCCCTGGAAGGTGGCGACGCTGTCCGCGCCGTGTTCGGCCTGCATCTCGCGTAGGCGCCGGGCGACCAGATCCAGGGCGGCGTCCCAGGTGATGGGCTGCCACGTGTCTCCGTCGCGGCGCAGCGGGGTCTTCAGGCGGTCCGGGTCGGCGTGCAGGTCGGGCAGCGCGGCGCCTTTCGGGCAGATGTGCCCGCGGGAGAGGGGATCATGTGGATCGCCGCGGACGTCGGTGACCTGACCGCCCTGGACGGTCAGGCGCAGGCCACAGATGGCCTCGCACAGGGGGCAGGCGCGGTAGTACACGCCGTCTCGGGGTGGGGGTGGGCTGAGGGGCATGTGGATTCCTCCGTGGGGAGCGGGTTGTGCGTTGCGCGCAGTATGGCATGCGGTTCCATGAGGGGCGACCCACGGGTGCCCCCATCCGCAAGAGGAACAGCCCCGGCACCATCAGGGCTTTTCTGAACCGGGGATGAAGTCTTACCCGGCCCCGCCGTCGGCTGACAGGCAGCGTGTCGCTGGCAGAAACCTTGCCCCCTCCGACGGATCTGCCCCGGCATCTGGATAGGGCAGAGATGAGAAAAGTCAGAAGATCTGAACGTCTGTCTATTTGTCCCCGCGGTCCATCAGATTCACGCACACTGGAGCATGACCCTTTCCCCCACTCCTCCAGCAACAGAGGACAGCGGGCATCGGCTGGCGGCCCTGCTGCTGCGACAGTCTGACCGGGTCGTGCTCTCCTGCACCCCGTCCATGGCCGAGCTGCTGGGCGGGTCGCCCGAAGTGGGTCAGCCGCTGCCGGACAGCTGGTGTGGACCGCTGCCCACCGGGCCTGTCCCCGACCCGCTCACCGTGACCGGCCCGGCGCGTGCCCTGCACTGTCTGGTCACGCCTCTGCCCGGCACGGCCGGGCTGCTCCTGACCCCAGGCCCGCCCGGTCCGGAACGTCCGGACGACCAGCCCAGCGCGCACCTGGGGCTGCTGCGCAGCATGATTGCCACCTCGCTCGACCCTCTGCTGGTGCTGGACGCCCGCCCCGGCCCGGGTCAGATGCGCGTCGTGTACAGCAATCCCGCCACACTGGCCCTGCTGCGCCAGCACGGACTGGAGCACCTGCCCCTGACGCCCATGTCCGAGTGGCCGATGGGCGAGGGCAACGGCGTGACCATCCTGGCCATGCTGAACGAACTGCCCCGGCTGCCCCCGGGGGCGATCTACCGCGACACGCTGTTCCTGCCGGATGCCCAGCAGTGGCTGGAGGTGAACATCGGGGACATCCGCGACGAGACCGGCGGCCGCACCCACTGGGCCGTCAGTCTGCGTGACGTCTCCACCCAGCGCCAGCATGAGGCGCAGCAGCGGCGCGTCACCCGCGCCCAGCAGCTCGCGCTGTCCGGCGCCGCCCTGAACGACTCGCTGAACGAACTGCTGCAGGACGTCGACCACTGGCGGATCGGCTGGACGGTGGGCGCCCTGATCGCCAGCGACCCCCCCCGCACCGTGGGCCACCTGCCCCCGGGGTTCGTGCGCGCCGTCCGGCAACTGCCGCCCGGACTGCTCAGCGCCCACTGGCGCGCGCTCGACCCGGACCGCAGCGGCGCGGCGCAGCTGCACCCGGACCTGCACCGCGCGCAGGCCACGCCCCTGCACGCCCTGCTGCGCGCCGAGAGCCGCAGCCTGATCGAACTGCCCCTGTACGGCCGCGACGGCCGCCTGCTGGGCGCCCTGCTGGCCACCCATCCCGCCCCGCACGCCTGGACGGCCGCCGTCCAGGAACGGCTGCGGGGGCTGGCGCTGGCCGCCGCGATGCTGGTCGAACAGCACCTCAGTCAGGATCACCTGCGGCGACTGGCCTACCGGGATCCCCTGACCGGCCTCCTGAACCGCGCCGCGCTGGGCGCGCAGCTGGAGGGCGCGCTGCGTGACGCCGCGAGTGCCGCGTTCGGCCTGATGGATCTCAACCGGTTCCGGTTCCTGAACGACGCGTTCGGACACCCGGTCGGGGACGACCTGCTGCGGGAACTGGCGACCCGGCTGCGGCGCGTGCAGCGCCAGCATGGGCTGAGCGCCCTGGCCCGCATGGGCGGCGACGAGTTCGGCCTGCTGGGCCGCCCGGAGCAGATTGAAGCGGTGAACCGGGATCTGCGTGAGCTCTTCGAGCAGCCGTTCGAGGTGCGCGGCAACGCCCTTCTGCTGGAAGCGGCCGTCGGCTGGAGCGTCGCGCCGGGCAGCGCCCAGGACGCCACGACGCTGCTGCAACAGGCGGACGCCGCCCTGTACGACGCCAAACGGCAGCAGCAGTTCAGCCTCGTGTTCCAGCCCGGCCCGCCCGCGCCGTTCCCGGCCGTGACCCTGGAAAGCGCGCTGCGGGAGAGTCTGCGGGACGGACATTTCCGGCTGGCCTACCAGCCGCAGGTGCACCTGCCGGGCGGCACCCTGGTGGGCGCCGAGGCCCTGCTGCGCTGGCGGCACCCCACCCTGGGCGTCGTGCCGCCCGACCAGTTCATTCCCGTGGCGGAACTCGCCGGACTGATGCCGCGCCTGGGCGAGTGGGTGCTGCGCGCCGCCTGCGCCGACGCGACCCGCTGGGCCAATCCGCACCTGAGCGTCAGCGTGAACGTCTCCAGCCGCCAGCTGGGCGACGCGAGCTTCAGTGACCGCGTGCGGCAGGCGCTGACCAGCAGTGGCCTGAATCCGGCCCGGCTGGTGCTGGAAGTCACCGAGAGCGGCCTGATCGAGAACCCGGCGCGCGCGCGCGACGTCCTGCAGGAACTCCGGGCGCTGGGCGTGCGCGTCAGCATGGACGATTTCGGGACCGGGTACGCGTCGCTGTTCAGTCTGCGCGCCCTGCCGCTCGACGAACTGAAACTCGACCGGGCGTTCGTGCGCGACCTCGGGCAGGACACCCCCGCCGCGCGGGACAGCGAGGCCATCGTGAAGGCCAGCGTCCTGATGGCCCGCGCCCTGCACATCGAGCTGCTGGCCGAGGGCGTGGAGACGGCCGCGCAGGCGCAGGCCCTGAGCGACGCCGGCTGTGACCTCGCGCAGGGTTGGCTGTACGCCCGCGCACTGGACCGCGAGGCCTTCGACGCCTTCGAGCAGGCCTGGCCCGCCCGCCTGGGGGCGCCCCGTCACCCAAGGCGTGACTGACCCCACCGGCGCCGCATAGACCCCGGGCCGGCGCCGGGCCGCAAACGTGCTAAGACTGCGGGCGTGAGTTCGCCCGACCCCGTGACCCTGCGCGGCCAGCTGCTGCTGCCCGGCGGCCTGACCCCCGGCGCCCTGACCATCCAGGCCGGGCGGATCAGCCGGATCGAACCGGACCCGGCGGCGCCGCCCGAGCGCCTGATCCTGCCGGGCTTCGTGGATACCCACGTGCACGGCGGTGGGGGTGGGGACACCATGGACGGGCCGGGCGGCCTGGAGACCCTGGCGCGGCTGCACGCCCGGCACGGCACGACCACGCTGCTGCCCACCACCATCACGAACCCCTGGCCGCGCGTGCTGGCCGCCCTGGCGGCCGTCGCCGCCGCGACAGCCGCCCCGGTGACGGGCGGCGCGGATATCCCCGGGGCGCACCTCGAAGGGCCGTTCATCAGCCCCGGGCGGCTGGGCGCGCAGCCGCCCTTCACGCTGCACCCCACTCCGGAACGGGTGGCGGAGGTGCTGGCCCTGGGCGTGGTGCGCGCCGTGACGATCGCGCCGGAACTGCCGGGCGCGACCGCGGCCGCCCTGGCCTTCGCGCGCGCCGGCGTGCGGGTCGGCGTAGGCCACACCCGCGCGGACGCGGATACCGTCAGTGCCCTGCTGGCTGCCGTGCATGCCAGCGGCGGCCAGGGGGCCGCCACGCACCTGTTCAATGCCATGGGCGGCGTGGAGGGCCGCGTTCCCGGCCCCGCCGGTGCCCTCATGAGTGATCCCCTCGCCACCCTGGAAGTCATCCTGGACGGCGTGCACGTCCACGACACCGCCTTCCGGCTGGCCCGCGCCGCCGCGCCCGGACGGGTCATGCTCATCACGGACGCCATGCGCGCCGCCGGCCTGGGCGACGGGCAGAGCGAACTCGGCGGGCAGCCCGTCACGGTCCGCGGCGCGCACGCCACCCTGCCGGACGGCACCCTGGCCGGCAGCGTCCTGACCATGGACGAGGCGCTGCGCCGCGCCGTGGCCGCCGGCGTGCCCCTGCCCGAGGCGAGCCGGATGGCCAGTCTCACCCCCGCCCACTCGGTGGGCCTGCGCGACCGCGGCGAACTGCGCCCCGGCCTGCGCGCCGATCTGATCACGCTGGATTCCGCCCTGCGCGTGCAGGGCGTCTGGGTGGGCGGCGTGCCCATTCCAGCGCCCGCCTAGAGGACAAGCTCGGTCAGTGGGCGGCCTTGCCCCGGCGGGGGATCAGGTGCACGATCCCCACGACGAGCAGCCCCACGATCAGGCCCACGACGGCGCTGACGAGCGTATCGACCAGCCACGTGACCAGACCGGCGGCGGCCGGGATGGCCTCGGCAGCGCCGTGGGACAGGTCGTGCAGCAGGTCCTCCGGGGCGTGCCAGCCGAAGTCGGCGAGGCCCGCGATGATGATGTGCCCGCCCACCCACAGCATGGCGGCGGTGCCGATGACGCCCAGGGCACCCAGGATGATGGGCATGCCCTTGACGAGGCCGCGGCCGATGGCGCGTCCGGTGCCGGTGCGGGCCTGGGCGAGGCGCAGGCCGATGTCGTCCATCTTCACGATCAGGGCGACCACGCCGTACACGAGCGCGGTGATGACCAGCGCGACGACGATCAGGATCAGGGCGCGTTCGAAGAGCGGTTCGCTGGCGACCTCGCCCAGCGAGATGGCCATGATTTCCGCCGAGAGGATGAAGTCGGTGCGGATCGCGCCGCTGATCATCTGTTTCTCGTGGTCGGCGCTGCTCAGCCGGGCTTCGGTGGCGGCCGCCTCTTCATGCCCGCCGCGGACGGCCTCGATGAGTTTCTCGGCGCCCTCGAAGCACAGGTACGCGCCGCCGAGCATCAGGATGGGCGGCATGGCCTGCGGCAGGAACTCGCTCAGGAGCAGCGCGACCGGGAGGATGAACACGACCTTGTTGCGCAGCGAACCGCGCGCGATGCGCCAGATGATCGGCAGTTCGCGGTCCGGGGTAAAGCCCGTCACGTAACGGGGCGTGACGGCGGTGTCGTCCACGACCACCCCGACGGCCTTCACGCTGGCCTTCGCGGCGGCGGCGCCGATGTCGTCGATGGACGCGGCGGCGAGACGGGCGATCGCGGCCACGTCGTCGAGCAGGGCGACAAGGCCGCCGCTCATGGGCGGGCTCCGGCGGTGGGGGCGAGGTGCAGCATTCCCGCCCAGCGTAGCAGGGGCGCGCGCGGGGACGCCGCAGGATCAAGGCTTCGTGGGCAAGCCGCCCGGGCAGGTGTGGGCTCATGCTCCAGGCCGCCCGGAGGATTCTGCCCGCACGTGCCTGCTCGTATGTGCCTGCCCAGACACCTGTGCGGCCTGTGTGATCCGGGGTGTATCCTGGGGCATCGGACAATCAGGCTGTCGTTCTGCATGGATAACCGTCAGCCCGCCCCCCAGTTCGCACGTCAGGCGTCAACCATGCGCGGTGTCCTCCACCTGGAGGTGCGGCGCAGTGTCTGAGTCTTTCGATGGGAGGGAGAGCGGTGATGGTGGAACTGAAGATCAACGGAACGGCGCGGCAGTTGCCCAGTGCGGCGCATACGACCCTGCTGGCGGCCCTGCGCGCGGACGGCCTGACCGGTTGCAAGGAAGGCTGCGCCGAGGGTGAATGCGGCGCGTGCGCGGTGCTCGTCGCGCGTGCAGACGGTGCGGGCGTGCGCTGGGAGAGCGTGAACGCCTGCCTGGCGCTGCTGCCCGCGCTGGACGGCGCGGAGGTCGTGACGAGCGAGGGCCTGGGCACGCCCGGCGCGCTGCACCCCGCGCAGGAGGAACTGGCGGTGCGGGGCGGGTCGCAGTGCGGGTATTGCACGCCGGGCTTCGTGGTGAGCCTCGCGGCGGAGTACCTGCGGCCCGAACGCACGCCAGGGGAGCATGGCGAGGCGAACGGCTTCGATGTGCATTCGCTGAGCGGGAACCTGTGCCGTTGCACCGGGTACCGGCCCATCGTGGACGCGGCCCGCGCGCTGGGTACGCCCGTGGAGGGTGACCCGCTGGCGGCGCGGCGGTCACAGCCCGCCCCCAGTGCGCGCCCCACGCGGCTGGAGGCGGCAGACGGCACCTTCCACCGCCCCCCCACGCTGGCCGAGGCACTGGCCCTGCTCGCCGCGCACCCGGACGCACGCGTGCTGGCGGGCGGGACCGATTGGGGCGTGGACGTGAATCTGCGCCGCGCCCGCGCGTCCGTGACAGTCGCGGTGGACGCGCTGCCGGAACTCCGCGCCTTCGAGACCGGCAGGGAGGTGATCCGCCTGGGTGCCGCCCTGACCCTCAGCGACCTGGAACGCCGCCTGGGGGACCGGGTGCCGCTGCTGCAGGCGTGGTTCCCGCAGTTCGCGTCGCGCCTGATCCGCAATTCCGCCACGCTGGGTGGGAACCTGGGGACCGCCTCGCCCATCGGGGACAGCCCGCCGGTGCTGCTGGCGCTGGACGCCGAACTCGAACTCGTCGGGCCGGGCGGCGTGCGGGTCGTGCCGCTGCGCGACTACTTCACCGGGTACCGGCAGACGGTGCGCGCCCCGGGCGAGCTGATCCAGGCGGTGCGGATTCCCACGCCGCTGGCGCCCGTGACGGCGTTCCACAAGATCGCCAAGCGGCGCTTCGACGACATCTCCAGCGTGGCGGTCGGCTACGCCCTGCGCCTGGAGGGCGGCGTGGTCACGCAGGCCCGCATCGGGCTGGGCGGGGTGGCGGCCACGCCCCTGCGCGCGTACGAGGCCGAGGCGGCGCTGGAGGGGCGGCCGTGGACGGCCGAGACTGCCCGCCGCGCCGCCCGCATCCTGGGCGGCACCGGTACGCCCCTGAGTGACCACCGCGCCAGTGCCGGGTACCGCGCGGCGATGCTGGAGCAGAGCCTCCTGAAAGTCCACTGGGAGACCCGGGCGGAGGTGACGGCGTGAGCGGCCACGAGGTTCCGCCGGGCGCGGCCGTGGGGCGGGCGCTGGCGCACGAGAGCGCCGCGCTGCACGTGACCGGGCAGGCGCTGTACACCGACGACCTGGGGGTCCGGATGGCTGGGTTGCTGCACGCCTGGCCGGTCGGGTCGCCGCACGCGCACGCGCGGGTGCTGAACGTGGACGTCTCGCCTGCCCTGAGCGTGCCGGGCGTGGCGCGGGTCCTGACGCGCGCGGACGTGCCCGGCGTGAACGACGCGGGCGTCAAGGGCGACGAGCCCCTCTTCCCCGAGGAGGTGATGTTCGTCGGGCACGCCGTGTGCTGGGTCCTGGCCGACAGCGAGGATGCCGCCCGGCAGGGCGCGGCGGCCGTGCAGGTCACGTACGAGCCGCTGCCGTCCCTGATCTCGCTGCGCGAGGCGATGGACGCGTCCTCCTTCCAGGGGGCGCAGTCCACCCTGCGGCGCGGGGACGTGACGGTGGGCCTCGCGCAGGCCGCGCACGTCTTCGAGGGCGAGTTCGAACTGGGCGGGCAGGAGCACTTCTACCTCGAGACGCACGCCTCGCTGGCGCACGTGGACGAGTCGGGGCAGGTGTTCATCCAGTGCAGCACGCAGCACCCCAGCGAGACGCAGGACATCACGGCGCACGTGCTGGGCCTGGACGCGCACGCCGTGACCGTGCAGTGCCTGCGGATGGGCGGCGGCTTCGGCGGGAAGGAGATGCAGCCGCACGGCTTCGCGGCGGTCGCGGCGCTCGGCGCGGTCCTCACCGGGCGGCCCGTCCGGCTGCGGCTGAACCGCACGCTGGACCTCACCATGACTGGCAAGCGGCACCCCTTCCACGCAGCCTGGAAGGCGGGCTTCGACGCGGACGGGCGCTTCACGGCGCTACAGGTGCAGCTGACCAGTGACGGCGGCTGGAGCCTGGACCTGTCCGAGCCGGTCATGGCGCGCGCGCTGTGCCACGTGGACAACGCGTACTTCATCCCGCACGTGGAGGCGCGCGGGCGGATCGCGCGGACGAACAAGACCTCCCAGACGGCTTTCCGGGGCTTCGGGGGCCCGCAGGGCATGCTGGTCGTCGAGGATCTCCTCGGCCGCGTGGCGCCGCTGCTGGGCCTGGAAGGACACGAACTGCGGCAGCGGAACTTCTACCGCCCGGGCGAGTGCACGCCGTACGGGCAGCCGGTCCGGCACGCCGAGCGCCTGGAGACGATCTGGACCGAACTGCTGGCGAGCAGCGACTTCCACGCCCGCCGCGATCAGGTGGCGGCCTTCAACGCCGCAAACGAACACGTCAAACGGGGACTGGCGGTCACGCCGGTGAAGTTCGGGATCTCCTTCAACTTCACGGCGTACAACCAGGCGGGCGCCCTGGTGCACGTGTACAAGGACGGCTCGGTGCTCGTGAACCACGGCGGGACCGAGATGGGCCAGGGCCTGCACACGAAGATGTTGCAGGTGGCCGCGACCGCGCTGGGGGTGCCGCTCGCCTCGGTGCGGCTCGCGCCGACGCGGACGGACAAGGTCCCGAACACCAGCGCCACCGCCGCCAGCAGCGGCGCGGACCTGAACGGCGGCGCGGTGAAGGACGCCTGCGACCAGATCCGCGCGCGCCTCGCCGAGGTCGCCGCCGGGCGGCTGGCGGTGCACCCGGACGACGTGCGCTTCGAGGACGGCCGGGTCTTCCCGCTCGGCCACCCCGGACGCGGTTTTCCCTTCCGGGAACTCGTGCATGACGCGTACCACCGCCGCACGCAGCTGTGGGCGGCGGGCTTCTACCGCACGCCGGGCCTGCACTGGGACCGCGAGGCGATGCAGGGCGAACCGTTCAAGTACTTCAGTTACGGCGCGAGCGTCACCGAGGTGGAACTCGACGGCTTCACCGGCGCGTACCGCGTCCTGCGCGCGGACCTGCTGCACGACGTCGGGGACAGTCTCTCCCCGCTGATCGACCTGGGGCAGGTCGAGGGCGGGTATCTGCAGGGCCTGGGCTGGCTGACCCTGGAGGAACTGAAATGGGACGAGTCCACCGGAGCGGGACGGGGGCGCTTGCTCACGCAGGCGGCCAGCACGTATAAATTGCCTTCGCTCTCGGAGCTGCCCGCGGACTTCCGCGCTTCTCTCCTGCGGCAGGCCACCGAGACCGGCGTGGTGTACGGCAGCAAGGCAGTCGGGGAACCCCCGCTGATGCTGGCCATCTCCGCCCGCGAGGCCATCCGCGCCGCGTGCGCCGCCTTCGGCCCGCCCGGCACCCCCACTCTCCTCGCGTCCCCGGCCACGCCGGAGGCCGCGTTCTGGGCGCTGCACGCCGCCCGCACCCCCTCACCCCCCGACGCGCCCCGCGCGACCGAAGGAGTCCCGACATGACCGAAGCTGCCCTGCTCATCACTGCCCCCCTGCCCGCCAGCGCCCTGAGCGCCGCCGACCTCCAGTTCCTGCATGCCGACCTGCCCGTGGACGGCCCGCGCTTCGTGGAAGACGAGCAGTGGGACGCGGACGCCCTGGCGCTGCTGGAATGGGACGCCGAACTGCCCCTGAGCCCGCAGGACCTGCTGCCGCTGGAATGGACCCGCACACCCTGAGTCCGGGTGCGGGCGGCCCGGCGTGGCTCGCGGCCCTCACGCGGCTCTCCGCGCGGGGCGAGGCGGCCGTCCTCGTGACCGTCAGCGCCGCGCGTGGGCACACGCCCCGCGAGGCAGGCGCGCGGATGGTCGTCAGCCTCACGGGCACCTGGGGCAGCGTGGGCGGCGGGAACCTGGAGGCGACCGCCGCCGCGCGGGCCCGCGCCCTGATCCGCGCGCAGGCCCAGGCGCCCGAGACGCTGACGCTGCGCCTGACCGACCGCGCCGCGAACGAGCACGGGCGGCAGTGCTGCGGCGGGGAGGTCACGCTGCACCTCGACCCCATCCTGCACGCGCGGGCGCAGGTGGCGGTGTTCGGCGCCGGGCACGTCGGCCTGGAACTCGCGCGCCTGCTCGCACGGCATCCGGTCGGGCTGCACCTGATCGACTCGCGCGCCGCGCAGCTCACCCCCGAGCGCCTGCTGCCCCTGCAGGACGCCGAGGCGCACGTCACCGCGCACCACGCGCCCATCCCGGAACTCGTGCTGGAGGACCTCCCGCCTGGCACGCACGTCCTGATCCTCACGCACGACCACGCCGAGGACGCCGCGATCCTCGACGCCGCGCTGCGCCGCCCCGGCCCCGGCTTCCTGGGCCTGATCGGGTCGAGCGCCAAGTGGACCCGCTTCCAGGCGCAGTTGCGCGACCTGGGTCACACGCCGGAGGCCCTGGCGCGCGTGACCTCCCCGATCGGCCTGCCCGAACTGAATGCCGGGCCCCACCGCAAGCACCCGGCGGTGATCGCCCTGAGCGTCGCCGCGCAGCTGCTGCCCTACCTGACGCCGCCGCACCTCACCCCCACGCCGGCCCAGACGCCGGCACCTGAAAGGACTCCATGACCGCCACGCTGTACCGCGCGACCTTCCTGCACACCCCCGAAAACCCCTTCACGCACGCGGACGCGCTGCGCGCCGAATCCGACGGCGGCCTGCTCGTCGAAGGTGGCGTGATCCGCGCCCGGGGGGCCTTCACCGACCTGCGCGCCGCGCACCCGGACACGCCCGTCAGCGACCTGCGCGGCGGGCTGCTGCTGCCGGGCTTCATCGACACGCACGTGCACCTGCCGCAGGTGCGCGTCATCGGCGGGCTGGGCCTGCCACTCCTGGACTGGCTCGACCAGTGCGCGCTGCCCGAGGAGGCCCGCATGGCCGACGTCGCCTACGCGCGCGGCGTCGCGCGGGACTTCACGCGCGGTCTGCTCGGGGCGGGAACCACCACCGCGCTCGTGTTCGGGTCGCACTTCGCCGGGGCGGTGGACGCCTTCTTCGAGGAGGCCGCGCAGACCGGCCTGCGCGCCGTGGCGGGCCTAGTCGTCAGCGACCGCCTGCTGCGGGACGAACTGCACACCACCCCCGAACGGGCCTACGCCGAGGGGAAGGCCCTGATCGACCGCTGGCACGGCGTGGGCCGCGCGCACTACGCCGTCACGCCCCGCTTCAGCCTCTCGGCGTCCGAGGGCATCCTGGAAGCCTGCGCCGCCCTGATGCGCGAGCACCCCGGCGTGCGCTTCACGAGTCATATCAACGAGAACACCCGCGAGATCGAGGTCGTCCGTGAGCTGTTCCCCGGCGCACGCGACTACCTCGACACCTACGAGCGCGCCGGGCTGATCGGGCGCCACAGCGTCCTGGCGCACAACGTGCACCCCAGCGACCGGGAACTGGGCGTCATGGCCGCCGCGCGCTGCACGGCCGCGCACTGCCCGTGCAGCAACTCCGCGCTCGGCAGCGGCTTCTTCCCGCTGCGCCGCCACCTCGACGCCGGCGTGCACGTGGCCCTGGGCAGCGACGTGGGCGGCGGTACCGGCTTCAGCCTCCTCAAGGAGGGCCTGCAGGCGCACTTCATGCAGAACCTCATGCCGGGCGGCGTCCCCCTGAGCCCCGCGCACCTGCTGTACCTCGCCACGAAGGCGGGCGCCGAGGCGCTGGACCTGCCCGAGGTCGGCGCGTTCGAGCCGGGCCAGCAGTTCGACGCCGTGCACCTCGCGCCCGCACCCGGCACGCCGCTGGACGCCGTGTTCCGCCACGCCCCCAGCCCCGAGCGGGCCCTGGCCGCCGCGTTCGCCACCGGCACGCCCGGCGACGTCGCGCAGGTCTGGATCGGCGGGGACGCCGTGCACACCCGCTCCTGAGGGGCAGAGGGCGGCGGCGTTGAGCATCCAACGCCGCCGCCGAACACGGGGCCCTGACCCGTGCGGTGGATCAGCGCCGCGTGCCCAGACCCCAGACTGGCGGACACTACCGCCACGACCGCCCGGCGGGCGGCAGGTGCGCCTCCTCGTTGAAGCTGTCCAGGCTGACGCGCCCGGCGCCGAAGGTCAGGCGGGTGACGCTGGCGTTGCGCACCCGCCAGTTCAGGCGCAGGGCAGTGGCGTCCGGGGCGTCCAGCACGCGGGCGAGCGTCAGGCCGATCACACCGCCACTCGTGAACACCGCCACGCGGCTCCCGCCGGGCAGGGCCAGCGTGTCCGCCAGGGCCGCGAGGACCCGCGCGCGGAAGGCCGCCCAGTCCTCCACGTCCGGGTGGGTCAGGGTGCCCGCCTGCCACGCGGCCGCCACCGTTTCCAGCAGCGCCTGGAAGGTGCGGTTGCGCGCCTGGGGGGCACTGGCACGGAAGGCGGCGACCTGCGCGGCGAACGCCTCGTCCCGCGCGGCCAGCAGCGGCGCGAGCGTGCGGATCAGGCCGTCCCCGTCGAACTCGGCCAGCCGGGCGTCCTCCAGGGCGGCCGGCCAGCCGCTCGCCTGACCGGCTGCCAACTGGGCGCTGCGCCGCTGCCGCACGAGCGGGCCGTGCAGGACGTGCGTGGGCACCCAGCCCTCGGCCTGGAACGCCGCGCCCACCGCGCGGGCCTGCGTCTCGCCCAGCGGGGACAGCCGGTCGGTGTCCGCCTCGAACGGTGTGGCCTGCCCGTGGCGGATCAGGCGCAGTTCACTCACGCGCGTCCTGCGTCCGGATCAGCTCCCAGGCGCGGCGCATCAGCCACGCGGCCTGCGCGGCCAGCGGCGCGAACCGCGGGTCCTGCGTCTGTCCCAGGCGGTAACGCGCGAAGATCTGGAGGACGATCACCGCGAGCTTGAAGTGCCCCAGCACCTCGAACCACGGCAGCGCGTCCGACACGCTCCGCCCGCTGCGGGCCTCGTAGCGGGCCACGAGCGCGTCGCGGTCGGGGAAGCCCGGCGCGGCCGCCCCGACGCGGTTGGGGGCGCCGCCGGGTAGTTCCGGCATCGTCCAGTACGTCAGGGTGAGGCCCAGGTCCACGAGCGGGTCGCCCAGCGTGGTCATCTCCCAGTCGAGCAGGGCCACCACCCGGCCCGGATCGTGGGGGTCGAGCATCAGGTTGTCCAGCTTGAAGTCGTTGTGCACCAGCGCGTGCGCCGTTTCATCGGGCGTGTGCGCCTCCAGCCACGCGATCACCAGTTCGTCGCGCAGCTCGGCGGGTGGGGGCAGATCCCCAGTGTGTTGGAGCGCCTCGCGGGCGCGGCGCCAGCGGCCCGCCCAGCCCTCGACCTGACGGCGGTTGAAGCCCTCGGGTTTCCCCAGGTCACGCAGGCCCGCCGCGCCGATGTCCACCGCGTGCAGGTCGGCCAGCGTGTCGATCAGCGCCGCACCCAGCCGCTCCGGGGCGTCCGGCAGCTCGCGGTACTCGGGCGGGAGGCTGGTCCGCACGACCGTCCCGCGCCGCCGCTCCATCAGGTAGAACGGGCTGCCGATCACGCCCGCGTCCTCCACGACCAGCAGCGGTGCGGGGGCGACCGGAAGCACCGGATGGATGCGCGAGAGCAGGTTCGCCTCGCGGGTCATGTCGTGCGCGCCCTTCGGGAGCGGCCCGAGCGGCGCGCGGCGCAGCACGTACTCCTGTTCGCCCAGGCGCAGCAGGTACGTCAGGTTCGAGAAGCCCCCGGGGAACTGCAGGACCTCCAGTGCGTCCACGTCGCCGGGCACCCGGCCGCGCAGGGCCTCCCGCAGCGCCTCCAGCGGGAGTTCCTCGCCGGGGCGGACGGGCGCGGCGTCCGGCGCGGTCAACGGCTCGCCTCCCCCGCCTCCGCCCCGCCTTGCTGGGCATGCAGCAGTGCCATGGCCTTACCGCGCAGGTGGCGCATCTTCCCGATCCAGCCGTCGTAATCCGCCGCCTTGAGCTGGAATCCCTTCAGGGTGCTGGGGTGCGTGGTGATCAGGAACCCGTCGGCGCGCAGCACCTCCAGCGTCTTCGCCACCAGTTCGCCCGTCGTGATGGCCGTCTGCTGCAGCAGCGGCGCGTTCTGGATCATGGGCGTCCACACGCCCTCCGGGCACAGCGCGGCGACCTTGAGGCCCCGGTCTCCGTACGTGATGCTCAGCCACTCCGCGAACGCCAGCGCCGCATGCTTGGTCACGGCGTACGGCGCGGAATGCAGTTCCGTCAGCAGGCCCGCCGCCGACGCGGTGTTCAGCAGGTACCCGTCCCCGCGTTCAAGCATGTGCGGCAGCACGTGCCGCGCCGCCCAGACGTGACTCATGACGTTCACGCGCTGGATCAGGTCCCACATGCGGTCCGGGGTGTCCGGCCCCTCGCCCACCGCGATGCCCGCGTTCGAGCAGAAGAGGTCGATGCGGCCCTCGTGGGCCAGCACGTCGTCGATCAGGCCCTTCACCCCAGCCTCCTGGCCCACGTCCGCCGGGATGAAGCGCGCCCCGATGGCCGCCGCTTCTTGCGCGCCCAGCTCCGCGTTCCGGTCCGACGCCACCACTGTCGCGCCCTCCTGCACGAACGCCGCCGCGAGCGCCTTCCCGATCCCCGACGCCGCGCCCGTCACCACGATCACTTTCCGTTCAAAGTCCATGTCAGCCCTCCAGTGCGTCCGGGAACGCGTGGCCCCCGGCGAGTTGTTCGGTCGTCTGCCGCGACAGGTCCCGCACGCGGCCCAGCCAGCGGTCATGCGAAGTCGCGCGCGCCTGGAAGGCCCGCACGGTCATCGGATGCGTCGTGATCAGGAACTGCCCCGAGCGCAGGCCCGCCACGGCCGCTCCGGCGACCTCTTCGGGCGTGATCGCCCCGGCCTGCAGGTGCGGCGCGCCCGCGATCAATGGCGTCTGCACCCACTCCGGGCACAGCGCCGCCACGCCGATCCCCCGCTCGCCGTACGTGATCGCCAGCCACTCTGCGAAGGCCAGCGCCTCATGCTTCGTCACCGCGTATGGCGCGGAATGCACCTCGGTCAGCAGACCCGCCGCCGACACCGTCTGCAGCAGCGTGCCGCTCCCACGCGCGAGCATGTGCGGCAACACGTGCCGCGCGCCCCACACATGACTCAGGACATTCACGCGCCACGACACGTCCCACAGCGCGTCATCCGCCTCCAGACCGTTCCCGACCGCCAGCCCCGCGTTCGAGCACAGCAGGTCGACGCGGCCCTCGTGCGCCAGCACGTCGTCGATCAGGGCTTTCACCCCGGCCTCCTGCCCCACGTCGGCGGGCACGAAGCGCGCCCCGATCGCCGCCGCCTCGCGCGCCCCGGCCTCCGCGTTCCGGTCGGACGCCACCACGATCGCGCCCTCCTGCACCAACCGCGCCGCCAGCGCCCGCCCGATCCCGGACGCCGACCCCGTCACCACCGCCACCGCCTGATTCAAATCCATGATCAGCGGCGTCCGCTGACGCCCTGGCGGCGCAGTTCTTCCTTGGCGACCGTCTCGGCGTGGACGATGTCCGGGCCGTCCGCGAGGCGCAGGGTGCGCGCCTGGGCGTACATCATCGCCAGCGGGGTGTCCTGGCTGACGCCCGCCCCGCCGAACACCTGAATGGCGCGGTCGATGACGCGTAGCGCGACGTTCGGCGCGACGACCTTGATCGCGGCGATCTGCCCGCGCGCCTCCTTGTTGCCGACGGTGTCCATCATGTGCGCGGCGTGCAGGGTCAGCAGGCGGGCCTGGTCGATCTCCATGCGGCTCGCGGCGATGGCCTCGCGGACGTGCTGGTGCCCGGTGAGGGGTTTGCCGAAGGCGGTGCGGGACGCGGCGCGCTGCACCATGAGGTCCAGGGCGCGTTCGGCCTGCCCGATCAGGCGCATGCAGTGGTGGATGCGGCCCGGGCCCAGGCGGCCCTGCGCGATCTCGAAGCCGCGTCCCTCGCCGAGTAGCAGGTTCGCGGCGGGCACGCGCACGTCCCGGAAGGTCATCTGCGCGTGGCCGTGCGGGGCGTCGTCGTACCCGAACACGGTCAGCATGCGTTCCTTCGTGACGCCCGGGGCGTCCAGGGGCACCAGGATCATGCTCTGCTGGCGGTGCCGTTCGGCGCTCGGGTCGGTCTTGCCCATGAAGATGCTGATCTTGCAGCGGGGGTCCCCCGCGCCGCTCGTCCACCACTTGTCGCCGTTCACGACGTACTCGTCGCCGTCGCGGGTGATGCTGGACTGGATGTTCGTCGCGTCACTTGAGGCGACGTCGGGTTCGGTCATGGAGAACGCGCTGCGGATCTCGCCGCTGAGCAGCGGGATCAGCCACTGCTCCTGCTGCTCAGGCGTGCCGTACCGGGCCAGAACCTCCATGTTCCCGGTGTCGGGCGCCGAGCAGTTGAACACCTCGGGCGCCCACCACACGCGGCCCATGACCTCGCACAGGCCCGCGTACTCCAGGTTCGACAGGCCCGGCCCGAACGTGCCGTCCGGATCACTGGCGGGCGGCAGGAACAGGTTCCACAGGCCCTCGGCACGCGCCTTCGGTTTCAGCTCGTCGATGATCGGGAGGTGCTCCCAGCGGTTCCCCGAGTCGATCTGCCGGGCGACCTCGGCCTCGTTGGGGTAGATGTGGGCGTCCATGAACGCGGTGAGGCGCGCGTGCAGGTCACGGGCGCGGGGGGACACGTCGAACATCGTCATAAGGGGACCTCCTCGGGGGTCAGGGGGTGGAAGCTGGCCTCGTCACCGTCGATGCCCAGCAGGAAGTCTCGGTAGCCCCGCCCGGACTCGCCGCGCAGGATCAGGCCCAGCGACATCAGACCGTCCAGGACCGCCTCGGCGCGCTCCAGCAGCTCCGGGTCGGGATCCTCGGCGAGTTGCCGCGCGAGGCGGGCGTCCTCGTCGAACAGCGGCCGGTACGGGTCGAAGGCGGGCGAGGCGACGAAGGTGCCCGCCACGGCGAACATCTCAGTGGCGGTGACGGTCAGGGTGCCGAGCACCTCGCCGGTCGTGGGGCGTTCCAGGGTGTAGCGGCTGCCGATCTTCATGGCACGTCCGCGCGGGCGATGGTGCCCAGTGCCGTGGCGACGAGTTTCTCTTGACCGTCCTGCGCGGCGTAGAGGTCGCAGCGGGTCACGGCCTGCCGTTTCCCGGCGCTGAGCACCGTGCCGCGCCCGATCAGGGTGTCGCCCTGCGCGGGCCGCAGGAAGTTGATCTTGAATTCACTGGTGAGGACGCTCGGCCCCAGTGCGGCGGCCCCCATGAACGTCAGAGTGATGTCCGCCAGCGTCGCCTGGAGGCCCCCGTGCGCGAAGCCGTGATGCTGCGTCAGGTCGGGCCGCAGGGCGAGGTGCACCTCGACCCCGTCAGGGGTGAAGCGGGTCGCACGCGCGCCCACGAGGGTGCTGAATGGCTGGGCGTCCAGCACGTTCTGGGCCATGGCGAGCATGTCAGGCGGGGCGGTCATGGGGTCTCCGGGGGCAGGTCGTACACGGTGACGGGCACGCCGTGTGTGGCCAGTTCCTGGTCGATGATCGGTTCGATGACGGCCCAGTCTCCGCCCGCCACGCCCGCACCGATGCGGGGCATGTGGACGCTGGCCTGGGTGCGCTGCGCCTCGGCGCGGACACGGCTCAGGCCGGCGCGGATGGCCTCGTAGCGCACGGGCGGCGCGGCGGTGGGGCGGGTCTTGCGGGCGATGTCGTGCTGCCCGATCAGGTTGGCGACCGTCAGTTCGTCCCGGACCGGCACGAACTGCACCTCGCCCAGCGCGTACGGCTGATCCGTTTCTCCGGCTGCCCAGGCCTTGAAGGCCCGCTCGGGTTCCGGATGGCGCTTCGACAGGGCCAGCACGAAGCCACGCCCCCACGCCCCGATGTCGTTGCAGACGTGGACGAGGAGTTTCGGGCCGTCCCCGTGCGGGTCGGTGGCGTCACCGGTGACGTACTGGATCACAGGTAGACCCGGTAGACGCTCTCGGCGGTGCAGGCGGGTCTGTCCGAGCCGTCGATCTCGATGGTGTTGGCGACCGTGATCTGCACGAAGCCCTGGCCCGGCTCTGCGGACTGGAGCACGGCGCGGTTGCGCAGGCGCGCGCCGGCGCGGACGGGCGCGATGAAGCGCACGCGGTTCAGGCCGTAGTTCACGGTCATCCGCGCGCCTTCGATGTGGGGGCTGCCGCCGAGAGTCATGAACTCCCCGGCGAGCAGCGAGAGGGTCAGGAAGCCGTGCGCGATGGTGCCGCCGAAGGGGCCCTGCGCAGCCCGTTCCGGGTCGACGTGGATGAACTGGTGGTCGCCCGTGGCGTCCGCGAAGGCCTGGATGCGGTCCTGGGTGACCTCCACCCAGTCGGACAGCGCGACTTGCTGCCCGACCTTCCCGGCCAGTTCGTCGGGGCGCAGACCGGCGGGCGCGATCATACGACGCCGGCGCCGCCGTCCACGGCGATGTTCTGCCCGGTCATGTAGGCGCTGGCGTCGCTGGAGAGCAGCAGCGCGAGGCCTTTGAGGTCCTGATCGGTGCCGAGGCGGTGCATGGGCGTGGACTCCAGGATGCTCTGCTCGCCGTACGCCAGGGTGCCCTTGGTCATCTTGGTGGGGAAGTACCCGGGGCAGATGCTGTTCACGGTGACGCCCTTGTCGGCCATCTCGGCGGCCAGCGCGCGGGTGAAGTTCACGACGGCGCCCTTGCTGGTGTTGTACGCGACGGTGGGGGCCATGCGGGGGGCGTTGCCCTGCAGCCCGGCGACCGACGCGACGTTCACGATGCGGCCCTTCCCGGCGGGGAGCATGCAGCGTTTCAGGACGCTCTGGGTGATGAGGAACAGGCCGTTCACGTTGACGTTCATGACCTTCATCCACGCCTCCATGGGGTGGTCGACGGTCGGGGAGCCCCAGGTGGCCCCGGCGTTGTTCACGAGGATGTCGATCGGGCCGACGTCGGCGTGAATCTGCTTGATCAGGGGGTCGATGGTGTCGAAGGCGCCCAGGTCGTTCGGGTAGACGTGCGCGGTGATGCCCAGGGCCGCGAGGTGCGTTTTCGCCTCGTCGAGTTCGTGGGCCTTGCGGGCGGTCAGGACGACGGTCGCGCCGTACTCGCCGAGGGCCTCGGCGATCTGGAGGCCGAGGCCGCGGCTGCCGCCGGTGATGAGGGCGACCTTGCCGGTCAGGTTGAACAGGTCTTTCAGGGCCATGCGGGGTGAACCTCCGGGTGAGGGGACGTGCGGGGGGCGTTGAGGCTTCCAGCATAGGCAGAAATGTACGTGAACGTCAATTTTGAACGCGGACGGACGCTGCGGGCGGGGACGGGGTCAGGGCCGCCAGTCCAGCGTCGCCTCACGCGCGGCCCGCAGGCCCGCCACATCCAGTTCCGCCCGCAGGCGGGAGCGTCCCGCTGGGAGGCCGTCCAGCACAGGTAGAAACGGCTCGGCGCGCCGGACCTCGCCCGGCCACAGGATGACTGTCGGGCTGCCCGCGCACGCCTCATTGCCGCGCAGGACCGTCACGTCCCGTCCCCGCGCGTCCAGCACCCGCAACCGGACCACGAAGCAGTCCCAGTCCACCCGCACCGGCCAGCGTCCGGTATTCACCACCCGCACGTCGGCCGCCAGCGCCCCCCGCGCCGGGGAGGTGGGCCGCACGAAGACGCTCAGGCGCGAGTCCCGGGATACCTCCCCGGCCGTGACCGTGGTCCCGTGCGGGCCGACCGCCGGTGACCCGGGCACGACCACCACCCGGTTCAGGAGCAGATCGACACGGCCCTGGGCTCCCAGTTGCCGCTGCGCTTCCCGAAGCTGCGCCCGCGTGAACCACGCCGACCTGACCTGCACCGCGCCGGATCGCGCCGCCTCGCGGGCCTCTCCACCCAGGGACCCCGGCGGTGGGGGAGAGACCGGCCCCACTGTCAGGAGGGTGAGTCGCGGTTGCCCGGCCACGACATCCACCAGCGCCCCCGCGAAGCCCGGGAAGGGCGACCCGGCCGGCAGGTGCTGGGGCCACCCACCGGCCCGCGTGGCGCCGAAGGTGAGGAGGATCAGCGCCAGTCCCTGTTTCACCATGAGTGCAGCTTGACACGGGCCGCCCGCGCGGCGCCGGAGTCCGGTTCAGTCGTGTCCGCCGGGGATCTTCTCGTCCTGCGCGCGGATGCGCTGGCGGAACACGTAGAAGTTCCACGCCTGGTAGCCGATGATCAGCGGCAGGAACGCCGCGCCCACCCAGGTTAGCAGCCGCAGCGTGTACGGTTCGGACGCCGCGTTCTGCACGGTGAGGTTGTACGCGTCGCCTAGGGTGCTGGGCAGCACGTTCGGGTAGAGGCTGCCGAAGATGGTCGCGGTGGAGAAGACGATGGTGAGGCCGGTGGCGGCGAAGGCCAGCGCGTCGCGTTTGAGGGTAAGGGCCAGCCAGATCAGGCCGAGGTTCACGGCGGCCGCGAGGGGGAACAGCCACTCCTGGAGGCCGAAGGTGCCGAACAGCCCGGTGCGGATGAAGCCCTGGTACACGAAGGCCAGCACCAGCGCGGAGGCGACGGCGCCCCAGATCAGCGCGGCGCGGCGGGCGCGGCCGTGCAGGACGTCGTTGTCGTCGAGGCGCAGCAGCAGGTACGTCGCGCCGTGCAGGATGAACAGGCTCAGGGTGGCCAGCCCGCCCAGCACGCTGAAGGTGTTCACGGAGTACAGCAGGCTGCCGTCGAAGCGGCCGCTGGCGTCGATGGGCAGCCCGCGCACCATGTTCGCCATGATCGCGCCCCACAGGAAGGCGGGCAGGAGGTTGGTGACGAAGCTGGTCACGTCCCAGAAGGTGCGCCAGCGGCGGTGGTTGATCTCCGCGCGGTACTCGAAGGCCACGCCGCGCCCGATGAGGGCCAGCAGGATCAGCGCGAACTCGGGGTACAGGGCGGTCATCAGCGTGCCGTACCAGTGGGGGAACGCCGCGAAGATCACCCCGGCGGCCAGGATCACCCAGACCTCGTTCGCGGCCCAGAACGGGCCGACGGTGCGGATCATGGCGCGCCGCTCGGCCTCGGTGCGGGCCAGGAAGGGTTGCAGGGCGCCCACGCCGAAGTCGAAGCCGTCCAGGAAGAAGTAGATCGCGAAGATCGCGGCCGTCAGGATGAACCACAGGGTGGGAAGGTCGGTCATGCGCGCGCTCCTTCGGGGACGTAGTCGGGGGCGGGCACCGAGGGCGTCTCGACGTCCGGTTCATGCATCCCGGCGCGGGCGGTGCGGGTCAGCAGGAACACGTCCAGCCCGATCAGCGTCAGGTACACCACCCAGAACGCCGCCAGCGACAGCAGCACCCACAGCGGGTTGAGCTGACTCACGGCGTCCCCGGTGCGCAGCAGGCCCTGCACGATCCACGGCTGGCGCCCCATCTCGGTCGCGATCCACCCGCTGAAGTTCGCCAGATGCGGGGCGAGCGGCATCGCCAGCAGCAGCGGGTACAGCCGCCCCGGGTCGTCCAGTTTGCCCTGCCGCCAGCGCCACACGTACACCAGGGTCACGAGCAGCATCAGGAAGCCCAGGCCGACCATCACGCGGAACGACCAGTACACCGGCCACACCCACGGCGTGTAGTTCCCCGGGCCGTACTTCGCCTCGTACTCCTTCTGAAGGTCGTTGATGCCTTTGGCCTTCTCGGTGAAGTTGTTGAAGGCCAGGAACGACCCGACGTACGGCACGCTGAGTTCGAAGCGGTTCTCGCGCGCGGCGTTGCTGGGCAGGGCCACGAGGCTCTCGGGCATCTGGTTGCCGTCCGGCGTGTCCCACAGGGCGCTGAACGTGGCGTACTTCATGGGTTGGTCGCGCACGGCGCTCTGGCCCTGCTCGTGTCCGGCGAGGATCACGCCGCCCGAACCGATCAGCGCGGTGATCAAGGCTACGCGGAAACTGACGCGGAACGCCTCGACGTTCGCGCGGCGGCGCAGGTGGTAGGCGCTGACGGCCAGCACGAAGAACGCGGCGACGGTCAGGCTGCCCGCCCAGATGTGCGCGAACCATTCCAGGCCCTTGGGGTTGGTGACGATCGCCCAGGCGTCGGTCATGACGGCGCGGCCGTTTTTGAGCTCGAAGCCGACGGGGTGCTGCATCCAGGCGTTGGCGATGATGATCCAGAAGGCGCTGATGGTCGTTCCGGCGGCGACGATCCAGATGCTCGCGAGGCTCGCCCAGGCGGGGAGGCGGTCCTTGCCGAACCACCACAGGCCCAGGAAGGTGCTCTCGAGGAAGAAGGCCATCAGGACTTCCAGGGCCAGGGGTACGCCGAAGATGTTCCCGACGAAGTTCGAGAAGCCCTGCCAGTTCATGCCGAACTGGAATTCCTGCACGATGCCGGTGACGACGCCGACGGCGAAGTTGATGAAGAAGAGGTGCCCGAAGAAGCGGGTGAGGTTCTCCAGTTTCGGGTCGCCGCTGCGGTACGCCAACGTCTGCAGCACGGCGATGATCAGGGCGAAGCCGACGGTGAAGGGGACGAAGAAGTAGTGGAAGATGCTGGTGGTGGCGAACTGGAAGCGGGACAGGTCGAGGGTGGAGAAGCCCAGGATCTCGTTCATATGACCTTCTTTCGGGTGGCGGGCAGCGGGTGGAGGTGGCCGTCCTGAAGCCGGTAGACCTGATCAGCCAGGATCAGCGGCGCGGGCCGGTGCGTGACGAGCAGCAGGGTCCGCCCGGCGCACTCGCGGCCCAGGACGCGCAGCACGCGGGCCTCGGTGTCCGGGTCGAGGTGCGCGGTGGGTTCGTCGAGCAGCAGCACGTCCGAGCGTTTCAGTAGCGCGCGGGCCAGACTCACGCGGGCGCGCTGCCCGCCGGACAGGCGCGTGCCGCCCTCGCCGACCCAGGTGTCCAGCGGCAGGTCCGCCAGCCCCAGGTCGTCCAGCAGGGTCCGCAGCCGCTCGGGGGGCGCGTGCGGGTCGCCCAGGCGCAGGTTCTCCTCGACGGTGCCGTCCAGCAGCGGCGCGTCCTGCTCGTGCAGGGCTATGCGGGCGCGCAGGTCCGCCAGGGCCAGGGCGCGCAGGTCCGTCCCGCCCAGCGTCACCCGCCCGGCGGTGGGGTCGAGGTCGCGGCTGATCAGGCCCAGCAGGGTGCTCTTGCCCGCGCCGCTGGGGCCGGTGACGCCCACCCGCGCGCCCGGCGGGAGGGGCAGGGTCACGCCGCGCAGCAGGTCGCGCCCGCCGCGCGTGAGCCCCACGCCGTCCAGGGTCAGGGGCAGGGGTCCGGGCGGCAGGGGAGAGGATGCCACCGGGTCGGTCACGGCGGGCCGCACGGCCGCCAGCGCCTCGTCCCGCTCCTGCGCCGCCTTGGCCGCCGCGTGCGCGCCGGGCACCAGTGCGAGCGGGGTCAGCGCGTCGAAACTCGCGGCAGCCAGCAGCACGACCGCCGCCAGCCACGCGCCGCCCAGCGCGCCCGCCTCGACCAGGGTCAGGCCGCGCGTGAGGACCAGCGTGAAAGTCAGGGCGAACAGCGCCTCGCGGCCCAGCGTCAGGCCGGTCTGGAGGTGACCCTGCGCCTGGGTCACGCGGCGCAGCTGCCCGTTCAGGGCGTCCAGGCGGGGGGCCCACAGCTGCGCCGCGCCGTCCGCGCTGGCACTCAGCGCGTCGAGCAGCGCCGCGCCGTGCTCACGGGCCAGCCTCGCCTCCTCACGGGCCAGTTCCGCCGCCCGCGCGCGGGCCAGCCAGGGCAGCGCCGCCGCCAGCAGCAGCGGGCCCAGCACGCTCAGGCCCAGCCGGGCGTCCAGGCTCAGCAGCCACCCACCCGCCAGCAGCGCGGCCCCCGCGAAGCCCAGCAGCGGCAGGGTCACGCGCAGCTCCGCGAACTGCCGCGCGTCCAGGTCCGCGCTGCTGCGCGCGAGCAGGTCGCCGCCCCGTTCACGCGCGAGCAGGTCCCGCCCGAACCGCGAGACGCGGTCGAACAGCGCCGCCCGCTGCTCCTCCCCGGCCCGCAGGGCGGCGGCGTGCCCGGTCAGGCGTTCGGCGTAGCGCAGGCCCGCGCGGCCCACGCCCAGCCCGCGCACCAGCGTCACGAGTAGCGTCAGGCTCAGGAACACCTCGGGCCGCAGCGCCGCGCGGGCGATCAGGCGACCCGAGGCGCCCGCCAGCGCCACACCCGCCAGGGTGGCCGCGACGCCCAGCAGCGCCGGAAGGAGGAAGGGCCGCCAGCCTCCGGCGCGCCTGACCGGGCGGGTCATGGGGCCTCCAGGGTCAGGGTGCGCCAGCCGGGCGGGGGGTCGCGGTGCGTGACGAGCAGCACCGTCCGCCCCCGCGCGGCCCGGCCGATCAGCGCGTGCAGGTCGCGCGCGGTATCCCCGTCCAGGTGGGTGGTGACCTCGTCGAGGAGCAGCAGGTCCGCGCCGGAGAGCAGCGCGCGGGCCAGGGCCAGCCGGGCCGTCTCCCCGCCGGACAGGCACGTGCCGCCCTCGCCCAGCGGGGCGTCCAGCGTGCCGGGCAGCGCGGCGATCACACCGTCCAGTCCGACCTCGCGTAGCGCGGTCCACAGCGCCCCGTCGTCCGCGTCGGGCGCGGCGAGGCGCAGGTTGTCGCGCACGCTGGCCGCCAGCAGGCGCGGGGCCTGGGGGACCAGGGCCACCCGGCGCGCCCAGCGGTCCGCGTTCAGGTCATCCAGCGGGACGCCGCCCACGGTCACCTGTCCGGTGTGGGCCACGTATTTCCCCAGCGCGTGCAGCAGCGCGCTCTTGCCGACGCCGCTCGGGCCGCGCAGGGCGACGTGCTCGCCACTGGCGACTGTGCCGGTCAGGGTGGCGGTCACGCCCGGCAGGTCGGCCCGCGCGCCCCGGAAGGTCAGTTCAGGGGCATCCAGCAGCGCGTCGCGCGTCCCGTCGGGCGCGCCGGGCACCGCGTCCAGGGCCGCCAGATCGCGCGCGAGCGGTTCGGCGTCCAGCGCCGCGTGGCGGTCCGCGCCGAGCTGCCGCAGCGGTCCGAAGAACTCCGGGACGAGCATCAGCGCCGCCAGCGTGGGGGCCAGGGTGGCCTCGCCCCCGAAGAGCCGCACGCCGATCCACACGGCCACCAGCGCGGTGGCGAGGGTCGCGGCGAACTCCATGACGAAGCCCGACAGGAACGCCACGCGCAGCACCCGCAGGGTCGCCTCGCGGTGTGCGCCCGCCGAGCGGACGAGCACGTCCCGGTAGGTGGGCACCGCCCCAAAGGCGTGCAGGGTCGGCAGGTGCCGCGTCAGGGTCAGCAGCCGCCCCGCGAGCCGGGTGTGCCGCGTCCACTGCGCCTGCGTGGCGGCGTGCGTGGCGAGCCCCACGAGGTACAGGAACACCACGGTCAGCGGGCCGGTCACGAGCAGCAGCGCGGCGGTCGCCGGGTCCAGCCACGCCGTGACTCCCAGCGCGACCAGCGCGCAGATCGCCGCGTGCGCCCGGCCCGGCAGGAAGCGCGCGTAGTACGGCGCGAGGCGCGGCCCCAGTTCACTGCTCAGCGTCACGAGGTCCGCCGCGCGTCGCCCAGAAAGCGCCACCGGACCCAGGGCCAGCAGCCGCGCCGTGAGGCGCCCGCGCTGCCACGTGGTCGCGTGGGCGGCCAGCCGCGCCGCCAGCGCCTCGCGCGCCGCGCCCGTCAAGGCCCGCACGCCCAGGCCCAGCGCGGCGCCCAGCACCTCGCCGATATCCGGCAGCCGGGCCGGCGGCGTGAGCACCCCAGCGATGATCCGCGCGGCCAGCACGAAGGCCAGCGCCGTCCCCAGTGCGCCCAGCAGGCTCAGCGCGGCGCCCAGCGCCAGGGGGCGGCCCAGGCCGGGCGGGGCGTTCAGGGCGCGCCGCACCGGGTCCGGTGGGCGTGGGCGGGTGCGGTGGGCCACAGGTGCAGTGGTCATGGGTACAGCCTGCGCTGATGGCCGTCCCCGGCGCGAGGGGCGACCGTCCTGAATCTCTTGAGGGTTTGCAGGAGGGACGGGAGCGGAGAGGAACAGCCCAGACTATTGCAATATATCCAAACAGCAGGTCTAGCTGGATGGGCGGTCATAACAACTGGCGAAGAACCCCTCACCCCCGTAAGATGCCCCCATGTCGTTCGCTGGTTTCATCCCTCCCCGGACGATTCAGGACACGCCCCTGACCGTCCTGATCGTGGATGACAACCCCGACGACGCGGCGCACTACATGCATCTCCTGCGCCGCGCCGGCCTGAATGCCACCTGCCACCACGCCGAACTGGGCGAGCAGGGCGCGCAGCTGCTCCAGCTGCTCAAACCCGACTGCGTCCTGCTGGACTTCCATCTGCCCGACATGGACGCCCAGGACTTCCTGGCGCAGTGCCGGCCGGATATGCCCGTCCTGGTCATCACGGGGTCGGCTGAACACACTGTCGCCGCTGGCGTCCTGCAGCTGGGTGCCTCGCAGCTGCTGCACAAGCGGACGCTCGACGCCGAGTCCCTGCGCACGCACCTGGCGGACAGTCTGCGCGATCACAGCCTGAAGCGTCAGCTGCGCGCCCAGCGTGAACGGATGCAGGCTGTGCTGGACAGCACCACGCAGGGCATGCTGTTCCTGCAGCGTGACGCGGGTGCGGGCTGGCTCGTGGCCTTTCAGAACCCGGCGGCCCACACCATGCTGTCACTCTCGACGGGCCCTCTCGGGGACGAGGTGCCCGAACTGCTCGCGCTGCTCAACCGGGCTGCGCAGCAGGGTCACGCCTCCTGCCTCGAGATGCGCTGGCAGGGTCGCCGCCTCCGTCTGGACTGCGTGCCCGGAGCGGACGGCTGCACGGTCACGGTCCGCGACGTTGAAGAGGACCACCGCCGCGCCGATATCGAACGGGCCCGGCACGAGGTGCTGCAACGGTTCGTGGAGGCGCGGCCCCTGCCGGAAATCCTACGGGCGGTGCGCGACCTGCTCCAGGCCACCCTGCCCGGGCGCCGAGGAGAGGTGCTGGCTGGGCCCCTGCTGCTGACGTGGCCGTATCTGTCGGCCCTGGGGGTTACGGCTGAGCGGTACCCTCTGGTGGGTGCCCGGTCGGCCCGGTCGGCTTTTGTGCCGGACATCGGGCGCTGGGCGATTCCGGTGCTCTCGCCGGATGCCGAGCACCTGCTCGGGGCGTTGCTGGTCTCGGCTGATGCCACGGAGGCCTGCCCGGCCTGTCTGGATGACGTGGTGAGTCTCACGGCGCTTCTGCTCATGCAGGCGCAGGACCGTGAGCATCTCGAACGGCAGGCGTGGCGTGACGCCCTGACCGAGCTCCCCAACCGTCCGGCCTTTCTCGCTGCGTTGAGCCGCGCCCTCGAGCCGGATGCGCTGGCGGTCCACCCGTGTGCGGTGGGGGTTCTGGATCTCGACGGATTTAAAAAGGTCAACGACACGCACGGGCATGCGGGTGGTGACGCCCTGCTGACGCAGGTGGCGCGGCGACTCCGGAATGCCTTTCCGGCTCCGGATGTCGTCGCGCGTGTCGGTGGCGACGAGTTCACGCTGCTGCTCACCACCTGGACAGACCCGCTGGCGCTGGAACGGGATGTCAGGCGTCGGCTGCGGCTGGCGCTGGTCGAACCGTTTCAGGTGCAGGGCGAATTCGTGACCGTACGGGCCAGTGCCGGACTGGCGCTGGCCCCTGCCCACGCTGCCAGCCTGGACCGACTGCTGCACCTCGCGGACCGGGCCATGTACCGCGTCAAGCACCGGGGTGGAGAACTGGAACTGGCCCTCAGCGAACTGGAGTGAAGTTCGGGGGGACATAGCGTGCCCATCAATGACTACGGGGCAATATATCCAAACAACAGAGAAGGTCTGGAGTTTTGCTTGTAACCGAGGCATAGCGCGCCGTTGATAAGGCAGCTTATCAACGGAAAGGAGGAGTCTTCTGACCTTCTTCTGGCGCCAGAATTCCTCTGAATCACATGACCTCACAGGATGGCCAGGAAGGTGCCTCGAAATTCTTCTGAGGGGTAAAGTACCTTGCTTTTTCAGGAGTTCTGACCGGACGAGTGGACACGGAGGCTGGGAAGGAGTGCCGTGTAACTGCCCAGGCCGAGCAGGGTGCGGGTCTGGTCACGGTCGTACACGCTCAGGAATCGCAGCGCGGCATGGTTGCGTAAAGCCTGCCAGGCTCGATACGGAACGCCAGAGCGTTCGCAGATGCGGTAGATTCGGGCGCGGAGCTGTGTATCGTCCAGTTCACCTTGTCCGGAGGAGCCGGTGATGAGGTGCCCCTGCGGTCGGGTGCCGATCAGGGGGGTATGTCCCCGGGCTTCTGCCAGGGCCTGGAGGGCAGCCTGGAGTTCTGGCGTACAGGGCACCACACGTCCTGCCGGCTGCCCAGGCTTATGCACCTGCACCGAGCTGAGATCATCCGCGACGTGAGCCCAGACCAGTGCTCGTACTTCCGGACCGCTGAGGCCGGCATGCGCACCGAGCAGGACAAGTGCGTGGTCTTCTGGCCCGCTCTGCTCCAGCAGCTTCAGGATGTCCTGTGGCGAATAGGCGCGGCGACGTTCCTCAGCTGGGTTGTGCTGCCCGGAACATCCCTCGAACGGGTTGTGGTCGACCACCTCAGCGTCCCTGAGGAGCACGTACAGTCGCCGTGCCTGACTCAGGCGGTTGTTGACGGAAGCAGTGACGCCCCGGTACTCCCGGTGCAGCCAGGTCTGATAGCTCGCAGCATCCAGCGGCGAGGTCAGTGACTGGCCAGTCTCGTCCAGCCAGCGCTGTAGCGTCCGCCAGCCCGAACGGTGGGCCTTCCTCGTATTCCAGGGTCCGGCAACATGCTCCAGCAACAGCTCAAAGACCTCTTCTGGTGATCCGGAGGTCACGGCACGCTGGACGGCATCGGTCGATGAGGCCATAGCCAGAGGGTAAGGACTGTTTGGATATATTGCAATATTGGAGTCCCTCAATTTACGCTCTACCTTTGTTCTTGGATATATTGTTCACACCTCTGTGGAGAGCGCCTCCAAGCCCTATCCGGGATAAGGTGTGGGCCGCGTATGACCACCCCGTCACCTGTTCCCTCCGTCCCTTCGGAACCGCGCCGCGTGGTGCTGGCCGCCGCGTCCTCCGGCAGCGGCAAGACCACCGTGGCGGCGCTGCTGTGCCGCGCGCTGCGGTCGCGGGGCCTGCGCGTGCAGCCGTTCAAGCTGGGCCCGGACTACCTGGACCCGACGCACCTGACCCGTGCGGCGGGCCGCGAGGCGCGGAACCTCGACTCGTTCCTGCTGGGGCGCCAGAGGCTGCGTGAGCTGTTCGCGCGGGCGGCGGCGCAGGCGGACGTGAGCGTCCTGGAGGGCGTGATGGGCCTGTTCGACGGGCGCGACCCGACCACCGACGAGCACTCCACGGCGGACCTGGCACTGCTGCTGGACGCCCCGGTGGTGCTCGTGCTGGATGCCGGGGGGTCGGCGCGGACGGTCGCGGCGGTCGCGTGCGGCCTGCGGGACTTCCGGCCGGACCTGCGGGTGGCGGGCGTGATCCTGAACCGCATGGCGGGCGCGGGGCACGCGGCGCTGTGCGAGGCGGCCCTGGATCAGGTGAACCTGCCGGTGCTGGGCTGGGTGGCGCGCGACGCGGGGCTGCACCTGCCCGAACGGCACCTGGGCCTCCTGAGCGCCGAGCAGGCCGCCTGGGACGAGGCCGCCGCCGACCGCGCCGCCGCCGGATTGCGGCTGGACGCCCTGCTGGACGCCATCCACTCCCCGGCCCTGCCGGACGCGCCCGCGCCCGCGCAGGCGGGCGCGCCGGTGCGGGTGGCGCTGGCACACGACGAGGCGTTCCACTTCTCGTACCCGGACGCGCTGGACGAACTGCGGGCGCAGGGCGCCGAACTGATCCGCTTCAGTCCGCTGCGGGACGCGGCCCTCCCGGCGGGCGTGGGGGGCGTGCTGCTGCCCGGCGGGTACCCCGAGGCGCACGCGCACGAGCTGAGCAGCAACGTGTCCATGCGCGAGTCCATCCGCGCGTTTGCCGCGTCGGGCGGCGCGGTCCTGGCCGAGTGCGGCGGCCTGATGTACCTCGGGGAATCGCTGGACGTGGACGGGCAGGACGTCCCCATGTGCGGCGTGATTCCCTACCGCACCCGCATGACGCCCCGCCTGACCCTCGGGTACCGCGACGCGACCGCGCTGCGGGACAGTCCGGTCGCCCCGGCGGGCGCGGCGGTGCGCGGGCACGAGTTCCACCACTCGGTCCTCACGCACGCGCCCACCCGGCCCGCGTGGCGCTGGACGGCGCACGACGGCACTGTCACCGAGGAAGGCTACGCGCACAGGAACGTCCTGGCCAGTTACCTGCACCTGCATCTGGGCGCCGATCCGACCCACGCGGCCCGCTTCCTGGACGCCTGCCGCGCGGTGACCGCTTGAGGGGCGCCCCGCGCCGGGCGCTGCTGCTGGCCCTGGCGCTGGACACGCTGGGTGAACCACCGGCGCCCGCGCACCCGGTCGTGTGGATGGGGCACCTGCTGCGCCGCGCGCGCGCCGCGTGGCGGGGACAGACGCCGCGCGCCCAGCTGATTGAGGGGGGCCTGGGCTGGGCCGCCGGAGTGACGCTGAGCGCCGCCCTGGGCGCGGCCTGCGGGCGGCTGCCGTGGTGGGTGCAGGGCGTGGCCCTCAAACCCCTGCTGGCCCGCACGGCGCTGCTGCGCGCGGGCGCGGAGGTCGCCGGGGCGCTGGAGGCCGGGAACCTCCCCGAGGCGCGGCGACTGCTGTCCTGGCACCTCGTGAGCCGGGGCACCGCCGACCTGACAGCCTCCGAGGTGGCGGGCGCGGCCATCGCCAGCCTCGCCGAGAACCTGAGTGACAGTGTCGTCGCGCCGCTGCTGCACGCGCGCCTGGGCGGCCTGGGCTGGGCCGCCGCGTACCGCTTCACGAACACCGCCGACGCCAGCTGGGGCTACCGCACCCCGCAGCTGGAATGGCCGGGCAAGGTCGCGGCCCGCGCGGACGACCTGCTGAACCTCGCCCCGGCCCGCCTGAGCGCCGCCTGCCTGCTGCTCGCCGCCGGGGGGCGGGGATTTTGGGTGTGGCGCGCGGACGCCCGGCGCACGCCCAGCCCGAACGGCGGGCACCCCATGAGCGCCGCCGCCGGGGCCCTCGGCGTGCGCCTGGAGAAGCGCGGCGTGTACACCCTGAACGCCGCCGGGCGCGACCCCGACGCGGGCGACCTGCGCGCCGCCCTGACACTGGTCAGCCGCGCAGCGCTGCTGGCGGAGCTGGTCTGCCTGCTGCCCCTGCCCCGGCGGCTGACGGGGGCGCGGGCATGATTCCCCTGATTCCCCGCGTGCCGCACGGCGGGCCCGGCGCGCAGCCCTTCGCCGGGCTGGATTTCAGCGTGAACGCCAACCCGTACGGTCCCAGTCCGCGCCTGATCCAGGCGGTGCGGGACGCCGACCACGCCCACTACCCCGACCCGACCTACGCCGGGGTGCGGGAGCAGCTGGCCGCGTGGCACGGCCTGAGTCCCGCCGAGGTCACCCCGGCGGTGGGCGCGTCCGAACTCCTGCACCGCCTCGCCCGGCTGTGCCTGAGTGACGGGGGCTCGCTGCTGAGCCTGCATGCGCCCTTCGGGGAACTCGCCCGCGCGGCTGCGCTGCTCGGCGCGCCCGTCACGGTCCTGCCCGAGGTGCCGGACACCCTTCCTGGCGGGACGCGCCTCGTGTACGTGGGGTACCCGCACAACCCGACCGGCCTCGCCCCCACCCCCGAGACGCTGCTGACCCTAGCGGGGCGCTGCCACGAGGTCGGCGCGCTGCTGATCGTGGACGAGGCGTACGCGCCCTTCGTCGCGCTGCCCGCCCCGCCGCGCCACCCCGCGCTGCTGCGCCTGCTCTCGCCGGGCAAGGCGCACGGGCTGGTCGGCGCGCGCCCCGCGTACGCGCTGGCCGCGCCGGGCGTGATCGCCGCGCTCGACAACCTCGCCCCCGCGTGGCACGTGCCGGCCGGAACCGCCGGGGTGCTCGCGGCCCTACCGTACGCCGCGCGTTTCCTCGCCGAGACGCTGCCCAGGGTCGCCGCGCACGCCGCCGCGCTCGCGGACGACCTGCGCCCGCTGGGCCGCGTGGAGCACCACGGCACGCCGTTCCTGACGCTGCGGGTCGGGGACGCCCGCGCCCTGAGTGCGGACCTGCTCGCGGCGGGCGTGCGGGTGCGGGACTGCGCGAGTTACGGGCTTCCGGACTGCATCCGTGTGAGCACACGCCTGCCGGGCGAGAACCGCGTGCTCGTGCGCGAGCTGCACTCACGGCTGGCAGTGGGAGGACGACATGGGTAAGGCGATCATGGTGCAGGGCTGCACGAGCAGCGCGGGCAAGAGTTACCTCACGGCGGCGCTGTGCCGCGCGCTGTCGAACGCGGGCGCGCGGGTCGCGCCGTTCAAGGCGCAGAACATGAGCAACAATGCGGGCGTCACCCCGGCGGGCCTGGAGATGGGCCGCGCGCAGCTCGTGCAGGCCGCCGCCGCGCGCGTCACGCCGGACGTGCGGATGAACCCGGTGCTGCTGAAACCGGAAGCCGACACCCGCTCGCAGGTCGTGCTGCTAGGGCAGGTCAACCGCGAGATCACCGAACTGCCCTGGCGGGAGCGCAAGGCGCACCTGTGGCCCCACGTGCAGGGCGCGCTGCACAGCCTGATGGACGAGTTCGACGTGGTCGTCATCGAGGGCGCGGGCAGTCCCGCCGAGGTGAACCTGCGCGCGTCGGACATCGTGAACATGCGCGTGGCACTCGAGGCCCGGGCGGCGGTGCTGCTCGCCAGCGACATCGACCGGGGCGGGTCGTTCGCGCACCTGCTCGGCACCTGGCACTGCCTGGCCCCGGAGGAACGCACGCTGCTGCGCGGCTTCATCCTCAACCGCTTCCGGGGCGACGCGCGCCTGCTGTCCCCCGCGCCCGAGTGGTTGCAGGAGCAGACCGGCGTGCCGACCGTGGGCGTCGTGCCCATGCTGGACATCCCCCTGCCCGAGGAGGACGGCGTGTGGGCCGAATCCGGCGCCTCGCGCGGCGGGGATCAGGACGACGGGTTCGTGGCGATCGCGCGCCTGCCGCGCGTGTCGAACCTCGACGAATTCGCGCCGCTCGGGCCGCTGGCTCGCTGGGTGGCGACCCCGGCCGAGCTGGCAGGCGCGCGGGCGGTGATCCTGCCCGGCAGCAAGAGCACCGCCGCCGACCTCGCGTGGCTGCGCGCTACCGGACTCGCGGGCGCCGTGACCCGCGCCGCCCACGCGGGCGTTCCCGTGCTGGGCGTGTGCGGGGGCCTGCAGATGCTCGGTCGGGTGATCCGCGACCCGCACGGCGTGGAAGGCGGCGCCCATGAGGTGCCGGGCCTGGGTCTGCTGGATCTGGACACGACCTTCGCGCCGGAAAAGACCACCACCCTGACCACCTTCACGGACGCCGAGACGGGCCTGACCGTGCAGGGCTACGAGATCCACCACGGGCAGACCGGAGCGGGGGCGGGCGTTCAGACCCTCGCGCCGGGGCGGCTGTGGCGGCAGGGCAACGTGCGCGGCACGTACCTGCACGGCCTGCTGGAGAACCCCGCGTACCTCGAGCGTTTTTTGGGCTGGGCGGGCCTGCGCCCCCCGGCGGGCCTGGACTCGCTGGACGCCCGGCTGGACGCCATTGCCGCGCGGGTCGGCGCGGCCCTCGACTCGCGCGTGCTGGAGGAACTCCTGTGACCCTGGTGTTCGTGACGGGCGGGGCGCGCAGCGGCAAGAGTAGTTTCGCGGAGGCCCGCGCGGCGCAGGTGGGCGGCCCCGTCACGTACGTGGCGACCGCGCAGGCCTTCGACGACGAGATGCGCGACCGCATCGGACGGCACCGCGCCGACCGCCCCGCCGGGTGGGTGACGCGCGAGGAACCCCTGCACGTCCCGGCGGTGGTGGGAGAGGTACAGGGCACGGTGCTGCTCGACTGCCTGAGCCTGTGGGTCAGCAACCTGATGCTCGCGGACTGGACGGACGACGCCGTGCTGGCCGCCGCGGACGACCTGCTGCGCGCCGCGCGGGACCGGGGCGGTGTGACCGTCATGGTCACGAACGAGGTGGGCTTCGGGATCGTGCCGGACAACGCCCTGGCGCGCCGATACCGGGACCTGCTGGGCTGGGTGAACCAGCGCGCTGCCGCCGCGTCGGACGAGGCGTGGCTGATCGTCAGCGGGCGGCCCCTGCGCCTGCCCTGAGTACGGCCTCCACAGGGGTGAAGGTCTGCAATGCGCCAGGGACAGTTAGGACAGTATTGATGGGACCGCTCCTTCAGAGTTCTTCCGGCACCCGGGAGCAGGTCGGAGCCGCACGGCAGATGGGCTTGCAGGCGCGGGCCACGGGGCTACACTGCGGGGTATGCCCCCCGCTGCCCGCGTCGGTGACCAACACACCTGCCCGCTGTACGACGGCAAGAGCCCGCATGTGGGCGGGCCAGTCAGCGCCGGAAGTCCCACCGTGATGATCGGTGGCCGCCCCGCCGCGCGCGTGGGCGACCAGTGCGTCTGCGCCGGGCCGCCCGATCAGATCGCGCGCGGCAGCAGCACCGTCCGCGTCAATGGGCAGGCGCTGGCCCGGCAGGGCGATCAGACCGTCCACGGTGGGGTGGTCGTGGCGGGCGCACCGACCGTCCTGGTCGGCGGCTGACCCCAGCAGGACCTCCCTGCGCCTGACAGGGCGGATCCGGCGGCATGCTAGCGTCAGGCGTGATCCGCGTCCTGATCCTGTGAACCCACAATTCAGCCCGCTCCCAGATGGCCGAGGCCCTCACGCGGGACGCTGCCCGGCGCCTCGGCGTGCCGCTCGACGTGCACTCCGCCGGGACGGAAGCCACCCGCGTCAAGGACGACGCCAGGACGGTCATGGCCGAACTGGGGCTCGACCTGAACGGTCACACGAGCAAGACCCTCTGGGACGTGCCCGACGCCCAGCATTTCGACTACGTGATCACCGTCTGTGACAGCGCCGCTGAGGCCTGCCCCGCCTACCCCGGTCAGACCACGCGCCGCCACTACCCGTTCGTCGATCCCTCCGGCGGCAGTCTCGACCGCTGGCGCGCCGTCCGTGATCAGCAGCAGGTGCAGTTCGGGGCGTTCGTGCACGCGCTCCGGGCCGGCCGCGACGTACCGCCCAGCTACGACGACAGTCTCGCCGTACCGCTGGCCTGACGGGCAACGCCGCCAGGGCCGTGCCGTCGGCTGGCGACGGTCAGGGGTCCCGGGGGCAGCCCCCGGGACCCCTGCCAGCGGCTCTCAGATGTTCCGGACGGCGCCGCGTGCCGCGCTGGTGGTCATACTGGCATAGGCGCGCAGCGCACCGGTGATCTTGCGGGGGCGCGCCTCGGCCGGGTGCCAGCCGAGTTCCTGCTGCCGCTGGCGGCGCGCGGCGAGTTCCGCGTCGTCCACTGCGAGGTGAATGCGGCGCTCGGGGATGTCGATCTCGATCACGTCCCCGGTCTGCACGAGGCCGATGGTGCCGCCCTCGGCCGCCTCCGGGGACACGTGCCCGATGGACAGGCCCGACGACCCGCCCGAGAAGCGGCCGTCCGTGACGAGCGCGCAGTCCTTGCCCAGGCCCTTGGATTTCAGGTAACTGGTGGGGTACAGCATCTCCTGCATGCCGGGGCCGCCCTTGGGACCCTCGTAGCGGATCAGGACGACCTCGCCAGCGGTCACGGTGCCGTTGAGGATCGCGTCCACGGCGGCGTCCTGCGACTCGAACACGCGGGCGGTCCCGGTGAACTTGAGGATGCTCTCGTCCACCCCGGCGGTCTTGACGATGCAGCCGTCCTCGGCGAGGTTGCCGTACAGCACCGCCAGCCCCCCGTCCTGCGAGAAGGCGTGCTCGGCGCTGCGGATGACGCCCTTCTCGCGGTCGAGGTCCAGCGCGGTGTACCGCCGGGCCTGCGAGAACGCCAGCTGGGTGGGCACCCCGCCGGGCGCAGCACGGTAGAAGGTGTGGGTCGCCTCGTCGTCGGTGCGCTTGACGTCCCAGCGGTTCAGCGCGTCGGTCAGACTGGGTGCGTGGACGCTATGCACGTCGCGGTTCAGCAGCCCCGCGTCGTCCAGCTGGCCCAGGATGCCCATGATCCCCCCGGCGCGGTGCACGTCCTCCATGTGAACGTCGTTCTTGGCGGGCGCGACCTTGCACAGCACCGGCACGCGGCGCGACAGGCGGTCGATGTCCTGCATGGTGAAGTCCACGCCCGCCTCGTGCGCGGCGGCCAGCAGGTGCAGCACGGTGTTCGTGCTGCCGCCCATGGCGATATCCAGCGTCATGGCGTTCTCGAAGGCCTGGAAGGTGGCGATGTTGCGGGGCAGCGCGGACTCGTCGTCGCCCTCGTAGTAGCGCTTGGCCAGGTCGACGATGACGTGCCCGGCGCGTTTGAACAGCGCCTGCCGGTCGGCGTGCGTGGCGAGCACCGAGCCGTTGCCCGGCAGGGACAGGCCGAGCGCCTCGGTGAGGCAGTTCATGGAGTTCGCGGTGAACATCCCCGAGCAGGACCCGCAGGTGGGGCAGGCGCTGCGCTCGACGCTCAGGACCTCCTCGTCGCTGACGCTGTCGTCGGCGGCCATGACCATCGCGTCCACGAGGTCCAGCGAGTGCAGGGTGTCCTTCAGGAGGATCTTCCCGGCTTCCATGGGTCCGCCGGACACGAACACCACGGGGATGTTCAGGCGCAGCGCGGCCATCAGCATGCCGGGGGTGATCTTGTCGCAGTTGCTGATGCACACCATCGCGTCGGCGCAGTGGGCGTTGACCATGTACTCGACGCTGTCGGCGATCAGTTCCCGGCTGGGCAGCGAGTACAGCATGCCGTCGTGGCCCATGGCGATGCCGTCGTCCACGGCGATCGTGTTGAATTCCTTGGCGACGCCGCCCGCCGCCTCGATCTCCCGCGCGACGAGCTGCCCGAGGTCCTTGAGGTGCACGTGGCCGGGCACGAACTGCGTGAACGAGTTGACGACCGCGATGATCGGTTTCTGGAAGTCGCCTTCCTGCATGCCGGTCGCCCGCCACAGCGCGCGGGCTCCGGCCATGTTGCGGCCCTCGGTGGTGGTTCTGGAACGGTACGTAGGCATCGTGCCCCCGATGATGCGCCTAAAGCGGCGCGGCGGCGCGCAGGCATCCAAACAGGTGCGCCTCTCCCCCACTGCCGGGCCCTGGCCGTTGGGGGCAGATCATGGCCGCGCCGACAGGGCACGTGAGCCGCATCCCACAGGTGGGTCACCCGGGCGCCGGGGCGACCTGGGCGGACGTCCCGGGCACCTGCCCGTGGATAAGGTGTGCCAGGAACACACAAACCGATCTGTTCAGGGCAGAATAGAGGGCATATGGCTCGACCCAAGACGAAAGCAGATGCCGTTGCCACGCCCCCCAGCCCCTACCGGGCCTTCGACGCCCTGATGGCCACCGCCGCCATCGACAGCCAGATTGAGGCGCTGGCCGACAGCGGCGCCGACACCGGCACGCTCGATCAGGCCCTGACGGAGGCGGTGCAGGCCGCGCACCAGCGCTGGGGCCTGGGCCTGCATCACCTGACCCACGCCGCCCGCATGGACGGCAGCGACGTCCTGCTGCTCGTCGACGGCCGGCCCGCCGCGCGCTTGAGTGACGGCTCGGCCGCGCTGGCCCAGGCCTACGAGGGCATGCGGGCCACCGACGAGCGCGGCCTGAGCCTGTGGGGCGCCCTGGGCGACGGCCACCGCGTGCCCGGCGACACACCCGCCGCGCGCCTGAAAGTCCTCATCGAGGACGCCCGGGACTTCGAGACCCTCTGGACCCCCGCGCGGGGCGACACCCACCACCGGACCTGGCGCCGGGACGACACCCTGACCGTCGAGGTCACGCGGCCCGCCAGCGCCGAGGCGGCCCTGTCCGACGCGGCCTGGGACGTGATCACCAGCATCAAGGACCGCACCTTCCAGCGCGAACTGATGCGCCGCAGCGAGGAGACCGGCATGCTCGGCGCGCTGCTGGGCGCCCGGCACGCCGGAGCACGCGGCAACCTGAACCTGATGCCCGACGCCCACTTCACGGTGCAGGCGACCGTGCACGCCGCCACCGGCCCCGACGCCCGCAACGCCGACACGCACCGCGCCCTGCTGCGCGCCGCCGCCGCCGAACTGGAGGAACTGCAGTCCCAGACCACGCGGCAACTCGCCGACGTCCTGCGCCACGGCCTGAACAACCGCTGACTCCAGGGGAAAGCGATTGAGTGATCAGCGGCCGCCCCACAGGCGGCGCGCAAGGCCCAGAGGCAATCGGCCCGTACCGTGAGCTGTACCGGGGTTCCCCCCTGGCGCAGCTCACGGTCTTGACCTGCGATTCGGCCCAGACCCGGCAGGCCGGTCGCGCGCCGCTGTCAGAATGCAGGCGTGACGGCACTTCATCTCGGTCTGGACTTCGGCGGGAGCCGCAGTAAATGGCATCTGCTGCGGGGCGAGCAGACAGTCGCCAATGGGTTCACGCCGCCACTGACGGCGGCGCTGCTGGACACGCCGCAGGGCGCTGCCCACCTGCAGGCGCTGGCGCAGGCACTCCCGGCCCTTCCCGGTCGGGTGCATGCGGGCCTGCCCGGATTCTCGCCGTCCCGCCCGGACGCGGGGCAGCTGCGGGCGCAGCTCTGCGCGGCACTGGGCGTGCAGGACGCCCAGCTGACCCTGGAGAGCGACCTGGATCTGGCCTACCGTGCGCACCTGCACGCCGGGCGCGGCGTGCTGCTGTACGCCGGGACGGGCAGCGTGGCGTATCACGTCACGGCCGACGGGCGGGTGTGCCGCGCGGGCGGACACGGGTACCTGATCGACGATGACGGCGCGGGGTACGCCCTGGGGCGCGGCGCGCTGCGCTGGCTGACGCGGGAACAGGATCACGGTCGGACGCCGCAGGGCCCCCTGGCCGACGCGCTGGGGGCCCGCATGGGCGGCGTGGACTGGGACACGGTCCGTGACTTCGCTTACGGGGAACCGGGGGCGGCGCGGGTGGCGTCGCTCGCACCCGCCCTAGGTGAGGCGGCGGACGCCGGAGATGAGGCCGCGCGCGCCGTGGTCGAGCAGGTGGCCGGCTCGCTGTGCGATCTGGCGCTGGCCGTGCAGGCCCAGGTGGGGGCCCCGCTGCCGGTGACCGCGACCGGCGGGGCCCTGCGGGTCACGCCCCTGTTCATGTCGGCGGTCAGACGGCGCCTGCCGGGCGTCACGCTGCAGTTCCGCGATCATGCTCAGGCGGCGGCGCGTGAGGCGAGTCGAAGCCTGGGATGAACCGGCCGTGAGATGGACCGTGTTCACCGTCCGGCCATATGAGAAGAATGCCCGTGCATGACAGACGATTTCCTGCTAGAACCGGGTGAATGGCGTCCAGGGTGCCTCCCATCTCCATTCTGCGCTTCCTCATCTCTTGTTCTCACGTGTACACTCTTGCTCACCCCACGTCCCACAAGGAGTCCCTCATGATGCGTAGCACCCTCACCTGCGCGGCCCTCGGCCTCGGTCTGCTCACCGCCTGCTCGACCACCTCCGCTCCTGTCCAGCAGGCGGCGCGCCCCACCACGCTGCTGACCGTGCAGGTCGGCCCCCAGGTCACCAGCGCGCAGCTGGAGCGCCAGTACGGCGGCCAGGTGCAGCTGCGCACCGACACCTTCGCGGTGATCGGCAACCCCACGCGCGTCTCTGCCAGCAGCGGCGCCCCCGAGCGCAACGCGCGCGTCGTGCGGGACCCGGCGCAGCTCTCGGCGGTCGCCAAGGCGATCTGGCCCGTGTCCATCGCCGACTGGAACGACGTGAACGATTACGCGGCCAGCGCCTTCAGCCAGATGGCCGACCATACCGCGCAGCTGTGGGACGCTCAGCAGTTCCTGCCCATGCCCGGCAACAGCGCCGCTTTCGTGAACGTCTCGCTGAACCGCGCGCACGCCGCCGGGATGGACGCCCAGGGCGCCGTCATCGCCGTCGTCGACGGCCCGATGGACGTGAACCACGCGGCCCTGCGCGGCGCCCTGGCCCCGGCCTCGGACTGGCGTGACCTCGCCAACGACGACGACCAGCCCACCCTTGACGGCACCGAAAGCGGCCTGATATACGGGCACGCCACCGCCGTGGCCGGCATGGCCCTGCAGGCCGCGCCCGCCGCGAAGATCCTGCCGGTGCAGGTCCTGGACCACACCGGCAGCGGCGACCTGCTGCAACTGGCCTCCGGCATCGTGTGGGCCGTCAACCACGGCGCGACCGTGATCAACCTGAGCCTGGGGGCCAGCACGGACTCCAACGCCGTGAAGCAGGCCATCGAGTTCGCCAACCAGCGCGGCGTGATGGTCGCCGCCGCCGCCGGCAATTCCGGCAGTGACACCCTCCTGTTCCCCGCGTCGCTGCTCGCCGGCAACGGCCAGGGCGTGGCCGTGGGCAGCACCGACGCCCAGGGCGCCGTGAGCAGCTTCAGCTCAACCGGTGACGGCACCCTGAGCTTCGCGCCGGGCGAGGACGTCCTGACCCTGTACCCTCAGAACCGCGCCGCGCAGTGGTCCGGCACGTCCCTGAGCACGCCGCTGGTCGCCGCGGAACTGGCCGCCCTGGGCGCCCGCGGCTTCACCCCCGCGCAGGCGTACGCCCGCGTGGCCAGCCAGGGCCGCGCCATGACCGGTCACCCCAGCTGGACCACCGTCGACTTCACTGCCGTTGAGTAACCGCCAGGATGCTCGACCCGCTGGCACAGTACGAACAGCTTGTCCACGCCGTGCAGTCCGGAGACCTCGGCGCGTCTGACCGGGCCGTCCAGGCCTTCGACTTCGCGCCGCTCGGGCACGAGTACCAGCTGCACATCCGCGCCCTGCAGTACTACTACGCCAGTCAGTTTCATCTTGCCGCGAGGGAGGCCGAACAGGCCGCTTCCCTCGCGGCGATTCATCAGAACTACGCGCTGTACCCGAGGTCGCTGGTGCTGCTGGGCAGCTGCGCGGCCATCCTGTTCGACACGGATCAGGCCGCCGAGCAGTTCCGCCGGGCGCTGGACATCTACGAGCGGCAGCAGGACCGGGTGGGTGCAGCCCGCGCCCTGAGCAGTCTCGCCAACGTGTATGTCCTGCGCGGCGACACGCCCGCCGCGCTGGACGCCGCGCAGCGGGCCCTGGCGGAGGTCAACGGGCTCGACCAGTCCGAACCGCAGCTGATGTTCGCCATCAACAACGTGCTGGGCATGATCTACGTCAACCTGCAGGTGTACGCCCTGGCAGCCACGTACTTCCGGGCGTGTGCGCAGGCGGCCGCCGAGCAGCGCAACCGCCCGGCCCTGATCACCGCCTCGGTCAACCTGTGCGAGGCGATGTCCCTGGACGGCGATCACCTCGGGGCGCTGGCGGAACTGCGGCAGATCATCCAGCAGCCCGAGTACGCCGAGTGGCTGTCTGGGCACCTGCTGAACACGGCGGCGGAGATCTCGCTGCGGGCGGGTGAACGGGAGGGCGCCCTGCACTACGCCCGGCAGGCCCTGGCGCTCAGCCAGCCGGCCGAGGACGCCGAGGAGTACTGCCGGGCCGTGAGCAACATCTGCGCGGTGGACGAGTCGCAGGTCAGTCCGGATGACCTGCGGGCCGTGATCGCCCTCAGTGAGAGTGACTCCCGGCCCGGGCTGCAGGAACGGCTTTTGCAGACGGCCATCGCCTACCCCGGCTTCACGGACGGGCAGAAACTGACGCTGTACTACCCCAAGCTGGTCGCCCTGCTGCTGCACAAGGCCAACGCGCTGCGTGAACAGACCCTGCAGGAACTGTCCAAGAAGGCCGAGGTGGACAACGCCCGGCGGCTGGCGGCGTACGAGCAGCAGCTGCGGGTGCAGGCGGAGGACACCATCCAGCGGCAACTGGAGGAACTCGAGCGGGGCCGACTGTTCGACTCCCTGACCGGTCTACCCAACCGCGTGATGCTCCTCGCGCAGGTGGCGCAGCAGACACACGGCAGCACGCCGTTCCTGCTCGTCACCCTGGACGTCAACCGGTTCCAGCTGATCAACGACACGTACGGCCACGACCTCGCCGACGAAGTGCTGCGAGTCGCGGCGGAGCGGCTGCGCCTGAGTCTCGCGCCGGGTGAGCTGGTCGCTCGGGTCGGAGGGGACGAATTCGCCCTGATCCTCAAGGTGCGCGGTGACGTGCGCGCACAACTCGACCGCGTGATCGCGCTCGTCACGCAGCCGGTGGCGCTCGGCCATCAGACGGTGCGGCTGTCCATGTCGGCCGGCGCGGCCTGCTGGCCCGAGCACGCCGAGGACCCCGAGGCGCTGCGCCGCGCGTCCGAACTGGCCCTGATGGACGCCAAAGGGCAGGGAGAGGCCGCGGTCCTCTTCGACGCGAGCGCCCATGCGCACGCCGGGCTGGAAGGCGCGCTGGCGCTGGCCCTGGCCCGCGGCGAGTACGAACTGCACTACCAGCCCCTGGTGGACACGCAGACCCGGCAGGTCGTCAGTGCCGAGGCGCTGCTGCGCTGGCACAGCACCGAGCACGGCATGCAGGCCCCGGGGACATTCATGCCGATCCTGGAGCGCAGCGACCAGATCGTCGAGGTGGGCGCGTGGGTGCTGCGCGAAGCCTGCCGCGCCGCGCAGGCCTGGGCCGACCGGACCGTGCGCGTGGCCGTGAACCTGTCGGCGCGGCAGTTTGCCAGCCGCGACCTCCTCGACACGGTCCGTGGGGCGCTGCGCGATTCGGGGCTGCCCCCGCACCGCCTGGAACTGGAGATCACCGAGAGCCTGATGATGCTCAATCCGGACCGGACGGCCTGGATCCTGCGCGCGCTGCGGGACGACGGCGTGCGCGTCATGCTCGACGACTTCGGGACGGGTTACAGCAGTCTGGCGTACCTGTCCCGCTTCCCGCTCAGCGGGCTGAAGGTCGACCGCTCCTTCGTGCAGCAGATGATGCGTGACCCCCGGGGGCCCAGCGCCGCCATCGTGCGGGCCATGGTGAGCCTGAGCCGTGACATGGGGCTGGAACTCGTCGCGGAAGGCATCGAGACCATCGGTGATCTGGACGCCGTACAGGCCGAGGGCATCCACGTCATGCAGGGGTACTACTTCGCGCGCCCCACGCGGGACTGGCAGCCGCCCCCGCCCGACAGCCTCCCCGGGCCGGAGAGCCCGGCGTAAGCAGCGTGGGCCTCCGGCACGAAACCCGGGGGCCCACGCCGTTCACTGAACAGAGGGGAGCGGCAGGGATGGATATTCCCTGCCGCTCCCCTCTGCCTGCCGTGCTGGCCTCTGTCGTGATAGCCGAGAGGTTTCAGCCGACGCGGCCCAGGCGCGCGGCGATGAGGCCCGGCGCGTGCTCGGCCGCCACCCGCACCAGAATGCCCATCTTGTGTGGATTCGCTTCCAGATCGATCCGCAACCCCAGGTCCGCCGCCGCCTCACTGCACGCCGGCCCGATACTCACCACCACCAGCCGGTTCAGCCCCGCGCGCGCCTCCTCCAGCAGCCCCAGCTTCTCTGCGTACTTCAGGAAGTGCAGGATCTGCGTGCCGCTCGACAGCAGCAGGATGTCCGGCCCCCCCAGCACCACGTCCCGCACCGCCCGCGCCAGTGGGGTGGGGTCCTGCGGGAACGCACAGCGGTACACCGGCACGCTCGTCACGCGGATCCCGGCGTACCCGAGTTCGCGCCGCATCGCGCCGGGGATGGCCTCGCCGTACTCGAGGATCACGGCGTGCTGCCCGCGCGTCAGGGTGGCCAGCAGGTGCTCGGTGACCTCATGCCAGGTGCTGGGCTTGGGGACCTGCACGCTATTCAGGCCGAAGGTCCTGAGGGCCTGCGCCGGTTTGCTCCCGCGGGAGATGAGGGGGACGCCCTGGAGGGTTTCGAGGTGGCGGGGGTCGCGGGCGGCGAGTTCCTTGAGGAACATGCGGGTGCCGACGCCGGTGAGGCAGGCGACGGCGTGGAGGTCGCCGGCGAGCAGGTCGCGTTCGAACTGGGCGAGGGGGCCGGTGAGGTCGAGTTTGACTTCGCGCATGCTGGGGGCGACCTGGGGGGCGCCGCCGTACTTGCGGATCAGGGTCTCCATTTCCTCGCTGCGGCGCGATTCCAGACTCAGGACGTTCAGGCCAGCGAACCAGTCCATACGTCACCTCCTTCGGTGCGCGTGGCGTACACGGGAACGCTCAAGCGGGGATCGTCGAGGCTCAGGCCGCTTTCCAGGTCGAAGGCGTGCTTGAGCAGGGGCGAGGCGACCTTCACGCGCGTCTCGCCGCTTACGGTGTAGCTGCCGGTCAGGCCGCGCGAGAGGACGTTCGCGCCGGTGTACGGGTCGCGGTTGCCGGTGGCGTACACGCGCCCGCCGAGGCGGAACACGGCGACCTGCTGACCGCCGATCAGGGCGCACACGCCGGTGCCGGGCAGGATGTCGTCCAGCGCGCACACGCGCGTCCAGGGGATCGGGGGGTGGGTGGGTGGGGCGGTGAGGGTCATGGCGCGTCTCCTTGCGGGGCTGCGGGGTTCAGGGTGCGGGGCGGGGTTCAGTGGCGTGTCAGGTGCCGGGGTGCGCGGGTTGCGGGGGCCGGGGGTCAGTCGCCGCCGAGCATCGGCAGGGGGTAGAGGTGCGGCGCGTCGGCCGGGCGGATCTGGCCGCGTTCGTCGACCCATTGCACGCCCTCGTCGCGGGCGTCGCTGTTCACGAAGGTGCGGAAACGGGCGCGGATGGCGGGGTCGTTCACGGCGGCCGCCCACTCGTCCCGGTACGTGCCGACGTGCCGGGCCATCTCGCCGTCCAGCTCGGCGCAGAGGCCCAGGCGGTCGTCGATGATCACGCCGCACAGGTAGTCCAGGCCGCCCTCCAGGTTCTCCAGCCATGTCGAGGTGCGCTGCAGGCGGTCGGCGGTGCGGACGTAGAACATCAGGTAGCGGTCGAGCAGGGTGACCACCTCGTCCTCGCTCAGGTCGCTGGCGAGCAGCAGGGCGTGTTTGGGCGTCACGCCGCCGTTCCCGCCGACGTACACGTTCCAGCCCTTCTCGGTGGCGATGATCCCGAAGTCCTTGCTGCGGGCCTCGGCGCACTCGCGGGTGCAGCCGGACACGCCGCTTTTCAGCTTGTGGGGGCTGCGCAGGCCGCGGTAACGCAGTTCCAGGCGCACGGCGAGACTGGTGGAGTCCTGCACGCCGTAGCGGCACCACGTGCTCCCCACGCAGCTCTTGACGGTGCGCAGGCTCTTGCCGTACGCGTGCCCGCTCTCGAACCCGGCGGCGATCAGTTCCTCCCAGATGGCCGGGAGGTCGTCGCGGTGCGCGCCGAGCAGGTCGATGCGCTGCCCGCCAGTGATCTTGCAGTACAGCCCGTAGCGTTTGGCGACCGCGCCGATGGCGATCAGGCCCTCGGCGGTGATCTCGCCGCCCGGCACGCGCGGCATGACCGAGTACGTGCCGTTCTTCTGGATGTTCGCCAGGAACGCGTCGTTCGTGTCCTGCAGCGGCGCGTGCTGCGGCGCGACGACCAGTTCGCCATGCAGGCTGGCCAGGATGCTGCCCACGGCGGGCTTGCAGATCTCGCAGCCCAGACCCGAGCCGTGCGCGGCGAGCACCTCGTCCCAGGTGGCGTGCCCACGGACGCGGATCACGTCGAACAGTTCCTGCCGGGAGTACGGGTAGTGCTCGCACAGGTGGTTCGTGACCGTCTCGCCCAGGCGGCGCAGTTCGGTCTGCAGCAGCCCGTGCAGGCTGGGCACGCACCCGCCGCAGCCGGTGCCCGCGCCGGTGCACTTCTTCAGGCTGGCGACGTCCCGCGCGCCCTCACCTATCGCGGCGCACAGGGCGCTCTGGCGGACGTTCTCGCAGGAGCACAGCAGCGCGTCGGCGGACGTCGTCGCCGCGCCGCCGGGCAGCGGGGGCACGATCAGCGTCTCGGGCGGGACGCACAGGGGCGTGCCCGTCATGGTCAGATCGAGCAGGTCCGCGTAGCGGGCAGTGTCGCCCACCAGCAGGCCGCCCAGCACGCGCCCGTCCTCGGATACGACGACCTTGCTGTACGTGCCGCGCACGTTGTCGCTCAGGGACACGCTGCGCGCGCCGGGCGTCACGCCCCTGGCGTCGCCGAAGGACCCGACCTCCACGCCCAGCAGCTTCAGTTTCGTGCTGAGGTCCGCGCCGCGGAAGTGCGCGGGCGGGGCGTCCAGCACACCCAGGTCACGCAGGACGTTCACGGCCGCCACCTTCGCCATCTGGTAGCCGGGCGCGACCAGACCGTACACGCGGCCGTCGTGCAGGGCGCACTCGCCGACCGCGTACGTGTGCGGGTCGCTCGTGTGGCACGCGTCGTCGATCAGGATGCCGCCACGCTCGCCGACGCTCAGCCCGGCCGCGCGGGCCAGATCGTCGCGGGGGCGGATGCCCGCGCTGAACACCACGAGGTCCGCGTCCAGACGGGTACCGCCTTCGAAGTCCAGGCCGGTCACGCGCCCCTGTGCGTCCACGCTGACCTGCCGCGTGTTCCTGCTTAGGTGCACGGCGATGCCCATGCCCTCGATGGTGTGGCGCAGGGCCGCGCCGCCCTCGGCGTCGAGCTGGGCGGGCATCAGGTGCGGCGCGAACTCCACGACGTGCGTTTCCAGGCCCAGCTTGCGCAGCGCCCCGGCAGCCTCCAGGCCCAGCAGGCCGCCGCCGATCACGGCGCCGCTGCGCGCCCCGCGGGCCGCCTCGCGGATGGCATCCAGGTCGTCCAGCGTGCGGTACACGAAGCACCCGCGGGCGTCCCGGCCGGGGACGGGCGGCACGAAGGGGAAGGAGCCGGTGGCGAACACCAGCGCGTCGTACGCGAGGGTCTGCCCGGCGACCTGCACGGTCTTCGCGGTCAGGTCCACGGCGTCGGCGCGGCCCTGCACGACGGTTACGCCCGAGTCGCGGTACCCGGCGTCGGTCGCCAGGGACAGGTCGGGGCGGGGATCGTCGAGGTGGCTCGACAGGTGCACGCGGTCGTACGCGAGGCGGCTCTCCTCGCTGATCACGGTCAGGCGCAGGGCGTCGGGAGCGGCGTGCTGGCGCAGCTGTTCGGTCAGGCGGTGGCCGACCATGCCGTTGCCGACGATCACGAGGTGGGGGATGGGGGTGGACACGGTGAAGCCTCCGTCAGGGACTGGGCAGCCGCCGGGGTGGGGCGGGTGGGGCTGCTGCGCCACAGTTAACGAGCCTTCATGCAATTTGTCAAGGAAAAATCGACACGGGGTCAAAATTCGACCAGACAAACTGGAAAAAATGGGCATGATTTGCAGATCGTTCGGAAAAAGTTGAACGCAGATCGTATTTTGGCCTTGACTTCCTGCTCGGGGTCCGCCACCGTGACCGCATGAGTCAGGCGACCCTGCACACGCCCACCGTCCGCACGACGTGTCCCTACTGCGCCGTGCAGTGCACCTTCGACCTGCACCTCGAACGCGGCCTGCCCGTCAAGGTCACGCCCACGAAGGACTGCCCGGTCGCGCACGGCACCGTCTGCAAGAAGGGACTCGCTGCGCTGAACGATCTGCGCCACCCCGAGCGCCTCACCACGCCGCTGCTGCGCAGAGGCGGCGAACTCACCCCGGTCGGCTGGGACGAGGCCCTCGCCTACGTTCGGGACGCTCTGGGCAGCCTGCCCCCCGAACGGATCGGCGTGTTCGGCAGCGGCAGCCTCACGAACGAGAAGACGTACCTGCTCGGCAAGTTCGCCCGCGTCGCCCTGCGCACCCCCCACATCGACTACAACGGCCGCTACTGCATGGCGAGTGCCAGTGCGGCCCTGAACCGCACCGTCGGGTACGACCGCGGCCTGGGCTTCCCGGCGGACGACCTGATCCGCAGCGACCTGCTCCTGCTGGTGGGGGCCAACGTCGCCGAGACCCTCCCGCCCCTGATGCAGTACCTCAAGGGCGTCAAGGACCGCAGCGGGACCATCTATGCCATCGACCCGCGCGCCACGACCACCAGCCGGGTCGCCGGGCGGCACCTCGCGCCGCGCCCCGGCACGGACGGCATCCTCGCGCTGGGCCTGCTGCACCTCATGAAACAGTGGGGCCGCATCCGCCCGACTGCGCCCGCGCACGGCATGGCGCAGGTCCTCGCGCACGCTGACGACTACCCCCCCGCCCGGGTCGCGCACGACTGCGGCCTGACCGAAGCCGACGTGTTCGCCCTGGGCCGCGCCTACGCCGAGGCCCGCACCCCACTGATCCTCACCGGACGCGGCCCCGAACAGCACACCCAGGGCACCGACACCGTCCAGGCCTGGCTGAACCTTGCCTTCCTGACCGGGCATTTCGGGAAGGTCGGCGGCGGCTACGCCCCCCTGACCGGGCAGGGCAACGGCCAGGGCGGGCGCGAACACGGGCAGAAGAACGACCAGCTGCCCGGCGCGCGCAGCCTGCGCGACCCCCGCCACCGCGCCGAGATCGCCGCCCTGTGGAACGTACCCGAGGCGACGCTGCCACAGCCCGGCCACAGCGCCCAGGAACTCCTGAACGCCTGCGGCAACCCCGCCGAGGGCGGCCTGGACGCCCTGATCGTCATCGGCAGCAACCCGGTCGTCAGCGCCGCCGGCGCCGGACAGGTCACGCAGAACCTGAAGGCACTCAGGCACCTGATCGTGATCGACTTCCTGCCCAGCGAGACCGCGCAGATCGCCACGCTGGTCCTGCCCGGCAGCATGTGGTGCGAGGAGGACGGCACCACCACCAACCTTGAGGGCCGCGTGCAGCGCCGCCGCCGCGCCGTCACGCCCCCCGGCGCCGCCCGCGAGGACTGGCGCATCCTGTGCGACCTCGCCGCCGCGCTGGGCCGCCCCCACGGCTTCGAATACCCCGACTTCCGCGCGCTGCAGGACGAATTCTTCCGCGCCACGCGCGGCGGCCGGGCCGACTACAGCGGCCTGAGCGCCGACCGCCTCGACCGCGCGACCGCCCAGTGGCCCGTCCCCTCCGCCGCCGGGCCGGACACCCCGCACGTGTACGCCCCGCCGTTCCTCACGCCCGACGGGCTGGCCACTCTGCACGTCCCGCAGCTGCGCGCCCCCACCCTGGCCCCGCGTGCCCTGCACCTCACCACCGGACGACTCGGCAACCACTACCAGAGCGGCACCCAGACCCGCCGCAACCCCGCCCTGAAGGCCGAGCAGACCGTGCAGATCCACCCCGACACCGCCCGCGAACACGGCCTGAACGCCGGGGACCTCGTCACGCTGCGCACCGCGCACGGGCAGGCCACCGCGCCCGTCGCCCTCACGCCCGGCGTGCGGCGCGACACGGTGTTCATCTCGTTCCACTGGCCCGAGAGCGCCAACCTCCTGACCGACCCGCACGCGCTGGACCCGCACTCGCGGATGCCGGGCTTCAAGACCACGCCCGTCACGCTGCACCCCGCGCGGCTGACCCTGCCGCTGCCCACCCGCCCGACCCTCAGCCCGGTGTCCTGACCCCACCCGCCCCAGCCCCAAGGAGCCCGCCATGCCGCCACCCAGCCGCTGAGCACCCCACATCCACCGTCCCGCACGGCCCCCCCGACCCGCGTTCCGCGCCGGTCCCGCCCGCCTATTGCCTGCCGCCCGCACGGCCCACAGGAGGCCCCGCATGACCACGACCCCCGCCGCTCCGCCCCTGACCGCCGACGCCCGCCGGGTCGTCACCGCCGCCACCCTCGGCTTCACGCTGATGTTCGCCGTGTGGGTCATGTTCGCCATCGTCGGCCTGCCCATCCGCAAGCAGTTGGGCCTGACCGACGCGCAGTTCACGCTGCTGACCGCCATTCCCGTCCTGACCGGCTCGCTGCTGCGCCTCCCGGCGGGCATCTGGGCCGACCGCTACGGCGGGAAGACCGTGTTCCTGATCAATACCGTCGTGACCGCCCTGTTCGCCCTGGCGCTCGCCTGGGCCGACGGGTACACCACATTGCTGGTCCTGGCGCTCGGCGTGGGCCTCGCGGGCGTCAGCTTCGCCGTCGGGAACGCCTGGATCGCGCAGTGGGTGCCGGTGGCCCGGCAGGGCCTCGCGCTCGGGACCTTCGGCGCCGGGAACGCTGGGGCGAGCATCACCAAGCTCCTCGCGCCACTGATGATCACGCTGGTCCCGGCGGGCCTGCTGATTCCCGGCGGGTGGCACTTCGTGCCCTTCGTGTTCGGCCTCGCCCTGCTGGTGTGCGCCGCGCTCACCGCCCGCCTCACCCCCGCCGACCGCGCCCAGCCGTCGGGCCGCACCCTGGGCGACTGGCTGCGCCCGCTGGCCCGCGCGCAGGTGTGGCGCTTCGGGCTGTACTACGTGATCTTCTTCGGCGCTTACGTCGCCTACAGCCTCTACCTGCCCAAGTACTACGTCGACCACTACGACATTCCACTGGCGCAGGCGGGCCTGCTGACCGCGCTGTTCATCTTCCCCGCCAGCCTCCTGCGCCCCCTGGGCGGCTACCTCTCCGACCGCTTCGGGCCGCGCGCCGTGACCGTCGCCGCGTTCGCCGTCATGCTGGCCGGACTGCTGCCCCTGCTGCGCGACCTGAGCGTCACGCCGTTCATGCTGCTCACCACCATCGTCGGCATCGGCATGGGCGTCGGCAAGGCCAGCACCTACACCCTGGTCGCGCAGTGGAACCCCGGCCAGATGGGCGTCGTCGGCGGCCTCGTCGGCCTGCTCGGCGGGCTGGGCGGCTTCATCCTCCCACTCGCCTTCGCCGCGCTGAAACCCACCCTGGGCGGCCAGACCGCCTTCGTCACCCTGTTCGCGCTGACCGCCCTGAGCACCGTCGTTTTCGTGGCGAACATGGTCCGCCTGAAGGTCCTGGGCCGCGTGCCGGACTTCGCCTGACCCGATCCCTCCCGCAGGCCGCCCGGCAGTGAACCGGGCGGCCTGCCTCCGGACTGCGGGGGCATGGAGGCGTTCTGCCGGTCCCCCAGCCACCGCTGCCGCACCGGGCAGCGGCACACGGCGCGGTGAAGCGCCCTGCCGCGTCAGTGGCCCAGCAGGGCCTGGAGGCGACCCAGGAGTTCCTCCAGCCGTTCCGGGCGGGCGATGTGATAGCCCTGCGCGGCGTCACAGTCGAGCTGCACGAGCAGGCGCAGCATCTCCTCGTCCTCGACGCCCTCGGCGACGGTATGCAGGCCCAGGTCATGGGCCAGGCGGATACTGCTGCCCAGCAGCGCGCCGCGCGGGCCGCCCCGGGCACTGTCGCGCAGGAACGACCGGTCCAGTTTGACCGTGTCGAAGGGCAGGTCGGCCAGCAGTCCCAGGCTGGAATGTCCACTACCGAAGTCGTCCAGGGCGATGTGAATGCCGGTCGCGCGCAGCTGCTCGAGGTGCCGGCAGGCCAGTTCGACGTTCTGCATGACGCTGCTCTCGGTGACTTCCAGCGTCAGGATGCTCGCGGGGGCATTCAGTTCGGTCAGGGTGTTCAGGACGCGCTGCGCGAAATCCGGGCTGAGCAGCTGGATGGGACTGACGTTCACGTTCACGCGCAGCGGCGCGATGTGCTGCGCGGCGCGGGCATCCAGCAGCGCGCGCCGCAGGGCCCAGTCGCCGAGCGCGGCGATCAGCCCGGCCCGCTCCGCCACCGGAATGAACGTGCCGGGCGGCACGCTGCCCAGGGTCGGGTGCGTCCAGCGCATCAGGGCCTCCATGGCCACCCACTGCCCGGTGCGCAGGTCCTGCACCGGCTGGTACAGCAGGGACAGTTCGCCGCGCGCCTCGGCCCCCTGGAGACTCGCTTCGAGCATGTGGCCGTACTGGCTGCGGCGCAGCATGTCCTCGTTGAACACTCCGATGTGTTCACGTTCGTCCAGAGCGTGCTGCAGGGCGATGTTCGCCTGCCTGAGCAGCGTAGCGGTGGGCACGGCGTATGGGCTCTCCACGAAGCCCGCCGTGAACTTCAGGGGGATCTCGTTGTCGTTGAGGGTCATGGGACGTTCCAGTTCCCGCAGGATCTGCACCGGGTCCGGGCTGTCCTCCCCGGTCGTGATGAGCGCCAGGCCACTGGACGACAGCCGGGCCACGACGTGCTGCGCCCCGAACTCGTTCAGTCGGCCCGCCAGTTCCCGCAGCAGGGCGTCCACGGTGCCGCTGCCGTACAGGCCACTGAGTTCCTGCAGGCGCGGCACCTCCAGAATCAGGACGCTGCGCACCGGGGCGTGGGCCAGGCGCTCGATCAGGCCGCTGCGGGTGAACGCGCCGGTCAGTTCGTCCCGCTGGGACCGTTCCCGCAGCTCATGTTCGCGCGCCTGCAGGTGATCGAGCAGGCCGTTGATGGTGCGCGCCAGGACGCCCAGCTCACTGCGGTCGCGGCTGTCGAGCCGGTGGGTGGGATCGCGGGTGATGCGCTGCGTGTCGCGCTTGTAGCCTTCCACGACCCGCAGGACGCGGCGGTTCAGGAACAGCGTGAGGCTGGCGGCGGCGGCTAGGGTGGTGAGCAGCATGATCAGCCGCAGCTGCTGCGCGCCCTGCAGGCCGGCGGCGTGCACCGCGCGGGGGATGCTGAGTTCCAGCGCCAGCTGGGGCGGACCGCTGGGCGCCGCGACCGGTGAGACGGCCCGCACGCGCCCACTCAGGAAGTCGACCTCGGTGGACGGTACGGGTTCGAGTTTCAGGGACGCCGTGAAGATGCTGTCCTGGTAGGTGATCTCACTGAGAACCTGGGGCGTCAGGGTGCGGGCCAGCAGCATGACGCCGCCCCGGCCCGTGCCGTCGTCGCGGGTGATGGGCCGCGCCGCGACGATGTAGGCCAGCTGGCCGCGCCGCACGACGCCGTTGGCGCCGTCATCCGGCAGCGGGCTGGGCAGGCCCCGCAGGAAGTCCTGCACGACCGGGCGGGCGTCCACGATCTGGGTGCCCCGCAGGGTCGCGGCGGACAGGATGCGCCCGGCCGGGTCCGTGACGCCCCAGTAGTCCACCTTCCCGCCGATGAACGTCCCCGGCACCAGGTTGGCACTCAGGTAGCGGGGGTTGCGCCCGGCGGCGTAATCGAAGGTTTCTGTCCAGAGGCTGAAGTTCAGGACGAACAGGCTTACGCGCCGCTGCTCGGTCTGCAGGTTGGCGCGGGCGATATCGCTGAACTGCTGCACCTGTTCGCGCTCGATCCGCACGAACTTGCCGTTCATGAAATTCGGCAGCAGGATCAGCAGGATCACGGCGAGCGGGATGAGCAGCGCCGCCAGCAGCGCCAGAAGTTGCAGCCGCAGGGAGTGAGCCAGCGCGTCCTGACGCCACCGGCGGGTCATGCGGGGGTTGTGTGGCGGCGGGTGGACATGACGGCTAACCGGACTCCTGGAATGTGGGGGATGGCGTGTGGGGCGGGGCGCTGCGAACCTCTTCCATTGTCAGGATAGACCCGGGGCGCTTCGTGTGAGAAGTGTGGCCACCTGCATAGGGTGCCGTGGGGGGTGGGCTCGGAACGGCGCCGGGCGGACCGGTGCCTGTCCGGCAGTAGTCCGGCTGTGGAGCCCGGCGGGCTGCTCTATCGGGCCCCGCCTGATCTTCATTTTTCCCTCACAGTGTGGCGGTCCCAGCATCTGCGGGCCGGTTGCCTGGCGTCACCCCGGGGCGGGTGGGACGCAAGTCCCGACCCCTATTGCTGAGTATGGACTCAGTTATGCCCAGACCCAGACAGATCACGGATGAGCAGCTGGTGGCCGCCGCCCACGAGGTGTTTCTGGAACAGGGTTTCAGCGCCACGACCGCCGCCATCGCGCGCCGCGCCGGCGTGTCCGAGGGCACGCTGTTCAACCGCTTCGGCAGCAAGGAAGAGCTGTTCACGGCGGCCATCGGCCTGACCGAGTACGGGCGCTGGCGCTCGGAACTGCTCGGCCAGATTGGCACGGGCGACGTGCGGCGCACGCTGGAACGCGCGCTGCTGCTGATGCTGCAGGAGGCGGCGGAACTGGTACCGAAACTCAGCGTGATGTTCTCACGCGGGTATGACCCGTCGCACAACCCCATGCTCCAGCAGCTCGACAACCCTATGCGGGCCGACGCCGACGCGCTGGCCGCCTACCTGCAGGCCGAGGTGCAGCGCGGCCGGGTGCGCCCGCTGGACGCCGATTCGGCCGCGCTGATGGTGGTCGGTGCGCTGACGCACTTCATTCACCGGGAGCAGATGCTGCCCACCGTGCCGGGCGCCCCGGCGGGCAGCGGGATGGACCAGGGCCGTTTCGTGCGGAGCGTGATGGACCTCCTGTGGCCCGGCCTGGCGCCCTGAACGCTGGCCCTGCGGCCCACCGGCCAGTCGTCGCGGCGCAGAGTGGGCGGGCCCTGACAGTCCGCAATCCATTCATAAGTAAGTATTCACTCGTTAATGGTCCGCGTTCATTCCGGTCGCTTCCAGACTCACCCGAGGTTCCCATGCTCTCCCCCAGATCCGCGCTGCTGACCCTGACCCTCCTGCTGCCCCACGCCGCGGCGCAGCAGGCCACGCCCCCCATTCCAGTCTCCACGCCGGCGGGCCCGGCACCCGTCAGCACGCCCCCGGCCGCGCCCACCGCTGCGCCGCTCGACGGGCTGCTGCTCACCCTGCGCGGCTCGCCCGGCTGGCGCAGCGCCGACCTGACCTACCGCGCCGCGCAGCTGCAACTCGACAGTGCCCGCGCCCGCGCCGGCCTGAGCCTGACCGCCGGGGCCAGCGGCGCCGTCACGAAGGTGCCGTGGGACAGCGGCGACTGGCTCGCCAGCGGCACCGTCACCCTGACCGCCAGCCTGCCGGTGCTGCCCTGGTCACCGCAGCGTGAACTCCTGCGCAGCGCCGAACGCGGCGTGCAGGCCGCGGCCCTCGAGCTGCGCAGCGCGCGCGGCACCCTGACCCTGCAACTGCTGCAGGCGTACGCGGCGGTGCGGGGTGCCGCCCAGGCCCTGGCCCTGGCCGACGCCCAGCTGGCCCTGGCTGTCCAGTCCGAGCAGGTCGCGCGCAGTCAGCGGGCCCAGGGTCTGCTGCCCGAGGCGGCCCTGCTGTCCCAGGTGGCCACGCTGGAGGGCGCGCGGGCCGGGCGGGATCAGGCGGCGCGGGCACTCACGCAGGCCGGGCAGACCCTGACGCGCCTGCTGGGCCAGGACATGCCGGTCGCCACGCTGGACCTGACCCGCCCCCTGCCGGACCTGACGCCCGGCGGGGACGAGGCGGCCCTGGTGGCCCGGGCCCTGACCCAGCGGCCCGAGGTGCGCCGCGCGCAGGCGACCCTGGCGGACGCGCAGGCCCAGCGGGACGCGGCGGCCCTCGACGCGCGGCTGCCCGACCTGAGTGCCAGCGTGAGTGCCGGGCAGCTGACCAGCGCCCAGGGCAGCGCGGGCCGAACCGTGAGCGGCACCCTGAACGTGAAGACCGGAACGCTGGGCGCGCAGGTGAGCCTGCCGCTGCGGCAGCCGGCGCAGCCGGTAAGCGGCGTGAACCTGTCGCTGACGGCGTCGCTGCCCATCCTGGGCCGGACGACCGACACGGCGCTGGCCCAGGCGCAGGTCGGCGCCGCGCAGGCGCAGCTGGCGCTGGATTCAGCGCGGCAGGCGACCGAACTGGATGTCCGCACCCGGCTGGCTGCCGCGCAGGACGAACGGGGCGCCCTGACCGCCGCCCAGACCCGCGTGCAGGCCGCCGAACTGAACGTGCAGGCCGCGCGCGCGCGCCTGGACGCCGGACTCGCCACCCGCCTGGACGTGCAGCAGGCCGAACTGAACCTGCTCCAGGCGCAGCAGGCGCTGGACGCCCAGCGTGACCGGGTCGCCGTCGCGGGCGCCGCCCTGGCGCAGGCCACGGCCGACCTTGACCCGCTGCTCCTGACCCTTCCCACCCCACTGCCTACCTCACTGCCCACCGGAGGCCGACCATGAACCGTACCCTGACCCTGCTCCTCGCCCTGAGTGCGGCCAGCACTGCCGGCGCCCAGAGTGCCCCCGTGCCCCTCACCCTGAGCGGCGCCGTCACCCGCGCCGTCACGCAGGGCGTGGACGTGACGACCGCCCGCGCGAACCTGCAAAAAGCCCAGGCGAACCTGCGGGCCGTCCGGGCTGATCCCAGCAGCATCATCACGACCCTCACGCAGGCCGAACAGGACGTGGCCGCGCAGACGGCCGCCCTGAACAGCGCCAAGCTGAGCGCCGCGCAGGCCGCCGTCACCGGGTACGTGCAGGCGGCCGAGGCCGCGCGGCGCGTGACGCTGGCGCAGGCGCAGGTCAGCCTCTCAGAGCGGCAGCTGAAGATCGCCCAGGCCCGCCTCGCCGCGCGGGTGGCCACCCAGCTGGACGTCAACCGGGCCCAGACGACCCTGAACGGTGACCGGCAGGATCTCCGCGACGCGCAGGCCAGCCTGCCGGTCACCGAGGCGGCCCTGACCCGCACCTTGAACCTGCCGGGCACAGCGAACCTGACCCTGAGCGCGCCCGGCGACGCGCCGAAGCTCAGCGTGACGCTCGCCGCGCTGCAGAGTGGCCTGGACAAGCGCCTGCCGTCCCTGGTGCAGGCCGCGAACGGCGCGGCCTTCGCCGCGTTACAGGTGCGTCTGGCCGACAACGACTACACCCCGGCCCGCACGCTGGACGACGCCCGCACCGCCCAGGCGAACGCGGCGCGCGGCCTGGATGACGGCCTGCGCGCCGCGCAGACCGGCGTGCGCGACGCCTACCGCAGCGCGCAGGACGCCCAGGCCCGCGTGGCAGTGGCGCGGGAGGCCGCCGCGAACGCGCAGGCCGCGCTGCGCACGGCGCAGGCCCGCCTGCAGGCCGGGACGGCCGCCGCCATTGAGGTGCAGCAGGCGCAACTTCAGGCGCAGCAGGCGGACTTCAGCGTCCTGCAGGCGCAGGGCGGCGTGTGGCGCAGCCTGGCCGGCCTGGGCACGGCAGCGGGACAGGACGTGACGGGGCTGGTGAACTGACGTGAACCGCACGACATTCCGCGCCGCCGCCGCCCTGCTGCTCGGGCTGGCCCTGAGCAGCTGCGCGGGCAAGACCGACGCCGCCAAGAACGATCTGGATACCGCGCCGGCCAAGAGCACCGTCTTGCAGGTCACGACCGTCACGGCCCGCAGCGGCGCCCTGAGTGCGCAGCGCAGCGCGAGCGGCACCATCAAGGCGCAGCGGGACAGTCAGGTGGCCGCCCGCTCGGGCGGCACCGTGCAGCGCCTGCTGGTCCTGGAGGGCGATCAGGTCACGAGCGGTCAGGTGATCGCGCAGTTGGACGACACTGCGCAGCGGCAGGCGCTGCAGAACGCCCGCCTGCAGGTGCAGCAGGCCGAGATCAGCCTCGCGCAGACCCGGCGCACGACCCAGAACAGCGGCGCCAGCCTCACGGCCGCCGTGAGTGCCGCGCAGGCCACCCTGGCGCAGGCGCAGGCGAGCGCCCAGAGCGCCGAGAACCTGTACGGCCTGGGGGGCATCAGCCTCGCGGACGTGCAGGCGGCGCGCGCGCAGCTCGCGCAGGCGCAGAGCGGCCTGTCGCAGGCCCGCGCGAACCTCGCGCAGAACGGCCAGAGTGCCCAGGGCAGCGTGCCGCTGCAGGAAGCCCAGCTGGCCCAGGCCCGCGCCGGCGTGCAGCAGGCCGAGGAGAATCTGGCCCGCACCGCCGTGCGCGCGCCCTTCGCGGGGACGGTCGCGGCGCTGAACGTCGAGGTCGGGGAATTCGCGCAGCAGGGCAGTCCGGTCGCGCGGCTCGTTGACCCGGGCAGTCTGCGCGTGACCTTCAACGTTCCGGCAGCGGACGCCGGGACGCTCAGGGACGGCGCGGCGCTGAACGTCGGGTACGGCGGCGTGAACTACGTCGGCGTCGTGACCGGCGCGCCCGGCATCGCCGGGGACAACCGGCTGGTGCCGGTCACGGCGCGCGTGCAGGGCGGCGCCAACCTCCCGGTGGGCGGCGCGGCGCAGGTCCGCTACCGCGTGCAGCTGGGCCAGGGCGTGCTGATTCCCAGCGGCGCCGTGCAGGCCGACGGTGGCGAGAATGTCGTGTACACGGTCGTCAGCGGCGCGGCGCGGCGCACCCCGGTCAGCGTCGTCGCCGAGAGCGGTGCGCAGGTGGCCGTGCGCGGCCTTGACACCGGCGCCGCCGTCGTGAACCCGGTGCCCGCCAGCCTGCAGGACGGGGCGCGCGTGCAGGCCCGCGCCGCCGGGGCGCAGCCGTGAGCACGCACGAACACCCGGATTTCAACCGGCCGCAGGGCACGCTGCCCGACGGCACCCCGGAGCCGCGCGTGCACCCGCTGGTGCGCTTCAGCGTGAAGAACTACGTCTTCTCGATCGGGATCTTCGTGATGCTGGTGCTGGCCGGGCTGGCCGCCACCTTCCGCCTGGGGGTGGAACTGCTCCCGAACTTCGAGGTGCCGGTCCTCGCCGTCTCGACCGGGTACCCCGGCGCGAACCCCGATCAGGTCGACCGGGAGGTCAGCCGCAAGATCGAGGATGCGGTCAGCACCCTGGCCGGCGTGCAGGACATCAACACCACCTCGGTCAGCAGCCAGTCGGCCGTCGTGATCACCTTCTCGGACGGTACCGATGTGGACTCCGCGGCCAACAGCGTCTCGCAGGCCGTGGCGGCCATCCGCGGCACCCTCCCGGACGGCGCGCAGGCGCCGGTCGTGCAGAAGTTCGACCCGAACGCCACCCCGATCCTGACCCTGTCCCTGCTGGGCGGCAGCGCCCCGCCCGCGCAGGTGACGGCCTTCGCCGAGGACGTACTCGTCCCGCGCCTGGAACGCGTGGACGGCGTCGCCGACGTGAACGTCACCGGCGGTCCCGAACGGCAGGTGCAGGTCCTGCTCGACCCGGCGCGCCTCCAGTCGTACAACCTCAGTCCGGGGCGGGTCACGCAGGCCATCGGCGCGAGCGCCCTCGACCTGCCCGCCGGGAGCGTCTCGCAGGGCGGCACGCAGACGCAGTTCGCCACCCGCAACACCCCCCGCAGCGCCGGGGACGTCGCGGCCATCACGGTCGACAGTGCCAGCGGGGTGCAGGTGCGGGACGTGGCCCGCGTGCGCGACGCCGCGGCCGACGCGAGCAGCCTGGCGCGCGTGAACGGTCAACCTGCCGTGCTGCTCAGCGTCCGCAAGGGCAGCGGCACGAACTCCGTGCAGGTCGCCGACAACGTCCGCGCCGCCATGGAAGCCCAGCCCCTGCCCGCCGGGTACTCGGTGAAACTCGCCAGTGACACCACCCGCGAGACGCGCGCCACCGTGAAGGACACCTTCAAGGAATTCCTGCTCGCCGTCGGCGCGGTGGGGATCATCTGCCTGCTGTTCCTGGGCCGCCTGAATACCGTTCTCGCCGTGATCCTGGCCATTCCCATCTCGATCAGCGCCGCGCCCCTGCTGTACGCCTCACTGGGCTACACCTTCAACATCATCTCGCTCCTGGCGATCATCGTGGCCATCGGGATCGTCGTGGACGACTCGATCGTGGTCGGCGAGAACGTGCAGCGGTACCGCGACATGGGCTACAGCCCCATCCGCAGCGTCCTGCTGGGCGGCAGCGAGGTCTTCAGCGCCGTGACCGCCGCCAGCTTCTCGCTGCTGGCCGTGCTGATCCCACTGAGCCTGATGCCCGGCATCCTGGGCCAGTTCTTCAGCCAGTTCGGCCTGGGAATCGCCGCCGCCATCGTGCTGTCCTGGCTGGAAAGCCTGCTGTTCCTGACCGTCCGCATGGCCTACACGAACGATCCCGCGCCCATCACCTGGACGCAGGTGCCCGGCGTCCTGCGCCGCTTCCCCGCCCTGCTCCAGGCCAGCCTGCGCGCCGTGCGGTCCTTCGGGGGCTGGACCGGGCTGCTCGCGGCGGGCGCGGGCCTGTCCCTGGGGCTCCGGGCGGCCGGCCTGCCCGTTCCCGCCGCTGTGGGACTGGCGGCCCTGCTGGCCCCCCTGACGCTGGCCCTCGCCCGTTACGTGCTGGGCGTCCTGTTCGCCCTGCTGGAAGCCCTGACCGGCACCCTGCACGGCCTCGTGGGCGGCGGCGTGCAGCGCCTGGCCCGTTCGTACGCCCGCAGCCTGAACGTGGCGCTGCGCCGCCCCTGGGTCGTCATGCTGATCGCCGGCCTGTTCCTCCTGAGCGCCCCACTCGCCATGCGCGGCGTGGGCTTCGCGTTCACCCCCAAGAGTGACAGCGGCATCCTCACCGTGGACCTCAGCCTGCCCGTCGGCACCGACCTGCAGGTCACCAACCGCGTCACGGCGCAACTGGAAGAGCAGCTGCTCGCCCGCCCCGAGGTGCGCCTGATCGAGACCAGTGTCGGCGCCGGCAACGGCGTGACCGGCGCGAACGCCGACGAGGCCTCGCTGACCGTCACGCTGATTGACAAGGCCGAGCGTCCCGGTATCGACGCGCTGGTCTCGACCTACTCGGCCCTCCTGGCACCCACCGCCGCGCGAATCCCGGGCAGCGACCTGCGCGTCGGCACGCAGCAGGCCGGGCCGGGCGGCAGCGCCGACATCTCCCTGGCCCTCGCCGCGCCGGATCAGGCCACGCTGCTGGAACGCAACCGGGCCGTGGTGCGCCTCCTCTCCCAGGATCCCAACCTCCGTTCGGTCGAGAGCAGCCTCAGCGCCACCCGCCAGGAACGCACCTTCACGCCCGACGCCACCCGCCTGACCGGCACCGGCCTGAGTGCCAGCGACGTCGCACAGGCCCTGCGCACCTACAACGACGGCTCGACGGCCGGCACGGTCCGCGACGGGGACCGCAGCGTGGACATCGTCGTGCGGCTCGACCCGGCCCTGATCACCAGCGAGCAGAGCCTCCTGACCCAGACCGTCTACGCCCCCGCCCTGAGCGCCAACCTGCCCCTCTCGCAGCTTGGGAGCTTCCAGCTGGCCCAGGCCCCCGCCACCCTGACCCGGCTGAACAAGGCCTACACCGCCACGCTGGACATCAACGTCGCCAAGGGCGGTCCCAATCCCTTCGCGTACCAGCGTGAACTCGTCAGTCGCGTCGAGAAGGCCGGACTGCTGACCGGCGGCGTGACCCTCGGGAACGCCAGCGCCTTCGGCAGCGCCGGCCTGACCAGCGACCTCGTGTTCTACGGCCCGATCCTGATGGGCCTCGCGATCCTCCTCACCTACCTCGTGCTGGGCAGTCAGTTCAACTCCTTCCGTTACCCCATCTACCTACAGCTGCCCATCCCCATCGCAGTGGTCGGCGCGATCTGGACGCTGAACTTCTTCGGCGTGAACCTCGACGTCATCACCGTGCTCGGCATGGTCATCCTGCTGGGCCTGAGCACCAAGAACTCGATCCTCTACCTGGAATTCGTGACCGAACGCGCCCGCGCCCTTCCCCTGCGCGAAGCCCTCATCGAAGCGGCCGAACTGCGCTTCCGGCCCATCCTGATGACCACCCTGACTGTTCTCGTGATCAGCATTCCCCTCGTGCTCGGCCAAGGCGAAGGCGCCGAGTTCCGCCGCGGCCTGGGCATCGTGATCCTCGGCGGCGTGATCACCTCCACGCTGCTGACCTTCTACGTCGTCCCCAGCGTCTTCTGGGTCTTCGAGCGCCGCCGGCTCCAGCCCAGTGCCCCCACCACACCCAGTGGTCAGGAAGCAGGCCGGGCCGACGCGCTGCCGTCCTGACTTCAAGGAAGCTAACAGGCACGATCCCAACTTCATCTCGTGGGCGAATCCGGATTGATTCCGGATTCGCCCTTTAAAGCGGTTTTCAGAGGCATTGAGGGAAAAGACAATGCTGAAACCAGCCAGCGCAATCTTTTGGGCGGACGGCTTCCAACGCCACCCGGATCGCTTCACTGACGGTCGTTTTCGAGCGTGCCTCCAGACGTCGCGTCTGCGACTTCACTTTCGAAAACATCAGCTCAATCGGACTCAAATCTGGCGAATACGGTGGTAGAAACACCAGTTGCGCGCCTGTCGCTTCAATCGACGTGCGCACCGCCGCTCGGCGGTGCGCACCCAAGTTATCCATCACCACCACCTGCCCGGCCCGCAGTTCTGGCACCAGAATGCGGTTGACGTACGTCAAGAACACATCCCCATTCACCCCACCATCGACCACCCACGGTGCACAC
>CALPYF020000016.1 GCA_943327755.2 Deinococcus hopiensis KR-140
CCAGCGCCGCCTGCGCCACCCGCGCCGCGTAATCCCGCACGCCCCGCCCCTGCCACGCCAGGGTCGCCACCACCACACCCACCAGCGCGAAGAACACCACCAGCACCGTCACGAACGTCCGCACGCCGCGCGCCCGCATCTCCGGCGTCACCTCGCGCAGCTCCCCATCCCCCCGCAACCCCGGCGCCCCCGGCCGGGCAGTTGGTTGGGCAGACGGCTGGGCAGTTCGCTTGGCAGACGGGCGGGGACGCGGACTCACCCCCTCACCCTAGCGCCGCGGGCAGGCAGGGTACACTGACCCCCATGAGCAAGGTCATCATCATCGGAGCGGGCGGCGTCGCCAACGTCGTCGCCAAGAAATGCGCCCAGAACGATCAAGTCTTCACCGAAGTGCTGATCGCCACCCGCACCGTCGCCAAGGCCGACAAGATCGTCGCCGAGATCAAAGAGCACATGCCCGACAGCAAGGCCGTGTTCACCACCGCCACCGTCGACGCGGACAACGTCCCCGAACTCGTCAAGTTGATCAACGACTTCGGCCCGAAGATGGTCATCAACGTGGCCCTGCCCTACCAGGACCTGACCATCATGGACGCGTGCCTGGAAACCGGCGTGCACTACCTGGACACCGCCAACTACGAACCCAAGGACGTCGCCAAGTTCGAGTACTCCTGGCAGTGGGCCTACCAGGACCGCTTCAAGGAGAAGGGCCTGATGGCGCTGCTCGGCTGCGGCTTCGACCCCGGCGCCACCCAGGCGTTCACCGCGCACCACGCCAAGCACCACTTCCAGGAAATCCACTACCTGGACATCGTGGACTGCAACAACGGCAACCACGGCAAGGCCTTCGCCACCAACTTCAACCCGGAAATCAACATCCGCGAGATCACCGCCAACGGCCGCTACTGGGAAAACGGCCAGTGGGTCGAAACCCAGCCCCTGGAAATCAGCCAGGACATCTACTACCCCAAGGTCGCCACCCGCAAGAGTTTCGTGCTGTACCACGAGGAACTCGAATCCCTCGTCAAGCACTTCCCGACCATCAAACGCGCCCGCTTCTGGATGACCTTCGGCGAGGCGTACATCAAGCACCTCAACGTCCTCGAGGGCATCGGCATGACATCCATCGAACCCATCGACTTCCGCGGCATGAAAGTCGCCCCGATCGAGTTCCTGAAAGCCGTCCTCCCCGCCCCCGAAAGCCTCGCCGCCGGGTACAGCGGTCAGACCTGCATCGGCGTGCAGGCCAAGGGCATCGGCAAGGACGGCCAGCCCAAGGTGCACTTCGTGTACAACGTCAAGGACCACGCCGACTGCTACCGCGAGGTGCAGGCCCAGGGCGTCAGCTACACCACCGGCGTACCCGCCATGATCGGCGCCATGCTCATGCTTCAGGGTGAGTGGATGCAGCCCGGCGTCTGGAACGTCGAGCAGCTCGACCCCGACCCCTTCTTCGACGCGATGAACAAGTGGGGCCTGCCCATCAGCGAACTCGCCGACATCGAACTCGTCAAGGACTGAACCGCACCGTCAGGACCGTGCGCCGCTCCCTCCCCGGGCGGCGCACCCCTTTGGGAGCCCCGGTACACTGCCCGCATGCACTTCCTGCTGCTGTACCGCGACCTCGTCCCCGACTACGTCACGCGGCGCGAACCGCTGCGGGCCGCGCACCTCGCGCACGCACAGGCCGCCGCCGACCGGGGCGAACTGCTGCTGGGGGGCGCACTGGCCGACCCGGTGGACAGCGCCGCCCTGCTGTTCCAGGGGGACGCGCCGGACGCCGCCGAGCAGTTCGCCCGCACCGATCCCTACGTGCTCGGCGGCCTGATCGGCACCTGGGAAGTGCGCCGCTGGCACACCGTCATCGGCACAGGCGCCGCCCACCATCCCTGAAGGTCACAGGTCCTGCAGCGCCCGCAGGCCATCCGCCAGCGGCCGCTCACCCGCCACCACCGCGCGCCACACCTCCACCACGCCCTCCAGTTCCGGATCACGGTGCGCGCCCGGCAGCATCCCGAAATCCCGCCACGCCCGCCGCGCCGCGTCCCGGTGCGCCTCCCCGCCCCGCGAGAGTGCCACCACCACCGGCAGCAGCGGCACTACCGGTCCCCACACCGTCGCCTCCCCCACCCGACGAGACAGGCGAGCCACCTGATACGCCGCGTTGCCGCTCAGGGTGACCCCCAGGGTCGGCACCCGCACCCCCAGACGAGTCAGATGCGGAACCAATGCGGGCGGCAACGCCTGCCCCCGCCAGGTGGCCCGCTGGTCCACCCGGGCCAGCAGATCCAGCACCGGTAGACACTCCCGGACCGGATTCGGCATCAGCGCCGCGTATGCCGCCGCCTGCGGATGCCAGCGCTGCACGAGCCGCGCCAGACTTTCCGGGTTGGCGTAGCGGGTGGTGCGCGCGTCCTCGAACACCTGCCGGAACTGCTGCTCAGCCTCCGACAGGGGAAGCCGGAGCGCTGACATGGGCGTCATGGCCAGTTCAAGATCCAGCGCGGTGAGCAGTGCCCGGTTGAGCAGTTCCTGCGGCTGAGGTTCAAACAGTGTGGCCAGTTCCTGCACCGCCATGCCGTACTCCCCCAGCAGCAGTCGGGCGCGGGCTCGTAACCAGTACCCGAACAGCAGATCCGTGGGATAGGTGTCGCGGGTCAGAGCCAGTTCGGAGGTGGTCAGCACTTCACGCAGCAGTTCCTCACGCTGGGCCAGCGCCTTCCCGACGGGCACCAGCGATTCGGCAACCGTGAAGTTCAGCAGGCATTTGAAGAAAGTGTCGTACCGGGGCAGTTCGAAAGCGGATGGATCGACCGTCAACTCCCCGAAGTACACCCGGTAGGAATCGAAGGTGCTCTGGATCAACGCGGGCCGCGGCTGCCCGTGGTACGGGTCGTCTAGGACTGCGAGGGCCTGATCTAGATTGCCCAGATTGAAGTAGTTGTTCGACACGGTGCTCAACAACATTTCGGTGTAGATGCCCTGTCGTGCCAGGGTGGTCAGCCGACGGTCACGCCCCAGGTCAATGGCGCGCACGTAATCACCCAGGAACGTATAGGCACCCAGCAGCTGAATCATGGAGTGCTGGAAGAGCGGGGCGCTGCCCAGGGACGCCGCGAGGGCCTCGAAGCGCGGGGCGTATTCTTCGACGAGATCGGACCGCTGGAGTCGCTTGGCGGAACGGATCAGGCCGTCGCTGGTCAGCAGTTCCATTTCTGCCTGGAGAGGCGAGTCCGGCATGCGCCGCACCTGCATCAGCAGGTGTTCGTACTCACGCAGGCTCTGGCGCAGGAGGTCCGTTTCACGCTGCCCTTCCATGTGGGCCCTCTTGACCGCGGCGTACTGCTCGTAGATTTCAATCAGCAGCTGCTCGTCGGGCTGGGCCTGCTCGTGCGCGGCCGCCAGCCACGTCCGGACCTCGCGCCGGGGCACGGGCCGTTCCCGCATGGCCAGCATGGCTCTGCGCAGCAGGCCCAGAGGGCTGGTCAGGTCGGCGTTGGCGGCGAGCAGTTCGCCGGGCGTCGCGGACTGGCGCGCCTGGTGGAACCAGCTCATGAAGGCGGCGTAGTCGCCCAGGCAGTTCATGGGCATGCGAAGATCTGATCCTGATGCGCCCATAGGTGTCCTCAGTGTTTCAGCAGCCTGAACAGGCGGGGCAGGTGACGGACCGTAACGGCGGCCCCACCCCGGGGGTCAGTGGCAGTACGGCAGTTCGATCGCCCCGTCTTCGGTCGGGAGCGGCATGGGGCAGGGGTGTGGAGTTTGGCTGAACGCTGGCGCTGCCCACGCCGGGAATGGTGAAACCACCAGCAGAACACTGAGCATGCGCATCAAGAGAGCCATCACGGACGCACTATAGCGACCCAACTCTCCCTTCATCAAAGTTGAGCGGAACAACTAAACTAATCTGCCGTTGCGCTTTAACAGGTGATGGACGGCCACGGTTCAGTCCCTCGGTCTAGCCTCTACACATGATCGGAGGCAACGAACACGCCAGTGGCGCACAGACCACGTATCTTCATCTCGTGCTGGAAATCCGGCATCTGCTGCGTCAACCTGCTGAGGTCACGCTGCCGACCTCTCATCTCGATGACGTGGTGTACCTGAGTCAGGTGGTAGACGACCTGCCGCCGGTCCTGGACCTGCTGCGGCAACTCCGGGCCCAGCGGGCGGCCTGAGCCTTCACTCCAGCTGGTCGAGGCGCTGCCAGCCGCTGCGGAGGCTGAGCCAGGTGCCGAGGACGGTGGCGAGGAGTAGTCCGATCAGTCCGAGGATGCCTTCGGTGGTGCCCAGCGCGGCGTAACCGGGGAACAGGTCGGGGCGCAGGACGCTGCCGGCGGCGGGCCGGGCGAGCAGCAGGAGGCACAGGACGGAGTAGGCGAGGCTGAGGCCCATGAAGGCGAGGCCGCCGGGGCTGACGCCGATCTCGGCGGGGTTGTCCGCGTCGAATTTGGGAGCGGCGGCGCCGAGGCCGACGCCGAGCGCGGTGATGACGAGGGCGTTGCTGACGCTGACCAGCGCGCTGAGCAGGTAGAGGGTGGGGCCGAGGTTCATGGCGGCGGCGCTGGCGAGGCCCATGACGAGGCCGACGGTCAGGGTGACCGGGAGGACGCCGAGGAATTTGCTGAGGACAATCTGGCGGGGCTGGATGGGCGCGGTGCGCAGCAGCCAGTAGCCGCGCGCCTCGGTGCTGACGGCGGGGAAGGCGAGGCGGACGGCGATGCCCGCGATGATGAAGCCCTGGAAGGCCAGCTGGATGTACCCGAGGATGCCCCGGAACTGTGGGACGGGGATGGGCACGGCCTTGACGCTCACGAGATACACCCCGGCCAGCGCGACGACCACGAGCAGCTGGCTCCACTGGGTGGGGTCGCGCAGGGTGACGCGCAGGTCCTTGCTGGCGAGGGCACCGCCTGGGCCGAGGCGGGTCAGGAGGCGTTCGGTGAGCCCGGCGCGGCGGGGTCGCGGGTCGAGCTTCGGGGTGCTGGAGTCCAGGGCGCGGGCCCAGCCGTCCTGGTAGGCCTTCGCGGCGAGGAGGGTCGCGCCGAGGAGCAGCGTGACGGTCAGCAGCAGGAGGGGGAGCAGCGGCGCGGCGAGGTGTCCGTGGGCGGCCTGCCAGATGCCCTGCGCGGCCCAGGACGGGGGCAACAGGGGGCTGCTGGGTCCGGCGAAGTCGCGCAGCAGGGCCTCGACCTTGGTGGGGTCCTGCAGTTTCTGCACGAGTACCTCGGGCCGCAGGGCGCGGATGGCGTACACGAGGGCGGCGCTGATGACGACGCCCAGGCCGGTACTGACCTCGCGGACGCGGCCGACCGGGGCGACCCGCATGAGCAGCACGGCCAGCAGTGCGCCCAGCCCCACGGGTGCGGCGAACACCAGCAGCGTGGCGAGGATCATGACCGGGTACGCCCAGACGGGCGCCTGGAAGTACGCGGCGACCGTCAGAAGCAGCGGTACGGTCAGGAACACGGGGACGAGCGCGGCGTTCAGGAACGTCTCGGTGACCTTCAGGGCGAACACGCGGGTGGTCTGGATCGGCTGGGTCAGCAGGAAATTCAGGTCGTCACTGAGGTACAGCGTACTGATAGCGGCGGTGGTGGCGCTGAACGTCACGCCACTGGAGAGGGTGATCAGGCCGATCTCCAGCACGCGCGCGAACACGTTCAGGCCGATGTCCCCGAATCGGCCCAGGAACGTCAGGGCCTTCCAGGTGCCGATCACCTCGCCGATCACGAGGAGCAGGGCCAGCGTGCCGACGAGCGCGTAGCCCCACTTCGGGGCCTTGCGGATGGTGTGGGCCAGTGCGCGGAGTTTCAGGCCGCTCAGGCTGGGCTGGGCGGTACGCGCGGGTCGGGGGGCGGGCGTGACGGTCAAGCGCCCACCCCGGCCACCCCGGCTTCCTCGCGGACGCGGCGCTGTTCCTCCAGTTCGTCCTCCAGCAGGCGGAAGAAGATGCGTTCCAGGCTGTCGCCGTGCACGCCCCCGGCCTCGGTGCCGGTGCGGGCGCGCAGGTCGTCCATGCTCCCCTCGCCGAGGACCTTGCCGCGGTCGAGGACGACCAGCCGGTCGCAGACGGCTTCCGCGACGGGCAGCGAGTGGGTGGTCAGCAGCACGGTCCGGCCCCGGTCGGCGTGCGAGCGGAACAGGTCGCGCACCTGCCGCGCCGCGTGCGGGTCGAGGCCCACCATGGGTTCATCCACGATCAGGACCGGGGGGTCGGGCAGCAGCGCGGCGACGATCGCTACCTTCTGCCGCATGCCGTGCGAGTACGTCTCGATCAGCTCGTTGCCGAAGTCGGTCAGGCGGAAGAACTCCAGCCAGCGGTCGATCTCGGTATCCGCGTTCGGCACCTGATACAGCTGCCCCACGAAGCGCAGCAGCTCGCGCGCCGTCAGCTTGCCGTACAGGTACGGGCGGTCCGGGATGTACCCGAACGCCGCCTTGGCCTTCACCGGGTCACGCCACACGTCGAAGCCCGCCACGCGCACTGTGCCGCTGGTCGGGCGGGTCAGGCCCACCAGCGCGCGGATGGTGGTGGTCTTCCCCGCCCCGTTGCTGCCCAGCAGGCCGAACACCGCGCCGGGCTGCACCGTGAACGACAGGTTGCTGACGGCCTCGTGCCGCCCGTAGCGCTTGGTGTACCCCTGAACCTCGATCATGAGAGGCAGCGTACGCCCGCGCCTCTGACGCCGCAGTCACATCTGAGCGCAGAATGCAGAGGTATTGAGGGGATCCCTTGATACCTCTGCATCGAGCGAAGCGAGCACCTGAGAACATCAGTGGTTGGAAGTGGAGTTGAAGGGCGTGCACTTGGCCCTTCAACGGAACTGCAAACCGTTGTGAGCGTGGGGCGGGGGGCAGCGCACCCGTCCCCCCTCCCCACCCTGGTCAGTCCTGGCGGCTCAGCCAGCCGGCCAGCCACGGGAGCTTGACCTGCACCTTCTCGCGCAGGCCGCCCCAGTAGCGGCGTGACCAGCCCTCGAGGTTGCGCTGCTTGCCGCGCGCGACGGCCATGGCGCCCTCGGGCACGTCGTCGTGGACGGCGCTGCCCGCCGCGATGAACGCCGCGTCCCCGATGACGCGCGGGGCGATCAGGGTGCTGTTGCTGCCGATGAACACGCCTGCGCCGACAGTGGAGCGGTGCTTGTTCACACCGTCGAAGTTCGCGACGATGGTTCCGGCGCCGACGTTGGTTTCCTCGCCGATCTCCACGTCGCCCAGGTACGCGAGGTGCCCGGCCTTCACGCCCGCCGCCAGCTGCGCGTTCTTGGTTTCCACGAAGTTCCCGATGTGCACGCCGCCCGCCAGGACGGTGCCGGGACGCAGGCGCGCGAAGGGGCCCACGTCACTCCCGGTGCCGACGACCGCGCCGTCCAGGACGCTGTGGGCCTTGATGGTCACGCCCTCCTCCAGGGTGCTGTCGGTGATGACGCTGTACGGGCCGACGGTGACGCCCTCTGCGATGCGGGTGTCGCCGCGCAGGATCACGCCGGGTTCCAGGGTGACGTCCCGGCCGATCTGCACGGTGTCCTCGATGTACACCGTCTCGGGCATGTGGATGGTCACCCCGGCGCGCATGTGGTCCTGCGTGATGCGCGCGCGGATGATGCTCTCGGCCTCCGCGAGGCCCGTGCGGTCGTTGGCCCCCATGACCTCGCCGGGGTCGGTGAGTTTGAAGGCGTGCACCTCGGCACCCTCGGCCTTGTACAGGCCCAGCAGGTCGGTCAGGTAGTACTCGCCGCTGGCGTTGTCGTTCGTGATGCGGTGCGCGAGGTCGGTGGCGCGGGCGTCCATGAGGTACACGCCGCTGTTGAATTCCCGCACGGTGCGTTCCAGGGGCGTGGCGTCCTTCTGCTCGACGATGCGTTCCACGTTGCCCTGCTCGTCGCGGATGATGCGGCCGTACCCGGTGGCGTCCGCGAGTTCTCCGGTCAGGACCGTGAAGGCGCTGCCGCGCGCGCGGTGATCCCCCAGCAGGGCGGCCAGGGTGTCGGGGCGCAGCAGGGGCGTGTCGCCGTACAGGACCAGCACGTCGGCGTTCGTGTGGTCGTCCAGCGCGTCCAGACCCTGGATGAAGGCGTGCCCGGTGCCCAGCTGCTGCTCCTGCCGGGCGAACACGACGCCCGAGCCCTGCAGCGCGGCCTCGACGCGGTCGGCGCCGTGGCCGGTCACGACGACCACGTTGCGGGCGCCCAGGTCACGGGCGGTCTTCACGGCCCAGGCGACCATCGGGCGGCCCGCGACGGGGTGCAGCACCTTGGGCAGGCTGGATTTCATGCGGGTGCCCTGCCCGGCGGCGAGAATCACGACGTCCAGCGGACGGATCTGTTCAGTCATAGCCTGCCCACTGTACCAACCGTCCGGTCGGGCCGGGCGCGGACAGACCTGAACGACCCCCACGAAAAAGGGTGCCCCCGGCGGTGGGGACACCCTCTGTGCAGGTGACGGCGGATCAGGCCGGCGCATCGGCCGGGGCTGCCGGGGCGGGCGGGCCCTTGCGGCGCAGGCGGATCAGCATCCAGATACTCACGATGATCAGCGGAATGCTGATGATGTGCGTGTCGGTGAACAGGCCGATGCCGGGGGCGTCCAGGCCCTGGTTCAGGTACGCCTTGGGCGACAGGGGGTTCAGGCGGAAGGTTTCTTCCCACCCGGCGCGCAGGATGGAGTACCACAGCCAGAACTGCCAGAACACCCAGCCGGGGATGCGGCTGCGCAGCCAGAAGAACGCCGCGACGGACAGGATGATTCCGATGATCACGCCGTACATCTGCGTGAAGTGCACGGGCGCGGTCATGACGAGCTGCCCGCCGATCTGCTGGCAGTACTGCGACAGGTCCATGTCCGGGTTGGGGTTCTTGATGCACATGCCGTCATGGAAGGCGCGGGCGCTGGCGGGCCAGTGGAACCCGATGGGCCAGCCGGTCACGCGGCCCACCGTGTCGGTGCCGTTCATGATGTTCCCGATGCGCCCGCCGATGATCCCGAAGGCCACGCCGGGCACGCACAGGTCCGCGTAGCGGTAGAAGTCCATGCCCTTGCGGCGGGCGTAGTACAGCATCACGAGAATGCCGCCGATCAATCCGCCGTGGATGCTGATGCCGCCCTGGCGGAGGTTCACGATGTCCAGCAGCACGCGGGGGAAGGGGATGTTCTCGAACTGGTGCCAGGAGGTCACCACGAACACCAGCCGGGCCCCCACGAGGCCCCAGACGATCATCCAGAGAATGAGGTCATTGAAGAGGTCGACGTTCAGGCCGCGTTCGCGGGCCATGCGCGTGCCGACCCACACGCCAGCGACGATGCCCAGGGTGATGAGCACGCCGTACCAGGCAATCGTGAAATTGCCGATTTGCAGGAAGATGGGATCCATAGGTCGCCTCGCAGTGTAGAGCCTTCGCCGTGGGAACGCGGCCCGCCCGCCCGGAGGCAGGGGGCCGCGCACAGTGGGACGGTGGGGTCGGAACCCCCGGGGGTCAGAAGCTCAGCGGGGCGGGCGTCTCGGTCTCCTCGGTGGGCACGACGCGGAACACGCGCGAGAGGATCACGCTGAGTTCGTACAGGACGTACAGGGGCGCGGCGACCAACAGCATGTTCATGGGGTCGGGCGTGGGCGTGATCACGGCGGCGGCGATCATGATGACGACCAGCGCGATCCGCCACCCGCCGCGCAGCATGGTGTGGTTCACGATCCCGATGCGGGTGAGGATCACGGCCAGGATGGGCATCTCGAAGGCCAGCCCGAAGGAGATCAGGAATGTCGTGACCATGCCCAGGTACGAGCCGATGCTGAAGTAGCCCTCGACCGTGCCGCCCATGAAGTCCGCGAGGAAGGGAATCATGGTGGGCAGCACCATCTTGTAGCCGAAGAGCGCGCCGCCCAGGAAGGCCACACCGGCACCCAGGATGAAGGGCAGCGCCCAGCGACGTTCGTGGACGTACAGGCCCGGGGCGATGAAGGCCCACACCTGCCACAGGATGAACGGCAGGGCCAGCGCCAGTCCCGCCCAGAAGGACATGTTCAGGCTCAGCATGAGCTGCTCGGTGAGTTGCAGCGCGACCAGTTTGACCTTCCCGGCCTGGTACAGCACGGAGTGGGTCAGAGGATCCTTGAAGAACTCGATCAGCTGGACGCGGTACTGGAAGGCGACGGCCATGCCGACCGCCAGGAAGATCACGCTGATGATGATCCGCTTGCGCAGTTCGTCCAGGTGATCGAACAGCGGGGCGCTGCTCAGTTCTTTGGGGGGAATGGCGGACATGACGCGCTCCTTTGCGGGACTCAGCGGCGGTCGCTGATGGGCTCGCTGACCGGGGTGACGGGCGTGGCAGGCGTCACGGGATCCAGCGGGCGCGAGGGCACATCGGTCACGGCCTGCTCCTTGTGGGTTTCACGCTTGAATTCCTTGATGCCCTGCCCGAGGCCCTTCCCGAGTTCCGGGAGCTTCTTGGCACCGAAGATGAGGGCGATCACGGCGATGATCAGGATGATTTCCAGGGGTCCGAGGCTCATGTTCTGCTCCTTGCACTGCCCGCGCGGGCAGGATCGAGTGAGGTGAGGGGATGTGGGGCCGTCTTACCTTGAAGGTATGCGAGCAAAGGCAAATCGGATGGGGGGCAGCTCACCTATGAAACCTTAATGGGGCTTGGTCAAATGACGGTGAAGGGCCCAGACGGTCCCCAGCGTGCCCCGGCAGGCGCGGTCCAGATGCCCCGGGCCTCCCCCCCGCGACCGACTGGGTCAGATGCTCCAGCCGCCGTCCACGAGGATCTCCTGCCCCGTGATGTACGCCGCCTCGTTCGTGGCGAGGAACGCGACGGCGGCACCCACCTCGTTCGGCTCGCCGAACCGCCGCGCGGGAATCCGGCCCTTCAGGCGTTCAGCGTCGGCCGGGTCGGCGTGCAGGGCGTTCAGGCGTTCCGTGGCGGTGTAGCCGGGCGCGACCGTGTTGCAGGTGACGCCGTCGGCGGCGACTTCCAGCGCCAGGGTCCGCAGATGGTTCGTGACGGCGGCCCTCATGGCGTTGCTGACCGGGAGGTTCAGCGCGGGGCGGCCCACGGTCAGGCTGGTCACGGCGATGATGCGGCCCCAGCGGCGCTCGCGCATGCCGGGCAGCACCGCCGTCGCCAGCCGCGCGGTGCTCATGAACGTGGTCTGGAAGCCCTGCGCCCACCCCTCCTCGGTGACGGCGCTGGGCTGCGCGGGGGGCGGCCCGCCCGCGTTGCTGACGAGGATATCCACCTGCCCGGCAGCCTCCACCGCCGACCCTACGCCGTCCGGGGTGCTCACGTCCGCCACGACCCAGCGCGCGCCAATGGCGTCGGCGGCGCGGCGCAGCACCTCCTCGCTGCGGGCGGCGAGCGTCACCTGCGCGCCCAGGCGGATCAGATCGTGCGCGGCGGCCAGCCCGATGCCGCGGCTCCCGCCGGTCACCAGGGCGCGTTTCCCGTTCAGCTGAAAGAGGCTCATGCGCCGAGGGTACACCGCACGGGCCGCCCACACGGCAGGCGGAACTGGCATGCTCAGCGTTATGGGCTGCGACATCCACGAGTACTACGAGATCCGACGCAACGGCGTGTGGGAGCTAGCCAACCTCAACCCAATGCCGGACACCAGCGGAATGAGCCTGGAAGAGGAAGACCGAATCTTTGAATCCCACTGGGGGCATCCACTGGATCTGGACCGGGATTACGACCTGTTTGCGCTGCTGGCCGGCGTCCGCAACAGCATCGAGATCGAGCCGATCGCCGCCTCGCGTGGCCTGCCTGGCGATCTCAGCGCCGCCCTCCAGGCCGCCTGGGCAGAAGCGGAGGTCTGGTGTCACCACCCGTCGTGGCTGACGCTGGACGAACTGATGCGATTCGACTGGGATCAGCCGCTGCGGGATCTCGACCTGAGCGAGGTGGGCGTGAAGCGCCGCCTGGACCGGGAGGTGCGCACCTACCGCGACCTGGGGCAGGCCACGGGGCTGCTGAGCCGCGTCGTCCCGTACCTTCAGACTCAGGTGGCGGACCCGGCGGACCTGCGGATGGTGTTCTGGTTCGACAACTGACCGGCCCCTGCGCGGGGCAAGGGTGCGCCCCTCGCCATGTGGCCTGCGGGGGGCGGCTATCCTGCGCGGGATGCGGGCTCAGAATGTCCTGAAGGGAACCGGGTCGGGGGCGCTGCCGCCGATGCTGGAGCAGTACGTGCGGATGCGCGACGAGGTGGCCGAGACGCTGCCGCACGCGCTGCTGCTGTTTCAGGTGGGGGATTTCTACGAGACGTTCGGGGAGGACGCCGAGCGCACGGCGCGGCTGCTGGGGCTGGCGCTGACGCACAAGAGCAGCCGGGATTTCAGTACGCCCATGGCAGGCATTCCGCTGCGGGCGCTGGACAGTCACGTGGAGCGGCTGCTGGGGTGCGGGGTGTGCGTGGCGGTGGCGGATCAGGTGGAGGAGCCCGGCTCGGGCCTGATGGACCGCCGCGTGACGCAGCTGCTGACGCCGGGCACGGTGACCGAGGAGCGGCACCTGGGCGCGGACGAGAATTACCTGGCGGCGGTGGCGACCGGGGACGGGTACGCGCTGGCGCTGCTGGACGTCAGTACCGGGGAGTTCCGCTGCGCGGCGTTCCACACCCGCCTCGCCCTGTATGACGAGCTGGCGCGCTGCCGGGCGCGGGAGGTGCTGCTCGCGCCGGAACTGTCGGGGAACGCGGCGCTGCTGGCGGATTTCCAGGCGAGATTCCCGGTGATGCTCTCCCCTGCAAGCTTCGAGGAAGGCGACGCGCTGGAGGCGCTGCGGGCCACGCTGGGTGAGGTCCCGGCGAGCCTGTCGTCGGGGGCGCTGCGGCGGGCGTGCGGGGCGGTGCTGGGGTACGCGCGGGTGACGCAGCAGGGACGGCTGGACATGGTGCGGCGCGTGGTGCGCTTCGAGCCGGGCGCGCACATGCGGCTGCCGGACGCGGCGGTGCGGGCGCTGGAGCTGTTCCAGGCGCAGTCCCCGCAGGGCCGCACCCTGACGGACGTGCTGGGGCAGACGCGCACGGCGGGCGGGCGGCGGCGCCTGCGGGCGTGGCTGCGGGCGCCGCTGCTGGACGAGCTGAGCATCCGCGCGCGGCTGGACGCCGTGGAGGCCTTCACGCGCGCGCCGGACCTGCGCGGCGCGGTGCGGTCCCTGCTGTACCGCGCGCACGATCTGGAGCGCCTCTCGGCGCGGGTCTCGACCCGGCGGGCCGCGCCGCGTGAGGTGGCGGCCCTGGCCCGCACGCTGGACCTGCTGCCCGAGGCGACCGAGCTGCTGGGCGCGCAGGGCGGGCTGCTGAGCGGCGTGCGTGATCGCCTGTCAGCCCTGCCGGATGTCGTGACCCGCATCCGCGCGGCGCTGGTGGACGAGCCGCCCATCCGCGTGGGTGACGGCGGCCTGATCCGTGACGGCTTCCACGGCGAGCTGGACGAGCTGCGCGCCGCCGCGATCGGGCACCGCGCGTGGCTGGCGGACCTGGAGGTCACCGAGCGGCAGCGCACCGGGATTGGTAGCCTGAAGGTCGGATACAACAGCGTGTTCGGGTACTACCTGGAGGTCACGGGCGCACACCTGGGCAAGGTGCCCGCCGATTACCGGCAGGTGGCGACCCTGAAGGACCGCGCGCGGTTCACCCGCCCGGATCTGCGCGAACGCGAACGCGAGATCGCTCGGCTGGAGGCCGCCGCGAGCCGCCTGGAACAGGAGGTCTTCACGGAGCTGCGCGACAGTCTCGCCGCGCACGCCGAGGCGCTGGCGGACGCTGCCGGGGCGCTGAGCGAACTGGACGTCCTGGCCGCGCTGGCCGACGTGGCCGCCGAGCACGGCTGGATCCGCCCGGTGACCAGTGACGGCCCCCTGCGGCTGGTGCAGGCGCGGCACCCGGTCGTGGAGCGCAGCCTGGGCGGGCGCTTCGTGCCGAACGACGTGCACCTCGACCCGGCGCGGCGCGCGGTGCTGCTGACCGGGCCGAATATGGCGGGCAAGAGCACGTACCTGCGCACCGCCGCCCTGTGCGCGCTGCTACACCAGATTGGCTCGTTCGTGCCCGCCGACCACGCCGAACTCCCGGTGTACGACGCCGTGCACACCCGCATCGGCGCGAGCGACGACCTCGCGGGCGGGCGCTCCACGTTCATGGTCGAGATGAGCGAACTCGCCGCGATCCTCCACGGGGCGACGCACGCCAGCCTCGTGATCCTCGACGAGATCGGGCGCGGCACGAGCACCCTTGACGGGCTCGCCATCGCGCAGGCGGCGCTGGAACACCTGCACGCCGCCGGGGCGCACACGCTGTTCGCCACGCACTACTTTGAACTCACCCGCCTGGAAAGCGACCTGCCCGGCCTCGTGAACCTCCACGTCGCCGCAGAAGAGGACGCCGCCGGGAGCGGAGGCCTGACCTTCTACCATCAGGTCGTGCCCGGCGCGGCCCGCCAGAGTTACGGCGTGGAGGTCGCGCGCCTCGCCGGACTGCCCGCTGGCGTCACCACCCGCGCCGCGCGCCTCCTGACCGCGCTGGGCGCGCAGGGCGCCGACACGCGCCTCACGCGGGAACTCGCCACGCTGGACCTCGCCCGGCTGACGCCCATGCAGGCCCTCGACCTGCTGCACCGCTGGCAGCGCGAGGTCACCGGCGCGCAGGGGACGCCGGGCTGACCGGCGCGCGGGCGCACAATGGGCGCATGACGACAGCGGGGCTGGGTGGGGCGGCGCTGGGGGCGTTCCGGGCGCGGTTCGGGGAGGCGCTCAGTACAGCGGACGCGGTACTGGACGCGCACGGGCGAGACGAGAGCGGGCTGGAGGCGGCGCGGCCCGGCGCGGTGCTGTTCGCGCGGACCGAGGCGGACGTGGTGGACACGCTGGCGCTGGCGCGGGCGTTCCGGGTGCCGGTGGTGCCGTTCGCGGCGGGCAGCAGCCTGGAAGGGCAGCTGATTCCGCCGCCGGGCGCGCTGAGCCTGAACCTGAGCGGCATGACGCGCGTGCTGGAGGTGCGCCCGGGAGCGTTTCAGGCAACGGTGGAGCCTGGAGTGACGTACCCGCAGCTGAACCGCGCCGTGCGCGCGCAGGGGCTGTTCTTCCCGGTGGATCCGGGCGCCGAGGCCACGCTGGGGGGCATGGCGTCCACGAACGCGAGCGGCACGGCGGCGGTGCGGTACGGGACGACGCGGGAGAACGTGCTGGCGCTGCGGGTGGCGCTGATGGACGGGCGGGTGCTGTCGCTGGGCAGCCGGGCGCGCAAGAGCAGCGCCGGGTACGACCTGCGGCACCTGTTCCTGGGGGCGGAGGGCACGCTGGGCGTGATCACGGAACTGACGGTGAGGTTGTGGCCGCTGCCGGCCGCGCGGCTGGCGCTGCGCTGCGCGTTCCCGGACGTGGGCTCGGCGGCGCAGGCGGCCACCATGGTGATGGGCGCGTCGGCGCAGCCGGAGCGGCTGGAACTCATGGACACGCGGGGGTTGCGGGCCGTGAACCGTCACCTGGGCCTGACTGAGCCGGAGGTGCCGACCCTCTGGATCGAACTGGCAGGCGCCTCGGCAGGGGCGCTGGAGGACGTCCGGGCGCTGTGCGAGGAGCTGTGCCGGGACGCGGGCGCGCTGGACGTGCGGGTGGCCCGGCAGCCCGAGGAACTGGAGGCGCTGTGGCGGGCGCGGCATCACGCGTTCTACGCGCTGAAGGCGCTGTATCCCGGCGAGGCGTTCCTGAGCACGGACCTGTGCGTGCCGCTGGACGCCCTGCCGGAGATCCTGACCTTCACGGAAGACGGCCTGCGGGCCGAGGGGCTGGACGCGAGCGTGCTGGGCCACGTGGGGGACGGGAACTTTCACGTGCTGTTCCACGCGCCGCGCGGCTCGGGCGACTGGGCGCGGATCGACGCGCTGTACGCGCGGCTGGTCGAGCGGACGCTGGCGCTGGGCGGCACGTGCAGCGGCGAGCACGGCGTGGGCCTCCACAAGCGGCGGTTCCTGCGCGCCCAGTATGGTGACGCGGTGGAGCTGATGCGCGAGGTGAAGACCCTGCTGGATCCGCTGAACCTGCTCAATCCGGGGAAGGTGCTGCCCGACCCGGCCTGATCGCGACCTGAGACGGAAAGTGCCTGTGCGTGACCCGCTACCCTGACCGGGTGACCTCGCCTGATATCCATGTCCTTCCGGCTCATGTGGCGCGCCTGATCGCGGCGGGTGAGGTGGTGTCGCGTCCGCTGGACGTGGTGCGGGAACTGGTGGACAACGCGCTGGACGCCGGGGCGACCCGCATTGAGGTCGAGGTGGACGGCGGGGGCCTGCGGCTGGTGCGGGTGCGGGACAACGGGGCGGGCATCCCGGCGGGGTCGGTGGGGCTGGCGCCGTTGCGGCACGCGACGAGCAAGCTGTCGCCGCAGGCGCGGTCGGTGGAGGGCGTGACGACGCTGGGCTTCCGGGGCGAGGCGTTGTGGGCGGCGGCGCAGGCCGGTGAGCTCCATGTGGTGTCGCGTCCGGCGGCGCAGGTGGGCGCGTGCGAGGTGCTCGCGCAGGGTGAGGACGTGCAGGTGGCCCGCGCGTCCGCCCCCGCGGGGACGACGGTGACGGTGCGCAACCTGTTCGCGCGGCTGCCGGGGCGGCTGCGGACGCAGGCTCCGGCGGCGTCGGAGGTGCGGGAGGTGACGGCGCTGCTAGGCCGCTACGTGCTGCACCACCCGGGGCTGCACTGGCGCCTGACGGTGGACGGCGAGGTGCGCCTGACGCACGCGCCCAGCGATCACCGGGGCGCGGTGGCGAGCGTGTACGGCCCGCTCAGTGCGAACCGCGTGCTGGCCGTGTCGGGCGAGGGGGTGCGCGGGGTGGTGTCCCGCCCGGAATTGACGCGCGCGCGGCGCGACCGGATGCACATCAGCGTGAACGGGCGGCCCGTGCTGGCCCCGCCGGAGCTGGAACGCGCGGTGATCGAGGGCTTCGGGGAGCTGCTCCCGGCGGGCGTGGCGCCGCTGTGCGTGCTGGACGTGACGGTTGCGCCCGGCGATCACAATCCGAACGTGCACCCGGCGAAGCAGGTGGTGGCGCTGGCGGACCTGCCGGGCGTGGCGGCCAGGGTGCGGGCGGCGGTGGCGGCGGCGCTCTCCGCACACCCGCTGGCGCGGGCCCTGCCGGAGTTGCGCCCGGCGGCGCAGCCCGCCCCAGCGCCGGGGCACGCGGCGTTCCCGGCGTTGACGCTGCTGGGCGTGTACCAGGAGCTGTACCTGCTCGCGCAGGGCGAGGGGGACCTGTGGGTGGTGGACGCGCACGCCGCGCACGAGCGGGCGCTGTTCGAGCACCTGACCCGCACGCTGGGCGCCGCCCCCCCGGCGGAGCTGCCCGAGCCGGAGTTGCTGCACCTGACGCCCGAGCAGACAGCGCGCCTGCACGAGCGCGGCCCCGAGTTGCAGGGCTGGGGCCTGACGCTGGAGGACTTCGGGGCGGGGCTGGCGCGGCTGCGCACCCTGCCCGCCGCGCTGGCCCCGCTGAACGTGCCTCGGCTGCACGAGCAGATCGTCGAGTGCGCGCTGGGCGACGGCCCGGACCCGCGCCGGGACGTGCTGGCGCGGCTGGCCTGCGCGCCCGCCCTGAAGGCCGGGATGCTGGATCTGGGGCGGGGTCAGGCGGTGCTGGACGCCCTGGCCGGCTGCGAGCATCCGTGGGCATGCCCGCACGGGCGGCCCACGGTGCTGCGCCTCAGCGAGCGGGATCTGGCGCATGCGTTCGGGCGGCGGGGCGCGCGGGACGTGCCGCGCGGGCGGGACGCCGCGCCGACCGGCGGGCCGGGCGTCAGCGGTTCCTGAAGGCGCTGCGCTGACCGCTGAACAGCGTGGGGAAGGTCGCGCGGGCGTCGCGGGTCAGGACCGGCTGCACCCAGTACGGCAGGTTCACGGTGGCGTTGCGGATGTCGAAGCGGCCGTCGCGGCTCTCGGTGGTCACGCCGGTCCAGCCGGGCCGCAGCGTGAGGCTGTAGTAGGTGTTCAGGCCCGCGCAGCGTCCCCGCAGGGTGACGGTGCGGTCGCTGTACACCCACTGCCCGCGCTGCGTGGCGACGGTCGGGTGGTCGGCCTGCACCAGCGTCGCCACCGCGTTCGACGCGGCGCTGAAGAGCAGCAGCGTCTCGGCGGTGTACGTGCGGGCTCCGGCGGGCTGCACGGTCACGCCGTCACAGACTTCCAGCGGCTGTACTGGGGGCCTGAACCCGGACGGCACGACCACGTTGAACCGCTCGCCTTTCAGTGGCCCCATGCCGAGCAGCCAGCCGCCTCCCAGGTTCGTGAGCAGCACGGTCAACGGGCCGCTGCCGAGTGGCCGGGCCTGGGCGGGGTTCCGCAGCTGCCCGCCCAGGCTGAACGAGGCGGCGGGGGCCAGGGTGACGGTGCCGAGCAGGAAGGTCATCAGGACGCGCTTCACGCGCCGCAGGCTGCCGCCCGCACGTCAATGACATGTCGGCCCGCGTGAAGTTCATCACGCCCGCTGCACCCCACCTGCCGGGGGTCAGGCAGGCGCAGCGTTCAGGCCTGGAACGGGCCATCCGGCACTGTGCCTGATGGCCGATGAGCGGGCGCCCGCTCAGAAGTGCGTGCGGAAGACGCCTCCACGCGGCGCAGCGCGGCGCTCGCGGGGGGCCGTAGCCTGGTGGCGGGTCACGTCCAGGTACACGAGTCGCAGCAGTTCCCAGCGTTTCAGGCCGGGTTTCTGGCGCTGCTTGCCGAGCACGTGGCGTTCCAGCGCGGCGCGGTTGCCGTTCAGGGCCGCTAGGACGCGCGCTTCCCAGTACACGTCCTGCGCGCTGTCGCGGCGGCCCGGACCGCGCGGAATCCGGTCGTAGCGTTCACCGCCGGCCAGCACGCGGCGCAGCAGGAGGGCGGTGGCCGCCAGACCAGCGACCAGCAGCAGCGTTGTCAGGGTCATTCCTGCACTGTAGCGGGCGGGAGGTCCTTGCGTGACGAAGTTTGTCACTCGGTCAGCTGTCCGTCAGACTGGTGTGCGGGTCGCGCCCACGGTCCGGTCAGGGCAGAGGCCGTGAGACATGCGCTCACGGCCTCTGGACGCTATCGCCGCGGGGGGTCAGCGGTAGCGGGCGATGTCGCGGTTGTGTTCGGCGTAGGTGTGGTTCACGTAGATCTTGCCGTTCCGGCCGTGAAGGAAGTACACGGCGTCGCGCCCGTCTGGGAGGGTCCGTTTGGGGCTGAGGACGGCGAGCAGCGCGGCCTGCCCGGGGTTGTTGATGGGTCCGGCGGGCAGGCCGGCGCGGGTGTACGTGGAGTACGGGGTGTCCTTCGTGAAGTCCCCGGCGCTGCGGTCGAGTTCCGGGAGGTCCTTGCCCAGGCCGTAGGCGACGGTGGGGTCGCTGCCCAGGGTCATGCCGTCGCGCAGGCGGTTCAGGAACACCCCGGCGATGACGGGCATCTCGGCGTCGTTGGCGGCCTCGGCCTGGACCATGCTGGCCAGGATCACCCAGTCGCGGACGCTCAGGCCCAGCTTCTTGGCGCTCGCAACGCGGTCGGGCGTGAATTCCTGGTTCATGCGGTCCAGCAGGGTCTGCACGATCTGACCCGGGGTGGCCTGGGGGCGCAGGTCGTACGTGGCGGGGAACAGGAAGCCCTCGAGGTTCCTCTGCTTCCCGGCCGCGTAGGGACTGAGCGTGGCGTCGTTCAGGACCTTCAGGACGGCCGCGCCGTCGAAGCCGGCCTTCTGGAAGATGGCGCTCAGGTCGCGTACGCGCCGGCCCTCGGGGATGGTGACGCTGACGGTGGGAATGCGGGCGGGCCCGGCGAGCTTCTCGGCGACCTGCTCGGCGGTCATCTGCCCGTTCAGGTCGTACAGGCCCTCTTTCAGGCTGCCGGCGGTGCCGCTGCGCCGCATCAGGAACCGCAGTGCGTCGCCGTTCTTCACGATCCGCTGCTCCTGCAGCTTGCCCGCCACGCCGGCCAAGGTGTCACCGGGTTTGACCTCCAGGGTGTATGCGGGTCCGCCGGCCGGGCCGAGCAGGCTGCGCACGTACCACAGCGCCCCGCCGACCGCGCCGAACAGCAGCAGCGTGAAGACCGCCAGCACGCGCAGGCATCCGGCCCCGCCGCGTCTCACGCGGCACCTCCGGCGTGCGCGGCGATCCGGGCGTGCAGTTCCTCGTCGGCGGGTGGGCGCGCGCCGAAGCGCGACACGACCCAGCCGCCCACCTGCACGGCCAGCCGGGCGGCGCGCGCGGCGTCCCCGTGCGTGAGCCACTCGGCCAGGAACGCGCCGCCGAAGGCGTCTCCGGCGCCGGTGGCGTCCACGGCGCGGTCGTTCGTGGCGGGCACCTGCACGCGCGTCTGCGCGGGGCCCTCGATCAGGACGCCGTCCTCGTCGAGCTTCATGACGATCAGCGCGTCGGGGTAGCGGCTGCGGAACCAGTCCATGGCGTCCTGACGGTCGCTGCGGCCACTCATGGCGCGGGCCTCGTCGTCGTTGGGGAACAGCACGTTCATGGGCAGGCGGTCCAGGATCCGCAGGAACACCTCGCGGCCCAGGCTCTGGATCATCTGGAAGCTGCCCGGGTCGAGGCTGAGGGTCGCGCCGCCCGAGCGGGCGAGCTGCGCGGCGTGCAGCGCGGCCGCCCGGGGCGGGTCACGGAACAGGCTCCAGGCGGTCAGGTGCAGGTGCCCGCAGCCCCGCAGCACCTCGGCGGGCAGTTCGTGGGGCAGCAGTTCCCAGTCGGCGCCCTGCCCGGTCAGCATGGCGCGCTGGCCCCGGCGGTCGATCAGGCCCAGGATCACGCCGGTGGGGTGCTCGGCGCTCTCGATGACGTCGGCGGCGACGCCCTCGGCCTGGAGTTCCGCGACGGCCAGTTCCCCGAAGCGGTCCTGGCCGATCTTGCCCACGAAATGCACGGCGCGGCGCGGCCCGGCCCGGCGGGCCCACACGGCGAGGTTCGCGGCGCTGCCACCGCCCGACAGTTCAATCCGGCCGGTGCTGTCCCCACCGGGCAGCAGGAGCGTGTCCGGCTTGGCGAGCACGTCCCAGGTCAGGTCACCCAGTGAAACCAGTGGTCGTTCAGTCATGTCCGCCCGGCAGCATACCGTCCGGCAGGCCCGCGCAGGGCCCCCGGGGGCGGGCCGGGAGATTGCCCCTTGAGGCAACCCGCGCCCAGTCGGTAGCATGGCGGACGTGTTGACCGCCCCTGCCTGTCTGGTGTCCGGTCCCGCCCGGGCGGGGCGGTCCCGGCACCTCCCGGTGGCGCGGCGCGGGCTGCGGTGGCGTGGACGCTGAGCGCGCGCCGCTGTGGGATCTGACGCAGCAGAACCGCGCGAACCTCCTCACGGCGCTGCTGCCGATGCTGCTGTCGGGCGCGCTGATCGTCACGGCGTTCCTGCCGGTGCACCGGACGCTGGCCACCGACGACCTCACGGGGCCTTCCCAGCAGTACCGGCAGCTGCTGGCGGAGATCACGGAATACGCGCTGCTGCTGACCGACCCACAGACGCCGCCGGATCACCTCGTCCGCACGCGTGAGAAGGTGCTGAACGAGGTGCGGCGGCCCGACGAGCAGCTGCAGCGGCAGTTCCCACACCTGACCGAACTGGAACGGAAGACCGGGGTGACCCTGCGGGAGATTCCGCCGCTGCTGGAGCAGCGGACACCCGCCGGCCTGCGGCGGGCGCTGGAGATCGCCGCCACGCTGGACACCCAGAACGCCGCGTACGAGGCCGTTGAGCTGCAGCGCCGGCTGCGGGTGGTCGAGAGCACCATGCTGCTGGCAGCGCTGCTCAGCGGCCTGCTGGGCAGCGCGCTGATCCTGGCGGCCCTGAACCGCGCGGGGCAGGAGCGGCAGACCCGCGAACTGAGCGAGACGCAGCAGCGCGAGGCGCTGGGCATGGCTGCGCATGAACTGCGCCGCCCCATGCAGGCGCTGCTGCTAGCGACTGAGGCGCTGCGGCACACCGACAACGTGCGCGCACGAGAGAAGCTGCTGCGCAGCATCGAGGGAGCGGCCGAGCAGCTCGCGAGCCGCAGTGAGCTAGAGCGGCTGGACGCGATGTACGTGCGGATGATCAGCACGCCCGTCCCGACGGACCTGACGGCGCTGGTGGCGCGGCACGAGAGCCTGCGGGTGCGGGTGCGCCGCTCACCGGAGCCGCTGCTGTGGGTGGCGGACGCCGTGCAGGTGCAGCAGATCGTGGAGAATCTGGTGGAGAACGCCATCAAGTACAGCAGCGGGCCGATCACGGTCACGCTGGATCCACCGACGATCACGCGCGGCCCGGTCATCCGGGTGACGGATCACGGGCCGGGTCTGCATCCCAGTCTGCACGAGGCGGCGTTCCAGCCCGGCACGCGGCTGGCGACGCACGTGCCGGGGCGGGGGCTGGGGCTCCCGCTGGCGCGGCGGCTGGCGCAGGTGAACCGCGCGGAGATCACGCTGCACGACACGCCGGGCGGCGGGCTGGACGTCCGCGTGACGTTCCACCTGCCCGACTGACGCGCCGGAGCAGGCCGGGCTGTCATGCTGGGGCATGACGGTTCGAGGCTGGATGTGGGGGGCGCTGGCGCTGCTGGGTACGGCGGGCGCCGAGGGAGCAGGCGCGGAGGCGGCGCACGCGGGACCACCCGCGTTCCTGGTGCAACTGACGCTGCTGCTGATCGTGTCGGCGGCGGCGGCGTACGGGTCGTTCCGGCTCAGGCTGCTGCCGATCATCGGCTTTCTGCTCGCGGGGGTGCTGGTGGGTCCCGGCGCGCTGGGCCTCATCCGGGATCCGCAGCTGATCTCGGCGGCGTCGGAGGTCGGGGTGATGCTGCTGCTGTTCACCATCGGGATCGAGTTCAGTCTGGAGCGGCTGTCGCGGATCGCGCGGCTGATCTTCCTGGGTGGGGGGTTGCAGGTGGGTCTGACCGTCCTGGCAGCGGCGGGCGCGCTGCTGGCCTTCGGGGTGGGCGCGGCGGACGCGGTGTTCACGGGGTGCCTGCTGGCCCTGTCGAGCACCGCGATCGTGATGAAACTGCTCGGCGAGCGGGGCGAGACGAACGCCCGGACGGGGCAGGTCAGTCTGGGCATCCTGATCTTCCAGGATCTGGCGGTGGTGCTGATGGTGCTGCTGATTCCCATGCTGGCCGGGCAGGGGGGCGGCGCGGCGGGCGTGCTGATCGCGCTGGCGAAGGCGGGCGGGATCATCGCGCTGGTGCTCGTCGCGGCGCGGCGGGTGGTGCCGCCCCTGATGGAGGTCGTGGCGCGGACGTGCAGCACGGAGATCTTCCTGCTGGCGGTCGTGGCGCTGTGCTTCGGTACGGCCAGCCTGACCGCGCTGGCGGGCGTGAGTCTGGCGCTGGGGGCGTTCCTGGCGGGTCTGCTCGTCAGCGAGAGCCGCTACGGCGCGCAGGCGATGGGTGAGATCCTGCCGCTGCAGATCCTGTTCAGCGCGGCGTTCTTCCTGTCGGTGGGGGTGCAGCTGGACCTGCGGTTCGTGCTGGGTCACCTGGGGCTGGTGCTGGGCGCGGCGGCGCTGATCGCGCTGCTGAAGGTCGTGGTGACGTCCCTCAGCGTGCGGCTGCTGGGCGAGGACTGGCGCACGGCGCTGCCCGTGGCGCTGCTGACCGGGCAGGTCGGGGAGTTCTCGTTCGTGCTCGCCACGACCGGCGCGGCCCTGGGCCTGAGTTTCGCCGGGCTGGGCGAGCAGGGCTCGGGGGTATTCATCGCGGCGACGGTGCTGCTGATGGCGCTGACCCCGGCCCTGGCGGCGCTGGGCGGGCCGCTGCTGGCCCGGCTCCCCTCCCCTGCCCCGGGGAGAGCGGGCACAGGAGCCGCAGGTACCGGGCCGTCCGGCGGGGGGGCGCACGGGGACGGCGCGCATGGCCTGCCGGTCGCGGGCCGCGTGGTGTTCCTGGGGTACGGCGCGCACGCCCGCCTGTCCGCGCGCGCGCTGAGCCGCGCCGGGCAGCCGTACTCGGTGCTCACCCGCAGTCCGGACGGCGCGAGCGAACTCCAGGGGCGCGGCGCGCCGGTCCTGATCGCGGACTACACCCGCGCGGGGCTGCTGCGGGACCTGGGCATCGACTCCGCCCGCGCGGTCGTCATCGCGGACGACGACACCGAGATGACCGAACGCACCCTGAGTGTGCTGCGCACGGTCGCGCCGCAGGTGCAGGTCATCACGCGCGCCACCTCGCCCGAGGGGTTCGCGGGGTTGCAGGCGCTGGGCGCCCAGCACGTCCTGAGCGCGCACCGGGAGGTCGCGGCGGGCATCCTCGACCTGCTGACCCCGCCGGAGGTCACGCGGGCTCAGCTATCCCGCCACCTCGCGGAGCACCCGCCCGTGACCCTGAGTGCTGCGCAGCGCGCCCAGTGCGAGCACGCCGCGCACAACGCCGGGCCGGTCACGCCCGAGGCGGACGTGTGCCTGGAGTGCGTCGCACTGGGCGACACCTGGGTGCACCTGCGGGTCTGCATGACCTGCGGGCACGTCGGCTGCTGCGACTCGAGCAAGAACCGCCACGCGACCCGCCACGCGCAGGGGCAGGGCCACCCGGTCATCCGTAGCGCTGAGCCCGGCGAGGACTGGGCGTACTGCTACGAGCACCGCTGGACGAAGTGACCTCCGCGTGAACCGAGCATCGGCCGGTCAGTGCCCATGACCGGCCGGTGTGCTGGAGTGGCCGGTCCGGTCAGTGCCCGGCGGAGGCGCCACCGGGGCTGCTCAGGCGCCGGAAGAGGGTCGCGGACGCCTCGTTCAGGCCCAGCAGGGTGGGGGGCTGGCCCTGGCGGGTAAACCGCGTCAGGACCTTGTCCAGCGCGGCCACGGCGGACCCGTCCCAGAGGTGCGCGCCGCTCAGGTCGATCACGACGGGCCCCGCGTGCGTGAAGTCGAACTGCCGCAGGAAGTCGTGCGTGCTCACGAAGAACAGCTGCCCCTGCACGTGGTACGTGCGCAGGGCGCCGGTGTCGCTGACGGTCACGCGGGACGCGTTCGAGACCTGCCGGGCGAACAGCAGCGCGCTGAGGATCACGCCTACCAGTACGCCCCGGCTGAGGTCGTGCGTGAAGACCGTGACGGCCACGGTGCTCAGCATGACGAGCACCTCGCCCCGGGGCGTGACGCGCAGGTCACGCAGGCTGCGCCAGTCGAAGGTGCTGACCGACACGACGATCATGACCGCCACGAGGGCCGCCATGGGAATCTGCACGAGCAGGGGTTGCAGCGCCAGAATCAGGATCAGCAGGCCCAGGCCCGCCGTGAAGGTGGACAGCCGCCCGCGGCCGCCGTTGGTGACGTTGATCATGCTCTGGCCGATCATCGCGCACCCGGCCATTCCGCCGAAGAACCCGGTGATGATGTTCGCCGCGCCCTGCGCGCGGGCCTCGGTGTTCTTGTCGCTGGTGGTGTCGGTGCGTTCGTCGATGAGCTGCGCGGTCAGCAGGCTCTCCAGCAGACCCACGAGCGCCAGCGTCAGCGAGACGGGGAGGATGATGCCCAGCGTCTCCAGGGTCAGCGGCACCTGCGGCAGCGCCAGGGGCGGCAGCGTGCCCGGCAGGGTCCCCATGTCCCCGACGGTGCGGACGTCCGCGCTGGTCAGGATCGATACGGCGGTCAGGGCCACGATGGCGACCAGGGCGCTGGGCACCGCGCGGAACACGCGGGGCAGCAGGTAGATGATGGCCAGCCCGGCCGCGAGCATCGCGTACGTCTGCACGTTCGCGCCGATCAGCTGCGGCAGCTGCGCCAGGAAGATCAGGATGGCCAGGGCGTTCACGAAGCCGGTCATGACGCTGCGCGGCACGAACTTCAGGTAGCGGGCCAGGCCCGCCCAGCCGAACGCGACCTGCAGGGCGCCCGTCAGGACGCTCGCGGCGAACAGGTACGCCAGCCCGTGGTCCTTGACGAGGCCGGTCATGAGCAGCGCCATCGCGCCGGTCGCGGCGCTGACCATGCCGGGCCGCCCGCCGATGAACGCCGTGACGATCGCGATGATGAACGACGCGTACAGGCCCACCTGCGGGTCCACGCCCGCGATGATCGAGAACGCGATCGCCTCGGGGATCAGGGCCAGCGCGACGACCAGACCGGCCAGGATGTCCGCGCGGGGTTGAGCCAGCCATTCGCGCCGGTACTGCTGCGCGCGGGTCAGGGATTGTGGAGTCATGTCGCACCTCGTGGGGTGCCGTGACAACCGGCGGCGGGCGCGGGGCCTGCCGGGGTGGGAGGGGGCGCGCAGGACGCGGCCCGGCTCCGGGTGTTCGGTTGTCGTCGGGGGCGTCTCTCGTGGGACGCCGCGCCCGCGGCCCGGGCAGTATGCCGCACCGGGTGGGGCCAGGGCAACGGTGACCGGCACGCCATTGTGCGCAGGCGCGTGGAGTGCGGCGCGCCTAGACTGCCCGGCATGCCTGCGCTGCCCACCGACCTGACCGTGCCCGCCGAGATCGTCACGCCCCGGTTGCGCCTGCGCCGCCCCGACCCGGCGGACGCGGAGGCGCTGGTGGCCGCCGTGAACGCCTCGCTGCCGCAGCTGCGCGAGTGGATGGTGTGGGCGCAGGCGCCCATGACCCTGGAGGCCTCCCGCGAGAACCTGACGGGCGCTGCCGAACGCTTCGATTCGCGGGAAAACCTGCGCTACCACGTGTGGAACGCTGACGGCACCGAGCTGGTCGGCAGCAGCGGGTACCACGCGCTGGACTGGCGCGTCCCGAAGGGCGAGATCGGGTACTGGATCGCCACGGCGCACGCCGGGCAAGGCTACGCGCGCGAGGTCACGCAGGCCCTGACGGACCTGGCCCTGACGGACCGCGCGGCGGGCGGCATGGGCCTGCGGCGCCTGGAGATCCGCTGCGATCCCGCCAACGGGCGCAGCGCCCGCATTCCCCCGGCGCTGGGCTACGCGCTGGACGCCCGGCTGGTGAACGACGACGTGACCGCAGACGGCTCGGCGCTGCGGGACACGCTGATCTTCAGCCGCGTGCGCTGACGCTGTTCAGAGTCGTGGTCGCAGCCGCGTTCAGGGCGTGATGCGCGTGCCGGCCTCGCCGCGCGCGGCGGCCGACAGCGCCCCGGCGTGCATGCCGCTGGCGATCACCGCAAAGGGCGCGCCGCGGTCCAGGGCGTCCAGGGCGGCGCGGACCTTGGGGATCATGCCGCCCGCGATCCAGCCGTCCTGAATGCCCCCCTCGACCTCGGCGCGGGTGAGGTGCGCGGCGCGGCTCTCCGGGTCGGGGTAGTTGCGGTACACGCCGTCCACGTCGGTCAGGAACACGATGCCCTCGTTCAGGGCGCCCGCGACCGCCCCGGCGGCGGTGTCGGCGTTCACGTTCAGGGCGTCCCCGTCCGGGCCGACGGCCACGCAGCCCACGACCGGCGTGAGGCCCGCGCCGATCAGGGCGCGCAGTACGTCCGCGTTCACGCCGGTCACGCGGCCCACGCGGCCCAGCGTGGGGTCGAAGACCTCGGCGCGCAGCAGCTCCGAGTCGCGGCCCATCAGGCCCACCGCGTGGCCCACGTCCTGGCTGAGCTGCTTGTTCAGCTGGCACAGCGCCATCTCCACGACGTCCATCGCGTCGGGCGTGGTGACGCGCAGCCCGGCGCGGAACTCGCTGGTGATGCTGCGCGCGGCGAGTTCCCGCTCGATGACGGGGCCGCCGCCGTGCACGACCACGACCGTCTGCCCGGCGCGCAGCGCGGCGATCTCGGCGGCGACGGCGCGCCGCAGGTCCAGGCTCTTCATGGCATTCCCGCCGTACTTGACGATCACCCCCGGAGTGTAGCGCCGGGGGTGACTGCGGGGTGGGTTCAGGGCGTGGGGGTCAGCTCCAGTTCCAGACGGTGGGTTCGTACTCGTACGAGCCAGGCGCGAGGCGGCGCAGGTGCCCGATGGCCGGGAACGGGAAGTGGTATCCGGTCACCCAGAGTTTGCCGTCGGTGATGCGCGCGAAGATCTCCTGGCGGGTGCGGGCGGCCTGCGCGCCGTCGGTGTCGAAGCCCACGTACGCGCCCTCATGCTTCAGGGAGAGCAGGAAGTGCCCGCCAGCGTCCCCGAGGATCAGGGCGCTCTGGTCGCCGCTCTGCGCGAGGACGCTGTGGTGGTTGGCGGTGTGGCCGGGCGTGGCGACGGTCAGGACGCCGGGCACGATTTCCTCACCACTTTTCAGGAGTTTGAACTTGTCCTTCAGGCCGATCAGGTTGGTCTTGACGGCGTCGTTGGGGTTGGCCTGCGTGACCCAGAAGTTGAATTCGGCCTCGTTGATCAGGTGCTGGGCGTTCGCGAAGGTGGGCTTGCCGTTCGTGGTCAGGCCGCCGATGTGGTCCCCGTGCCCGTGCGTGATGAACACGACGCTGATCGTGTCGGGTTCGATCCCAGCGCGGCGCAGGTTCGCGACCAGCTGCCCGCCGGTGCCGCCGCGGCCGGTGTCGATCAGGATGCGTTTGCCGCCGATCTCCAGCACGACCGGGTTGAAGTGGTTCACGGTGTTCGTGGCGGGCACAGAGTACTCGGCGAGGGTCGCGGCGAACTCGGCCTGCCGGTCGGGGTTGGCGCCCCAGGTGGGCAGCAGCGCGGCCAGTGGGGCGGTGCCGTCGCTGACGGTGGTCAGGGTCATGTCGCCGATCTTCTGGCGGTAGAAGCCGCTGCCGTTCATGGCCATCGCGCCGGACGCGGCGGCGGGGGTGGCCGGTGTGGCGGGGGCGGTCTGGGCACCGGCCAGGGGCGCGGCGGCCAGGGCGGCGCCGGTGGCGGTCAGGAAGCGCAGCGTGTCGCGGCGGGCGGGACGGGGGGCAGTGCGGTCGTCTTGGGGCATGCGTGAACCTCCGGGGGGTGAACTGTGGAAAACGCGTCCACGTTAAACGACCCGGGCGGGCCGGAGATGTCAGCCAGCCCGCCATCTCCCCGCCGGGCCTTGAGCGATCCTTCACGGCCCCCGCCGCCCTGTCGGCAGACTGCGCTACCCGTTTTCTGCCCCTGCGCCCGGACAGGAGTCGGCGGGCAGGCCGAGTGCCCTGCCCGCCGACCACCCCTCCGTCCGGTCAGTGCTCGCGCAGCCAGCTGATCAGGTCCGGGCCGGACAGCGGGGGCGTGATGGCGTAGCCCTGCGCGGCGTCGCAGCCCAGTTCCCGCAGGATGCCCAGCTGGTCGGCCGTCTCGACGCCCACCGCCACGACCTGCAAACCGAGGTTGTGTGCCAGGTCGATGGTGCCCTGCACGAGCGTCAGGGACTTCTCGTCGCCCGGCAGGCGGGCGGTCAGGGTGGGGTGCAGCTTGACGGTGTTCAGCGGGAAGCGGGTCAGGGCCGCGAGGCTGCTGGCGCCGTCCCCGAAGTCGTCCACGCTCAGGCGCGCGCCCAGCGAGCGCAGCTGCTCGAGCAGACCCAGCGTCTCCTGGCTGTGGTCAAGCAGGCTGCCCGCACTGACTTCGATGTCGGGGGCCCCCTCGGCGGACAGCAGCGGCAGCAGGCGGCGCAGGCCGGCCGAGCGGCGCAGTTCCTCCAGGCTGAGATTCACGCTGACCGCCCAGTTGGCGTACCGCCCGGGCAGCGCGGCGCGCACGGCCTGACGCCCCAGCACGGCCTCCTGCACGACCCACTCGCTGACGTGCGTGATCAGTTCGCTGCGGCTGGCCAGATCCAGGAAGCCGGCTGGCCCCAGCAGGCCCAGGGTGGGGTGGTTCCAGCGCAGCAGCGCCTCGGCGCTGAACGCCCGGTCGCGTCTCAGGGACAGCGCCGGCTGGTACAGCAGCGTGAACTGGTCCTTGTCCAGCGCGCCGCGCAGCGCCTCTTCCAGTTCGAAGGCGCGGGCGACCTCGTCACGCAGCGCGGGCTGGAAGACGCTGCGCTGCGCGCGGCCCTGCCGCTTGGCGTGCTGCATGGCCACCTCGGCGTTGGCCAGCACCGCGTCCCCCGGGCCGTCGGGGCGGCGCTCGGCGACGCCCAGCGCGGCGGTCAGCTGCACGTCCCGCTGACCGACCCGCAGGGGGCTGTCCAGCACGACCTCGACGCGCCCGAGCGTCTCGGCGGCCCCCAGGCCGGGCAGGAAGACCACGAACGAATCGTCCGCCAGGCGGGCCGCGAGGCCGCGCGTCTCGCTGCTCAGGTCGTTCAGGCGCGCGGCCAGCTGGATGAGCAGCCGGTCGCAGGCCGTGCGGCTCAGCGCGGCGTTCAGTTCGGAGAACCCGTCGATGTCCAGGCACACGGCGGCGCCCGGGGCGTCCTGGCGGGTCAGGGCCTCGCGGATGCCGGTGCGGTTCATCAGGCCGGTCAGGGCGTCGTGGCGGGCGTCGTGGCGGATCTTGGCCTGCGCGCGGCGCAAGGCGGTCAGGTCCCGCAGGGTCAGCAGGACGCTGCCGCGCGCGCCGCCCGCCTCGCCCCCCACACCCGTGGCGCGCAGTTCCATCTGCCGCACCGTGCCGTCCGGGAGGGCCAGCAGCACCTCGCGCCGCAGCGGCAGGCTGATCTCCTTCCAGTCCGGCAGGGCCAGCGGTTCGCCCTCGGGCGTGAAGATCTTGACGCCCAGTTCGGTCAGGACCCGCGTGACGGCCAGCCCCACCAGCCGCGCCGCCTCGACGCCCAGCAGGGTCGAGGCGCGCTCGCTGACGAGCTGGGCGCGCCCAGCGTGATCCACGAGGATCGTGGCGTCCTCCGACAGGGCCAGCACCTGATTCATGACGCCCAGCGGCGCGTGGCCCTCGCGGGTCCCGGCCTCGCCCTCGGCCACCAGCAGGCCCGGCTCGGAGGTGCGGCGCACCCGCAGGGTGAGGCTGCCGCCCCCGGCGAGTTCCACGTCCGCGCGGGCCGCTCCGCCGGTCGCGGCGAGCCGCACGAGGTCACGTACCGCGTCAGACGGGACATTCGCGAAGCACGCCCAGGACCACAGGGGCGCGCCCGTCACGGTGGGCGCCCCGGCAGGCATGAGGCTCAGGAAGCCCTGGCTGGCCTGCAACACGGCGCCCGAATCGGCGATGAGCGCGGCGGGCGTGTCGGTGTCCAGCAGTGCCGAGACGCGCGCGGCGCGTTCGTACTCGCCGGTCACGTCCTGCAGGGTGAGCATCACCCCGGCCGACGACGCCCCGAAGTAGGGCCGGGCCTCGCCGCGCACCCACAGGGTCTGCTCCCCCTGCCGGACCTGCTCGTCCGGCAGGCGCACCGAGCGGCCCGCGCCCGCCTGCGTCAGGGCGTGCACCAGGGCGGGCCGGTCATGGAAGACCTCCTGCACGGCCCGGCCGGTCACGTCGGGTTCGGCCAGGCTGAACAGTTCCAGGAAGGGGCGGCTGACCTTGCGGAACACCAGCTCGCCGGTCAGCCACGCGGTCGCGACGGGCAGCTGGGTGATCAGCACCTCGGTCTCGCGGTGGACGCCCTCGGTGCGGGCGGCGGCAAGCAGCATGGTCAGCACCTGCACCGCCGCCTGCGGGGCGGGGCCGTCGTCCTGCCACAGCAGACCCAGCAGCGCGCCGTCGCGCGTGAGCCAGGTCATCTCGCCCCGCTCGAACCACTCGTCGGGCGGCACGAGATCCACCCCGGCCCGCTCGGGGGGGGTGTCGGCGCGGACGCGCAGCACCTCGTCGCCCAGCGAGGCGAGGAGGGTGGCGTGGGGCGTGTGGACGCGCATCAGGTCACTCAGGGCGGCCTGAACGGCAGAGAAGGCGGCGGGAGTCACAATGGCATACCTCGAACCAGCGGGGGAAGGGCGGGGGGCGTCAGCCAGCGCATACGCCGGAATCCTGACATCCGGACTCTTACGCTCATCATTCATCATTTGTGATGCGGGCGAGGTTCATCCTGACCACCCCCCCCGCCTGCCCCCCCCGGCCGGTCGCGGGTGGGCGCGGGACTTATCCTGTGGGCATGAAGCAGAAACTCTCCACCCTGATCGCCCAGGCGCGCGGCGGGCGCGTGATCCGCACGCCCTTCGTGGACGGGGACGACATCGACCGCCGCCTGCTGAACGACCCGGAGGTCCGCCACAAGCTCGCCGGGGGCTTCCCGGACGCGCGCCGCGTGGTCCTGACGCTGCACCCCGAGCACATCCCCGAGGTGGACGGCGGCGTGACCGTGTACCGCGTCACCCCGCACGAGGGCGGCCCCGCCTGGGACGCGCAGGACTTCGCGGTGCAGCTCAGGCGCCTGGGCCTGGACGAGGACGGGCTGGGTGACCTGCGCGAGGACCGCGGCAGCTTCCTGATCGCCGCGACCGGCAAGGCCGCGCAGGCCATCGCGGACCTGACCAGCCTGGGCGGCCGCGACGTGGACGTGGAACCGGTCGGCGAGAGCGCCGGGAAGGGCAGCAAGCTGCGCGAGGTCGTGGTGCCCAGCATGCGCGTGGACGTCGTGGGCGCCAAGGGCTTCGGCGTGAGCCGCGCGTACTTCCAGCAGGGCATCGACGGCGGCAAGGTCCGCCTGAACGGCCAGCCCGCCCGGGCCAGCAGCGAGATCCGCGAGGGCGACAGCCTCGCCGCCGACGGCCTGGGCCGCATCGACTTCAAACGCGTGGTGAACGAGACGCGGCGCGGCAACTACAAGGTCGAACTCGACGTCCACCGATGAGCCGGAATCCGTTCCTTCCCGCATCCGCCCGGGTTGAAAGGCAGACCTCACCCCTTCCACCGGAACTCGCATGATCGACCTGCTGTCCCGCAACCCCAGCCTAGACCCGGAGGCCCTGACGGCCGAACTGGCCCCCACGCCCCGCTACCAGGGCGTGCGGTTCGCCACGTACCACCCGAACGCGGCCTACCCCAGCCAGGAGGAGGCCCGCGTGGCCACGCAGGCGTTCCTGAAGGGCGCGCAGGTGCGGCCCGGGGGCTTCCGCCTGTTCCGCCGCGCCAAGCCCGAGGGCCGCGGCCTGTACCTTGACGGGGGGTTCGGGGTGGGCAAGACGCACCTGCTGGCCAGCGCGTGGCACGAGGCGCCGGGCCGCGCGGCCCTGATGAGCTTCCAGGACCTGATGTACATCATCGGGGCGCTGGGCATGACCCGCGCCGTGGACGCCTTCCGCGGGCACGACCTGCTCCTGATCGACGAGTTCGAACTGGACGACCCGGGCAACACGCACATGGCGAACACGTTCCTGGGGCAGCTGATGCCCGGCGGGACGAGCGTGATCGCCACGAGCAACACCGAACCCGGCGCGCTTGGTCAGGGGCGCTTCAACGCCAGTGACTTCCAGCGGCAGATCCAGGCGATCGCCAGCCGCTTCGAGACGCACCGCATCGACGGGCCGGACTACCGTCAGCGCGGCGTGCGGCCCGAGGACGTCCTGACGCCCACCGAGTTCACCGCGTGGGAGGCCCGGCAGCAGGGCGCGACGCTGGCCCGCCTGAACCACCGTGACCTGAGCCGTCACCTGCTGCAGGTGCACCCCAGCCGCTTCAGCCGCCTGCTGCAGGGCGTCAGCGCCGTCGCGGTCACGGACCTAACACCCATGCCCGACCAGAACGTCGCGCTGCGCTTCGTGCATTTCATCGACAAGCTGTACGACCTGGGCCTGCACGCCGCGTTCACCGGCACGAACCTGTCCGGGCTGTTCAGCGACACGTACCGGCACGGCGCGTACGCCAAGAAGTACAGCCGCTGCCTGTCACGCCTGTCCGAACTGTTGAAAGAGGCCCGGCAGGAGCTGTAGGGGGCGGTCAGCCGGGCGCCTGCCGACCTCGCCCGGCTGTTCCCGCCACGGTCACGCGCGCACCTAACGCCCGTTTGGGTAGCATGCGCGCATGACGAAAGCGGGCGTGGAGTTACAGGAACTGATCGCGGCGATGGAGCAGCGCCGCACGCGGGTCGAGCAGGGCGGCGGCGCGGAGCGCCTGAAGAAACAGAAGGCCGGCGGGAAACTCACCGCCCGCGAGCGCATCGAGGCGCTGCTGGACCCCGGCAGCTTCCTGGAGATGGGCACCTTCGTCGAGCACCGCGGCGGCCGCCTGATGCAGGGCGTGGACGCCCCCGGCGAGGGCGTCGTGACCGGGCGCGGCACCATCGACGGGCGGCAGGTGTTCGTGTTCAGCCAGGACTTCACCGTGCTGGGCGGCTCTCTGGGCAAGATGAACGCCGCGAAGATCACGAAGATCATGGACATGGCCGCCAAGACCGGCTGCCCCGTGATCGGCCTGAACGACAGCGCCGGGGCGCGCATCCAGGAAGGCGTGGACTCTTTAAGCGGCTACGGCGAGATCTTCTACCGGAACGCGATCTACTCGGGCGCGGTGCCGCAGATCAGCGCGATCCTGGGCCCCTGCGCGGGCGGCGCGGTGTACTCCCCGGCCCTGACGGACTTCATCCTCATGAGCGAGGGCAGCAGTTACATGTTCATCACGGGGCCCGAGGTCATCAAGTCCGTGACGCGCGAGGACGTGACCTTCGACCAGCTGGGCGGCGCGGACGTCCACACCCGCAGGAGTGGCGTCGCGCACCTCGCGTACGACGGGGACGAGGCGGTCCTGGCGGGCATCCGTGACCTGCTGGGGTACCTGCCGCAGAACGCGCACGAGAAGGCCCCCGCCCACCCCACCCAGGACCCCGCCACCCGCACGAACGAGCGACTGCTGGACATCGTCGTGCCCGACCAGCGCAAACCCTACGCGATGCACGACGTGATCCACGAACTCGTGGACGACGGCACCTTCCTGGAAATCCAGCCGAACTGGGCGAAGAACATCGTCGTGGGCTTCGCGCGCCTGAACGGCGAGTCGGTGGGCATCGTGGCAAACAACCCGCGCGTCATGGCGGGCACGCTGAACATCGACGCCTCCGATAAGGCCGCGCGGTTCATCCGCACCTGCGACTGCTACAACATCCCCATCCTGACGCTGGTGGACGTCACGGGCTTCCTGCCGGGCGTGGCGCAGGAACACGCCGGGATCATCCGGCACGGCGCGAAGATGCTCTACGCCTACGCCGAGGCGACCGTCCCCAAGGTCACCCTGATCACCCGCAAGAGCTACGGCGGGGCGTACCTCGCCATGAACAGCCGCGACATGGGCGCCGACGTCGTGTACGCCTGGCCGACCGCCGCCGTGGCCGTCATGGGCGCCGAGGGCGCGGCGAACATCGTGTACCGCCGCGACATTCAAAGCAGCGACAACCCCGACGCCACCCGCGCGCAGAAGATCGCCGAGTACAAGGACGCCTTCGACAATCCCTACGTCGCCGCCAGCAAGGGCTACATCGACGACGTGATCCCCATGGAGGACACCCGCCGTGTCCTGATCCAGACCTTCGAGATGCTGCGCGACAAGGAAGAAGCGCGGCCCTACAAGAAGCACGGCAACATTCCGCTGTAAGGGGGCAGTGGGGAGTGGGAAGTAGGGAGTGGATGAGACGCTGACCTCCGGTCCACTCACCACTTCCCACTTCCTACTTTCCATTACCGTCCCGGCGGCCCCGCGCGCCTAGACTGCCCTCATGACTGACAAGCCGTTCGTGAAGCCGTCGGATGCGGAGCTGCGAGAGCGGCTGACGCCCATGCAGTACAGCGTGACCCAGCACGAGGGGACCGAGCGGGCCTTCACCGGGGAGTACTGGGACCACACGGAGGAGGGCATCTACGTGGACGTCGTGAGCGGCGAGCCGCTGTTTTCCAGCCTGGACAAGTACGACGCGGGGTGCGGCTGGCCCAGTTTCACGCGCCCGATTCCCAGCGTGGCCTTGACGGAGAACACGGATTACAAGATCGGGTACGCGCGGACCGAGGTCCGGTCGGCGGGGGCGGATTCGCACCTGGGGCACGTGTTCCCGGACGGCCCGCGTGAGCATGGGGGGCTGCGGTACTGCATCAACTCGGCGGCGTTGCGGTTCGTGCCGGTGTCGGAACTGGACGCGCAGGGGTACGGGGAGTTCCGGGCGCTGTTCGGGTGAACGGCAAGGATTGAGGGGGAGGCCAGTCGCAGCCTCCCCCTCCCCTGTGCTGATCGTCAGCGGGCGCCGAAGTCCTGCACCCAGTAGTGCTTGTAGGTGCTGGTGCCCGCATACGCGTACCCGACGCCGAGTTCCTTGAAGGCGGGGTTCATGATGTTCCGGCAGTGCCCTTCACTCTTCAGCCAGCCGTCCACGACGGCCTGGGGGGTGGTCTGCCCGGCGGCGATGTTCTCGCCGATAGTGCGGTAGGGGGTGTACCCGGCGTTCGTGATGCGCTGCGCGAAGGTCCGGCCGTCCAGGCTGGTGTGGCTGAAGTAGTTCTGGGCGGCCATGTCGGTCGCGTGACCCTGCGCGGCCTGCGCCAGTTGCGCGTTCCAGGTGAGCGGGGCGGCGGCGGCGTAGCTGGTGGCGCCGCAGGTGCGGGGCACGGCGCGCGCGGCGTTCGTGAGGTCCAGGACCTGCTGCGCGAACGCGCTGGGCGTGGTCGGTGCGGGGGCCGGGGCGGGCGCGGGGGCGCTGGCGGCGGTGACGGTTACGGGGAAGTCGATGAACGACGCGGCGTTCGTGGCGAGCGCGGCGCGGATGGTGGCGCTGCCCGCCGAGACGGCCGTGACGAGGCCGGTCTGGGTGACGGTGGCGACGGTGGCGTTGCTGGTGGTCCATTTCAGCTGGCCGGGCTGGGCGGGTTGGCCGTTCACGGTGACGTTCAGTTGCAGGGTCTGCCCGGCGGTCAGGGCGACGGGGCTGGCGACGGCCTGCGCGGCGAGGGTCAGGGGTTGCTGGGGGGCGGGGGGGCCCGCCGGGGTGCTGGTACTGCCGCAGGCGGCGAGGGTGAGGGCGAGCAGCGCGGCGGCGCCGCCTCGCAGAAATGCGGTGGGCATGTGGTCATTAGAACTGGTTCAAGACCGCATAAACATGAGACATTCTGACTCATTTCTCACGGACAGCCGCAGTCGCGGCAGGAGAAAGAAAAACGCGTATTTGCCAAAAATTCCACACCGTGCATCTCTCACTGTTTGCAAATGACCGGTCGCGCATGAGGGCGAAAATCTCACAGCGTCAACACGGAGTAGTGAACTACCTCACCCGGAGACGCCGTGGCGTCCTCATCTACCTGGGACACCCACAGCGGTCCACCCAGGTCCGCCGCCGCACCCAGCAGCGCCTCTTCCACCGCCGCGTCCCGCGCGCCCCACAGGTGCGCCGCCCCACCCGCCGCCCGGGAGTGCCACAGCAGCGCGCCCACCACCTCGCCGTCCCGGTACGCACTCAGGGGAACAAAGTCCCGGTCGCCCTCCAACCGCGCCGCGAGCTGCCGCGCCAGCCCCTCGCCCCAGCCGGGCGTGCCGTGCGCGTGCGTCAGGGCCTCCGCCCACGGGCGCAGGTGCATGCGCGACACCTGCTCGACCACCACGCCCTCCCCTGCCCACGGCGCGGGGTCGGCGTGACCCACACGCACGCGGGCCACCTCCCGCCCCCGCAGGCCCACCAGCGGCCCGGCGGTCGCCACCAGCGGCGGCACGCCCTGCCCCTCGTGCCAGTCGAGCACCGCCGCCAGATCGACCCCGCGCACATCCGCCGGGAGGAACGTCGCGTTCAGCGCCAGCACGTTCACGCCCGGCGTGAGCAGCGTCACCGCGCCCCCCTGCTCGCGCTGCACGGCGGACAGCGGCGCGTGGAACTCCAGCAGGTCAGTCAGGACACGGGGCAGCATGCGGCCAGCCTACCGCCCCACATCAGCCCCGAGCCGCAGCGCCAGCCGGACCCGACCCGGTGAGCACTACCGCGTCCGCAGCAGGCCGGATCAACCCTCAGGGGCGCCCCGGGGCGTTCGCCACGCCCCTAGGCGCTGCCGTATCTCCTGGCATCAGCCCTCGGTGGACGCGCCGGGGCGGGTCGTCCAGACGGGCTCGGGCTCGATCTGCTCGGCCGGGGCCTTGCCGGGCTCCAGACCGCTGCTGCTCGCCGTCTGGAGCGGCGTGACGCTCATGCCGGGCGCGCACTCGATCTGACAGGACAGCCGCGCCTGCCCCAGCAGCCCCTTCTCGGTCAGCTTGTCGAACTCGGCAGCGGTCATGGCGTCGGGTTCGCCCTCCTCGAAACTCACGCGGCAGGTCGTGCAGCGCGCCACGCCCCCGCAGCGGTGCAGGACGTCTACGCCACCACGCTCCAGCGCCAGCACCAGCCGCTCGCCCTCCTGCGCCTGAATCTCCCCGAAGCCCTGCACCTGCACCGTCAGCTGTTGCGTCATGTGGCCCAGCATGCCACGTTCCCCCTGTGGGCGCTCAGGCCACCGGCACGTCATGCCCGCGCGGCAGCAGCTGCCACGCCGTCACGTCCAGCAGGCCGCGCGGCGTGAGCTTCAGCGCCGGGATGACCGTCAGGCCCAGGAAGGCCAGGGTGGTGACCGGGTAGGGCAGCACGCACCCGTGCGCGCGGCAGGCGTCGGTCACGCGGCCCAGCGCCGCCGCTGCCTGCGCGGGCGGCAGGTCCGTCATCAGGCCCGCGAACGGCAGGGGCAGCTGCGCGCGGACCTCGCCGCCCGACACGAGTACGATCCCGCCGCCCAGCGCCTCCAGCGCCCGGCCCGCCGCGCGCACGTCGTCGTCCGATCCGCCCAGGAACGCCGCGTGGTGCGCGTCGTGCAGCACGCTGATGCCCAGCGTCGCGCCGCGCAGCCCGGTGCCGGACGTCCAGCAGGCCGACCACTCGCCGCGCCCGTAACGGTCCGCGACGACCAGCCGCGCGTCCCCGCTGCCCGGCGCGACCACCCCAGTCGTGATCTGATCCGCGCGGACCTGCATGACCGGCCAGTGCGCGGGCACGTCGAAGGTCGCCGCCGCCCACCCGGCCCCCAGATCCACGCCACCGCCCGGCAGGGGCGGCGTGACCGTGCCCGCGCGGGCCTCCTGACCGCCCACGAAGGTCTCCAGCACCTCGAAGCCCTGCAGGTCGCGCAGCAGCACGAAGTCCGCGTGGTACCCCGGTGCGACCAGCCCCACGTCATGCAGACCCCAGTACTCCGCCGGGTTGCACGTCACCAGGGCCACCGCGTCCGCCGGATGCAGCCCGCCCGAGACGCACATCCGCAGCAGGCGGTCCAGGTGCCCCAGCTCCAGCAGCTCGTCCACGCTGACGTCGTCACTGACGAGCATCGCGCGGCGCGGGCGGTCGCGCAGCACCGGCAGCAGGGCGTCGAGGTTTCGCGCCGCCGAGCCCTCGCGGACCATCAGCCACAGCCCGGCGCGCAGCCGCTCGCGGGCCTCCCCGGGCGTCGTCGCCTCGTGATCCGAGTGCAGACCGGCCGCCGCGTACCCCATCAGGTCGCGGCCCCGCACGCCCGACGCGTGCCCGTCCAGCCGCAGGCCCGACGCCCGCCCGGCCTCCAGCACGGCCCACACGCCCGCGTCGCCGCCCAGCACGCCCGGGTAGTTCATCATCTCCGCGAGGCCCAGCACGCCCGGCACGCGCAGCATCCGCGCGGTCTCCTCGGCCCCGATCACGGCGCCGCCCCGCTCGAACTCACTGGCGGGCACGCACGACGGCGCCGACGCCCACACCCGCAGGCCCGACGACCGCCCCGCCGCGAGCATCCACTCCAGGCCCCCCGCGCCCAGCACGTTCACCAGTTCATGCGGCTCGGCCACCACCCCGGTCGTGCCGCGCGGCAGCACCGCCCCCGCGAAACCCGCCGGGGTCAGCAGACTCGACTCGATGTGCACGTGCGCGTCGATGAACCCCGGCGCCAGGAACGCCCCGCGCGCCTCCACGACCCGCGCCGCCTGGAACCCGCCCCCGAGCGCCGCCACGCGCCCGTCCGCGACGAGCACGTCCGCCTCGAACACCTCGCGCGTGGCGGGCTGCACCACCCGCGCGCCGCGCACCAGCAGGTCGCCCCGCTCCTCACCGCGCGCCACGCGCACCAGACGCCGCCGATCTTCCCCGGTTCCAACCATGACGCAGTGTAGAGAAGTGCCCGCACCACGCCAACCCCGGCCCCGGAGCTCAGTTCAGGGCCGAGGCTTCGCCGCCCGTGCCCACCGCCGCCAGACCCCGGTCGAGCGGCTGGCCGGGCGGCGGCCAGGGGTCGCGGCGCCAGGGGCTGTCGTCACGGGTCAGCAGCGCCTTCACCGCGTCGGCGTACCCCCGGTTGCGGACCGGGTTGGCGTTCCAGAAGGCCGCGCCCGCCTGGACACTCCGGCCGTAGTGCGCCCAGTCGCGAAACGGCGCCTCCCGCGCCACCTGACGGCACTGGCCCAGCACCTGCCAGCCCTGCCGGTCGCTCAGGTACCCCAGCGCCACGCCCTGCGCGGCGATGTCCGCCGCCCGGGCAAGGTCGAAGGCCAGGCCGCCCACGTCCCCCACCTCCGGCTCCCACTGGCGCACGACCTTCACGTGCCGCCGGTCGAGGCCCGCCGTGTCCTGACCGTACAGCGCGCGGCGCACCTGCTGGTACGGCTCGTGGTGGCCGCCCCCGCCGAGCAGCCACGCGAGGCTGGACATGGCCGACGCGTGATCCGTGATACCCCATCCGGACTCCAGGGACGCCGCCAGTTCCTGCAGGGCTTCCTGGCGGGCCTGCGGGGTCTCGCCGGGCGGCGTCACCTGATAGAAGTACGCCGCGGGCCGGTGCGTGGCCGTCTCGAAGATGTCGAGCCACAGGGACGTGAACGGCGCCCGCAGGTTCAGGGCGAAGCGGTCGGCGTCACTCAGGGCCAGCGCGGCCGCCTCGACCTCGGCCCGCCGGGCGTCGGCGTCCCGGGCCGCCTGGGCGTCCCGCTCGGCCCGTTCCTGCGCCAGCTCGGCGTCCGCTTCCTGAAGGCCCTCGCGCGCACCCTCCAGCATGGCCTTGCCCACCCACCACAGGGCGGCCAGCGCCAGTCCGGCCGCGACGGGAATCAGCACTGTCCAGAGGGTCACCCGGGCAGCATACCCCCCGGTCCCGCGCCGCCCGCGCGCAGATGACGCACCGGCACGCTCGCCAGCGGCGGATCAGGTCGAGCTCTTGAAGCCGCGCAGCAGCGAGCCGCGTTCCGCCAGCGCCCGCTCGAACAGCGCCTGCTGGAACGCGCGGGCGTCGTTCACGCCCGACGCCGACTGCGCCGCCTGAAGCTGCGCCTTGGCCGGTTTGGGAATGGGCGAGAGCGTCCCGAAACGCCGCGCGCGGAACATGCCCGGGTGTTCCTCGAACACCACCGTCACGCCGTCCGGCAGGCCCCGCACGTGCGCGGCGAACGTCTGCTCCTGCACGAGTTCCGCGTGCGCCGCGCCCGCGCCCAGTTCGGTCAGCAGCCGGTCGATCAGGGTGAACACGCCCGCCGCGTAGGCGTCCACCTCCGCGCGGGTGGGCAGCGCGCCCCGGTGGATCACGCGGTTGCGGAAATCGGTGCCCAGGCCTCTGGGCGTCAGGAAGTCCGGTTCGCGGCCCTCGCGCAGCAGGTACGCCAGCGCGAACATGCCCAGCTGCCGTTCGGACTGACTGGAGACGTGCCGCCACGTGCCCTCCAGCGCCGACAGGGCCTCCTCGAAGGGCCGCTCGCGCCCGGCGGCCTGCTCCAGCGCGAAGGCCCGCACGTAGAATTCGAAGAAGCGTTCCAGAGCCGCCGCGAAACTCGCCACCGCCTCCCGCGCGTAGCCGTCCATCAGCGCCCGGGTGCCCAGGTCGAACAGCACCTCGAACTTCTGCTTGCGCACCAGCACGCAGTACCGCGCGCCGCATCGCGCGCAGCGCAGGTCATGCACGCTGCTGTCCGCGAACTCCGCGCGGTTCACGTGCGCGCACTGCGGGCAGGTCGTCGGGAAATCCATGCCCCGAGCATAGAGGCTGCGCCGGGAGACCGGACAGCGCCAGGAAGGACCAGCAGCGCCCGCTGCACCAGACGCCCGGGGTGAGGGGCAGACTGGGTCTTCGGCTCACCCTGACCGACGGTCCGGCATTTCCGGTGCTCACATCTGCGCGCCGCGCCTCAGGGGGCGTTACGCGCGCGGACGTTCAGGGCGTACGCCTGGGTGGGTGGCAGGGTCGTGACGCGCCCACGCGCCTGCTGCCGGAACTGCACGCGCAGGGTCACCGAGCGGGTCGCGGCGTCCCAGCTGAAGGGAGCGGCGCCGCCCGGCAGCTGATCGGCGGGCGTCAGGTAGTCCGAGACGAGGTAAGGCTGGAAACTTCCGACGGAGGTCAGACCTGCCAGGTTGCGCAGCTCCGCGCAGCCCGGGGCGCTGGCCGTTTCCAGGGTCACGCCGGCCGCGACCGTGCAGGTCGGCGGCGTCGAGCCGGACGTGCTGCGGTACTCGCGCAGCACCTGCACGTTGTCCTCCGCCCAGGCGTCCGGGGCCTTGTCGTCCGTGACCACCGAGCGCGGCTGGAGGCGGTACACGAACAGCCGGTACGCGGTGACGGTACCGGTCGTGGGGTCGGCTTCCGGCAGCACGACCGCCAGGCACGGCTGCGTGACCGCGCAGGCGTTCCCGGCGCCCGAATTCACGCTCAGGCCCGACGTGGCGACCCGCACGCGCACCGCGGCGCGCACCCGGTCACCCACGTAGCCGGTCAGGTCGTTCAGTTCCATCAGGCCGCGCCCGGTGGCGTTCGTGCGGGTGGTGAGGTCCAGCGTGTTCGTCTGCCAGTTCGTGATGAGCACCAGGATCACGCCCATGATGCCCAGGGCCAGCAGGATCTCGATCAGCGTGAGCCCGCCGGCCCGAGCCGCGCCGTTCAAGAGGCGCCGCCGGAGGTGGGAGACGCCGGTCGCCCGACATCCAGGGTGAAGGTGTACGTGGGCTGACCGCTGCCCGCGCAGGTCAGGGTCACGCGGCGCACCTGGGGTGTACCGGCCGGGGTCAGCCAGGTCGTGACCGGGTTGGTCTGGGTGGGCGTGCAGGTCAGGCCGCCCAGCAGGGACGCGTCCGGCGCGGCGGGCAGGGTTCCGGCGTCGAAGGTGGTCTGCACGCTGTAGGTGGTGCGGACGGTCTCCATGAACGCCTTGGCGGCCACCGTGACGGCCTGATCGTTCTGGTTGCTGCGGTTCACGCGGAACAAGCCGGGCAGGACGCCCAGAACGGCCATGGCCACCACGGTGAAGATCGCCAGGGCGATGAGGACCTCGATCAGGGTGAGGCCCGCCTGGGCTTGCTGGGTACGGTTCACTGCACGATCACCTTCCCGAAGATGCCCGTGACCCGCACGGCGCGGCTGATGGCCGAGTCTGCCGCCCAGAACACCCGGAAGTTGAGGGGATCGGCGTCGGTGGTGCCGTACGGCGCGCGGAACCGCATGCTGTTGGCGCTGCTGCCCAGCAGGGTGGCCTGCACGCCGGCCGGCAGGGTGAGCACGCGGGTGGTGGGCGTTCCCGTGCAGGAACTGTCGGCATACGTGCGCATCGTCAGCGAGGGGCTGGCGCTGGTCGCGGTCAGACTGACTTCCTGGCAGGTGTTCAGGCGTTTGGCGCCGCTGCGGGCGGCATTGACGGCCTGGGTGAACACCTGGGTGCCCTCGGTGACGGCGCTGCTGGCCCGCCAGCGCAGGTAGCCGCCCACCCCGAGGGCCGCGAGGATTCCCACGATGGCCAGGACGATCAGCAGTTCCATCAGGGTGAAGCCCGCCGGTCTCATCGCTGCCGCCAGGTGCCCTGCGTGTCCTGCAGGCGCAGGCCGCCACGCGCGGTCATCATCAGCTGGCGCAGCTGCACCGGATTGAAATTCACGGTCACGTTCCCGGTCAGGTCCGTGAGCACGTCGTCGGTGGTGATGCCCTCGATGGGTCCGCCCCGCACCGCGATGGCGCCGTTCACGGTGAGGGTGCCGTTGAACTTGCCCCCCTGGTTACCACGGAAGTAGATGAAGCCGTTGAAGACGGTACTGCCGTTGACGTTGGTGTTGATGTCACCGTCCACGATCAGCACGCCGCTGGAGGTCGTGTTTTTCAGCATCTTGTCGAAGGCCTCGGCGCGGATCCGGCGGATGGTGTTCGCCATGGGCGGGAAGTTTCCGCTGGCGTCCGGCAGGGTGAGGGGCACCAGGGCGTCCAGTTCCGCGTCGCTCAGGCCCATCAGCTGCTGCGTGAAGAACTTGTCGGCCTCCAGCGAGGAGCCGTTTTGCAGCAGGGGGTCGCTGGCGCCCTCGCAGGTGACGCTTTTGCTGGCGCCCACGACGCAGTCCGGCTGGCCGTCCATGCTGAAGTTCCCGACCGCGCTGGTGTTGCGGAAGTCGATGGTGCTGGCGCTGCGCATGGCCGACAGGTCACGCTGGATCTCGGTGCCTTCCGGAATGCTGGCGGGCTGCCCGGCCACCCAGTCCAGGATCAGCTGGTCGGGCGCGCCGCTGCCCAGGCTGCTGGTGAGGGCGGTGACCTTCGCCTTGTACCCGCCGACCGTGACGGTCTCGCCGACGGTGAAATCGGTCGCGTTCGAGACGCGCTGGGTAAGGGGGTCCGTGACGCTGGTGGTGGTCTGCGCGGCGGCGTTCAGGATCAGGTCGACGCCTGTCCCGCTGGGGGCCAGCAGCGCGGCGGCCAGGGCAGCGGGCACGCTGGTCAGCGTGAGTTGATTGCCGCTCACGCCGCTCACGCGGAAGCGGGGGCCGGTCGCGCCGGAGGGAATCTGCACGTAGTCGCCGGCCCGCAGGCCGCTGGCGTCGGCGACGGTCACGGTGACCTGGCTGCTGCCGATGGCGGCGGTCAGGCCGGTGCCGGCCACGGTGGTGATCTGCGAGCGGCCCGACTGTCCGGTGATCTTGGCGCTGCTGCCGGTGTAGATGCGCGGCAGGGAGGTCATGGCCGCGCGCAGGCGCATGCCGCTGGACAGGAAGACGGGGCTGAGCCGGAAGTCCTGCAGGGCGACCTTCACGGCGCCGTTGGCGCTCCCGCGGGATTCGACCGTGAAGCGGTCGGCGGTCAGCGGGGTGAAGGTCAGCGTGGCGGGAAACAGCGCGGCTTCCGGGGTGGCGTTCAGGCCGTTTAACCAGGTCTGCAGGTCCGCCTGGGTGCTGCCCGAGTAGGGGGTGGTGCTCAGGCGCTGGTTGATGCGGACCAGGACGGTGTTCAGGCCGCTCTCGGCGGCCAGCAGGGCCTGGTAAGCGCGGCGTTCCTCGGCGCCGCCGCTGCGCGCGCCGCTGACCAAGGTGGCGCTGGTGCTGACGATGATCAGCAGAACGATCCCGGTGAACAGCAGGGTGATGACGAGGGCCACGCCCTGCTCCCGCCGCGCGGGACTGACTGTTCCCCGGGTGTCCATGAGGTCACGGTACGGCAGGCTTTATGTACAAAACACCACACAACGGGCGGTCCGCCCCCGTTCAGGGGTGAGGCGGTCACCTCGGCTTGACGGCGTTCAGCGGGGCGTGATCAGGTACGCCAGCCCGCCGGAATGGCTCAGCCACAGCCGTTCGAACGCGGCGCGCGGGTAGGTGCGGCGCACGCCCGCGTCGGTCGGGGCGGCCGGGTCGTTCAGGACCGGGTTGCCCTGCGCGTCGAAGCCGGTCAGGACCATCAGGTGCCCGCCCGAACTGGGGATGGCGGCCCCTGGCAGTTCCCCGGCCTTCCAGCCCAGGCTGACGGCCAGCGGGGTGCCCTGCGCGGTGTAGGTCTCGGCGGCGGCGAGGCTGGGCAGGCGCAGCACGACCGAGCGCATGCCGCGCGCCCCGGCGTACGCGGCGTTGAAGGCCCAGTTGCCGGTGCCGTCGTACACCCGGTCGAAGGTGCCGCGCGCCGCGTCGGGCACCGTGACGTTCACGCCGTGCTTGGCGAGGATCATGGAGACGCTGGTGGGACTGCACCAGACCTCCCCGCCGTCCGGGTAGAGCATCTGGGACCGCTGCGGCACCCGGACCTCCTTGCCCCACGCCGCGCGGTTGCCGGGGGCGCCCAGGGCCTCGCTGCGGCGGGCGCGGTCACTGGTGTTCAGCGCCACAAGCCGCACGGCGGTCCCGGCGCCGCGCAGCGTCACGCGGTACTGCACGGCGCTGGACTTGGCAGTCAGGCGCAGCGTGTCGGTCAGGACCTGCCCGGCGCTGTCCTTCTGCCCATCCAGGCTGGCGCGGTCGCCGCCGTCGCTCCAGGTGCCGAAGCTGAACCAGCGGGTCCAGCCGCCCGCGTTCTGCGCGCGGACCTCCACGCTGACGCTGCCGCGCGCGGGCGTGACGGCGTTCCACGAGGGGACCAGTTCGTCGAAGGCGGGCACGCGCAGGGGCGCGGACGTCCAGGTGCCGCTCGTCGCGCCGGGCGCGAGGCTCAGACCTGCGGGGGTGGCGACCGCGCCGCGTCCCTCGCCGCCGGCCCAGTCGCCGGGCTGCTCGTGGATGGTGGTGGTGGAGTTCGGGTACGTCATGGTCAGAGCCTCCGCGCCATGCGGGAGCAGGGACGCTGAAAGAACGAGGGCCGGCAGGAGGGAGCCGCGGTGCATGTGTGCCCCGGATGATGCCGCCTGGGCCGCGCGCTGTGGTGAGTGGCGCGGCAGTGAGTGGCATCGGTGTGGGCCGAGGTGCTGGAATGCCGGCATGACCCCGAACCTCACCCTGACCGGCATTCCTGGCGTGCGCGTGGGCCACTGGACGCACGCCCAGGCCCGCACCGGCTGCACCGCGATCCTGCTGCCCCCGGCGGGCGCGGTGGCGTCCGCGTCGTTCCTGGGCCCCAGCCCGGGCACGCGCGAGGGCGTGCTGCTCTCCCCGGAGAAGAAGGTCGAGCGCATTCACGCGCTGCTCCTGACGGGCGGGAGCGCCTTCGGGCTGGCGGCGGCGTCGGGCGTGGTGCGGGTGCTGGAGGAACGTGGCGCGGGACACGAGACGCCCTGGGCGCGCGTGCCGATCGTGCCTGCCGCCGTGATCTACGACCTGGGCGTGGGCCGCGCGGACATCCGCCCCGGCGACGCCGAGGGGGAACGGGCGGCCCGCGCGGCCAGCAGCGACCCCGTACCGCGTGGTCTGGTCGGGGCGGGCACCGGGGCGACCGCCGGGAAGTACCTGGGCCGCGGCGCCGTGCCGGGCGGCCTGGGCAGCGTCCTGCTGGAACGCCACGGAGTGCGGGTGGGGGCGCTGGCGGTCGTGAACCCCATCGGGGACGTGCTGGACGAGCGGGGCGGCGTGCTGGCCGGGCCGGGGGTGGGGCCGGGCGCGGCGGCATTCACGCCGGGCGACGCGGAGAACACCACACTCGTCGCGGTCGTCACCGAGCATGCCCTGAGCAAGGCGGAGTGCCGTCGGCTGGCGGACGCGGCGCAGGCGGCGCTGGCGCGCGTGATTCACCCCAGCCACACCTTCTGGGACGGGGACAGCGCGTTCATGGTGAGCACGGGGGCGCTCCCGGCGACCGATCCGCTGCTGCTGGGCGCGCTGGTGCAGGAGGCGGTGTGCGAGGCGGTGCGGGACGCGGTGCGCTGCTCAAATCCAGCCTCGCCCGAACAGTATGATGCGTAACATGCTCACATGAGCAGAGAAGGTTATGTCCGTGACCTCCGCGCGCTGATCGGCCCGCGCCCCGTCAACCTGATCGGCGTCGCGGCACTCATCACCGACCCGCACGGGCAGCTCCTGCTCGCGCGGCGCGTGAATGCCGACCGCTGGGGCCTGATCGCGGGCCTGAGCGAACTGGGCGAGGCACTGCCCGACACCCTGCGCCGCGAGGTCCACGAGGAGAGCCGCCTCATCGTCACCGACGCCCGGCTGATCGACCTGCTCGGCCCTGCGCAGCTCAGCGAGGCTCCGAACGGCGACCAGTTCTATGCGTATACCGCCGCGTACCGCGTGACCGGCTGGCACGGCACCCCTCAGCCCGACGGGCACGAACTCGCCGACCTGCGCTTCTTTCCGCGCGCCGACCTCCCGCACCTGCCGCTGACCCGCCTGGGCCGCGCCGCCCTGGCGTGGACCGCGTGACGTACATCCGCGACCTGCGCGCCCGCACCGGCCCGATGCCGCTGATCCTGTCCGGCGCGTGGGCCCTGATCCTGCGTGGGGACGAGGTCCTGCTGCAACGGCGCGGCGACACCGGCGGCTGGGGCACACCGGGCGGGCTGTGCGAACCCGGCGAGTCCCTGGAGGACACCCTGCTCCGCGAGGTGCACGAGGAGACCGGCCTGACCGTGCTGGACCCCCTCCTGTTCACGGTGGTCAGCGGGCCGGACACCTTCGTGCGCCTGCCGAACGGGGACGAGTTCTATCAGGTATCTGCCGTGTACGTCGTGCGCCGCTGGGCCGGCGTGCCCCACGCCGATGGTCTGGAGGGGACCGAGCTGCGGTTCTGGCCGCTGGACGCCCTGCCGGACCGGCTGGGCCCGGTAGACCGCGCCGCTCTGGCGCAACTGTCAGGACGACCCTCAGCCCCAGCGACCCCCTGAGAACTCAGGCCACCTGCTGCGGCGCCAGACCTGGGGCCGGGTGCAGCCTCAGCGGGCAGGGCCCCGGCGCGGCATAGTGACCGCACATGCTCAGCGCCACCACCGACCGTTTCTTCGGGTACTACCCCGGCACCGTCGCCCTGATCACCGCCGCGCACGCCGGACAGCGCAACGTCATGGCCGCCGGGTGGCACACCGCCTTGAGCGCCGACCCGCCCCTGTACGGCGTGGCCGTCGGGCGTGAACGCGCCACGCACGCCCTGATCCGCGCGGGCGGCACCTTCGGCGTGAACTTCCTGCCGCTCTCGCACGCGGACGCCGTGCAGGGCGCGGGCCTGCACAGCCTGCACGGCGGCGTGGACAAGCACGCCCTGCTGAACCTCGACACCCTGCCGGGGCAGCCGCTCGCGCTGCGCGGCGCGTACCTGCACTACACCTGCCGCGTCAGCGCCGTCACCCCCACCGGCGACCACGACCTGTTTGTAGGTCAGGTCGAGCAGGTGCACTTCGACCCGGACGCCTACGACGACGCGGGCCTGCTCGTCGCGCCGCCCGCCATCTACCTGGGCCGCAGCACGTACACCACCACCGTCCCCGAACGGGCGGAATATGGCCGCTGAACCCGTCCCACTGGCGCTGTGGAACGCGCAGGGCGAGGTATGGCGCACCCCGGCGGGTGACCTGCCGACCCTGAGCGTGCCGGACGCGGCGGCCCTGCCGGACGTGCTGCGCGCGGACCTGCCGCCCGGCGCGTGGCTGCTGCACGACGGCGGACTGGGTTTCGGACAGCGCAGGACGCTGCATGTCCGCCTGATCGGCGCACCGGAGGTGACGTGGCCGGGCGGCTGGAGCACGCACCTCCCGGACGTCCTGCCGGGCGCGCGGCCCTGGCAGCGGCCCGACTGGCCGGAGGTCGCGACGGCCAGCGTGGACGCCCATCTGGGTGCGCTGGGCCTGACCCGGGCAGCGCCGGTGAACCCCGGTTTCAGTCACGACCTGATGGGCATCCACCGCGTGCCGCTGGAGGATGGCCGCCGGGCGTGGCTGAAGGTCAGCGCGGACGGGCGCGAGGCGTTCCTGACCGCGCACCTCGCCGCGCGGCACCCGGAGCTGCTGCCGCCCGTCCTGCACGCCGACCCGCGGGGGGCGACGCTGCTGACCCTGGACGGCGGCGCGCTGCTCGACGGGGTACCCGACCCGGCGGCGTGGACCGGCGCCCTGGAGCGGCTGGCCTCCTTCCAGCGCGCGGCGGACGCCCCGGCCCTGACCGACCTGGGCGCGCCCACCCTGACGGTGCCGGACATGGCGGCGCGGGTGGACGCCCTGCTGACCGACCCCGCGCCCCTGCACGCCTGGGGCCTGAATTCCGACGAGGTGGCGGCGCTGCGCGACCTGCGCCCGGCCGTGGCGGCCGCATTCCGTGACCTGCACGCGCACGGTCTGCCCAGCCTTCCCGCGCATGGGGACGCGCACCCCCGCAACGCCCTGCACGGCCCGGAGCGGGGCAGCGTCTGGTTCGACTGGAGCGAGGTCGCCCTGGCGCACCCGTTCATGGACGCCGGCTGGTTCCTGGGGTTCACTCTGCACCCCGCCCGCGCGGCGCTGCCCGTGCGCTCGGGCACGCCGGATCTGCCCGAGCGACTGGCCGGAGCGTACCTGCGTGCCCTGGGGGCCGGGGACGCGGCGGGGCTGCTGTGGCGGTCGCTGCCGCTGGCGCACCTGCACCGCGCCGTACTGTTCGACGCGGCGTACCGCGACTGGCAAGGCACCGTGCCGGGCGTCCGCCCGAACTTCACGCCGTTCTCGCTGCGACAGGCGCTCCGGGAATCAGTCCGGCTGTAGAGCAGTTCTCCGAATTACGGCATCAGAAAAGCAAACTTCTGATGCCTCCATTCTCTGCTCCGCAGCTGTTCCAGTCCATCCTGCTCAACAAAAATCACTCGCTCCGCTCGGCCATGAAAAACACGTCTTCATGGCAATTGCTCCAACCCGTAGATTTCCAGGAAGCGCCGGGTGCGGGCGTCCAGGGTGGGCAGCGGGGCGACCTCGCCGCACACCCAGTCCGGCTGGTAACTGCGGCACACGCCGGGCCGGGTGGCGTAGATGGCGCAGAGGTGCCCGCAGCCCTGATCGGGGCCGAGGTTCACGCACGGCACGCCGAGTGGTTTGTTCAGCGCATGGATGTCGGGTGCGGCGCAGCAGGCCCCGCACGCCGTGCAGTCGAGGGTGACGGGGCTGCGCGGCGCGTACCCGGGGGGCGGCGTGAAGCGGGCCTGCGCCTCGGGGGTCAGGCGGAGCGGCCCGCGAATGGTCACGGCAGGTCGGCCAGCGCGGCGAGCAGCGCGTCGTTCTCGGCGGGGGTGCCGATGGCGACGCGCAGGCAGCCGGTCAGCCCGGGGAGGCTGTCCTGGCGGCGCACGACGATCCCGCGTTCCAGCAGGTGGGTGTACGCGGCGGCGGCGTCGGGGGTGCGCAGCAGGAAGAAGTTCGCCTGGCTGGGCAGCGCCCGGAGGGTGGGGTGGCCCGCGAGGGCCGCGAGGACGCGCTCGCGCTCGCGGATGCCTTCCTGCACGCGTTCCTGCACGTAGCCGGGCTGTTCCAGGGCAACTTCCAGCGCCGCCTGCGCGAGGGTGCTGACGTTGAAGGCGGGCACGAGTTTCTGGAGCTGCCCGGCGAGTTCCGGCGTGGCGAGTGCGTACCCGAGGCGCAGTCCGGCCAGCCCCCAGGCCTTGCTGAAGGTGCGCAGGCTCAGGCGGTTGCTGCCCGCGCGCACGAGGTCCTTGTGGTCGGTGCGGCTGTACTGGTGGTACGCCTCGTCGAGCACGACGACCCAGTCCCCGGCGGCGTCCACGAGGTCGCGGATGGCGGCCTCGGCGTCCACGTGCCCGGTGGGGGCGTGCGGCTGGGTGATGTACAGCACGCCCGGCTGGTGGCGCTTCAGCTCGGCCTTCAGGGCGTCCACAGGCAGGCTGAAGTCGGCGTTCAGGGGCACCTGCACGAGGTTCGCGCCGAGCAGCTGCGCTTCCAGGGTGTACACGCTGAACGTCGGGCTGACGGTCAGGACGGTCTGGGAGATCCCGGCGAGTTCGGTCAGCAGTTTGATCAGGACGTTGCTGCCGGGCGTGACGACCACGCCGCGCTCGTCCCAGCCCTCGTAGGCGGCGATGCGGCGGCGCAGTTCGTCGGCGTGCAGGTCCGGGTACCGGTTCCAGGGGCGCGCGGCCATGCGGCGCAGCGCCTCGGCCTTCAGGGCTTCGGGGAAGTCGTAGGGGTTCTCGTTCTGGTCGAGTTTGGTGGGCACGTCCAGCGGCGTGAACGGGTAGGCGGGCACGCCGCGCACGGCGGCGCGCACCCCGGCGGGCGCGGCCTGCGGGCTGGTCAGGGGCTCGGTGGTCATACCGTCCGTTCTACCACCCGCGCGGGAAGGGCCGTCCAGTGATGGGAAACCCGCCGGGGGGCCGGACCCTGTCCAGCACGCACCCGGATGGGCCTAACGGGCGTTTGGGTCGGGCGTGCTAGGCTGTGTCCAATAGGCCGAGCCGGCCCCTCCCCCACCATGACTGACACTGCCAAACCCCGCCGCGAGCAGATTCTGGACTCGGCCAGCCGCCTCTTTTCCGAGCGTGGGTACCACGCCACGAGCATGCGTGACCTGGCGGGCGAGCTGGGCATGCAGGGCGGCAGCCTGTACGCGCACATCGCGTCCAAGGAGGAGCTGCTGATCGAGATCGTGAACCAGGCGTCGCGGCAGTTCGACGAGGCGCTGTTCACGCTGCGCGGCGAGCCGATGCGCGCCGACGAGAAGCTGCGCGAGGCGATGTTCCGGCACATCCGGGTGGTGGCGGACAACATGGACAGCGCGACCGTGTTCTTCCACGAGTGGAAGCACCTGTCCCCCGAGGCGTACGGCCGAGTGACGGGCTGGCGCGACACCATCGACGGCTTCTACCGCGAGCTGGTCACGCAGGGCGTTCAGGAGGGCACCTTCCGCGCGGATCTGGACGTGAAGATGACGGCGTACCTGATCCTGTCGGCGGTGAACTGGGCGTACACGTGGTACCGCCCGGGTGGGTCCATGAGCCCGCGTGAGGTGGCCGATCAGTTCGCGGAGATGCTGCTGTCGGGGCTGCGCGCATGAGCAACCCGACGGTGACGGTCCCGATCCGCGAGGCGCTGCGGTACGCGCAGGGGCGCGCCGAGCGGCTGGCGCGCACGCAGCAGCTGGAGATCGGCGAGGACCTGTTCGTGCGGATCGCGCCGGGTGGGCGCAAGTTCCTGCTGTTCTGCCTGGACGGCGAACCGGACCGGAGTGCGGCCGAGGCGGTCGCGGCGGCGCTGGGCCTGCGCCATCCGGCGTATGGCTGGCATCAGGGCGCGACGCTGCGGTCCCTGACGGTGATCGAGGAGGGCGCGGCGGACGTGCCGGAAGCCCCGGCCGAACCCGATGAGAATTCATGAGAGCCCGGTCAGCCTGGGCTCACAGTCACTTCACGCCGCGCCCCTAGGGTGAGCAGCATGAAGAAAGCTGCCCTGCTGCTCCTGCCCCTGGCGATGGCCTCCTGCAACTATCTGGGCATTCCCGACGGGGACGTGTCTGGGAACATCCTCGGCACCCAGCCCAGCGGCACCATCCGCATGGCGCTGCGCGGCGTGACGCTCAGCGGCGTGCAGACCCCCGCGCTCGACCAGGGCAACCTCGGCACTCTGAACCCCGAGAAGCGCGTGTACGCCATCAGCTTCCCGAACACCCCCGAGGACGGCGCGTACGAACTGTTCGCCTACGTGGACGGCGAGACCGGCACCAAACTCCGCTACGACAGCGGCGAGCAGAAGACCAGCAGCCGCACCTTCGTCTACTCGAAGAGCGGCCTGAACAAGAAAGACGGCAGCGACATCCTCAACCTCAAGCCCGGCTGGACCCTCATGAGTGGCGTCACGCCCGGCAAGAACGGCACGCCGTTCACCAGCATCGACCTGAACTGGTAACGGTGACGCGAGGAGGGGTCCGCAGCGTTCAACTGCGGGCCCCTCCTCGTGGCCTGAACGTCAGTTCTTGGCGCTGCCTTCGAAGGCGGCTTTGAACTTCTGGAGGTCCTCGGCGATCTGCTGGCTGGGTTCCTCACCGAACAGCTTGGCGACGGCGGCGCCCAGCGGCCCGGCGGGCGGACGGTAGGAGAGTGCGACGTGCACGCGGGTTCCGCCGTTCGGCAGGGACTCGAACTGCACGCTTCCGGCGTTGTCGACGGTCGCGCCGGGCAGGGAGTGCCAGCCGATGCGCTGACCGGGCTTGTCGTTCACGATCTCGGCTTCCCACTCGACATGGGTGCCCAGCGGGGCCTTGGCGACCCAGCGGCTGCGCTTCTCGTCGAGGGCCGTGACGCTCTCGAGGTGGCTCATGATCTGGGGCAGGTTCTCCAGCTTGCGCCAGTAGTCGTACACGGCCTGCGCGGGGCGGTCGATGACGACGCTGTGCTCGACGAAGATGGGCTTGGCGGCCACGGCGTTGCCGCTCAGGCCGGCGGCGGCCATCACGGGGTCGTTGCCGGTCGCGGCGCGGTAGGCGAGGTAGCCGCCGACAGCGGCCATCCCGAGGCCGAGCACGCCGCGCTTGCGCAGGCCCAGCAGCAGCAGGGCGCCTCCGGCGGCGCCGCTGATCATGCGGTTCTGATCCATTCCTGTGGTGCTGTTCGTCATGGTAGTTCCCTCCGTGGGGGCAGTGTATGAAGTGCAGTGGGGGTGCGCGTGAAGCCACGCCCAACGAAGATTAAGGCCCGCCTGCGGACCGGGCGGGGGCAATTGACCTTACGGGATGTCAGTCCGACTGGTTCCCGCCCTGATGCGCGTGCTGATCGGTAATGGTCTCGGTCGCGGCGCGGTCCTCACCGCGGGTGGGGCCACCCTGCACGTCGGGCGTCAGGTTGGTGTTCGCGCCGTGCGTGGCGTGGTCGCTGCCCGTGTGGTCCTGCGCGGTTTCAGGCGTGCTGGGCGGGTTCGGGTCAGTCATGCCTCATCCTTCGCCGCGCGGGCGGGGGGCGGGTGTGGCGGGCCTCAGGGTGGGTTCATGCTGGACGGTCCGGCCTCCCGGCGGCGGGCCGGGCTCTATGCTGGCGGGCGTATGCGCGCTCCTGCCCCGCCCAGCCGTCTGGATCCGTTGTCGCTGGGGGCCATTCTGGTCACGATCGTGTTCTGGGCGTCGGCGTTCGCGGGGATCCGCGCGGGGCTGGAGGCGTTCTCGCCGGGGCACGTGACGCTGTACCGCTTCCTGGTGGCCAGCGCGGCGCTGGGCGTGTACGCGCTGCTGGCGCGGATTCCGGTGCCGCCCCTGCGGGACCTGGGCCGGATCGCGGGGCTGAGCTTCTCGGGGATTACGCTGTATCACGTGTGCCTGAACTACGGCGAGGTGAGCGTCCCGGCGGGCACGGCCAGCCTGATCATCGCGGCGGGGCCGGTCATCACGGCGCTGCTCGCCACGCGCTTCGCCGGCGAGCGGCTCAACGCGCTGGGCTGGCTGGGCACGCTGATCAGCCTGAGTGGCGTGGCGCTGATCGTGCTCGGGAGTGGGCAGGGCCTGAGCTTCACGAAGGGGGCGCTGCTGATCCTGGCGGCGGCGCTGTTCACCAGTCTGTACTTCGTGTTCCAGAAGCCGCTGCTGGCCCGGATGAATCCGCTGCATTTCACGGTGTGGTCGTTGATCACTGGGACGGTGCCCATGCTGGTGTTCCTGCCGGGTTTCGGGGCGGAGCTGCGCGCGGCGCCGCTGGGCGCGCATCTGGCGATGGTGTACATCGGGCTGTTCCCGGCGGCGCTGGCGTACCTGACGTGGACGTTCGCCCTGTCGCGGGTGGGGGCGGGCGTGACGACGTCGTTCCTGTACGTGTCGCCGGTGTTCGCGGTGCTGATCGCGTGGGCGTGGCTGAACGAGGTGCCCACCCTGCTGACGCTGCTGGGGGGCGTGGTGGCGGTGGCGGGCGTGGTGCTCGTGAACACGCGCGGGCGGCCCGCCCCGGCCCCCGTCCCGGACGCGGCGCGTGAGGTGAAGGCGTGAGCACGCCGGGCGCGGACGCCCCGCTGGCCGTGCAGGACGTCACGGTGCGGCTGGGCGGCGAGGTGATCCTCAGCGGCGTGACGCTGGACGTGCGCCGGGGGGAGTTCCTGGCGCTGATCGGCCCGTCGGGCGGCGGCAAGAGCACGCTGCTGCGGGTGCTGGCCGGGCTGCTGCGCCCCGAATCGGGCCGCGTGCACATCGGGACGCCACCCGCGCTGGTGTTCCAGGATTACCGGCTCCTGCCGTGGCGCACGGCGCTGCGGAACGTGCAGCTGCCGGCCGATCTGGGGGCCGGGGGTGGCCTGAGTGCCTCGGAGGCGCTGAAGCTGGTGGGCATGGAAGCTTACGGACCGTACTTCCCGGCGCAGCTGTCCGGGGGGATGCGGGCGCGGGTGGCGCTGGCGCGGGCGCTGGCGCAGAGCGGGGACGTGCTGCTGCTGGACGAGCCGTTCGCAGCGCTGGACGCGCTGGTCCGCGAGCGCTTCAACGCGGAACTGCGGCACCTGCACGAGAAGACGGGCCGGACGACGGTGCTCGTGACGCACTCGATCCGTGAGGCGGTGTGGCTGGCGGACCGGGTGGCGGTGCTGCGCGGCGGGCGGATCGTGGAGGTGCTGGACACGCGCGGCGAGGGCCGCGTGAGTGCGTATACCGACGGGCTGGAAGCTCACCTGCGCGCCGTGCTGGGTACCGGGGATTCCACGAGGCTGCGGGTGGAATCCCGGGCCGGGCGCAGCGTGACGTGGCTGCTGCCCGCGCTGGCGGTGGCGCTGGCCGGGGTGGCGTGGCAGGTGGGCGCCTCGGCGCTGAATCAGCCGTTCCTGCTGCCCACGCCGGGCGCGGTGTGGCAGGAGGGGGTCCGCACCGCCCCGGCGCTGCTCGCGGCGTTCGGCGTGACGGTGAAGACGGCGCTGGTGGGCACGCTGCTGGGCGCGCTCTCCGGCGTGCTGATCGGGTACCCGCTGGCGCGCTGGCGGGCGCTGGAGCGCTTCCTGAGCCCGTTCATCGTGGCCTCGCAGAGCACGCCCATCGTGGTGCTCGCACCGCTGCTCGTGTCGTGGCTGGGATTCGGGTTCCTCCCGGCGGTGATCGTGTCGGCCCTGAGTGCCCTGTACCCCATGCTGGTCGCCACGCTGGTCGGCGTGCGGGAACTGGAGGCCACCTTCCACGAGCTGTTCAGCACCCTGCGCGCCTCGCGCTGGCAGCGCCTGACCCGCCTGGAATTCCCGGGCGCGCTGCCCGTGCTGCTGGGAGGCCTGCGGCTGGCGGCCAGTCTGGCGCTGATCGGGGCGGTCGTGTGGGAGTTCGTGGACCCCAACCAGAAGGGCCTGGGGCTGGCGGTGCAGGTCGCCGGGACGTACCAGAACAAGGCCGGGCAGTTCGCGGCCATCGCGCTGCTCATCGGGTACGGGGTGCTCGTGTACGCGGTGATCACGGGCCTGGAGCGCCGCGTGATGCGCCGCCGGGGTCGGTAGGCGTTCACCCGGACGGTCCGGCGGGCGCGGCGGTACGCTGGCGCGCATGGAGAGACCGCTGGTGTGTGTGGGGGCGCTCGTGTGGGGCAAGGACGGACGGGTGCTGCTCGTGCGCACCACGAAGTGGCGCGGGCTGTGGGGCGTGCCGGGCGGGAAGGTCGAGTGGGGCGAGACGCTGCTCGACGCCGTGCAGCGCGAATTTCAGGAGGAGGTCGGCCTGCGGCTGGAGGACGTGCAGTACGCGCAGACGCAGGAGTCGGTCCTCAGCGGGGAGTTCCACAAGCCCGCGCACATGCTGCTGGTGGATTTCCTGGCGACGACCGGGGATCACGACGTGAAGCCGAACGAGGAGATCGAGGAGTGGGCCTGGGTGCACCTGCACGAGGCGCTGGAGTACCCGCTGAACACGGCGACGCGCTCGCTGGTGACCCTGGCGCTGCGGCAGGGCGAGGCGTGACCGGCGGGCAGGGCGCGGCGGCGCAGGCGGCGGGACGGGGCACGGCGCTGGTGACGGGCGCGGCGCGCGGCATCGGGCGCGGACTGGCGGTCGCGCTGGCCGCCGAGGGCTTCGACGTGGCCGTCCACTACCGCTCCAGCGAGGCCGACGCCCACGAGACCGCCCGGCAGTGCGAGGCGCTGGGTGTGCGGGCGGTGCCCCTCAGGGCCGACCTGGGCACCCCGGCGGGGGCGCGGGCGCTGGTGCGCGCGGCGCACGCGGCGTTCCCGGAGTCCGGGCTGGCGGTGCTGGTGAACAACGTGGGGAACTACGTGAACCGCCCGCTGCTGGACGTGACGGACGAGCAGTGGTCGGACATGCTGGGCAGCAACCTGACGGCCACGTTCGCCACCTGCCAGGAGGCGGCGCCGCTGCTGCGTGCGCGCGGCTGGGGCCGGATCGTGAACCTGGGGTTCGCGGGCGCGTCGGCGGACGTGGCGCGGCCCGGGATCGTCCCGTACGTGATCGCGAAGGCGGGCGTGGCGCAGCTGTCGCGGTCGCTGGCGGTGACGCTGGCGGGCAGCGGCGTGAGCGTGAACGTGGTCAGTCCCGGCGTGATCGAGACGAGTGTCAGCCAGCCCGTGCGGGAGATCCCGGCGGGGCGGGTGGGGACGGTGGCGGAACTGGTCGGGGCGGCGCTGTACTTCGTGCGGGCCAGCGATTACGTGACCGGGCAGGACCTGGAGGTCGCGGGCGGCTGGCACCTTTGATCTGAACGCCACCCGAGGGCAAAAACACCCGACTGAGCCTGCCCGCTGCCGGGTCGGCACAGGTTTCTCATCCAGCCGAGGTCGTTTGCCCCTTGCACCTCTGCTGGGCAGGGCACTGAGCCACAGAATTTCATCTGCCTTCGCAGGAGATTGGCATATGAAAGGTTCGAAAGGCAACGGAGCCTCAATTGCCAGACAAATACACCAGCGGTCAGATTATAAGAATGAGTTTCAATAGAAGCCTTAGTGCAACGACATACTGCGTCCCGATATAAGAGACAGGGGTTTTGTGCGACGCACTGTCAGATTTCTGTGATTTTTGTACTCTCCGGAAACACAATCGCTCATCAAGGCGGCACGTTCATCAACATGGGACGTTCAGCTGCGTATCATCTCCGAAGTTCCCAACTTCGCTTGACAGCGCCCTGCATGCCGTGCCCACACGGTAGCCATTCTCATCTGTCAGGTTGCGGAATCGTCCCAGGAGGTCGCCATCATGAACGCACGCACCAGCACCCTCGGTACCCTTGCACTGACCCTGCTCCTCGCCGCCTGCGGCAGCCAGCAGACCGCCCCCACCACCGACGTCGTCTCCCGCGGCCAGACCAGCGCGCCCCTCCTGGGCACCAGCAACCCCGAAGCGATTCCCGGCCAGTACATCGTCGTCTTCAGCGACGGCGCCGCCGTCAACCTCAGCAGCCAGAGCGCCAGTGGCCTGATCACCACCCTGGGCCTCGACCCGCAGGGCGTGCAGGTGCAGCAGGTGTACGGCGCGGCCCTGAACGGCTTCGCCGCGAAACTCAGCACCCAGAACCTCGCGAAGCTGCAGGGCGACAAGCGCGTCAAATACATTGAGCAGGACGCCAGGATGCACGCCACCGCCACGCAGACCGGCGCCACCTGGGGCATCGACCGCATCGACCAGCGCAACCTCCCCCTGGACGGCAGCTACACCTACAGCACCACCGCCAGCGGCGTGAAGGCGTACATCATCGACACCGGCATCAACACCGCCCACACCGCGTTCGGCGGGCGCGCCATCTGGGGCACGAACACCACCGGCGACGGCAACAACAGCGACTGCCAGGGGCACGGCACGCACGTCGCGGGCACGGTCGGCAGCAGCACCTACGGCGTCGCCAAGGGCGTCACCCTGGTCGCCGTGAAGGTGCTCGGCTGTGACGGCAGCGGCACGAACTCCGGCGTGATCGCCGGCGTGAACTGGGCCGTGAGCAACAAGGGCACGGCAGCCGCCGTCGCCAACATGAGCCTCGGGGGCGGCTTCAGCCAGGCCGTGAACGACGCCGTGAACAGCGCCGCAGGCCAGAACCTCGTGATGGCCGTCGCCGCCGGCAACGAGAACCAGAACGCCTGCAACGTCTCCCCGGCCAGCGCCGCCAGCGCCATCACCGTCGGCGCCACCACCAAGACCGACAGCCGCGACACCACCTACAGCAACTTCGGCAGCTGCCTGGACATCTTCGCGCCCGGCACCGGCATCACCAGCACCTGGATCGGGTCCACCACCGCCACGAACACCATCAGCGGCACCAGCATGGCCACCCCGCACGTCGCGGGCGCCGCCGCGCTGCTGATCGCCGCCGGGAACACCACCACCAGCGCCGTGACCAGCGCCATGCTGAACAACGCCACCAGCGGCAAGGTCACGAACGCGGGCACGGGCAGCACCACCCGCCTGCTGTACACCGGCAGCGGCACCACCACGCCCCCCACCGGCACGACCACCACCTACACGGGCACGGTCAGCGCCGGCACGGCGAGCTACAAGCCCGGCACCGCCGGCTTCAGCTACGCGGGCGGCACCCTGAAGGGCACCCTCAGCGGCCCCTCCGGCACCGACTTCGACCTGTACCTCCAGAAGTACAACGGCAGCACCTGGGCCGACGTCGCCGCCAGCGAGAGCGGCACCAGCAGCGAGGCCATCACCTACACGGCCGCCAGCGGCACCTACCGCTGGGAAGTGTACGGCTACAGCGGCAGCGGCAGCTACACCCTCGTCGAAACGAAGTAAGTCCACTGACGCGCGCCGCCCCCCTCCCCGGGGCGGCGCGTTCCTGCCCCACACCCAGTTCACCGGAGACCGTCATGAATCGCACCCTGCTTGCCCTCCCGCTGCTGACCGCCGCCCTCCTCTCTGCCTGCGGCGCGCCCAGCACGCCCACCGACACGACCGCCAGCGCACGGCCCGACAAGAACGCCGGCACCGGCCTGACCGGCCAGATCGTGAACGGCACCATCAGCGCCCGTGGCGCGCGCCCCTATCAGGTCGCCATGACCGACACCACCGGCTTCCAGTACTGCGGCGGCACGCTGATCAGCAGCACCTGGGTCCTGACCGCCGCGCACTGCGTCAAGGGCACTGCCGCGTCCAGCATCCGCATCCGCGCGGGCGTGAACAAACTCAGTGACAGCACCCAGGGGCAGACCGTGGGGGTCAGCAGCGTCACCGTCCACCCCAGCTACAGCAGCGCGACCAACGCCGCCGACATCGCCCTGCTGAAACTGAGCACGGCCGTCAGCAACCCCTACGCCGCACCCGCCAAACTGCCCAGCAACACGGTCGAGAGCGTCCTGGACGTGAAGGGCAAGTACGCCGTCGTGAGCGGCTGGGGCCTGACGCAGGGCAACAACAACAGCAGCGCCAGCGACGACCTGCGCGAGGTCAGCATTCCCATCACGCCCAACCCCACCAGCTGCGGCGGCAGCAGCGTGCCCGGCAACGTCATCTGCGGCGAGGCCTACCAGGGCAAGGACTCCTGCAACGGTGACAGCGGCGGCCCGCTGGCGCAGACGTACAACAGCACCTTCTACGTGCTGGGCATCGTGTCCTACGGCCCGGCCGCCTGCACCGGCTACGGCGTGTACACCCGCGTGAACGGCTACCTGAGCTGGATCCAGCAGGTCAGCGGCGTCACGCCTGACGGCAGCACCACCACGCCCGGCACGACGACCACCTACACGGGCAGCGTCAGCCAGGGGACGAGCAGCTACAAGCCCGGCACCGCCGGCTTCAGCTACGCGGGCGGCACCCTCAAGGCCACCCTCAGCGGCCCCTCCGGCACCGACTTCGACCTGTACCTCCAGAAGTACAACGGCAGCACCTGGGCCGACGTCGCCGCCAGCGAGACCGGCACCAGCAGCGAGAGCATCAACTACGCCGCTGCCAGCGGCACCTACCGCTGGGAGGTCTACGCCTACAGCGGCACCGGTTCCTACACCCTCACCGAAACCAAGTAATCCCCCGGCCCCGGCGGGTCGGCTGTGCCCACGCGCCTGACCCGCCGGTCCATCCTCTTCCCCATTCCCCTTCCGGAGGTTCCGTCATGTTCAAACCCCTGCACGCCGCGCTGACCGCCCTAGGTATCCTGGCCCTGAGTGCCTGCTCCACCCAGACCACCCCGCAGGCCGTGCTGCCTGAGGAGACCCTCACCGTCACCGGCACCGAGAAGGCCTTCCCGGAGACGATCGGCAGCCAGATCGTGTACGGCACGGTCACGAGCGTCACCAACCGGCCCTACCAGGTGAGCGTCACGCCCAGCACCGAACTGTCGGGCGGCTGGTGCGGCGGCACCCTGATCAGCACCAACTGGGTACTGACCGCCGCGCACTGCGTGGTCGGCTACAGCGCCAGCCAGATGCGCGTCCGCGCCGGGATCAACGACCTGACCACCACCAGCGGCCAGCTGCGCACCCCGTCGCAGATCATCGTCCACCCGAACTACTCCAGTAGCGGCGACGCGTACGACATCGCCCTGATCCGCGTAGGCACCGCGTTCACGCTGGGCAGCACCGTGGCGACCGCCGCGCTGCCGAACAACACCACCGAGAGCGTGCTGGACGTGAACGGCAAGTACGCCACCGTCAGCGGCTGGGGCAAGACCGAGACCGGCGCGTACAGCAACCGCGCGCTGCGCGAGGTCACCATCCCGATCACGCCCACCGGCAGCGACTGCGGCAGCCGCCCCGGCAACACCATCTGCGGCAAGTACGACGCCGGGAAGGACTCCTGCAACGGCGACAGCGGCGGCCCGCTCGCCGCGCGCTACAACAACCGGTTCTACGTGCTGGGCGTCGTGTCGTACGGCCCAGTGGAATGCCGCGGCTACGGCGTGTACACCCGCGTGAACGGCTACATCAACTGGATCGCCACGAACACGGGCGTCACCGCGCAGTAAGTCCAGTTTCCGTCCAGGCACCGGCCCCCGCACGCGGGGCCGGTGCGCTGCTGTGTGCGGCGGGCGGCGCACAATACTGCATGCCCCTGCCCGCCCATCAGGCTCCCCTCGCCGATCACGCCGCCGCGGCTGCCCACCTTTCCCGTGACCCCGTCCTGGCCGGGGTGATCGCTCGGGTGGGTGACCTGCCGGTCCTGACGCCCACCGCAGACCCATTCGGGACGCTGATCCGGAACGTGACGGGGCAGCAGCTGAGCGTGAAGGCCGCCGCGAGCATCCACGCCCGCGTGACCGCCACCCTGGGCGAGGTCACGGCCGATACGCTGTTGGCTGCCAGCGGCGACACGCTGCGCGGCGCGGGCCTGTCCTGGGCGAAGGTGCGGACCGTGCAGGCCATCGCACAGGCCGCGAAGACCGGCGCGGTGGACTTCGCGCACCTGAGCGAGCAGGACGACGAGACCGTCATCGCCGAGCTGCTGCCCCTGCCCGGCATCGGCCGCTGGACTGCCGAGATGTTCCTGATGTTCGCCCTGGCCCGCGCGGACGTGTTCAGCGTCGGGGACCTCGCCCTGCGCCAGGGCCTCGCGCGACTGCACCCGGACGCGCCCGGCGGCGAGATCCTGGGCCGCTGGGCCCCATACCGCACGCTGGCCGCCCGCTACGTCTGGGCCGACAACGCCCGCGTGAAGGCCGGTGGGGAACCGGCGTGACCGGCTGATGGCGGATGGCGGATGGCGGATGGCGGATGGCGGATGGTCAACAGCGTGTCCGCGGCAACCCCGGCCAAGTCAAGCCGACCCACTCCCCACTGCCCACTCCCTACTGCCCCTTCTGCCACTCCTCGAACGGAATGCGGTCGATGACGAACGTGTCGCGCGTGCGGGCGTACGTGCCGCGTCCGCCCATGCGGCCGATCAGGTCCAGCGCACCGGTGTCCACGTGGTGCCGGTCGGCGTCCTGCACGGCGTCCGCGCGCAGGGTCAGGCCCAGCACCTCGCCCAGGATGATGCGGGTGCGGCCGATCAGCACGGTCTGCACCTCGCGGCATTCCAGCGCGGCGGGCGCGGCGGCCACGCGCGGCACCGCGACCTTTACGCCCGGCGCGAGGGGAATGCCCAGCGCGTCCGGCTCCCCCTGCCCGTGCGGGAAGTCCGTGGCAGTGGCGTTCATGGTGACGGCCAGCGCCTCGCTGACGAGATTCACGGTGAACTCGCCGCCAGAGGCGATGTTCAGCGCGGTGTCCTTCGGGGTGCCGTCGGGCCGGTCGCCGGGCGCGAAGGCCACGACGGACGGATCGCTGCCCATCAGCCCGAAGAAGGAGTACGGCGCGAGGTTCACGTGCCCGCCCTCGCCCAGCGTGCTCACCCACGCGATCGGGCGGGGCGTGACGGTTGCCGTGAGCAGCTTGTACCGCGCCGCGCCGGGCAGCGCCGTCAGGTCGAAGTGCGTCACCGGGAGGGCGTCCAGTGCAGAAGCGGGAGGCGTCATGCGCGCAGCGTAGCGGTAGCATGGCCAGCATGACTGAGCCTCAGCCCACCTCGTACCGGGAGGCGTACGCCCGGCTGAGCCGCATCGCCGCCGAACTCGAATCCGGCGAGGCCGACCTCGACCGCGTCCTGCCGCTGCTGGAGGAGGCCCGCGCCGCCTACGCCCAGTGCCGCGAGCGGATCGAGGCGGTCCGCGCCGTGCTGGCCGGAGATTGGGCCGACGACAGCGACGCAGACGAAACCGACACGGACGACGCGGAGTAAGTCGGCAGTGGGGAGTGGATCGGGGCTGACCTCCGACCCGCTCCCCACTACCTACTCCCCACTGCCCTCTTCCAGCGCCGCGACCGCCTGCGCGACCGGGGTGTCCCCGGCGACCACCTCGAAGGTCTGCCCCACGCTGCGCGGGTCGTTCAGGCAGGCGAGCACCACGGCCGCCACGTCGTCGCGGGCGATCATGCCGCGCGGGGCGGGCATCCCGGTGCGGACCATGCTGGTGCCGGGGGCGTCGGTCAGGCCGCCGGGCCGCACGACCGTCCAGTCCAGACCGCTGGCCTGCACGTGCGCGTCCGAGACGGCCTTGACGCGCAGCACGGCGGCCAGGAAGGGCGGCATCTGCTCGGGGCGGTCCACGCCCATGGAGCTGACCACCACCAGCCGCGCGGGCCCGCCCGCGGCGCGGCGGCGGACGAGTTCGTCCGTCACGGCGATCAGGGCGTCCCCGTCAATGGCCTGGAAGTGGCCGGTGGCGCCGGCCCCGGCGGCCCACACGACCGCGTCGGCGCCGTCCAGTACGGCCGTCCAGTCGCCGGTCAGGTCCCCATGGACCGGCTGCGCGCCGTGCAGCGCGAGCATGTCGGCCTGTTCTTGGGTGCGGACCAGTGCACGTACCTGATGTCCGGCGGCGGCGGCCTGCGCGGCCACGCGGCGGCCCACGCCACCGGCCGCTCCGATCACTGCGAGCTTCATGAGGCGCAGCTTCCCCCGGTACGGGCGGCAACACTGCGCCCTGTCCCACGGTTGTCCCTGCGCCAGAGTGCGCAGGCGCAGCCCCGGAGTGCGGGCGTATCCTGCAGAGAATGAGTGAAGCTGCTCACCCCGAGAAGCCCGCTGCCCCGTCAGCCGCCAAGGCCCCTGCGGCCGAGCCGCCCGCGCCGCCCGTCATTCCCTGGGTGTACCGGCTGGTCGTGGACACCACCTACCTGCCCGTGATCTTCAGCGGCATGCATCTGGAGGTGCACGGCCGCGAGCACGTGCCGCCGCCCGGCACGCCGCTGGTCGTCGCGGCCAATCACGTGAGCGCCCTGGACCCGTTTCTGGTGGCCCGCGCGCTGCCGCCGGGCCGGTTCCTGCAGTTCATGGCGAAGAAGGAACTGTTCATCCCGGTCATCGGGGACATCATCCGCGCCGGGGGGTCCTTCCCGGTGGACCGCAGCGGGAACGACCTGGGCGCCGTGCGCACGTCGCTGCGCATCCTGAAGGCGAACGGCACAGTCGGGATCTTCCCGCAGGGCACGCGCGGCGGGCATGAAATGCAGGGCGGCGTGGCCCTGATCGCCGCGAAGGGCCGCGCGCCCATCCTGCCCGCCGGGGTCAGCCGCGACGGCAAGCGCTGGATCATCCGCTTCGGGGCGCCCATCCCGCCACGCGGCGGCATCAAGGCCATCACCGGGGAACTCGGCGAGGTGCTGTCCACGCTGGCCGTCCCCGTCGGGCAGCGGCTGCCCGGGTGATGGGTGATGGGTGATGGTCAGCAGCGTGCGCGCGGCAGCGCCGCCCACGTCAAGGCCACCCACTTCCTACTGCCCACTACCCACTTCCGACAACTTCCTCCCCCACCTGGGGTCTGCGGGTCCACCAGGTAGTCAGCAGGGCGTGTGCCAAGAATGCGGTGGTCAGGGCGATCAGGGCGACATCGGTGCGGCCCGCCCAGGCAGTGAAGGCGGCCAGCGTGGCGGCCAGGATCAGCCAGGAGCGGCTGCCCCAGCGTCGGCCCTCGAACAGTCCGGCGATGGCGACGGTGCCCAGCAGGAGAATGCCGAACAGCGTGAATTCCTCCGCGCCGCCCCGCGTGGACTGCGTGGCGATGTAGTCGATGAGCACACCGAACAGCACGAAGCCGCCCAGCGCCACGAGCGCGTCCGGGAGGGGTGTGCGGTCGCGGCGCGTCCAGGTGGGCAGGCGGGGTGCGGGCCAGCGCAGGACGTGCCGCAGGACCGGGAGGTTGTTCGCCCAGACGGGGTTGTCGCTGGGCGTGCGGTGCGCGACGCCGTAACGGATCTCGATGTCGCCCCGTTCCTCCTGGAAGGTGCCGAACCAGCGGTCCCACATGGCGAAGGTGCCCCCGCAGTTCCGGTCGCGGTACTCGGGGTTGCTGGCGTGATGCACCCGGTGATGCGATGGCGTGACGAGCACGTGTTCCAGCCAGCCGCTTTTCTTCACGACGCGGTTGTGGTTGTAGAACTGCACGAAGTAGTGCAGGGCGCCGATCAGCACGAACTGCTCGGTGGGGACGCCCAGCACGGCCAGCGGTACGAAGAACGGCAGTGAGGTCAGCGAGGAGTACCAGGAGTTGCGGATGCCCAGCGACAGGCTGAAGTGTTCGCCCTCGTGGTGGACGACGTGCACAGCCCACAGCAGCGGGTAACGGTGGTGCAGGCGGTGCATCCAGTAGAAGCACAGGTCCCAGGCGAGCAGCGTGAACACCCACTGCGCGGCCACCGGCCACCCCCCCACCCAGCCGAGACTGAAGTGCCGCACGACGTAGTCGAAGCCCGCGATTTCCAGCCCGCGGCACACCCAGGTCATGACGTGCCCGGAGTTCAGGTTGAACATCACCTCGCGCCAGGGGATGGGTTCCTTCTCCACGAAGTGGATGTACAGCAGTTCGGCGATCACCAGCACGAACAGCAGCAGGATGCCCAGGAACAGGTTGGCCATGACGCGAGTGTAAGGACCCCCGGAGGAACGCGGCGCCTCAGATGAGCGGGGGCGTGCGCTATGCTCTGGGGTGACGGCTGCGGGGGGAAGTCCGGTGAGAGTCCGGCCCTGTCGCGCAACGGTAATCCTGCCCCCCCATCACATGATGGGCGGCCTGGGAAGGCCGAGCACCCCCGCCGTTCGCGCCGCCCGGAGTGGGCGGGCGTGGCTTGACCCCTCGCGGACTGGGGGCACGCCGTGAGCGCCCCCTGTGCGGGGCCTGCCACGGACACTGTGTTTCCCGCCGCCGCCCCCAACCGGGCGGCGCGTTTCGTTGCCGCAGGGAAGGAGTTTTCCATGAAAGGCATCCTGACCCTGATCACCCTGAGCGGCGCCCTGAGTGGCGCGGCCGCCGCGACCTCCTACCCGCTGACGATCACCGACGACCTGGGCCGCAAGGTGATCCTGAAGACCGAGCCGAAGCGGATCATCAGCGTGCTGCCCAGCACCAGCGAGACCGTGTGCGCGCTGGGCCTGTGCGACCGGCTGGTGGGCGTGGACGACTACAGCGACTACCCGCAGCAGGTGACGAAACTGCCCAAGGTGGGCGGCCTGTACAACCCGAACATCGAGGCGATGGTGGCCCTGAAACCCGACGTGGTGCTCGTCAGCCAGTACGGGAAGCTGGCCGAGCCGCTGACGCAGGCGGGCGTCACCGTGATCGCCGTGAATCCCGAGACGTACGACGAGGTGTTCAGCAAGACGCTGCTGCTCGGGAAGATCCTGAACCGCGAGACGCAGGCCCGGAACCTCGTGGCGAAGATCAAGGGCGACATCGCGCGCGTGGAGATCCTGACGAAGAACGCCGTGCGCAAACCCACCGCGTACTTCGAGATCGACCCCACCCCGTACTCGATCGGCCCGAACTCGTTCATGGGCGTGCTGCTGACCAAGGCGGGCGCGCGGAACATCATCCCGGCCAGCATGGGCGACTTCCCGAAGGTGGACCCCGAGTTCATCGTGAAGGCCAACCCGCAGCTGATCCTGGGTGTGGACGCCAAGACGGCGGGCGCGCGTCCCGGCTGGAGCGGCATCAGCGCCCTGAAAGCCGGGAAGGTCAAGGACATCCCGACCGAGCTGAACACCATGCTGGGCCGCCCGGGGCCGCGCCTGGGGCAGGCGCTGATGGGGCTGGCGAAACTGATTCACCCGGAACTGTTCAGGTAAATGCAGGCCGCCGCGCCGCGCCGGGGGCTGGGGGTGGGCCTGGGCACGCTGCTGCTCGCGGCGCTGCTGCTGGCCGCCGTGGTCCTGGGCACCGGGCTGGGCAGCGTGACGATCCCGCCCGGCGAGGTGCTGGGCGCGCTGTGGCGCGGCGTGACCCGGCAGGCGCTGGAGGGGAACGACGTGATCGTGTGGCAGATCCGCCTGCCGCGCGTGGTCATGGGGGCGCTGGTGGGCGCGAGCCTCAGCGTGTGCGGCGGCGCCTTCCAGGGCGTGTTCCGCAACCCGCTGGCGGACCCGTACCTGCTGGGCGTCGCCAGCGGCAGCGCGCTGGGTGCCACGGTCGCCATCGTGGCCGGGTGGCCCCGCGCGCTGATCCCGGTGTCGGCGCTGCTGACCGCGCTGGTCGCCGTGGCGTGCACGCTGTCCCTGGCGCGTGAGGGGCGGCGTTTTCCGCCCACGAGGCTGATCCTGGCGGGCGTGGTGGTGGGCAGCGTCCTGAGTGCGGCGACCACCGCGCTGATCCTGCGCGGCGAGGACCGCGCGCGGCAGGTGCTGGCGTACACGCTGGGCGACCTGGGCTTCAGCGGCTGGCGGGACGTGCTGACCGTGCTGCCGTACGCGGCGCTGGGCTGCGGGGCGCTGCTGCTGCTGGCGCGCGCGCTGGACACCCTGCAGCTGGGCGAACTGACCGCCCGCAGCCTGGGTGTCCCGGTCGAGCGGCTGCGGCTGATCGCGGTGATCGCCGCGAGCCTCGCCACGGCGGGCGCGGTGGCGTACGTGGGCGTGATCGGCTTCGTGGGACTCATCGTGCCGCACATGATCCGCCTCGCGTTCGGGCCCGGGCACCGCACGCTGCTGCCCCTGTCGGCGCTGCTGGGCGGGGCGCTGCTGGTCGGCGCGGACCTGCTGGCCCGCACCACGCCACTGTCGCAGGTGGGCATCGTGACGACCCTGCTGGGCGGCCCGTTCTTCCTGTGGCTGCTGCGCAAGGAACGCCATGACTGACCTGCTGCACCACACGGCGCCACGCCAGCCGGAGGCGACCCCCCGGGACGCCCTGGTCGCGCGGGACGTGCACGTGCAGGCCGGGTCGTTCCCGGCGGTGCGGGGCGTGAGCGCGGCGTTCCGGCCCGGCGTGTTCAGCGCCGTGATCGGCCCGAACGGCGCGGGTAAGAGCACGCTGCTGCGCGCCCTGCTGGGCCTGAACCCGGTCACGGGGGGCGAGGTGACCCTGGCCGGGCGGCCCCTGGGGGCCTGGAGCCGCGCGCAGCGGTCGCGGCAGCTGGCGTACCTCGCGCAGAGCGAGGGCCTGCCGGACGGCGCGCGCGTGCGGGACGTGGTGGCGCTGGGGCGCGGCGCGGGCGACTGGCGCTTCGGGCTGCTGCCCCGCACCCCCTGGACGCCCGCCGACGAGGCCGCCGTGGACGCCGCGCTGGACCGCACCGATACCCGCCGGTTCGAGGACCGCCGCGTGTCCGAACTCAGCGGCGGAGAGCGGCAACGGGCGGCGCTGGCCCGCGCGCTGGCGGCCGAACCGCGCTTCCTGCTGCTGGACGAACCCACCAACCACCTCGACCTCGCGTACGCGCTGGACGTCGTGCGTTACCTGCGCTGCGAGGTCGCGGGCGGGCTGGGCGTCGTGGCGGTGCTGCACGACCTGAACCTCGCCGCGCGCGCCGATCACCTCGTGCTGCTCTGCGGCGGGCGGGTGCAGGCCAGCGGCACCCCCCACGAGGTGCTGACGCCCGAGCATCTGCACGCCGCGTACGGGCTGCACGTCAACGTGGTGCAGCACGCAGACCGCCTGCTGGTCATCCCCCAGGATTGAGCGACGCCCACTCAGGGCCGCGCAAGGAGAGGCATGCCCCCGAAGTTCTTCCCCACCCACGGCCACCTGCTCGTCTGCCAGGGCCCGAACTGTCAGGCGCGCGGCTCCGCGCTGCTGCACAAGGCACTCTGGAATCACCTGGAGCGCCAGTCGCTGGCGTACTACAAACGCGGCGGGACGCTGCGCCTCACCGAGAGCGGCTGCCTGGGCGCGTGCAGCTACGGCCCGGCACTGTGCGTGTACCGCCCCGATCCCGGCGGCGCGGGCCTGGAGGAAGCGTGGTACGCCGCCGTGGACTTCCCGCTGGCCGCGCGGGTGGCGCAGGCCACCCACGACCGCGCGCCCCTGCCTACCGAGCACCGCTACGGACCGGACGAGCAGGCCTGACGGGCAGGGCTGACCGCCCAGGTCAGGGGGTGGGCAGGTCGCCTGCCGTGCGGGGTTCGCGCAGGGGTTCGTCGTTGTGTTCCCGCCGGAAGGCCGCCGACTGCTCGTAGACATGGCGGCGGGCGCGCATGGCGCTGCCGAGCGGGCGGTGTGCGGCGTGGGCGTGCCAGGGGCTGAAGCTCAGGCGGTCGTCGGCGAATACCAGTTTGTCGGGCCGGGCGGGGTCCTGCGGGGGGACGTGCAGCCGGGCGACGGTCACGAAGGGGCTGAGGGTCTCGTCCCAGCGGACCGAGCCGTCCTCGATGGGCATGCGGGTCTCGTCGGTGCACAGCTGCGCGCGTAGGTCCCAGGTGCCGCCCGACGCGCGGATGATTTGGGCGATGGCGGCGCGCAGGGCGTCGGCGCGGCCCGGCCCCAGGACGCGGACTGCCTGCCCGGTCAGGGCGCGCAGGTGGTCAGAGGTGGGCACGAGGGCCACCTTCGCCACGTACTCGCCCCAGCGGAGGGGCAGCTGCGAGTAGTACGTCTCGCCCAGCGGGTGGGTGTAGGGGTGCCCGCCGAGCTGTTTCAGGGCGCCGGCCAGCGGGCTGCCCTCGGGTGCGACGCGCGCCGCGACCTGCGCGCCCAGCGCGGCGGCGACCTTGAGTTCCTCCGGGGCGTTCAGGGTCAGGCGGATGGGCAGCTGGTTGTTCAGGAACCCGCTGGCGTCCTTCGCGGCGAACACGGGGCCGTTGTTGAGCAGGAAGTCCTGCGTGACCTCGCCCGCGTGGCCGTCCACCATGACCTGCCCGGCCGGACCCACGACCTTCAGGGCCAGCGCGCGCGGCGTGGACACGCTGTCCGGCAGGATGTCACCGGGCGGGGTGGACAGCCGCACGGCCGCCGGGTAGCGTCCGGGCGCGGCGAACAGCCCCTGCGCGAGGTGAGGCGGCAGGTCCGGGACCTCCAGTTCCCCGATCAGCAGGCCGTGACCCTTGCTGTGCACGGGGCGCACCGCGTGGTGGTAGCGGGTGTGGAAGGCCTCGCTGTAGCCCTGCATGACGCGGGCCAGCTGCGCGAAGGTGCGCGCCTCGTCGGGCTGCGGGCGTTCCAGGTCGTCGCGGTACCGCACGAAGTCGGGGCTCATGGGTCGAGCGTACCTGCCGGGGCGGCCCGGGCGCCTTGAGCCAACATGAAGAGGGGGGGCTGACCCGGCGGCCAGCCTCCCCCTCCTTGCGCTGCCTGCGTGTTCGGTCAGCCGCGCACGACGTCCAGGATCTTGTCGCCGTACTTGCCCAGGCGGGCCTGACCCATGCCCTTGACCTCGCGCAGGTCGTCCAGGGTGTACGGGACGCGCCGGGCGATCTCGGCCAGGGTGGCGTTGCTGGCGATGATGAAGCGGCTGATCTCCTGGCGTTTGGCCTCGGCGTTGCGCCACTCGCGCAGGCGGGCGTACACGGCCATCTGCTCGTCGGTGAGGTTCGCCGCCGGGTCCTCCTTCCCGCCGGGCAGGTCGGGGGGCAGGATGACCGGGGCGGGTTCGGGCGTGGGTTCCGGTTCGGGCTGGAGGGCGGCAGGCTGCGCCGTGACCGGCTCGCTCTGTTCCTCGGCGGGCTGGTCCTGGTCCTCGACGGCCTGATGGCGCACGTCCGGCACCTGCGGGAGGTTCGGGGCGTCGGGGCCGCTGCTGACCGGGGTGGGCAGCGGCGCGGCGACCTGCGCGGGCGAGTCGCTGAACACGATCTCGGGCTCCCAGGTCTCCTCCGGCTCGGGCTGGGGGGCGGGCACCGGGGCGGGGTTGGGCGTGCCCACGGGGGCCGCGGTGAGCGGCTCGAAGGTGAAGCGTTCCGGCATGTCCGGCTGGGAGGGGGTGCTGGGCGCGTCGGGCTGCTCGCCGCGCGCACCGGTCACGGGCGGGCGGAAGTCGCGGCGCTCGAAACGGTCGCGGCCGCCCCGCTCGCGGCGGTCGTCGCGCCGGTCATCCCGGCGGCCCCCACGTTCGCGCCGCTCGAAGCGGTCGCGGCTCTCGCGGCGCTCCCGGAACTCGCCCCGCTGATCCGGGCGGCCCTCTGCGCGGCCCTCCGGGCGCTGCTCGCGGCGGTCCTCCTCCTGCGGCGCGGCAGCCTCCGGGGCCACCGGCGTGGCGGGCGCCTCCTCCACACCAGTCTCGCCGCGCAGCAGGGCCAGCGCGACGCGGGCGTCCTCCAGCCCCGGCGTGATCAGCACGCCGCCCGGCACGCTGCGCGCCGCCGCCAGCACGCCACCCAGCGGAGCCTCGCTGTCCGCCGCCTCGTCGGGCGCGAGGAGCAGCGCGGTCGGCCCGGCGGGCTGCGCCGCGCCGCCCAGCCGCTCGGCCAGTTGCGTGGTCGTGCGGGCCACGCGCGCCAGCCGCAGCGGCAGCGTCGCCACGTCCCGCAGCGCCAGCGCCACGCTCAGGTCGCTGGGCGCGGCCGCCACCGGGGCGGGCGCGGCCCCCGCGCCGAACAGGGTGCTCAGGGGCGCGTCGCCGTGACCGGTCAGGGTCACGCTGTCGCGGTACACGACCAGCCGTGCGCCCTGCGCCAGCCAGTTCCCGCCGGGCGCCAGCGTCGCGTCCACGATCACGGGCACCCCGGCGCGGCGGGCGCGGTCCAGCTCGGCGGCCGTGGGTTCCAGCAGCCACACGGCGCGCGCGCCGCGCCAGTCGGCGTCCACACTGGCGGCGGCCAGCCCGGCGGCGGCCAGCGCCTCGCGGCTCACGCGCACGCGGGCGTCCACCCGCAGCGTGCCCGCACCCAACGAGTCGGCCAGCTGGCGGGCCAGGGCCGTCTCGTCACGCAGCAGCAGCCCCCACGCGGCGCCCTCCAGGTCGGCGAGCGCCCCGGCGAGGCGGGCGTGCGGATCGCCCCGCCCGGCGTGCAGGCGCACGAGCCGGGCGTCAGGACGAACGGAAGTCACGGGATCAGTCATGCCCTCCATTCTGACGCACCGCGCGCCGCGCGCGCCGCCACACGTCCGGGGGGCCTCCCTTCACGTTCGCGGCCCGCCCGGTCACCTGCGGCCACCCCCAGGCACGCAAACGCCCAGAGCCTTACAAACCCCGCGCGCCAAACGCGCCATGCTGGGCCGCAACGGAGGTTCACATGGCGCGTGTCACGCGGTACAGCAAGTTCGAGGGGGAACTCGATCAGCTCGAGAGCAGCGAGCTGATGCAGATGATTCAGGAGGCGCTGCTGGGCCAGGGCATGAACGACCCGTACGACCCGGACCCGGACGCGCGCCCCAGCATGGACGACCTGTTCGACGCCATCCTGCAGGCGCTGGCCGAGCGGAACATGATTCCGGAAGAGCAACTGATGGAGGCCATGCAGGCCGACGACATCCGCGAGACCGGGCTGGGCCAGCAGATCCAGCGCCTGATGGACAAGCTCCAGCAGGACGGCTTCATCCGCAAGGAGTTCGAGGAGGATGGGGCGGGCGGCGCGGGGGATCCCGGCGACGCGAAGTTCCAGCTGACGGACAAGAGCATCGACTTCCTGGGGTACAAGAGCCTGCGGGACCTGATGGGGGGCCTGGGGCGCAGCAGCGCCGGGTCGCACGACACGCGCGAGTACGCGTCGGGCGTCGAGATGACCGGTGAACTCAAGGGCTACGAGTTCGGGGACACCATGAACCTCGACACGACCGCCACGCTCGGGAACGTGATCAGCAAGGGCTTCGACAACCTGGAGGAATCGGATCTGGTGATCCGGCAGGCGGAGTACAACTCGTCGGCGGCGACGGTGGTGCTGCTCGACTGCTCGCACTCCATGATCCTGTACGGCGAGGACCGCTTCACGCCCGCCAAGCAGGTCGCGCTGGCCCTGGCCCACCTGATCCGCACGCAGTACCCGGGGGACACCGTGAAGTTCGTGCTGTTCCACGACAGCGCCGAGGAGGTCCCGGTCGGGAAGCTCGCGCAGGCGCAGATCGGGCCGTACCACACGAACACCGCGGGCGGCCTGCGGCTGGCGCAGCAGCTGCTGAAGCGCGAGAACAAGGACATGAAGCAGATCGTGATGATCACCGACGGGAAGCCCTCGGCCCTCACGCTGCCGGACGGGCGCATCTACAAGAACGCGTACGGCCTGGACCCGTACGTGCTGGGCGCGACGCTGCGCGAGGTCGCGAACTGCCGCCGCAGCGGCATTCAGGTGAACACGTTCATGCTGGCCCGCGACCCGGATCTGGTGGGCTTCGTGCGCCGCGTCAGCGAGATGACGCGCGGCAAGGCGTACTTCACGACGCCGCACAACATCGGGCAGTACGTGCTGATGGACTTCATGACGAACAAGACGAAGATGATCAACTGACGTACGGGGGGATTCAGGGGGCGGGCGGCGTGAGGCGGCCTGCCTCTGCCCTTTTATGCTGCCCGTATGAACGTGGATCTGGGGACGGTGCGGGGGCAGCTGGCGCGGACGCCGGGCGTGCTGGACGCGCTGCTGCGCGGGCTGCCGGAGAACTGGGCGGGGCTGGACGAGGGGCCGGGGACGTGGTCGCCGCGTGGGGTGGTGGCGCATCTGGCGCACGCGGACCGCACGAACTGGTTGCCGCGCGCGCGGGTGCTGCTCGCGTCGGGCGAGGCGGAGGTGTTCCCGCCGTTCGACCGGGCCGGGCATCAGGCGGCGGAGGCGGCGCGGTCGCTGGATGAACTGCTGGACGACTTCGCGGCGGTGCGGGCAGAGAGCCTGCGGGCGCTGGACGCCCTGAACCCGGGTCCGGCGGAGCTGGCGCGGCGGGGCACGCACCCGGAGTTCGGGCCGGTGACGCTGGCGCAGTTGCTGGCGACCTGGGCGGCGCATGATCTGGATCACGTCCTGCAGGTCACGCGCACGCTGGGCGGCGGGTACCGGGAGGCGGTGGGGCCGTGGCGGGCGTACCTGCGGATCATGCGGCCCGCGTAGGCCACCTCCCGCAGGCCAGCTTCAGCGGATGCGTTCGCTGTGGCCGGGGGTGGGGTGGCCGCGCAGCAGGTCGGCGAGGACCTGCGCGCCGCGCACGACGCCCAGCGCGGGGCGGCTGAACAGCGCGTTGGCGTCCACCGCCCACACCTCGCCCAGCGGCAGGTCCGGCAGGTCGCGGGCGAAGGCGGCGTTGTCGCGCAGGCCGTACCCGCAGCACAGGACGACACTCACGTCGGGCCGCAGGGGCGCGATCTGCTCCCAGGTGGCGCGGCCCGAGTCGGTGCCGGGCGTCCCGAGGACGTTCACGCCGCCCGCCCGTTCGACCTGCTCGGGCACCCAGTGCCCCCCGGAGAAGGGCGGCTCGGTCCACTCCAGCGTCAGGACGCGCGGCGCGTGAGGAACGGGCCGGATGGCGTCCCAGTCGGCCTGCGCCTGCCGGGCAAGGGCCTCGCCGGTCTCGGGGAGGCCGGTCGCGGCGGCCAGGGCCCGCAGGTCGTCCAGAATGCCCTGCACACTCTTCCCTTCCAGGCTCAGGACGTTCGCGGCGGGCAGGCAACCGGGCAGGTACCGCACGGCGTCCTGCAGCGTGCCGGGCGTGACGGCGCAGACCTCGCACACGCCCTGCGTGACCACCAGATCGGGCTTCAGCCGGTCGAGCAGTTCGCCGTCCACTTGGTACAGGGCACGGCCCTCCCGCACGGCCTCACTGACGGCCCGGTCGATTTCGGCCTGCGGGGCGCCGCTGTCCACGATGGAGCGGGTCAGGACCGGCAGGTGCCGGGCGCGCGGGTGGTCGCAGGAGTGACTGACCCCCACCACGCGCCCTGCCAGGCCCAGGTCGGTCAGCAGATCGAACAGCAGGTCGGTGGCGCTGGGCAGCAGGCTGACGATGCGCTGGGGGGCGGTCATACCGTCCAGGGTAGCCCGACAGCGGGTGGAAGTGGAGTTGACGGTTTCTCGCTCTGCTCGTTTCAGGCGTGGTGAGATGTTCCCTCACCACACCTGAAAACCGCTATGAACGCACGCTGGACGCCCCCCCGCCATCTGGCCGGGGGACGCTGCTGGGCGGCTGCGTCAGGGCTGAGTAGTGCCGCTGGCAGCGGCGGTCACGTTCAGGGCACTGCCCAGGCCGGTCAGGAGCGAGGCGCTGCCCTGGCCGTCCGTGCTGCTGGCGGCGGCGCCGAGCAGGGCTGCGAGGCCAGCGTCCACGCCGAGGTTCAGGTTGCCGCTGGCGCTGCCGTTCTCGGTGGTCGTGCGGCCACTGGCGCTCACGCCGGCGCTGAGGCTGCTGCTCACGGCGCCGAGCAGGCTGCCACTGCTCTGGTCACGGTCACCGGTCTGGCCTTCACTGGCCTGCGTTGTGGCGCCGAGGATGGCGTTCACGCTGGCGCCGAGGTTCACGCCGACGCTGCCGGTACTGGTGCTGGTGGCGGAGGCCACGCCAGCGCTGAGGGTGAGGGCGGTCAGGGCGGTCAGAATCTTGGTGTTGATCATGGTGGTTCCTCCTGCCGCTCATGCTGCGGGGCGCGCGTGGCACGTCTCTGAGCGCGGCCGCGCTGGCCTTGCGACTCGGGCATGAGGGGTCTCATGGGCCAGCCCGGCGCTGAGGTGCGGGTTCAGGCGTGCTGCACGCCCGTCACGCGCCCCTCATGTGGACCAGAGGGATGAGAGGAACGTTGATTCCGTCCGGCGCGGGAAAAACCGGTGATCCAACGGGGCAGGATCTGCATACGCGCCCCGTCTCAAAAGGTGCCTTGCGGCCTTGGCCACCGCTTCACGCAGCGGCCCTCTCGGCGCGGGGCGGGGCACACTGCGGGCATGCGACTTCCGAAACGACTGCTTCTGACGGCGGCGGTGGGGGCCGTGGCGGCCCGCCGCGCCTTCCGTGCGCCGTACGACCTGACGGGCCGCGCGGCTCTGGTGACCGGCGGCTCGCGCGGGCTGGGGCTGGCGCTGGCCCGTGAGCTGCTGGACCGCGGCGCGAACGTCACGCTGATGGCTCGCACCGCCGCCGACCTGGACCGCGCCCGGGCGCGCCTGAACGCGGGCACGCGGGTGCAGGTGGTCGTGGGGGACGTGACGAGCGAAGCGGACCTGGACCGCGCCGTGCAGGAGACGGTGCGGGCGCACGGGCGGCTGGACGTGCTCGTGAACAACGCGGGGCTCATTCAGGTGGGGCCGCTGGCGGACATGACCGAGGCCGACTTCCGGTCCATCCTGGAGGTGAACGCCCTGGCCCCGCTGCGCCTGACGCTCGCGGCGCGCCCGCACCTGCGGGGCGGCGGACGGGTGCTGATCGTGTCGTCGGTGGGGGGACGGGTGGCGGTGCCGCATCTGGCGCCGTACTCGGTGAGCAAGTTCGCGTCGGCGGGGCTGGGTCAGGCGCTGCGTTCGGAACTGGCGCGCGAGGGCATCACGGTCACGACGGTGCTGCCGGGCCTGATGCGCACCGGGAGTCCCATGAACGCCAGCGTGAAGGGCCGTCACGCGCAGGAGTACGCGTGGTTCGCCACGGCGGACAGCCTGCCGGTGGTGTCGCTGGACGCGCGGGAGGCGGCGCGGCGGATCGTGAACGCCCTGGTGCGCGGGGACGCGGAGACGATGGTGGGCGGCCCGGCGTGGCTGCTGCGCGTGGGGCAGGCGCTGGCGCCGCAGCTCACGGCAGACCTGATGGCTCTGACGAACCGGCTGCTGCCCGCCCCGGCGGGCACGGACGTCACGCGGGCAGGCCGGGACGTGGAGGGTCACCTCACTCAGGGAAATCCCATCAAGCGCGCGGCGGAAGCGGAGTTCAACCAGCGCGGGGCGCACGGGCAGCCCCGCAACGGCGACCTGAACTGAGCCTTGAGGGGACGGTCACACGGTGCGCCGGGGCGCAATGTGCCGGGCCGCCCCGGGGTGGACTGGCCCCTCACCTCCCGCGTGCCCTGCGTCCGTCTCCCTTTCCTGCCGCGCCCGCGCGCCACTTCCGGAGGTTCCCCATGAGCGAAGACCGATCCACTCCCCCACCCGAAGGCAGCACCCCGCCCACCGAACCTCAGACCGACGCGGCCGGGCAGCTTCCGGCGCTGGAGCGTTCGGTGATGGGCAGCGTGGGTGTGGCCCTGATGGGCGCGGGCCTGCGCAGCGCCCGGCCCATCCGGAAACTGGTGCTGGGCAGCGTGGGCGCCGGGCTGGCCGCGATGGCCGCCACGGGCCGCAACCCCCTGGCGACGGCCTTGAAGATCCGGCAGACGCCGCAGGGCGAGGTGCTCGTCAGTGACGCCGTGACGATCGGCAAGCCAGCGGACGACCTGTACCGCGTGTGGCGCGATCTGGCGAGCCTGCCGCGGCTGATGACGCACCTGAAGGCCGTGGAGGTACTGGACGGGCGCCGCTCGCGCTGGACGGTCGAGGCGCCCACCGGGACGGTCAGCTGGGAGGCGGAAATCACAGCGGACGAGCCGGGCCGCCGGATCGCCTGGGCGGCCCTGCCGGGCGCGGCGGTCGAGAACCACGGCGAGGTGCTGTTCCGCCCCGCGCCGGGTGACCGGGGTACCGAGGTCGTCGTGCGCCTCGCGTACCACCCGCCGGGCGGGTCCGCCGGGGCGATCGCGGCGCGGCTGTTCGGCGAGGAACCCGCGCAGCAGCTGCGGGACGACCTGATGCGCTTCAAACGCGAGCAGGAGTTGGGCTTCGCGCCCACCACCGAAGGCCAGAGCAGCGCCCGCGCCGGGGGGCAGGCGTGAAGGCCATCGTCTGGCAGGGCGCGAACCGCGTGGGCGTGGAGACGGTCCCGGACCCCACGCTGCTGCTGCCCACCGACGCGATCATCCGGGTGACCTCCACGGCGATCTGCGGTTCGGACCTGCACCTGCTCGACGGCGTGATTCCCAGCATGGAGAAGGGCGACATCCTGGGGCACGAGTTCATGGGTGAGGTCGTGGAGGTCGGCCGGGACGTGCGCCGCCTGAAGGTGGGCGACCGGGTGGTCGTCCCGTTCAACATCTCCTGCGGCGTGTGCGATCCGTGCCGCCGGGGCCTGTTCAGCGCGTGCGACAACTCCAACCCGAACCACCGCATGGCCGAGGCGCTGTACGGCGGCGTGAGCGGCGGCGGGCTGTTCGGGTACTCGCACATGTACGGCGGGTACGCGGGCGGGCAGGCGCAGTACGTGCGGGTGCCGTTCGCGGACGTGGGCCCGCACAGGATCGAGTCGGATCTGCGCGACGAGCAGGTGCTGTTCCTGACCGACATCTTCCCCACCGGGTATCAGGCCGCCGAGAACTGCGGCATCGTGCCGGGGCGGGACGTGGTGGCGGTGTTCGGGGCGGGGCCGGTCGGGCAGTTCGCGGCCCGCAGCGCGCAGATGCTCGGGGCCGCTCACGTGATCGTGATCGACCGGGTGCCCGAGCGGCTGGCCATGGCTGAAGCGGCCGGGTGTCAGGTCATCAACTACGAGCAGGAGGACGTGCTGGTCGCGCTGCGCGAGTCGACCGGCGGGCGCGGCCCGGATCACGTGATCGACGCGGTGGGCATGGAGGCGCACGGGCACGGCCCCGGCGCGCTGGTCGATACCGCCAGGCAGCGCCTGAAACTCAGTTTCGACCGCATCACGGCGCTGCGCTGGGCGCTGCTCAGCTGCGCCAAGGGCGGCACGGTCAGCCTGCCCGGCGTGTACGGCGGCCTGATCGACAAGGTCCCGATGGGCGCGGCGTTCGCCAAGGGCCTGACCTTCAGGATGGGGCAGACGCACACGCACCGGCACGTCGCGCCGCTGCTGTCGCGCATCGAGGCGGGCGAGATCGACCCGAGTTTCGTGATCACGCACCGCGCCTCGCTGGACGACGCGCCGGACCTGTACAGGACCTTCCGGGACAAGCAGGGCGGCTGCATCAAGGTCGTCCTGAACCCCTGGGCCTGAGCGTCCACAGCGCGGAGGCCGCCGGGCATCACGTCCGGCGGCCCCCTCTTCACGCGTCAGCGGCTGGCCCAGAGTTCCACGAGGCCGCGCAGGGTCAGGGTCTCGTCGTAGTGGTCGATCTCGCGGCAGATGCCCTCGATGGTGCGTGAGAAGCCCCCGGTGGCGATGGCGACGGCGGGGCCGGGCAGTTCGGCGCGGATGCGGCGCAGCAGGCCGTCCACCATCTCGGCATACCCGAACACGAGACCGGACTGGAGGGCGTGCGTGGTGTTCTTCCCGATGGCGGTCGCGGGCGCCTGGAGCGTGATGCGCGGCAGTTTCGCGGCGCGGCTGAACAGCGCGTCGGCGCTGACCTGCGCGCCCGTGGCGAGCACGCCGCCCAGGAAGCGGCGGCCCCGGCCGATCACGTCGAAGTTCGTACTCGTCCCGAAATCCACGACCACGGCGTACTCGTGGTGCCCCAGGTACTTCTCGGCGCCGAACAGGTTGCACAGGCGGTCGGCGCCCACGGCGTCGGGCACGTCGAGTTCCACGCTGACGTCGGGGAGGTTCGTGGCGCGCACCTCGAAGGCCTCCACGGCGAAGTGGCGGCGCAGGGCCAGCGCGTAGTTCTCCCCCAGGGGCGGCGCGACGCTGCTGAGGATCGCGGCGCGCGGCATGGGCGCTCCCGTGAGTTGCAACAGCCCGTGCAGGCGCATGGCGAGGTCGTCCGGGAGGTGCTCGCGGTTCGTGCGGATGCGCCAGGTGTTCGTGAGGTTCAGCTGCTCGTCGGCCAGGCCGATCACGGTGCTGGTGTTGCCGATGTCCACGGCCAGGAGGGGGAAAGCAGGCACGCCCGGCATTCTAGGGCAGCCCTGTCCGGTCCTGTCCGGTGCGCGGCGGGCTCAGCGGAGGGTACGGGTCAGTTCGCGGGTCATGAGGTCCTCGGCGATGGGTCCGCGCAGGCGGCCGAACAGCTGCATGTCCAGGAAGTACACGTGTCCGGCGCGGCTGGCCGGGAGGCGCTGCGCGAAGGGGTTGGCGTGCCAGTCGCGCCGGGCCTGCGCGGCGGTGTTCTTCCCGGAGGCGATCACGAAGATGGCGTCGGCGCGGGTGGCGCTCAGGCCCTCGCTGCTCAGTTTCAGGTAGCCTTCGCCCAGGCTGGGGTCCTGGCGGCCGGGCAGGTCGAGGGTCAGGCCCAGGTTCTGGAAGTACCCGCCGGTCCAGTCGGTCGGGCCGAGGACGGTGTACAGGTCGCGGGTGGCGCCCCCGGCGTTCCAGACGATCAGGGCGCGGCGGCCGCGCAGCCACGCGGGGAGGGTCTGGCGGGCGCGGTCGGTGGCGGCGGCCCGCTGGCGGATGACCTGCGCGGCGCGTTCGGGGCGGTTCACGGCGCGGGCCAGGACCGGCAGGGTCTTCTGCCAGTCGCCGCTGTGGGTGCCGTGAAAGAGCAGGGTGGGCGCGATGGCGTTCAGGGCGGGGTAGGTGTCCTGCGCGAAGTGCTCGCCGACGATCAGGTCGGGCCTCAGGCTGGCGAGGACTTCGAGGTTGGGTTTGAAGCGGTCGCCGACGTAGGTGGGCGCGCCGGTCACGCGGCTGCCCAGGTAGCGGATCTGGCGGATGGGTGAGCCGTACTGGCGCAGGTTGAGCTGGGCGGCCTCGCCGTAGCCGACGGGCTGGATGCCCAGTGAGAGCAGCAGGTCCAGCGCGTGCGGGCCGAGCGCGACGACGCGGGTGGCGGGCGCGGGGAGGGTGGTGGTGCCTGCCACGTGCCGCAGGGTGATGGGGGCGGCGCTGGCAGTGGCCAGGAGGCCGGTCAGGAGCGTGGTGATGAGCAGGGTGGTGGGGCGGGGCAGGGTCACGGGCCCCACTCTGCCCGATTGATAATGAAATATCAATACTTTTAAGGCGGTGTCGCTGTCCACCCTGCCCCCGGATAGTGGTCCGCACCTCCGGCTGTTCCTGCACGGCGGACACGGCCTTCAGGCAGAACTCTCATGCGGGCGGCGCTAGGCTGACCGGGCCACACAACCCATCCCTCTCTTCTGACCTGTCCGGAGGCCGCTGTCATGGATCCTGCCCTGCTGTCCCACCCGCTGGTGCCCCCCACCCCCACCCTGTCCGCCGCCGCACCCGTCTCCCCCGAGGACGCCGCGCGGCTGCGCGCCCTCGACCCGCAGGCCTACTGGCTGGAAATCGCCCGGGAACTCAGCTGGGTCACGCCGCCCACCACCGCCCTGAACGGCACGCTGGGAAACTTCGAGTACTTCCCCGGCGCGACCGGGAACGTCAGCACGAACTGCCTCGACCGCCACCCCCCCGAGCGCGTGGCGCTGCGCTACGAGCGCGAGGACGGCCTGAGAGAAACCTGGACGTTCGGCGCGCTGACCGACGCCACCGCCCGCTTCGCCGCCGCGCTCGAAGACCTGGGCGTCACGAAGGGCGACCGGGTGGCGATCTACCTGGGGAACGTCCCCGAGGCGTTCATCGCCATTCACGCCTGCTACCGCATCGGGGCGATCTACTCGGTGATCTTCGCGGGCTTCAGCGCCTCGGCGGTACGCGACCGGCTGGAGGACGCGCAGCCGAAGGTCGTGGTGTGCACCGACGCCACCCTGCGGCGCGGAAAGGTCGTGCCCCTGCGCGACACCCTGCACGAGGCGCTGGACGGCCTGGACGCGCAGGTCATCGTGGCCCGCCGCGTGGAGCCCGGCGCGCCGCTGCGACCCGGCGACCTGGACTTCCACGCGCTGCTCGACGCCACCACCCGCCGCGCCGACCCCGCCGCGCTGGACGCCAACGACCCGGGCTTCATCATCTACACCAGCGGCACCACCAGCAAACCCAAGGGCCTCGTGCACGCCGGGCTGGGCTTCCTGACCGGCGCGTACGCGAACGTGAAGTGGGCCCTGAACCTCCACCCCGGCGACGAGTACTGGTGCACGGCGGACGTGGGCTGGCTGACCTTCCCGATCTTCGCGCTCGTCGGCGGACTGGCGCACGGCGCGACCCACGTCATCTACGAGGGCAGCATCGACACGCCCACCCCGGCCCGCCCGTACGAGATCATCGGCCGGTACGGCGTGACGAAGGTCTTCACCGCGCCCACCGCCCTGCGGATGCTGCGCCGCGCCGGGGACGACGCGCTGCGCGGCCAGAACCTGGACAGCCTGCACCTGATCGGGCTGGTCGGCGAACCGCTCGACCCGGAGACGTGGCACTGGACGCACCGCACCCTCGGGCAGGAACGGGTCTTCGTGAACAACACCTACGGGCAGACCGAGACCGGCACCGCCTGGGCGAGCAGCATGGTGGGCCTGACCGCCACCCGCCCCGGCGCGTGCGGTCACCCCCTGCCCGGCTACCGCGCCCGCGTCGTGCGGGAGGGCGGCCAGGAGGCCGCCCCCGGCGAACTGGGCGCCCTGACCCTCACCGAGCCGTTCCCCTGCCTGGCGCGCACCGTGTGGGGCGACCACGACCGCTACGTGCAGACGTACCTCGCGGACTTCCCCGGCGCGTACGCCGCCAGCGACGCCGCCCTGCTCGACCACGACGGGCAGCTGTGGGTCACGGGCCGCCTGGACGACGTGATGAACGTCGCCGGGCACCGCATCGGCACCATGGAGATGGAAGCCGCGCTGATCACCCACCCCGCCGTCAGCGAGGCCGCCGTGGTCGCCATGCCCGACGACGTGAAGGGCGCCGTGCCGGTCGCGTTCGTGGTGCCGCGCGGGGACGCGCACGACAGCCCCGAACTGCAACGCGAACTTGCCGAGGCCGTCGTGCGCGGCGTGGGCGCCATCGCCCGCCCGGCGCGCGTGATCGTGACCCCCACCGTGCCCCGCACCCGCAGCGGCAAGATCATGCGCCGCGTCCTGCGCGACCTGCTGGTGACCGGCGAGACGCGCGGGGACCTCACCAGCCTGGAAAACCCGGACGCCATCGATGCGGTGCGCGAACGGCTGCGGGGCGGCACCACGCCGTAACCCGCCCAGCACAGGGGGAGCGCCGGGAAGACCGGGCGCTCCCCCTGTCTTCTGCGCTCAGCTGAACTTGCCGAGGTCCAGGGGAATCTGGTACGCGCAGTCCGTGTCGGCCTCGGTGCGCAGCAGCAGGGGCACGGTGTCGCTCGCGCCGATCCCGGCCTTCAGCGGCTCGAAGTAGTACACGAGCGTGCCACTCCAGGTACCGCCGTCCTGCTTGAAGTCGTTCACGTACGTGCTCTTCACGGGCGCGACCAGTTTCCCGTCCGGGCCCTTCAGGCGCACGAGGTACGCGCCCCGGGCCTTCTCGCCCGGCAGGCCGCGCACGCCGATGTCCACGCGCAGCTGCCCGTCCGGGAGGCGGCGACTGGCGGACTCCTCGGCCAGCGCGGCCTTCACGCTGAGGTTCTGGAAGTTGTTGCGGGCATCCTGCGCCTGGAAGTACAGCTGGTCCGCCTGCCCGCTCACGGTGAGCTGCGCGGGGCGGCTGCCCTTCGTGAAGTCGTCCGGCGCGGCCAGCCAGTCCGCGACGCAGGTCGCGCCGCCGTCGAAGGCGGTCACGGCGTCCTTCCCACCGGCGAACGCGCCGTCCTTGACGCTCAGGTCAACGGTCAGGTACGTGGCGACCGGGTCGCGGCGGCCGTACGCGCCGTCGATGACGTTCTTGGCGGTGGTGTCCTCCAGTTTCGGTACCCACGCGTACGCGGGTGCGGCCAGCAACGAGCAGAGGGTCAGCAGGGTCAGGTGACGGATCATGGGGCTCCTTTGAGGCTCAATCTTTGAGATAGACGACGCGGCACGCGCTGCCCGCGGAGCGGAACTGCGCGGCGGCCGCGCCCGAGAGGGTCACGTCGGTGTACACCTGCGAGTTCGGGGCGAACCGGTTGGGCTGGATGCGTTCGGCCTTCACGCGGGTGACGTTCGGGAAGGCGGCCAGCTGCGATTCGGCGGTGACGTAGGTGTGCAGGTTTCCCGCCTGCACGAGTTCGCTGGACACCCCTTTGATCAGGGCGGCGTCGGGCCACAGCTGTTGCCCGCCCGCGTACACGATGCTGGTCATGTCCCGCTGGAACGCCCCCAGCCCGCGCACGTCGATGGCGACGGTGCAGGCCAGTGGGCGGGTCTCGCTGCCTGCCCCGGCGGCGGCGCCGCCCCCGCGCGCCAGGGGCGCGGCCGGATCACTGCCACTGCCGCCACTGCCCGCGCCGCCACTGCCCCCACGACCGGAGGCGGGCGCAGCGGCGTCTCCTCCCGAACCGGTCCCGGGCCGGGCCGAGGTGGCGGTGTCCGCGTCCCCTGCGGCGGGCGCCATACCTGCCCCGCGCGTGGGGGACGTCCCGGCCGCCGGGGTGGAACTGGCCGCCGGGTCGCGGCTGGGGGTGCCGGTCGCCGGGGCCGCGCTGCCCCCGGTCGTGGGCTCGGTCCGTGGGGTTGCGGCGGAGGCAGGCGGCTCGGTACTGGCCGGGGCCGGAGTCGTGCCGCGTGGCGCTGGCGCGATCGCCGAGGGTGTCTCGCCGGTTTCCCCTGAGCCGCCAGTTCCGCCTGAGCCACTGGCCGGGCGCGCGGCGGGCGCGGGTGTCGCGGCCGGATCAGGCGTGCGGGTCGAGGCGACCGGAGCCGCCGCCACCGGCTCGCTGGGAACGGGCTCGCTGGGCGCCGCGCGGCTACTGGCGGCGGCCGGGCTGGCCGGAGCGGCCGGGCTGGTCCGGTCGCGGGTGGTGGCAGTCACCGGACTGCTCTGCGCGGGCGTATCGGCGCGGCTCACGGGCCGGGCGGGAATGCCGCGCACGTCCGCCGGGGCCTCGGCCGGGCTGGCACCTCGGGCCGGGGTGGCCTGGGCGACCTCACCGCCCGCGTCCGCGCGGGTCAGGTCCTCGCGGCGCGGCAGGGCGCTGATCGGCTCGGGGGCGGACGCGGCGTCCCCGGCAGTGCGCGCCGCCTCGGGAGCGGCCTGTTCGGGTTCCGCCGCGCGGGCGGGGGCCGACTCGGGCGTGGCCTCCACCTCCCCGGTGGCGGCGGGGCGGGTCGGGGCGTCCAGCGCGGGCAGCTCGGACGGGGTGGGGGTGGCGGGCGCCTCCCGGGGCGCGGGCGGGGCGGATTCCGCTGCGGCAGGCGCCGCGACCGGCGGGGCTGGCGCAGCGGAATCCGCCGACGTCGCTGTCGAAGCCGACGGCGCAGCCGCCGCAGGGGCGGCACGGCTGGACGGCGCCTGCGTCGCGCGGGTCGGCGCTGGAGCCGTGGCCTCTGTGGTGGGCGCGGTGGCTGGCCGGGTCGGCTGCGGCGCCGGGCGCGGTGACTCTGTGGGGCTGGCCTGATCCGTCGCGCGCGACTCGGTCGGCTGCCGTGCCGCGGTGGCCGGGCGGGGACGCTCCGGGGTCGCGCGTGGCGTCGTGGTTGTCCGGGCGGGTGTGGTTGCCTGGGCGGGCGTGTCCGTCGGCGCCGGGGCGAGCGTCACGACTTCCAGCGGCGCGCGCGACGGATCAGGGGTCGCGGCCGTCGGCAGGGACTGGGGGCGCAGGGCCAGCAGGCCGGCGAGCAGCGCCACGTGCACCGCGACGGTCGCGGCGGCGGCGCGGCGGCCCTCGCGGGACTCGGGCCTGGGGGGCGCGGGGCGGGGCAGGGTGGTCACGGCGCAGCCCCGCCGTCACTGCCGGTCTGGGTGCCCAGGGCGAGGCGGGTGCCCCCGGCCTTCTTGATCTCGTCCATCACACCGACGACGGTGCCGTAGCTGCCGCGCTCGTCGGCGCGCAGGCCCACCACGCCGCCCGACTGTTCCGCCAGGGGCCGCAATTGCGCGCCCAGTGCACTCAGGGTGGTGGCCTTGCCGTTCAGGAACACCTGCCCCGCGCGGTTCACGCTCACGACCGGCAGGTCCGGCGTTTCCTGCACGCTGCTGCTCGCGCGCGGCAGGTCCAGCGGCAGCGCGTTCTGCCGGGCGCCCAGCGTGCTCGTCAGGAAGAAGAAGATCAGCAGCAGCAGCACGATGTCCACCATCGGCGCGAAGTCGAACGTCACCGGATCGTGATCCCCCCGGAAGCGGCGGCGGGCGGGGCGGGTCATCCGGCCTCCGGGTGAACGGGTTGCGTCATTCGTTCCGTTCGGGCGGAAGCCCCGGGCAACGGCTTCACTGCGCGCCGCCGAACGTCAGGGCGACCTCCGGCATGGGCGTGTCGGCCCGGGCAGGACTGGTGGCAGGCGCGGGGCGGGTCAGCCAGCCGGGCAGGTCCTCGCGCACCTGTTCGGCCTGCACCATGATCCGGTCGGCGCGGGCCCGCAGCGCGCCGCGCGCCACGTACGCGATCACCGCGACGATCAGGCCGGCGGCGGTGTTGATCAGCGCCTCGCTGATCCCGGTCGCCAGCTGCGCGGGCGTGGGGGCGGTGGTCTGGCTGAACACCAGGAAGGAGCGGACCATGCCGATCACGGTGCCCAGCAGGCCTAGCAGCGGCGCGACCTGCGCGGCGGTGCCCAGGGCGCCCAGCCCGGCGTACAGGCGGGCGTCTTCACTCAGCAGCGCGGAGTGCATGGCGCTCTCGGCGGCGGGGACGCCCCGGTCGGCGCGGGCCAGTCCGGCGCGCAGGACCTGCGCGGCGGGGCTGGGGTGCGCGGCGCGGTCCACCTCGACCAGCGCGGCGTGCGGGCCGCTCTCGGCCGTCACGGCGCGGACGCGTTCGATGAGGGCCCGGGCGTCTGCGCCCAGCCGCGAGAGGGCCTGCGCGCGCGCCGCGCTCAGGTAGACCACGTACACCGACAGGGCCAGCAGCACCCACAGCAGCGGGCCAGCCGCGCGAACCAGATCAAGGATGGTCATGACCTCCACGGGTAGCACGCACGCACGTGGCAACCGTGAAAAACACGTGCAGGACACTCATGAGGATGGGCAGCGGGGAGTAGTGAGTGAGGAGTGGGTCGGTTGCTTCGTGCCGTCACGCGGGCGGGTGTCGAGCTCCGGACTTCATCTCCCCTCACCGGCTGGACAGAGGCCAACCACCAGCCCACTTCCCACTGCCCACTCCCCACTGCCTCCCGCGCACCGCTCCCCACCCAGAATCCGCAGTGAATCACTCGACTTTAGGCGCCGGGACGGGTAAAATAACCCGGTAAGTAGGAATCATTCCTAACAAAACACCCCCTGATTCCCGAAGGAGCCCGCATGACCCACCAGCTCGAAATCCGCAACCTGCACGCCACCGTCGGCGACCAGCCCATCCTCAAAGGCATCAACCTGACCGTGCCCCGCGGCGAACTGCACGCCATCATGGGCCCCAACGGCAACGGCAAGAGCACCCTGGCCAAGGTCATCGTCGGCGACCCCGAATACACCGTCACCGAAGGTGAAATCCTCGTCGACGGCCAGAACATCCTCGAGATGGAGCCCGACGAACGCGCCCGCCTCGGCGTCTTCCTGGCCTTCCAGTACCCCGTCGAGATCCCCGGCGTCACCATCGCCAACTTCCTGCGCCTCGCCATGCAGGCCCGCAAGGCCGAAGGCGAAGAAGTCAGCTTCACCGAGTTCTACGGCAAGCTTCAGAGCGCCCTGAAGACCCTCGAATGGGACGAGAGCATCGTCGAACGCTACCTGAACGCCGGCTTCAGCGGCGGCGAGAAGAAGCGCAACGAGATCCTCCAGATGCTCATGCTGGAACCCAACTACATCATCATGGACGAAACCGACAGCGGCCTTGACGTCGACGCCCTGAAGATCGTCTCCAAGGGTGTGAACAGCATGCGCGGCGAGAACCTCGGCGGCCTGATCATCACCCACTACCAGCGCCTGCTGGACTACATCGTCCCCGACAAGGTCCACATCATCCTCGACGGCAAGGTCGTCCAGACCGGCGGCCCCGAACTCGCCAAGAAGATGGACACCGAAGGCTACGACTGGGTCAAGGAACTCGCCACGGCGTAACGCCGTTGATGGTGAACGGTTGACGGTTGATGGCCGACCCCACGCGGGTCCCGTGTCCATCAACCCTCGCTTCCCTCTCACCCTCCGAAGGAGCAGCACATGACCATCAATCCTGAAGTGAACGAGATCAACGCCACGTACGAGTACGGGTGGAGCAGCCCGGAACGCTACGCGATCAAGGCCCCGAAGGGCCTGAGCCGCGACGTCGTGGAAATGATCAGCAAGGCCAAGGACGAACCCCAGTGGATGCTGGATTTCCGCCTGAAGGCCCTAGACATCTTCCTGAGCAAGCCCATGCCCGAGTGGGGCGCGGACCTGTCGGGTCTGAATCTCGACGAGATCTACTACTACATCAAGCCCGAGGGCTTCAACGCACGCAGCTGGGACGACGTGCCCGCCGACGTGAAGGAGACCTTCGAGCGTCTGGGCATCCCCGAAGCGGAACGCGCCGCGCTGGCCGGTGTGGGCGCGCAGTACGAATCCGAGATGGTGTACCACAACCTCAAGGAGGAGTGGGAGAAGCTCGGCGTGGTGTTCCTGAGCATCGAGGACGGCCTGAAGGAGTACCCGGAGCTGTTCCGTGAGCATTTTGCGACGATCGTGCCGCCCGAGGACAACAAGTTCGCGGCCGTGAACAGCGCCGTGTGGAGCGGCGGGAGCTTCGTGTACGTGCCCAAGGGCGTGAAGGTGGACATTCCCCTCCAGACGTACTTCCGTATCAACGCGGAGAGCAGCGGGCAGTTCGAGCGCACCCTGATCATCATCGACGAGGGCGCGCAGGCGCACTACATCGAGGGCTGCACCGCCCCCGCGTACTCCAGTGACTCCTTCCACTCCGGCGTGATCGAGATCGTCGTGAAGGAAGGCGCCCGCTTCCGCTACAGCACCATCCAGAACTGGAGCCATAACGTCTACAACCTCGTGACGCAGCGCGCTGCCGTGTACGGCAACGGCGTGATGGAGTGGGTGGACGGGAACCTGGGCAGCAAGGTCACCATGAAGTACCCCGCCTGCTATCTGCTGGAGGAAGGCGCGCGCGGCGAGGTCCTGAGCATCGCCATGGCCGGTCGCGGCCAGCACCAGGACGCCGGAGCGAAGATCGTGCACTTCGCGCCCCACACCAGCGGCACCATCGTGTCCAAGAGCATCAGCAAGGACTCCGGGCGCAGCTCCTACCGCGGCCTCGTGAAGATCTACGAGGGCGCCAAGGGCAGCAAGACCAACGTCGAATGCGACGCCCTCCTGCTGGACGAGGAGGCCCGCACCGACACCTACCCCTACATCGAGATCGAGGAAAAAGACGCCAGCGTCGGCCACGAAGCGACCGTCTCCAAGATCAACGACGACCAGATCCTGTACCTCCAGAGCCGCGGCCTGTCTGAAGACGAGGCGGCCGGCCTGATCGTGCGCGGCTTCATCGAACCCATCGCGAAGGAACTCCCCCTGGAGTACGCCGTGGAACTGAACCGCCTGATCGAACTGGAAATGGAAGGCTCGGTCGGCTGACCGCTCCCTGCCGCCCTCACGCTGCGGCGTGGGGGCGTCTCCCCTGCCCCGGAGGCCCCGCATCATGAAACTCAATCACATCAATCTGGGCGTCACGGACGTGCCGCAGGCGGTCGAGATCTTCGAGCGGTTCTTCGGGCTGCGGCAGGCGGACGGCATGCCCCGCACGGACGCGATGACGTTCCTGCTGGACGACGCGGATTCGCTGATCTCGGTCTTCCGGGCGAAGGACGTGGTGTACCCGAAGGTGTTCCACATCGGGTTCCTGCAGGACTCGCCGGAGCAGGTGAGGGCCATTCACGCGCAGCTGACCCAGGGTGGTTTCACGGTGCCCGCACCGCGTGAGAACCACGGTCGGCTCACTTTTTATTTTGACGCGCCGTTCGGCGTGGTGATCGAAGTCGAATCGTTCCTCGGCTGAGGGACTCTTCTTCTTTCTTCTGGAGGTCGCATGACTCAATTCAATGATCAACTGGCGCAGGTGCAGGGGCCCGAGTGGCTGAGCGCGAAGCGCAGGGAAAGCCTGGAGCTGTTCACGACGCTGGACGTCCCGCAGGAGTCGGTGGAGGCGTGGAAGTACACGCGCGTGGACGTCGATTTCGACGCGCTGCGTCCGCACGGCAAGCGTGACGTGGTGTCGGACGTGTCGGCGCTGCCCGCGAGCGTGCAGGAGCGCCTGAGCGGCACGGACGTGGGCGCGTTCCTCGTGCTGGACGGCCCGGACGTGGTGTACCGCACGGAACTCCCGGCCGAACTGGCCGCGAAGGGCGTGATCTTCACCGACCTGAAGACGGCGGTGGAGCAGCACGCCGACAAGGTGCAGCAGTACCTCTACAGCGTGGTGCCGGCCGAGGTGCCGGACGACACGACGATCGCCGCGCCGGGCACGACGCCCAGCAAGAGCCCTGACCCCAGCGAAGGGAAGTTCAGTGCGCTGGCGGCGGCCCTGTGGACGAACGGCGCGTTCGTGTACGTGCCGCGCGGCGTGGAGGTCGAGCTGCCCCTGGGGTCCTTCCGCGTGATGAGCGAGGCCGGGACGTACACCGCGACCCGTACGCTGGTCGTGGCCGAGGAGAACGCGCAGGTGACGTTCATCGACGAGCAGGACAGCGAGGCGCTGCCTGGCACGTACGCGATCGGCGCGGTGGAACTCGTCGTGAAGGACGGGGCGCGCGTCCGGTACGTCAGCATCCAGAACTGGGGCGAGGGCGTCACGCACATCCAGCGTCAGCGTGGTGACGTGGGCCGCGACGCGACCCTGAACTCCCTGGTCGTCACGATGGGCGGCACCCTGAGCCGCACCGAGATGCAGTCGTACCTGCGCGGTCAGGGTGCGGACAGCGAGATGCTGGCCCTGTACTTCGCGAACGCCGATCAGCACTTCGACCACTACACCCTGCAGCACCACGCGGCCGCGAACGCGCACAGCGACCTGCTGTACAAGGGCGTGAACAATGATCAGGCCGTCGGGGTGTTCAGCGGCATGATCAAGGTGGACCTGGGCGCGCAGAAGACCGACGCGTACCAGAAGCACCGCACCCTGATGCTGTCCAGCGAGGCCCGCAACTACAGCGTCCCGCAGCTGGAAATCAACGCGAACGACGTCCGGTGCAGCCACGGCAGCACCACCAGCCCCGTGGATCAGGAGGCGCTGTTCTTCCTGCGGTCGCGCGGCATCAGCAAGGAAACCGCCGAGAAGATGCTCGTCACCGCGTTCCTGGAGGACGTGCTGGGCCGCGTGCCCCTCTCGAGCGTCGTGAAGTACATCGAGGGCATCATCGCCAAGAAGGTCGGCGCGGCCTAAATCGCCCGTTGACCCTGGCGGCCGGTCCTGCGGGGCTGGCCGCCTTTTTCGGGCGACCGCACAGCGAGAGGGCCGCCCGATCCGATCAGGCGGCCCTCCGGTCAGTGGGGATTCAGCGGAACTTGAAGACCGCTTCCTTCTGACAGCGGTTTCCAGAGGCGTTGAAGGAGTAATGTGATCCATACGCGGGTACAGCCTTGACCTTCGACAACGGATCGTCCACGCCGTACAAGAGGGCATGAGCCAGGCGGACGTTGCTCGACAATTCCAAGTCAGTCGCTCCACTGTCGAACGCTACTGGCGACTCCATCGACAGGCACAACCTCTTCACCCACGACCGATCCCAGGCAGTCCACCACGTGTCCTCCAAC